>JAFEGK010000017.1 GCA_018239985.1 Verrucomicrobiota bacterium | reverse complement strand
AACTTGGGTGGGCGCAGTATAAATTCCGAGCATTTTTTTGACTTTGGAGCCGAAGGAAATATCGGGACGATGATATATCCGAGGCGAAAAGTCAGAAAAATGCCGGAAGAACTTAAATATCAGGCAAATAAACCCAAAATTCAGGTTAATAACCTGATGCCCGCAGAGCAAGGGCAACGCCTAGTGCGGGGGCAACAATTGCTGCAGTTTCGATTCCCCCTTTGAGGAGTTCTACATCATTCGCTCGATAGCCTGTGAATAGGTCTTTCAGACTCCATGCAGAGAGAATTGCTGCCCCGGCATAGCACCCAAATTTTGTGTAAGTTAACAACTGAGTTGCGACTTCTTCTTTCGGCATGACCGAGAGGCAAAGCCCTGTAAGGGCTACGATACCGACACCCAATTTGAACGTTGTTTTGGCAAGCCGACCTCGATAAAGATCGACTGCGGCAGAAGTAACCGAGCAAAGCGCCGTTGTGGCGGCCAGGATTTGCAGATGGGTTCGGATAGAGGCTGGAGTTTGTGGATGCATTCCCACACGGATCGCATAAGCTCCGACCGCCAGGGAGACTTTCAGCGCCGCTCCTTTTAGCCCTTTGCGGTCTATGATGTCATAGATGCCCCAATTTAAAAATGCTGCGGAAGCAGCAGATGTACAATTATTTAGATCAACCATTTTTTAAATATGCCTTAATTGCTTCAGCGCAATAAGGCCTGCGGTGCCAAAAGCAGCATGTCCTATTCCGCTCTTTGAGAGTTCGTGGCTTTTTCTTTCATCTGATTCTTTGAGAGACTGATACACTTGTTCGATGCCATAAGCAAGCATCGCAAAGCTACCGACGCTTAAAAGCAGCTTTACGTTCCGCGCAACAATGTGTTGAATAGATTGCGGGATTTGACTGATTGTGAGAGATGCTTTAGTGGCGGCAAATAGAACAATGGATCCTCCGATGAAATTTTCAAATCCTTGATTTTGGAGCATCTTTTTTTGAGCAGGATTTGTCTTCCAAACGGACGCGCATAGATCGTATGCTCCTTGCAGAGCTACAATGCCCCCCATGATACGAACGGGGCCCATCAAATTGAAATTATTTAAAGCATCACTCATACGCTTCTCCAAACAGATATGATATTATATCATATTGTTTGGATTATACTCAAATTTATGAGTGGTTTTTCATAAATTGCTGGAAATAAGTGGACTCTCTGATTGGATCAAATTCTTTCCCTTGGACGATGGTGGGGATCTCTTCGAGCCCTTCTTGGAAGGCGGTTTCGAGCCAGCCGACAGCGGGCTTTGCTTTGCCTTGGGCGGCGCAGGCCATCGCATTGCGTAAAGCAATTTCTTTACTTGGAAGCAGCTGGAAGCAGTCGGCTCCAATCTGCTCAACCAGAAAATAATCGCCTACCTCATAAGCGGCCTTGTGTAAAAGACAGAGGGATTCAGGGGAAATTTCCGATCGTAATGGCAGAAGCAGATCGTAGGTATCTTTGACTTTGCCAAGGTCATATTTGAGATAGGCTACATATTGAGTCGCTAGCATATGGATCATCCCTTTTTTAGCTTCCGTGCGGATCCGCTCAAAAGCAAAAAGGGCCTTATCTTTTTCTCCTTCTTGCAAGTTCCGTTCAGCCTCGGTGAGGGCCTCTTTGAACCGATCGCTCCTGTCTTCATTCGAGAGCAATTTGAGGCGACGGAACATATCCCAACTTTGAAAGGCGAAGAGAAAAAAGAGGGCTCCAATTAAAAACTGCTGGTAGAGAAAAAAAGCGAGGCTGATTACGCCTGCGATCACCATGCCGATCACGAGACTATAACGAAACCCTTTCACCCCGAAAATCGACTCCATGATGATGCGAAGAAGCTGACCTCCGTCAAGTGGCATCACGGGAATCAGATTTAAAACAGTCCAAACAATGTTAACCCAAAAGAAGAGCTTGACGACACTGATCCAAAGTCCCGGTTCAGGGGTACCAAATTTCAACACTCCCCAAGAGAGGAGAAAAAGGAGGAAACCAAAAAGAGGTCCATTGAGGACGATGAAAAATTGTTTCCAGAATGGAAGCCGATCTCCCTGATGATAGGTAAGCCCTCCGAGGGCAACAAGTTCAATGCGAGGCTGTAGTCCGAAAAAGAGGGCAGTGGTCGCATGTCCCATTTCGTGTACAAGAACAGAAACCAAAATGACAAAAATCCAAATCAAGGTGCCCATCCAAGTCCCACTATTGAGAAAACCGATCAGCGCTGCGGTGATCCAAAAAAGGAAATGGATGGTGATGGGAATTTTCCCAGGAATATGAATCACTTTTTCGTCCTTTCAATCGCTTTTTGCATAGCCAGCCCCATTTCCGCAGGAGAATGGGCAACGACAACGCCCGCCTTTTTCAATGCTTCCATTTTTCCTTGCGCTGTCCCCTGTCCCCCAGAGACGATTGCTCCAGCATGTCCCATTCTTCTACCTGGGGGAGCTGTGACGCCCGCGATGAAGGCAGCGACCGGTTTCGTCCCATGTTTTTTGATCCATTCAGCAGCTTGTTCTTCAGCGCTGCCGCCGATTTCTCCGATGAGCAGAATCGCTTTTGTCTCGGGATCTTTTTCGAAAAGCTCGAGGACGTCGATGAAGTCAGTCCCATTTAGCGGGTCTCCGCCTATCCCTACACAGGTGGTCTGTCCAAGCCCCATTTCAGATGTTTGCCAAACAGCTTCATAGGTCAATGTTCCCGATTTTGAGACAATCCCCACTTTCCCTTTTTTGTGAATGTATCCAGGCATGATCCCCATTTTACATTCCCCCACAGTAATGACGCCAGGACAATTTGGGCCAATGAGTCGGGATGTTTTGCTCATGCTCATCACGCGGCTAACCTCAAGCATATCGCGCACAGGAATCCCCTCGGTGATGCAGACGATGAGTTCGATCCCGGCATCCTCAGCCTCTAAAATCGCATCTGCAGCAAACGGCGCGGGGACAAAAATCAATGAGGCGTCGCAATTGGTTGCTTTTTTTGCTTCGTAGACGGTGTCGAAAATCGGCAAATCCAAAACGGTCTCACCCCCTTTCCCTGGAGTGACCCCTCCTACATAATGGGAGCCGTAAGCGATCGATTGCTCGGTATGGAAGCGGCCCGCTTGCCCAGTGAGCCCCTGGGTGATGATTTTGGTTTTCTTTCCAATTAAAATTGACATCTTATTTCCCCGCCGCTACAACTTTTTCGGCAGCATCGGCAAGGCCGGTTGCTGCTGTGATCGCAAGTCCCGAATCGCGCAAGAGTTTTCTCCCTTGATCGACATTCGTCCCCTCCATTCGGACAACTAAAGGGACTTTGATCGCAAAATCACGCGCCGCCGCAATAATCCCTTCTGCGAGAATAGCACAATCCATGATCCCTCCAAAAATATTGACTAAAATCGCTTTCACCTTCGGATCGGAGAGAATGATTTTAAATCCTTCGGCCACTTTTTCTTTCGAAGCCCCGCCGCCGACATCAAGAAAGTTGGCAGGATGACCACCATAGTAATGGATGATGTCCATCGTCGCCATCGCAAGCCCTGCGCCATTGACCATACAGCCGATATTTCCATCAAGGGCAATATAGGCCAAGTCGAATTGTTTAGCAGCCACCTCACTTTTGGATACTTGTGTTGGGTCGTAGAAGCTGGCAATTTCGGGCTGTCGAAACAGCGCATTATCGTCGACAGAAAGCTTAGCATCAAGGGCATAGAGCTCCCCTTGCGGCGTTGTGATCAGCGGATTGATCTCGAGTAATGAAGCGTCTGTCTCAATAAAAGCCTTTGCCAGCCCCTGGGCAATTTTTCTCCCCATCTTAGCCTGATCCCCTTTCCACCCCATGAAATTGGAAAGACGCATCGCATGATAAGGTTTAAGCGAACCATCTAGCCTAATTGGCAACGTCAAAATTTTCTCTGGGGTCTTCGCGGCGATCTCCTCGATTTCCATTCCCCCTTCAGGTGAGGCGATTAGGACTGGTCTAGCCCGGTCACGGTCGATGATAGCCCCAATATAATACTCCTTTTCGATATCAGCAGGACGCGAGATGAGGACTTGGTGAGCAATGACCCCTTGTGGACCTGTTTGGTTATTGACCATTTTCATCCCAAGAAGCTGACGAGCAATCTCTCGAATTTCCTTTGGGCTCTTGGCAAATTTAACTCCACCTGCTTTCCCCCGTCCACCCGCGTGTACTTGGATTTTGATTACCGCTTCGGTTAGTTGGAAGGCCTTGATCACCTCATCGACCTCTTTGTCATTCGATGCGACACCAAAATCGGGGATCGGGATCCCATATTTCATTAAAATCTCTTTTGCTTGGTACTCGTGGGTGTTCATGACTCTTCTCCATTATCTATTAATCACTATATGTGATAGAATGGCATTTCGTTCAATATGTTTAAATTTTTAAAAGACCGCTTCTCTAAGATCCGTCAGGCCCTCTCAAAGACCCGCTCCGTCATTTCAGGGCGGATCATGACCCTATTCCAGAAGCCATTTGATGAAGAGACGTTCGACTCGCTTGAGCAAATTTTCTACGAAGCAGACCTAGGAACCGCCTGCTCCGAAGAACTCGTCGCACAGACCAAGCTCTTCCTCAGGAAAAACCGGGAGGCGTCGACAGAAGAGATCCTCTCCTTCCTACGCAGCAGCTGCCTTGAAATGATGGAAGTGCCCCCGAAAGTGGCCCCAAAAAAAGGGACTCCACAAGTGATTTTGATCGTTGGTGTCAACGGAAGCGGAAAAACGACCAGCATTGCCAAGTTGGCAAATATCCTGAAGGAAGAGGGGCAATCAGTGATGCTTGCAGCTGGCGATACCTTTCGTGCGGCTGCTATCGACCAGCTAGCCACCTGGGCTGAGAGGCTGAAGATTCCGATCATCAAATCGACCCCTGGCGGCGATCCTGCCGCCGTGGCTTTCGATGCTGTCACAGCTGCAAAAGCCAGAGGGATCGACACCCTAATCATCGATACCGCCGGGCGACTGCAAAACAAAACCGATCTGATGCGGGAGTTAGAAAAAGTGCAGCGAGTGATCCAGAAAGTGATCCCCGATGCGCCCCACCAAACCCTCCTTGTGCTCGACGCAACAACTGGACAAAATGCAGTCGATCAGGCAGACGTTTTCCACACCTTCACCCCGCTAACTGGAATAGTCCTAGCCAAACTCGATGGCTCCGCAAAAGGGGGAATCGCCTTGAGCATCTATAAAAAATTAGGGATTCCTGTCCTATGGGTCGGGGTTGGGGAAAAAATTGACGATCTGATTCCATTCGACAAAGAATCCTATTTGGATGCTTTGTTTAGTGGAAAATAATTTGCAACTTTGATTAAGTGTGAAATATGCCCTATTCAGACATCTATCTTTACTCACCCTTATCGGTCAAAACCGTCAGATACAACCAGCCATTGCTCCTTCAATTCATCCTTTCTGAGCTTTTTCATGCAATGGATGCCGATAAAAAGGATCATCCACTAGAATTTGTCTTCTCCTCCCCTGCCTGTTTTTTCCCTTATGACTGGTCTTATGAGGTCGGTTGTCTCAACAAGATCAATGAACATGCTGAACTGCTCCCTCACGCCTTTCCAGATTATCCTGAAGAAGTGGAGGCTTTCCGAGTAACCCTTGGTGAGATACTGAGCAAAATCATTAACCAGAAAGAGCAAAATAAGCCGATTTCCAAAACTGAACTCTTAGTCGATCTCAATCTTCTCTTTACGCTCCTTGAACCCTTTTTGATTGCCTGCAATCAGAGCGAACATTTGCTTTTGTTTTTACTCAAGCACAACGAAGAAATCGATGAGCTTGCAAAGCTAGCCACCCTTTTGAAAAAAATGGCTCCAGAAGGGCTCAAAAACATGGCCGAGCTCATGCAACGAGAATTTAAAAATCGTGGTTTCCATGCCCTACTTCCTGAAATCCAACATTTAGTATCCCGTCATGAGCGCTGATCTTTTACAACTCGTCACAGACACCCTTGCTTTTTTGGGGCGAGACCTTCAGAAAAAAAACCAACCTGTTTCGCAAAAACCAGTCATTCTTCCCCCCAAACAATCCATGCCACTACAGCCCAAAGAGGCAACACCCCCACCCCCAGCGCAGCTGAAAAAAGAACTCTCCCCGCTTCTGGACAAAATCAAAAAGCATTTGCCCCAACTGCATTTAGTCCCGACTACCCCAGTGATGCGGCGGGTGGCGATCGTGGTTGCCAATCCAGAGGATATCCCCTTCCTAAGCAACCTCAAAAATGCGATAGAAAAGTTCCATTGTCCTGTCAAAATGCTGGAGAAAGATGTGGAAAATTGGGAGCAATTTGAACTGGTCATTTCCCAAAGAGACCTCCCTGCCAAGCGAAAAATTCTCCTTGAATCAATTGCCACTTATCAGAACAATACCGAGCAGAAAAAATTGCTTTGGTCCACAATATGCCAACATCTTTCGCCGAAGTCATCTTAGATAACTCGATTGAAGAGGCTCTCGATTACGCTATTCCAAGTGAAATGGAGCATCTTAAAATCGGAATGAGAGTACTAGTCCCCCTACGTGGTAAAACTGCCAAAGGGACCATTTTGGCTCTAAAAAATCATAGCTCCTTTTCTCAAGTCAAATTTCTCTGCCAGCCCCTTGGCGAAGAACCCCTTGTTTGTCCTGAACTATTTAAATTGGCCACCTGGATCGCACGGTACTATAGTGCTCCCTTAAGTAAAGTGCTCAAGACCATTCTGATTCCTTCAATACGGGATGAAAAGAGCAAACATAAGATCCAAAGCTTCGTTAAACCACTCCTTTCCCAGGAAAAAATGAGAGCCCTTTGTGAGGAAAGTCGCCTTAAACACGCCGCACAAGCCAAAGTTCTCGATGCACTTCTAGAGCATCCCAAAGGACTTTTCCTCACCGAAATTCTCGAGAAAACTGCCGTTTCACAAAGCCCGATCAAAACCTTGCAAGCCGCAGGCGTCCTCCAAATCCAGGAAGTGCGGATCGACCGGTCACCCATTTTTGACCATGAGTTTTTCCCCACCAAACCCAAAACTTTAAACCCCGAGCAGAAACAGACCCTAGAGGCGATCGTAAGCACTTGCGACACGTTCCAAACACACCTCATCCACGGGGTTACGGGCAGCGGCAAAACCGAAGTCTATCTGCAGGCGATCGACCATGTGCTTAAACAAGGAAAAGGGATCATCTACCTGGTTCCTGAGATTGCACTCACCTCGCAGACCATTGAACGGTTTAAAGGGCGCTTTGGGGGCGAAAAAATCGCCATCCTCCACCATCGCCTTTCCAGTGGCGAAAGGTTTGACGCCTGGCATAAAATCCGCAGCAGACAAGCAACAATCGTGATCGGCGCCCGCTCAGCTATTTTTAGCCCAGTTCCCCATTTGGGAATGATCATTGTCGACGAAGAACACGAGTCCTCCTATAAACAGAGCGATGAAACACCGAAATATAATGCCCGCGATGTAGCAGTTCTACGAGGTCAGCTGACCAAATGCCCTGTTGTACTCGGTAGCGCGACCCCAAGCCTGGAGAGCTATTTTAATGCTGTCAATGGCAAATACCAACTCCATCGCCTCCTTCATCGGGCCGACAAAGCGGTTCTGCCCGACGTGAAAGTAGTCGATATGCGTCACGAATTTGAAAAAAACAAAGGATTCACCCTCTTTTCCGATCACCTGCTCACCGGAATCAAAAAACGGCTGGAGAAAGGAGAGCAAACCCTTCTATTTCTCAATAGACGGGGTTATCACACCGCAGCCCAGTGCCCCCTCTGCTCATATGTAGTCGGCTGTCCCCATTGCGAGCTAAGCCTTACCTATCATCTCGGCGAAAAAATCCTTGCTTGCCATCTGTGCGATTTTCGGCAAATCCCCCCTTCAAGTTGCCCAGAGTGTCACGCCGATGGCCCACTCAAATTCAAAGGGGCAGGGACCGAAATGGTAGAGCGGGCGCTCCATGCCCTCTTCCCCACGATTCGGACACTACGTCTCGACGCAGATACCACCCGCCATAAAGGGAGCCATGAAAAAATCTTCAAAGAATTTCGCTCTGGAAAAGCCGATGTGCTAATCGGCACACAAATGATTGCCAAAGGGCTTCATTTCCCCCTTGTCACCCTCGTCGGAGTCATCGGCCTCGATGGAAGCCTCAACATCCCCGATTTTAGGGCTAGCGAAAACGTCTTCCAGCTTCTGACCCAAGTAGCAGGGCGTGCGGGAAGGGGCGATCTGCGCGGAGAGGTCGTCATCCAGACCCAATTGCCCGAGCACCCGATCATCGCCCATGCAGCCAAGCAAGACTTCGAAGCCTTTTATGATGAAGAAATCCAAGTGCGAGAGCTTTTTGCCTTCCCTCCGTACACCCACCTAATCAAATTCTCATTCTCTGGTAGCGACCAAGCCCTTTGTGAAAAACAGGCTAAAGAGTTCAGGCAACTTTTGATCGACCGCCTCCCCTCAAACGTCGAAATCCATCCCGCTGTCCCGTGCGGTTACGCGAAAATTAAAGGAAAATATCGATTTCAATGCTTAATTAAAGTAGAAAAGATCCAAAATGTTTTGAGCGCGGTGCAAACCTTAAGAGCACAATTTGGAAAGAAGGGGGACATCCGACTAGCAGTGGATGTCGACCCCTTGACCACCTATTTTTGAGCTTTTGCTTTAACAGGTCGCTCTTCATCTTCGTCTGTTTCAGACGCCTCTTCAGCTTTGAGAGACTCTTCAGGTATTTTAGTTGCGTTCCAGGCATTTGCCCAAATTCTCTTGGTCACATTTTCAACTCGCCACAGACTTTTTCCTAAGCCATAGGATAACACCGCAAGAAAAACTCCAGTCACAATGTTAAGAGAAAAGCTGAGAATATTCGGCAAAGCAAAAAAAGCACATGCCACAGTCGCAACGGCAGAAATGAAAGGATATTTATCTGTGAACTCATTGAGATCCACCACAAAAAAATCGCGTGCGATGATATAGAATTCCCCTGCATCTTCGCGCACCTTTTCTTGCGTCTCTACCACTTCAGGTGTACTCTCTTCTTTAGTTCTACCTCCAAAGAATTGACCGATGTCATATCTCTGACCTAAAAATTCAACATATGCTCCGGGCGCTCCAGGCGCTCGAGCTGATTCTGTACCTGCCATTTTCTACCTCCATTTTAGTTTTGATATCGAAGATGTTACATCCAGATGAAAAAAATATTCAAGAAAAAATCCCCCGACCCGCTATAATATTGCGCATGATCGAAGTCGAAAAGAAAATAGCCTTAAAAGAAGCAGACCTCAAAGCAATTGAGCGGGTAGGGACGTTTCTGGGTTCTCGGATCTTGACTGACACCTATTTTGACACCTCCGATTTTCGTTACACAACAAGCGATATTTGGCTCCGCGAGCGGGAATGCCGTTACGAATTAAAAGTGGGCATCAACGGACTAAAAGGGGAAATCGATCGGTATGAAGAAGTGACCGATGAGGCGCAAATCCTCCGTAAACTCGGTCTGGAAAAGGAAAAAGATCTCTCAAAAGCGCTTACGAATGCGAAAATCTTTCCCTATGCCACCTTCCAAACCGTGCGGCGCAAGTACCAGATTGAAGAATTTACCATTGATCTCGACCTGGCCTATTTCGATGATTTTATCTACCGCACTGCCGAAATCGAATTGATGGTGACAAGTACCAGTAAAATCCCCCAAGCAGAAGAATCGATCAACAAATTCATTCAGCGGTTCGGTCTCGACTACAGCCGCCCCATTAAGGCAAAGCTAATCGAGTTCCTCTCCCAGAAAAACCCCACCCACTATCAGGCGCTGGTCGCCTCGGGTATTGTCAAGTAAGAAAGTTTCGAAGCAAAGAAAAAAAGAAAATTTGTTTATTTTTTTTGCTTACTTTGCGTCTTTGCTTCTAAATTACTCTTCAGGGCGCATCACGGGGAAGAATAGCACATCCCGGATGGAATGGACCCCTGTAAAGAGCATGCAGAGCCGGTCTATTCCGATTCCAAGGCCACCCGTGGGGGGCATCCCTTGGCAAATCGCCTCAATGAATTCTTCATCCATGGGGTTAGCTTCAGCATCGCCTGCCTCTTTCATCATGGCCTGCTGCTCGAGAAGCTCCCGCTGCAGGATGGGATCGTTGAGCTCCGTGTAGGCATTGCAACACTCCATCCCTAGGATAAAGCTTTCAAAACGTTCAACAAAACGTTCCTGACGCATTTTCGGATCGCGATGCAACTTACATAACGGTGTCGTTTCGATCGGGTGATCGGTAATGTGGTGGGGCTGGATCAAATGCTCTTCGGCATATTCCTCGAAAAGCAGAGCGATGAGAATTCCGCGGGATACATCGATCATTTTCTCAGGCTCAACTTTGCCTTCAAGCTTTTCCTTCATCTGATCATCAGTGAGCTGATCAACATCAATTTTTCCATAGTGCTTGATCGCCTGTTTCATCGTCATCCGAATCCAAGGGGCCCCGACATTGATCTCATGGATATTGCCCTTCTTATCTTCCCTTTTTCCGATAGTGGTTGTGCCGAAAAGCTCTAATGCCAGCCTCTCATACAGCGTTTCGGTAAAGACCATCACATCGTTGTAGTCCCAATAGGCTGCATAGGCTTCGAGCATGGTGAATTCAGGATTGTGGGTCCGGTCGACCCCCTCATTGCGGAATACCTTGCCGATTTCATAGACCCGATTCATCCCTCCCACAACCAGTTTTTTGAGGGCGATTTCAAGAGCGATGCGGCAGAACATATCCTGAGATAGTGCATTGTGGTGGGTCATGAAAGGCTTAGCAGCGGCACCACCATATATATTCTGCAAAATAGGAGTTTCTACTTCCAAAAAGCCATGCTCTGCGTAGTATTTTCGAATAAAGGCGATGATTCGGCTCCTCAGTCTCAATTGGGCAGCCACATCCTCGTGAACGATCAGATCGAGCCAACGCTTCCGATAGCGCGTTCCTTTGTCGACAATTCCTTTATGCTTATCAGGCAAAGGAAGGAGCGATTTGCAAAGAAGCGTGACCTCTTTAGCGTAGAGCGTCAACTCCCCTTTTTGAGTCCGGAAAAGATTCCCCTCGACACCAATGATGTCGCCCAAATCGAGTTTCTTTTCGATAAATTTAATCGACGACTGATCAGATGGCAGTCCTTTGACGGTTGTATTATCTCGATTGAAAAGCACCTGAATCTTGTGGTTTTCGTCGAGAAGATGGGCAAAAATATTGGTCCCCATTGGGCGAAAGAGGATAATACGCCCAGCAATCCGAGCGTGATCAGATTTGCCTTCTTGCGCCTCTTCAAAAGTGCCAATTTCACTGCCGTCATACTTGGCACTAATATTTCCAAGACTATTTGTCGGCTCGAATTTTGGTGGATAGGGGTCCATCCCCATCTCCAGAATCTCATCCAACTTGGCTTTGCGCGTTATAAAGGCTTCGTGCTTTTGGTATTCAGGTTTGCGAATTTCAACAGGGATTGTCCGATTTTCCAGCTTCGAGTTTTGATCGATCAGCGGATGCTCAGCGTCTAAGAGATACATCTCAAATGTGCCGCTGCAGTACCGTTCGATCAGCTCTTTCAATTCTTTGAGAGCATAGGCCATTTCACTTAAGTGGGCATGCTCTAGCCCTTCAATCACTAGGACACAGTTTTTAGTCTGGGCAGTGAGCTTGGTCTTATCACATTCGCGCCAATTCCATGCTTTACAGGTGATTTCTTTGTCATCGCGATAGATCACTTCGCCAGGAAGGGCGATTTCAGCCTCTCCTCCTCCCAAAGCAACGAACCGCTCATCACCCTTAGCTAGCGTCAAACGGAGCTGTCCCTCTAGCCGATCGAGATCATCAGCACCTAGAGGGAATGTGTGTTTTAAAGAGATACTGTTGTAGATATTAACGATTGGATTAATGTCGGGCAGCGGATTGTCTTTCAGAGCCCGTCGCAATAGAGCTTCAGCTGAGCAGCGAGTAGACGAAGGCTTGTAGCCAAAAGAACGGTAGGCTTCACGCCAGTCAATCAACTTTTCGACATTTCCTAGATCGATCTGGGAATATTTATTTTTGGCGTCGTGCTCGCATTTACGCAAATGCTTGAGAACATCAGGATTTTGAATGTTGTTATTGACATTGTAGGCGATCAGAATTCCCACTTTTAGCTGAGGGTAACGCTCCCATATTTCTCGATCAATCTGCATAATTGCACCAGTTTTTAACATAGGGACAAGTTTACCACTCTCCTAGAAGGCATTCAAGAAATTAAATTTTCTTTTACATACTTTAGACCAAAATCGGTCAGATGGATCATAATATCGCCTTCTTTCTTCGTTAGGTTATTTTTGGTCAGAAGCTGGACGATATTGTCTGTTGCTTTGGTATGCTCCCCTATTGCCTCCCCCACTACGTGCCGATCGACTTGGCCTTTCGGATCCCCTTTAGCAGAGGCCAGCTCATAGAGCTTCAAAAGGTAATGCTCTTCTTTGCTCGTCTTTCTTTGACTCATTTTTTCTTTAATCGGGGGCCAGAAGGGGTGTCTTCGATTAAGTAGCCAGCTGCTGTAATCACATCTCGTTGCTTATCGGCTTCAGCCCAATTTTTAGTTTTCCTCGCCTCTTCCCTTTTCTCTAAAGCTTCGGTAAGCTCTTGGGGGATTTCTAGTTCTTGCCGTTCAAAAGGAATGATGGCAAGCACCCGATCGAGTTCCTTCAAAAATCTCAATGCCGTTTGCGCTTCCTCTTCACCAACTTTACCGTTATCGCAGAGTTGGTTCACTTTGCGAACGTACTCGAACAAAGCTGCAAAGGCTTGGGAGATGTTCAGATCGTCAGCCAGAGCGTCTTTAAAGGCATTGCGGCTCGTCGCAATGAGCCCCTCCATTTCCCCCCCCTTTTCCTTCTGGGTAATGCTCTTTAGCCTATCTACAAAATCGGATAGCCGCTCGCGGGTTGTCCGAGCTGCATCGAGCCCCTCCATCGTAAAATTGAGCTGCGTTCGATAATGGGCGCTCAGCAGCAGCATCCTCACTTCTGTCCCTGTATACCCCTTTTTGAGAAGATCTCGAAGAGTATAGAAGTTCCCGAGGCTCTTCGACATTTTGCGATGATCGACGAGCAGGTGTTCCGCATGGAGCCAATGCTTGACAAAGCACTTTCCGCTGCAGCCTTCCGATTGAGCGATTTCATTTTCATGGTGGGGAAACATGTTGTCGACACCGCCGACATGGATATCAATCGTTTCACCCAGAAGACTCATGGCCATCGCTGAACATTCGATGTGCCAACCTGGTCGTCCTTTACCAAAAGGACTCTCCCAGAAAATCTCCCCGTCGCGCTGATAATCGTAGGCCTTCCATAGGACGAAATCAGAGACATTTTCTTTGTCGTATTCGTCGGTTCCGACGCGGCGCGAGGCCCCCGCTTTCAGCTCATCCATATTGAGATGGGAAAGGCGTCCATAGCCGGGAAATTTGTGGATCGAAAAGTAAATGCTCTCATCTGCCCCCCGGTAAGCGAGCCCCCGATCAACCAATTTTTGAATGAGCTCGATCATTTGGGGAATGTAATCAGTTGCATGGGGGTAGTGTTCAGCAGGTTCAATATGAAGAGTATTGAGATCATCAAAAAAGGCTTTGGCGTACGGGTCGGTGTATTCTCTCAGTTTCTTCTTTTCGTGGATGGCTCCTGCGAGGGTCTTATCGTCGATATCAGTGATGTTTTGCACCTGGATCACTTCAAAACCAAAATATTTTAGCGCGCGGCGGAGCAAATCTTCAAAGACATAGGTACGAAAGTTTCCTATATGGGCAAAGTTATAGACTGTCGGGCCACAGGTATAGAGCCGGATTTGGTTGTCTCTTAGTGGGACAATTTCTTCTTTCTGACGTGATTCCGTGTTATATAGTCTCATCCAATCTACGATACTGAACTTTACCGGTCCCAGTCAAGGGAATCTCATCGACTTTGCGCACTTCAGCAATTTTGACAATGCTTCCATGACCAAATTCTTTAAGTTCCCGATTGATCTTATCCCGATCAACGTCTGCGGTAATGTATAGGATGATCTTAGCCTTGTCCCCTTCTTTAACAGCAACAGCTAATTGGGGCTCCTCTAAAACCGGTAACCACCCATTTTTTTGACAGATTCCAAGGAGATCTTTTTCCAGCCCTCCCAGGCTGACCATCTCCCCTCCAATCTTAACAAAGCGCTTCAAACGACCGGATAAAATCAGCGACCCATCCCTCTCCAGCCGTCCTCGATCTCCTGAACGGAACCATTTTTCCCCTTCGAAGATAAGAAAAGGATCTCTTTTAATTCCGAGATATCCAGAGAATACCCCTGGCCCGGCAATACACACTTCTCCCTCTTGCCCCTGCTCGAGGAGCTGTCCATTTTCTGGATCAACGATCGCAACCTTCACCTCAGGAATAGGTTTTCCAACACCCACCGGGGGGGTATCTTCGCGAGTGACGGTGATAAGTGGACTACACTCCGATATCCCATAACCTTCGACAAAAGTCTGTCCTCTTCTCTTAAAAGTATCATACAAATTCTGTGGCGCTTTATCGGCCCCGGTCATCACCATCCGCAAGCTTTTTAACTCCTCTTCTTTTGCTAGCTGCAGCATCGAGCTGACGAAACTCGGAGCGCAGGCAAAAAGGGTGGGTCTGTAGTGCATGATATCATTGATAAGCGCGCGGCTGTTTGTCGGATCAGGAGCATAGCAACATTTGACTCCTATTAACAAAGGCAACAAACCGGTTAAACACAATCCCATGGAATGAAAAGGGGGCAAAACGCCATAAGAAATATCAGATGGGTAGAATTTCAAACTCGCAATGACTCCCCGATGATTAGAAAGCACATTTCGATGGGTCAGAGGAACCCCTTTAGGTAAGGTTTCCGTTCCGCTTGTAAAGAGAATGACCGCGGTGTTCTCTCCATTTCCTTTGGCGATAGGCAAAAGGCTTAAAAATAGTCCACGAAGTTTGTCTTTTAACGAGATCGATCTACGCACCTCCTCAAGAAGGACCAGAATATCGTCTGTCTGACCTAGGTCGACCGTATCGGCCCGACTCAAAAACCGAAAGGAGCTCAAAATCGTCTTGAGATTGCAAGCTTCGGCTGCATACTCCAAATTGCGGAATCCTGCCGTCCAATTCAGCATAACAGGGGTTTTGCCGGCTAAAAGCGTAGCCATGAACGTCAGATAAGCCCCAACCGAAGAGGGCAATAAAATGCCAATCTTGTCACCAGGCATTTCCCGGATTTTTAATGAGAGGACAAAGGCACTTTGTTTGAGCTTTCTATAGCTAAGCGGCCCAGCGGTGGCATCAGCGCAGGCGATGGCCTTTTTCATCCTCTTGCAACTTTTCAAAAATACTTCTTGGATCGTCTCTCCAGAGGGAATTTCGATCCCAGGTCGGCTCTTTTCATCAGGCCACCGCTTTTTTTTCTCCGATATGGCAGACGCTTCGATTTTTCTTTCAGCAGCGCGAAAAAGATCGGCCACTCTATTAAGCTCTCCGAGAGGGATTTGACCAATTTCATACCGATCTTCTAAAAAGACAATCAGCTGCGCGATATCGAGCGAGTCGAGCCCTAAATCGTTGGAAAGATGGAGGTAGGGATGAAGATCAGCGATTGGGCGCCTTGCCATCTTAGAAAGATGGGCGAGGATCTCCTGTTTTTTTTCTTCTGAAATTGAGATCGGCTCTAGACTCTCTTGCTCGCTTGTGATGATCTCAGGCAGCTGCTGTTTCCAGAAAAGAAACGAAATATATTTTTCCGGCTCAGGCCCTCTTTGGTTGTACCAGCTCTCTAGATAGCGATTGAACTCCATCTTTTCGGCACCACGAGGAAAATCTGCAGGGGCAAATTCCATTTCGACTCTGACCTCTCGACGGGGCATAAAGAAAATCCCATTTTTTAAAAGGGCTTTGATTCCGTTCAAAAGTACCTTGCCAAAGTCGGGGCTCACTTTTGTGGGAGCTCGAGAGAATGTACTGCCCCACAAACCCGTTGTTCGAATCAAGACAACCGGACAATCAGGTTTTAGCTTGATGAGATCATAAACTAAGCCTGCAGCACGAATTTGCTCTTCCGGGGAGCGCTTGAGTCTGCCAGCCGGATAAATCATGCAGTTTTCCCCCTGAGAAAGCTGCCCAATAATTTTCATTTTTGTTTTTTCGATTTGCAGCTCTTTCCATTTATTCATCGAAATCGTCGTCACAATAGGAATCGCACCGATGAAATCCATGACTCGACGCATCCCCTTTTGGAAGAAGAACTCTTCGACAACGAGCGGCCTGGGTCTAAAATAGGGTGCAAGAATGAGCCAGAGAATCACCGGATCGATTTCAGCCGGATGATTAGGCAAAAATAAAATCCCCTTTTTTTTGGCCTGGGTAACCTTTTCTAGCCCCTCTATTTTAATCCGATAGCGGAGACTAAAGAGCATTCGAAAAAATAGGCAGAATAATCTAAGCCCCATTTTTGATCATCTCATCGAGGTCGTGGTATTTCACTTTACCAGTTGCCGTCACAGGAACAGCGGCGATCTTGCGCACTTCATAAATTTTAACGATTGCCCCGTGCCCCATATCTTTAAGAGCCCTATTGAGCTCATCTCTGTTGAGATCTTTGACAGCGAAAAGGATAATCAGCGGCTTTTCCCCTTCCCGATCTTTCACACCAGCGGCCAGTTGTGGAAGCTCTGATTGTGTGGGCAACCATCCCTTTTCATGACAGATTTTGAGAAGATCTTGCTCTAACCCTCCGAGACTGACCATTTCTCCACCGATTTTCACAAAACGGGTCATCCTTCCTGTGAGAATAAGCGCCCCATCGACATCGATATATCCACGGTCACCAGAACGGTACCATCTCTGTCCTTCGAGCGTGATGAAAGGATCTTTTTTTATACCTAGATACCCGTTGAAAACTCCAGGCCCACTGATACAAACCTCCCCTTCTTTCCCTTGGGGCAACAACGTCCCAGTATCTGGATCGATGACACACAATTTCACATCATTAATCGGATAACCGACCCCTTTGTGAGGCTTGCCATAAAGATCGGTTGTCACAACAGGACTACATTCCGAAATTCCATAACCCTCTAGAGGGACAATCCCCCTTTTTTTAAGATTATCAAAAATCTCTTGAGGCGCTTTTTCAGCGCCCGAAACAACTAGGCGCAAGCTTTTCAGCTGAGCCCCTTTTGAAACATGTAAAAGGGCTTTGATGAAACTTGGAGCACAGCAAAAAATAGTTGCTCTCCATTCATGGATATCGCTGGCCATAGATCGGCTTTTCGTCGGATCGGGAGCAAAACAGGTTTTAATTCCAGCAAGCAAAGGCAAAAGCCCTGTAACTGAGAAACCAAAAGAGTGGAAAGGGGGGAGGACAGAATAGAAAACGTCCTCGGCCTTGATATCGACCCGCGCAAGCGAAGCTTTTTGATTCGTGAGCAAATTGCGATGGCTTAATGGTACCCCTTTTGGCAAAGTCTCAGTCCCGCTGGTGAAAATAATCACCGCAGGATCTTCTTCATTTGTCTTGAGGTTAAGTTTTTTCAGCAATGTTGAAGCCGATAAAAAACTCCTAAACAGCCCCTTAAGCTTCTGTCCAAGAGAAATAGTCGTCCGTAGCTCTTCAAGCAACACAAGCAGACCGGCAGTGCTGCCCAGTTCAACTGTGTCTGCACGGCTTAAAAACTTATAAGAACTGAGAATCTTCTGGATTTTGCAAAGATCTACAGCATATTCCAGATTCTTAAAACCGGTCGTCCAGTTGAGCATCACCGGAATTTTTCCTGCCAGCAACGTTGCTAGGATAGAGATATAAGCTCCTACTGATGAAGGGAGTAAAATCCCGATTTTGTCACCAGGCATTTCCTTGATTTTCTCAGCAAGAATCAGCGCACCCATCTTGAGCCTTCGATACCTGAGCACACCAGAAACCCGATCACCGCACGCTACTGAATTCTTCATCCGATCACAGGCGTATAAAAACACCTCTTGAATCGTCTTCCCTTCCGGAATTAGGGGATCTAAACGATCTTTCTCTTCGGGCCACATCGAACTTTTCTCTAAAGACCCCTGAATCTCTTCCTCTTTTTTCCCTTCGGCCGCGACAAACAGATCGTTAATCGTCTGCAGCTGTCCTAACCCAAGAGGAATGATATCGAAACGCTCCTCTAAAAAGACATTCAATTGTCCAATATCGAGAGAATCAAGCCCAAGATCATTGGAGAGATGCATAGATGGCTGAAGTTCTGAAACTTGTCTGTGGGTTTTTTCAGCTAAAAAATTTAAAATCTCATGCTGCTTCTCTTCCTCTGTTGCAACATGGCTAATCTTTACCTGTTTTGGTTGTTTGATTTCGGGTAACTTCTTTTTCCAAAAGAGCTGGGAAACATAGACCTCTTTCTCCGGCCCATTTTTATTATACCAGTCCTCTAGCCATTTATTGAGCTGCATCTTGTCATTGCCTCGAGGTAGGCTGTCAGGTGCCCACTCTAGTTCTATCAACACTTTACGACGAGGGGCAAAGAAAATCCCATTTTTCAATAGAGTCTTCAACCCTTCGAAGAGCAAGCTTTCTAAATTAGGACTTTCTTTAGTAGGAGCGCATGAAAAAGTGCTCCCCCAAAGTCCAGTGGTGCGGACAAGAACAACAGGAGTTTGAGGTTTCATACGCAATAAATCAAAAACAAAGGAGGCTCCCCCGATCTTTTCTTCAGCTTCCCGCTTTAGGCGCCCTGCTGGATAGATCATGAAGTTATCGCCACTTGCTAAATGCTCAGCAATACCCACTTTTGCTTTTTCAATCTGAAGGGCTTTCCATTTATTAGTCGTATCCATCGATGGGATACAGACCACATTGACACAGTCAAGCAACCATTTGAAACGCAAGTAATACTCTTCTAGAGCTAGAGGCCTTGGGCGAAATTTTGGCCAAAGGGCCAAAAGGACCATTACGGGGTCAATCAGAGCCGGGTGATTGGGTAAAAACAAAATCCCATCCTTCTTCGACTCGACAACTTTATCAAGACCAACAACTTCGATCTTATAGCGGAGCCAGAAAATAAAACGGGTCATCCAATAGAGGGGGTATAAATAGAAATCTTTCATACCCCGCATTTTAATCAGGATTTGACTTATTTTCCATAACAGAATAAGTCAAAGAAGTATGGCAAGACCCCAGAAAAAGCCCTTTTCTTTAACCGCAATAATCGAGCAAACTGCCCAAATGCTCAGAAAGGCAGTCCCCAAAAAGAAAGAAAAAGAAAAAAGGACTAGCTTGAGCTTTAGCAATCGAATTGAGCAAATCGCTCTCCTACTACGTTCAGAAAGCAAAAAACGAAAGAAGAAACATTAATTTTTCATAAAGTAAACTTTTTGATTGTATAAAAATATGCCGATATTGATGATCTGGTTTATTAACACATCACAAGGAGATGCTTTATGGTGATAAGAGGAGTGACCCCAGGAAGAGGAGCAGCAGAAAGAGGCCCCGAACCAAAGAAAAAAATCTCATCAGAATTGAAAACTAATATCGCCGACACGAAATCGGTCGCTGCAAGAGCAGTCTTCACTCGTGGCCGAGCAAAGATCGAAGGGTATACTAAAGGATCAGCCAATCCTTCTGAGGATAGAAAAGCAGGCAAAGTTGCCCGAAGAACTATGTATACTCAAAAAATCTAAGACAAAGGTAAAGACGCAAGAAACTTTTTCTTGCGTCTTTTTTATTTTATTCAAAAAACTTCAATGCTTTCAGCGCTTTTTGAGCCAAAATCAACTTGAGAATGTCAGTTGCAATGAAGGGAAAGAGTCCAAACATCAATGCTTTTTCAGCGCCAACAACCAGAGCGAGATGGGGAAGTCCGAAAACATAGAATAGCACATTTCCAACGAGCATTAATCCGAAAGTTTTGCTCGCGCTCTTCTCTCTCATTCTTTCGCTAAATACGGCAACAACGTAAGAGGCCACAGCAAAACCAATCAGATAACCCCCGGTAGGGCCGAGGAAGCAGCCAATACCAGATGCACCGTTTGCAAAAACGGGAAGACCGATTGCACCTTGCGCAAGGTAAGCAAATGTAGCGTAGGCTCCTCTCTTGCCCAGTAGAACTGAGAAAAGGAGAATGAGTTGAGCTGTGAACGAAATCGGAACAGGGGTAAATGGAAGTGGAATCGAAATCGAAGCAACAAGCCCGAAGACAGCGCTAGTGGCGAGTACGATGAAAAGATTCCTTAAAAAACTTTGATCTTTAACTAAACTGGTTTGAACATAACCCATAGAAGAACCTCCTTTTCACAACCATGTTAGCTGCTTAAAAGAAAAAACACCAGTTTTTTACAAATCTTCTTGGATTCCTCAAAAGTGACGTGGGCTTCTGCCTCTTCTAAAGGGACCCATTTTCCATCTTGAATCTCATTTTCCTGAAGGTTCAACTCACCAAAAACAACAGCTGGAAAATAGAACACTTTTTTATTCACCACCTTTCCTCTTCGAGTGAACGCATATTCTTCGCTGAACGGCTCCTGCTGCAAGATCTTCTCAACGTTTAGCCCAGTCTCCTCAAAAAGCTCACGAGAAGCGCTCTCAAGAGGTTTTTCTCCAGGATTCCCTTTCCCTTTTGGGAAACCCCAGTGATTTGCACCTCGATGCTGAATAAGAAACACCATCCATCCATCTGTCGCAGCTTGAAGAGGGATGATGCCAAAGGATTCTTCGTTGATCATGGACGGTACGGCGCAAAAAGAATAGAAGAATTGTGTCCGCCAAATCCAAATGAATTGGAGAGGGCCACATCAATTTTATGATCTTGTGCTTGCCGCACGATATCGAGATCTTGGACACACTCTTCAGGATCCTCCAAGTTAATCGTCGGATGCAGTTTACCAGTTTGAATCGCTTTAATTGTGGCGACTGCTTCGATACCAGCTGCTGCTCCAAGACAGTGACCGGTCATCGATTTTGTCGCATTGATCTTAATCTTTGGGGCATGTTCTTTAAACGCCTCTTTGATTGCCGCAGCTTCAGCTGTATCACCAGCAAGGGTGGAAGTCGCATGGGCATTGATATAATTGACCCGCTCTTTTGGGATTCCAGCATCTTTTAAAGCCTCTTCGATACTGAGGCATACGCCACGACCATCTTGTGGAGGATCGGTCATATGATAAGCATCGCAAGAGATCGCTCCGCCTAAATATTCTGCAAGGATAGGAGCTCCACGGGCAAGGGCATGCTCGAGACTTTCGAGGACGAGCACCCCGGCCCCTTCTCCCATGACAAAACCGTCCCGATTTTTATCCCAAGGACGCGAAGCTTTTTCAGGAGCATCATTGCGAGTAGACAGCGCTTTAATCGCAACAAAGCCTGCAAGACCCACCGGAATGACCGCGGCTTCAGCACCGCCGCAAACCATCAGATCGGCGACCCCTTTTCGGATATGTTCAGCTGCCAAATAGATCGAGTAATTTGCTGTTGCACAGGCTGTGGAAACAGAATAGTTGGGTCCCATGAATCCGGTGTCGATACCAAGGAGAGCTCCTCCCATATTCGTGATGATGTAGGGGACAAAGAATGGAGTTAGCCGCTTAAAACCTTTTTCTAAAACCGTTTGGACCCCATCGCAATAGACAGACATCCCGCCCATTCCAGATCCGATTAAAATCCCACATTTATTTTTTTTGAGCTTATCTAGAGCCTCTCCCTTCAAGCCAGCATGTTCAAGGGCCCTTTTACCAGCAACCATCGTATATTGGACATAAGGGTCGACGCGACGGGCTTGCTTTTTCTCCATATAATCTTCGACATTCAGACCCGTCACAGTACCAGCAAAGCGGGTAGGGTATTCCTCGACAGGAAATCTGTCAATGGGGCGAATCCCACTCTTTCCTTCTAGCAAACACTGATAGAAATGATCTAGATCAGATCCAAAACATGAGACGAGTCCCATCCCAGTAACAACGATACGTTTTTTCTTATCCATAGGGACGCCATTATAGCTGATTTTCTAAAAAAATGCAAAGTTTCAAGTTTTTATTTGAAGATCGATGATTTTCCCATCGCGGAAAAGCTCTTCGAGACGATATTTCTCCCTAAGGCCGGGCATAAAGATATGGACCATGTATTGGAGGTAATCGATGACGACCCAATCGCCAGTTTCCAACCCCTCGACTTGGAAAGGGCGCTCCCCTTCTTTTTTTAGGGCATCAATGACGGCGTGGGCAATTGCGATCACATGACGATCGACCGATCCTTCGGCGACCAAGACGTAATCGGTGAGAGTGGAGACTCCGCGCACGTCGAGGGCGAGGATGTTCATCCCCTTTTTGTCATAAATGGTTTGGGCGACGGTTGTTAAAAAATTGAGTTGAGTATCCGGCATAAGCGTTTAGTATAACCTATGGGCATGAATGTAGTCGAGAACTTTGGTTGGGATTAAATGGCCACAATACTTTTTTTGAATAAGGCGCTTTCGCAGTTCGGTACTACTGATCTCCATATTAGGAATATCGCTTCTTCCCCTATCGACCCATTTGGCGATGGGAAGGGGCAGTTTGGGCAGTTTCGCCCCCGGACGAGCACCGATGTAAGGGGGGGCTAGGGTCAGCAATTCTTCCACATGCCTCCATTTTGGCAGTCCCTCTAAAACATCTTCTCCAAGAATCAGATGAAATTGGACTCCAGAATGATGGCGGAGTAATTCTTTAATTGTATCGATGGTGTAAGAGGGACCTTCTCGCTCTAGTTCTAAATCGAGAAGAGAGAAATCGGGTATCCCCTCGAGAGCAAGTTTTGTCATCTCTAGTCTGTCTTTGGATGAGGCTGTCGGTAAGTTATCCCCTTTCATTGGGGAAAAATTGGCTGGGGAAAAGAGGATATGATCGAGTTTGTGTACTTCTAGAAGGTTAATTGCAAGATTGAGGTGACCAAAATGGATAGGATCGAATGTCCCACCAAAAAAACCCCAATGCTTCAAATAATGCTCCACTGATTTTTGATGGAAATGGCCCTCAGTTTTTTATCCGGATTGACGGCAATGGGTTTACCGGCAACTTGTAAAAATTCTAAATCGAGGACGCTATCAGAGTAGGCTGTGATTTGCTCAAAGAAAATACCCAATTTTTTCGCAATTTTAAGAATGTGCCTGGCTTTGTCTTTCCCTTCGAGGATCCGCTTGATTTTGGCAAAGCAGTTCTGCTCATCGAGAGCATACTCGGTTGCATAATAGGCATTGACACCAAGGGCTTTGGCAAATCTTTGAACAAGAAAACTTGGGGAATTGGACAGTATCATTGTGTAGTGGCCGAGTTGCTGAGCTCTCTTTAGCCTTGCAAAGGCAGGAAGATAAAGAGAACGATTGACCATCTCATGAACAAATTTGTCGATATATTTTTCGAGCTGCTCAAATGGCTTTCCTCTGAGAATTTTATTGAAAATACTGTGATGTAGCTCAGACAAAGTCATGCCGAAAAAACGGTGCCGTATTTTATAAATCACCGATTGGATCACAAGGGAAAATGGAAGGGCTTTATGCCGATAAAGAAAACGGCAAAAGTGGGATCCTGCGTTTCCCTGGATTAAGGTGTGATCTAAATCAAAAGCACTAAGCTCCACTATTATTCCTCTAAATCAAATAGTTTTTCCTCGATTTCTTCCACCATTGTCTCGATGGTATCGAGTCTAAATTTTTCTTCTCTGAGAAGCTCTTGATATTGCAGCGACTGCTCAAAGTTTAAGGCCGATCCCCCAACGATTTTTCGATGGGATTCTAACGCCTCTTTTAACTTCCGCTTCTCTTTATGTCTTTCGCTCAAAAGCATATTCAAGGAAGAGACCATCTCTTCTGGACTCTGCTCGAGAGCACTTTTCCATTTCTTTTCTTGTATAGAGTCGGCAATGCTTCCGAGTCGGTTCTCCAGCACGGCTTTCTCGAGCCCCATAATTTTCAGGGCTTTTTCTTCTTTTAAAAAAGCTTCCCATTTTTCGACAAGGGTATTTAATGGCAAAACGTCTGCTTGATCGAGTACCTCTTGGATCTCTTCGAGGAGGGCGTGATAGGTATTTGCTTGTCGCTGCTTTTCAAATTCTTCAGCCTCAGCAGCTTTCTTTCTATCTTCATTTTCTTTCTCTTCGAGAACTTTTTTCGCATCAAAAAGCTGTTTTTTTATTCCCTTGATCTCGTTAATCCCAAATCCAAGATCTTTCATTGCACCGACAAGCTCTTCGATTTTAGTATCAGCTGCGTGGGAAGAGAGTTTCAGCTCTGCGCACTCTGCTTTAAATGTCTCGATTTGAGGGGCAAACTGCTCAAAATTGTGCTTGAATCGCCCCTTTTCTTCCTCTCGCTGTTCGCGGTGTTGAGCCTCTTTGTCCCTGATCTGATCCCAGCAGCTGCTGAGTTTTTCACGAGTCTGATTAAACGCCCCAGTGCTAAGGGTCAGAAGCTTCGCAAATTTTTGCATTGCCTTGATTTCATCTTTCAAACCGAAATAGGGACCTTTGGCAGAATTAAAACCGATGATAAAACGTTCTACATCAGCGACAAAAAGCTCAGATAGGGCTTTAATCCCCTCCTTTCGTTTAGGGAATACTAAATCGCCTAGTTTGCTCAGTTTCTGGAAAAGTTTATTCTTATTACGAATCCGCATCTGAGTCTGCATCAACTCTTTACGTAGCCCATTTAAACGCCCAGCAAATGTGTTGAAAAGGTCGAGCTCTTTCTGAAGACGGATATATTTTGCCCCATTTTGCAGCAAAAATTTCGATTCAGATGGGAGCTCTATCCCACTCATGTCACCGAGAGTTACCTCGAAATTCTCTAGATCATGCTCGATTGCTTGGATAGCCAAATCAATTTGCTCTTCAGCAAAGGAAGATTGCTCATCCAACAAGGCTTTCACCTGTCGAAGAGCATCGGTCATTTCGACATACTCATTCCAGTAGAGTGTCCGGATATGAGGTGGCAGCTTTTCCTTGAAAAGTTCTAGACAAGCCCGCTTTGCTTCCCAAAAATCTTTAAAGACCGGTGTAGTCTCACTAGAGAGAATTTGCTTCATGCTGTCGAGAGCAAATCTCAATTTCTGCTGGGGCTTTGAATGGGTGTCTTCTATTAATTCTTCCATGGCAGTCTCTAAGAACCTGTTTAGTTACAACGGCCTATTTTACTCGATCGGAAGCTAAACTTCAACTCAAAGTCGAGTTCAATGCTTACTTGATGAGGAAGTGAGCACAAATTGCAGTACCCACGATGGCAAATAGCCTTTGCTTTGGGGTCCTTCCATAGAGCACTTTGTGGCCGCATACTAAAAATCCTGCGCCCGCAACAGTTCTTACTGTGATCGCTGTTTTAGCGACATTAAGTCCTAGTGAAACTGCGGCAACTGGAACGTCCAATACAAGAACTTTTCCAGCTTTCAGTACGGAAGGAGCATATTGTTTAGCGCCTGAATACAAACCTGAACCGACATATTTCAGTCCATCAAAGGCCTTTGGGGCCAGATGCGAAATGGTCGTATTCAATTTGTCCCCACACCAGGACAAGCCTTGTGGGACATATTCTGCGGCAAGTTCGCCACCTGCCTGAAGTCCTGTTCCAGCCAGGCCAATTACTTTGAAGGTTCCCCAAGCAAAATAGGAAACCATGGTTCCAACAGCAGATGCAGCATAACTACCTAATTGACCAACTAAAGTACTCATTTAAAAATCTCCTTTATTTAACTTTATTTATTATATATTAACAGGAGATTAATTTTCAATTTAAAAATTTTTTTAAAAACTGACTTGATAATCCTGAATGATGGTCTCAACTGATTTTTCGAGGGGGACTCCTTGAACATTGAGCCACCGGAAAAGGGGCTCTTTCTTAAACCAAGTGAATTGCCTTTTCGCGTACCGGCGCGAGGCCCTCTTAAATGTGGCGACAAACTCTTCAAAATCATCAGGCGTCCCCTTACTAGACAGGAAATCAAGGCATTGTCTATAGCCGATTGACTGAGATGCGGAGGAATTTTTCCTAAGGCCCTTAGCATCAAGATCTCTTACCTCATCGATCAGTCCTGCAGCTATCATCTCGTCGCATCGCATTTCGATATGGGGATAAATGGCCTCTTTGGGCATGTAGAGAAACCAACAGCGGAAATCATACGGGACCTCCTCTTTTTGCATTTTGGGAAAATCGGAGACTCTTTTTTTGGTAATTGAGATGATTTCTAGAGCCCGGACAATTTTGTGCCGATCAGCTGAGGTGATGCTTTTCGCATAATCAGGATCGGCCAGAGAGAGCCGTTGATAGAGGGCTTCTACTCCCAGTTTGTCCATTTCATCCTCTATCCCCTGCCGCACTTCGGGGATTGAACTAGGCCCCTGTGGAGGGCCGTAGATTAAAGCATGAATATAAAAACCTGTTCCCCCTACAACAATCGGAACCTTCCCACGCAAAAGGATATCCCGGATCGCTTTATGCGCTTCACGATAAAAATCCATCGCATTGAACCCTTCGGACAGATCGCGTATATCGATCAGGTGATGAGGCACCTGTAACCGTTCTAATTTGCTGACCTTAGCTGTACCAATATCCATCCCTCGATAGACTTGCATCGAATCTGCTGAGACGATTTCTCCGCCAATGGCGTTGGCGATTGCCAAGGAGTGTTTAGTCTTGCCGACAGCAGTTGGCCCAGCAATGACAATCACTTTTTTCTTTTTGTTTCGATTGGGGATCTTCTCTTTTAATGGGAGGGGAATCTGAGCAAGGAGTCTGGCGAGCTCTTTTTCTTCAATTGTATTCGGAGTCAAAATAACCCCTATTTTATCGCTTTTAATGCTTCATTCTTGGTATTAAAAATTTTCAGGATCCGCTCAAAACCAGCCATTTTAATGATCTCTAGAACATCTTCGCTCATCGCAAAGAAGGCAATTTGACCCTCTTTTGCCTGCATTTTCTTTGTCATCGAAAGCAAGAGTCTCATTCCCGCACTACTCAAATAACCAACATCGGTAAAATCGACTACCATTTTTTGAGAGGATTCGAGAAGTTTTGCAAGTTTTTTTTCAACAACTGGAGTTGTTGAAGCATCAAGGCGTCCATCCATTCTTACGATCAGGACGTCACCTTCATGCTGCGCAGAAATTTCAACACCAATACCCATGCCCCTCAAGATAACTGGCCGGGGATTTTCGATCTATAAAAAATTAATTAACTAGCTTTTCTGTCGTTTCGGCATATGCGCCATCTCTCAGTTCAAGGCGAACTCTCTGGCCGAAGCGGGCACCTACTGTAATAGCAAGAGTGCGGAGTGAATTGATGATTCTCCCCTTTCTACCGACAACTTTAGCGACATCTTCAGGAGCGACTCGCACCTCGATTAGT
The DNA here is from genome assembly GCA_018239985.1 of Verrucomicrobiota bacterium. GTDB lineage: Bacteria > Chlamydiota > Chlamydiia > Chlamydiales > Rhabdochlamydiaceae > Sacchariniichlamydia. The sequence goes on along the minus strand of JAFEGK010000017.1, from coordinate 5,763 downwards.
GTCCCTTTTTCGCCCTCGACAATTTGGATATCGACTGCATCAGGCTGATCAACGAGGTTCTTAACAATATAATCGAAAAACTCTTTCATACTTCTCAATTTTGGGTTAGGAAATCTTTGGGCAACAATACCACTTTTTCAATTTTTCGATCTAGATTTAAAAAATAGATATAGCGATATTGGGAAAATGCAAATCGGAATCGAGACAGAAGGTCTCTCGGGCACGATCCGTGGGATCGGCTACTTTACCTTGACGCTGATCGAAGCGCTCAAAGAAGAAAATATTGTCTGCTACCACAGCCCCAATGCGACAGATCTCCATTTCCCTGAAGTGTCCCATCACCACTTTCGAAAGAGACTTCATATCCCCCTCGCCAATAGTTTAGCCGCCCTTTGCCATTTGCGCTGTTATGATCAGCCTCACCTGATCCATTTTCCAGAACCAAAAATTCTCTATGGGAAAAAGCCCAAAGCCCCTTTCGTCTTGACCATCCACGATGTGATGCCTCTTCTATTTCCCCATTTTTTCCCCAAGAAAAGCTATTTGATGATGCGCTACTTTCTTCCTAGGTATTTGAAGGAAGCGGCTGCAGTTGTGGCGGTAAGTAGGCAAACCCGCGACGATCTGGTCCAGCTTTTCCCTGCAATCGAAAACAAAGTGACCGTTATCCCCTGTTCTCTACTGCCACGACAGCGGATAATCGATAAGAAAAAGGAGCCCTTCATCTTTTATATTGGATCTTTTGAACCACGTAAAAATTTAACTAGAATCATTGAGGCCTTTACAATTCTCAAGGGGCGTGGATATCCTCATCGCTTGATCATCGCTGGAAAAGAAGAAGGAACCGATTGTCTACCTCCAAAATTGCATAAGGACATCATTGTCACTGGATACATTTCTGAAGCAGAAAAAGATCGGTTGTTTCAAAAGGCCTCTGCTCTAGTGTGGCCTTCGCTCTATGAAGGTTTTGGGATTCCTCTTCTCGAGGCTATGGCCGCCGGAACTCCCATTGTCACCTCCAATTGCTCGGCACCAAAAGAAATTGTCCAGGATGCGGCAATTGGCGTTAATCCTCTAGATTCGTATGATATTGCCGATGCAATCGAGAAGATTTTGTGTTCTCAAGAGCTATCTGAGCAGTTGATGAATAAGGGGCTAAGTAGAGCCGCAGATTTTTCACTCGGGCAATTCCGAGAAAGGCATTTAGAACTCTACCGAACTATTTTCTCCCCTCGTCGATAAAAGCTAGCTGTGGGATCCGCAGATCGATGGTGACAAGCGGGCAAAGAACCACTGTTTGTCCTTCGCCGCTGATGTTGAGTTCTTGCTTTTCTTTCTCCAATCTTTGCTCTCGAAATTTCAAATAATTGGCAAGTTCCTGGGAATATTTTTTTGTCGGTAAACGGAGGACCCGTGGGATAACAAAGCGGACCTCTTTACCCTGTATTGTCTTATAGATTTCGTCTTGTGTAAAGAGAACAATCTCTCTTCTTCCGTAGCTCATTTCAAAGGCATTGGAGACATCGATCCTCTTCACATTGAAGAGTTCGCCTACAATTGGACCATTGATAAGCTCGAGGAGCTCAAAGGCAAGTTTTAGTTTCTCCCCTTGGATCGGCTCACTCCAATGGAGCTCTTCTTCCATTCCTAAATAGATCCCAGGCAATTTTTTGGGGGTGAAGAAAGGGGCAACGGGGAAAGGATATCCTTGCTTATCAAGGGCAACGTTTTCGTAGTCGAGTAAGAATGCTACCGGCTGACGGATCGTATAGTCAATATAGAGGATTCCAGGCTCTTGAATTTTGACACAAGCTTCGCTGATGACTGGAGATTGCCGCAATTTTTTCTCAGCTTCTTTTACATCAAAATCTGAGCTCAGTGTCGGCCTATCTTCTGAGAGATCGAGCAATTCGGCCAAATAAGCGGTCTTTAGGGCCTCCTTTTGGGGGCCAGTTTGCACGATCGCTCGAATTGGAACGTGGTGATCAATCCCTCGTATTTTCTTCCAGAGCAAAGCCCCCTTGATACCAAAATAGGCAAGAGCGTTTATTGCCACGGCTGAGGCTAGAATCCAAAATAAAGACTGTGAGAGGGTTAATTTTTTTCTCATTCTTTTAATTCACTAAGGACGGCAGGACCAACAGCTGTAATATCGCCTGCTCCCATCGTGATTAAAATATCCTTGGGTTGGAGAAATTGGGACAAAAATTTCGGTAAATTCGAGCGCTCTACAAAGCGAACCTTGTTGTATCCGCCTGCTTTGATTCTGCTCAAGATTTTATCGGGAGTCAATTCTGGAATAGGAGTTTCTTGTGCCGCATAAACGTCAGTTAAGACTACCTCATCGGCATATTCAAAGGCATCAGCAAAGTCATCTAAACAGCATTTGGTGCGGGTATAGCGGTGCGGCTGAAAGGCTAGGACAATTCTCTTGCCATGGCTCGCATTTTTTAAGGCCCGCAAAGTAGCAAAAATTTCTGTCGGATGATGGGCATAGTCATCGTAAATATCGATTGACCCCACAGTCCCCTTTTTCTCTAGTCTTCTGCCTACGCCAGGGAAGCTAACAAGTCCTTTTCGAAGCTGATCTTCTGTCAGATCTAGTTTAAGTCCAAGCCCGAAAACAGCTGCCGCATTGAGCACGTTATGAGCGCCGATCAGGGGGATCTGAATGTTTTCAAATCGTTTTCCCTCAAAATGGAGATCGAAAATCATATGCCAATGCACCTGCCGAAAATTTTCGACAAAAAGATCGGCCCCTTCTGTAAAGCCGTAGCTTGGGCCAGTTAACTTCAAGCTCTTAAGATGTTGATCATCATAACACCAGAAGAGATGCTCTTTTGAAGAGATGTGGTCAGCAAATTTTCGAAATCCTTCTATTAGCGCCTTCTCAGTTTTCCAATAATTCATGTGGTCTTGTTCGATATTAGTGATAATTGCTCCAAAACCGGGATAGTTTAGAAACGAACCATCGCTCTCATCGGCCTCTGCAACAAAGTAATGGCCTCTTCCAAAACGGCTATTTGTTTGAATATTATTTAAATATCCACCTACCGCAAAGGAGGGATCAAGGTTAGCTTCCACTAAGATGTGAGCCAGAAGTGATGAAGTGGTTGTCTTTCCATGTGTTCCTGTGACAAGAAGCGGGGCATAGCCAATCACTAGCTTGCCAAGCATTTCAGAGCGGTGCAATAGAGGGATCCCCTTTTGTTTGGCAGCAATCATTTCGATATTATCATCCCGAATATCAGATGAAAAGACGACGGTAGTTGCTTTCTTGACGTTCGCTTCAGAATGACCAATAAATATCTCTGCACCAGCTTTTTTTAGTTCGTTTGTCCGTTGAGATTCCTTGATATCACTACCGCTGACTTTCTCCCCCTTTTTTAGCAATATGCGAGCCAGGGCACTCATCCCAACGCCACCGATTCCAATAAAATGGGTCTGATTTTTCATCATCTTTTCTCCAAAAAGTTGAGGACGAGGGGGGCTAAGTGCTCGATCTCCCTCGCCCGATAAATTTTTAAATTCTCCCCCATCTGAGGGAGCTTGGCAAGAAGGCTTTGGATTTGATTCCCAAGTGTATGAATTTTTTTCTCTTCAAGCAAAAGGGCACCTCCGATCTCTTCCATAATTTTTGCATTTCGATGTTGATGCTGGTCGGTGGCCCCCGGCCATGGAATCAAAACTGCAGGGACATTAAAGAGTTCCATTTCTGCCATCGTACCCGCCCCTGCACGACAGACAGCTAAATTAGCGGCTTGCCAAGCCAGATGCATTTGCTCTTCAAAATGTTTCACGTGGGCCCGAATTCCTCTCTCTCGATACCTGCTAGCCACTTTTTCTGTATCTTGATCTCTTCCACAAAAATGGAGGACTTGGAAAGGGATATCCAATTTTAATTCGGTAGCCGCATTATTAATCACTTCTGCCCCTTGGGATCCCCCAAAAATCAGTAGGGTGAACACTTCAGGATCCAGTCCATAACCTTTGCGTGCATCGGCCTGAGCCAGAGGGATTCCGGCAAATTCGTGCGACCAGAAGGGCATTTTTGTTGGAATGGATTTCCCCTTTAGGATCGCCGCTGTCTCCTCATATTGAATAGCAGAGAAGAGGGCTCCAGAAGAAAACAATTTGTTGACACGCCCTGGTAGGACGTTCGATTCGACTAAGATAAATGGGATCCCCTTCAGCTTGGCTATTGCCAGAATAGGGAAGCTATAGAAGCTGCCAAAGCCGATCACCAAATCAGGGCAAAACTCTTTAATCAGATCGTGACTCTCTATCAAACCTCTTCCTATTTGCAAACAGGATTTGAGCAATTTCCCCCGAAAAGGGGTGCCACTAGTCACTTCACGAAAGGGAAATTGGTTTTTTTGAAAAAAATGATTTGAGCCGAGCCGACCTCCTCCAAAGAGGATCTGGATCTCGCTCTGTAGTTTTTTTAAATCGCGGGCAAGTGCTTGAGCAGGGAAAAGGTGCCCTCCGGTCCCCCCAACAGCCAGCAAAATTTTTTTACGCATATGTTTTTTTCGTCTGGCGTCTGGCTACACTTAAAATTAACCCCAATACCATGAAGTTAACAAGTAAAGAGGATCCCCCATGACTAAAGAATGGGAGGTTTGTCCCCTTACTCGGTAGCAGACCCGATACCACTCCCAGGTTTAAAAACGCCTGAAAACAGATTAAGAATGTCAGAATCGCGACTAAATAGAAACCCTCAATTTTCGAAGCCTTAGCGGCTATGGTAAAACCGAGCCCGCCAAAGGTCATATAAAGCATGATTAACCCTAGCATTCCGATAAAGCCAAATTCTTCGGCAAAGATCGCTGCAATGTAATCACTGCGAGCTTCGGGAAGGTAATCCATTTTTTGAAGGCTTTCGCCTACTCCTTTGCCAAAGAGCCCTCCAGATCCAGCCGCAATGCGTGCTTGATGAGGTTGATGCCCTTTGCCGCGCAGATCCAGCTCGGGATGTAAATAGATTTTGATCCGGTCAGGGACGTGGCTCATCCTTGAGGCGACAATCGTTCCGCACACCATACATACACAGAGAGGAATCGCCCAATAAATCCAGCGGATCCGCATCAAAATAAAAAGAATTAAGAGGGTCATGAGGATAATCGCAACAGTGCCGTTATCGGGTTCAATTAAGATGAGAGCAATCGGAACAACCAATGTGCCAATCAATCTTAGAAACGGTTTGAAGGTCATCCCTTCTTTGTAGCGGCTGATCGCATGGATCGTATAAACAGGTATAAGCGCCTTCACAAATTCTGAGGGTTGGAGCGAATTCCCAAAAATGTTGATCCAACGATGGGCTCCATTGATCTGTTGCCCTATTTTGGGAATGAACACAAGAATCAGAGTGATCGTTCCTAAGAATAAGAAGGCTCCCGAAAGGCGCATGAGGTTTTCATAGCCGAGAAAAAAGATGCCAACGGCGCATCCTGTGGCAATAAAGGCGTAGACGAGCTGCCGAATAAAAGCGTAGTGCGTGCTGCGATCTAAAGAGCGGTCAAGCACTTCGGCTGACGTGGTGCTGAAAACCATGAGGATGCCGACCGAGAAGATGAGCATGACCACAACAAGGAGGCTGAGGCTATATTTATTAGAGACTGTTAACGGATTTAGTTTCATGTCGATTTTTTGGGCTTTTTGAACAAATTTTCTCTTCCTTTGTTGGGGGTTAGAGACTGTCCACAAACTCAGTTTCAGCCAATTTGCGGGTTCTTTTGACCGATTTTCGATTCAAATTTTGGG
>JAFEGK010000016.1 GCA_018239985.1 Verrucomicrobiota bacterium | reverse complement strand
AAGGGGTACCCGCCGAAAGAGGACTTCAGTCCCGGCGGGGAAGAGCGCACGAGCAGCCGTTCGACCCATATCGCAAAGCAAAATCGCAGCGCAGGAAAGCTCCGAAGGAGCGTGGGCGACCAGTGCTGCGCACGGCCCCCTGACGAGCACGCGATTTGGCGAAGGGAGATTGGGTCGCAAGGGGGTCGCGGGGGACACTGGACACGAAGTGCTCTGTCACCCGACATGTCTATTCTACCCTCAAAAGAGCTGATTAAAAGAATATCTCTTTGACGACATGTCTATTCTACCCTCAAAAGAGCTGATTAAAAGAATATCTCTTTGACGACATGTCTATTCTACCCTCATAAACTTTCCCTTCATAAATAAAACCAGAGTTGACGAATCGACCAGATTTAGGTAAAGTTGTCTCTTTGAAGTGTGAGGTTATATGAAGGTTAAAATGCAGCGGGCCGATTTCGTGCGGCTGATTGGTAAGATTCAAAGCATCGTCCCTGTTAAAGCGTCGATCCCCATCCTAGCGAACGTCCTCATCGAGGCCGAAAACGACCAGCTGATCATCAGTGCGACCGATTTGACCGTCAGCATGCGAGTCTTTGGCGAAGCGCAAGTGTTGCAGGCTGGTGCCATTACACTTCCAGCGAAGAAGCTATTTCAATTGGTGCGTGAATTAACGACTCCTGAAATCGTTATTGAAACAACTTCTCCTGAAGTGTCTGTCATTCACGCAGGCAGTTCCAATTTCCGCATTCAAGGGATGCATGCATCAGAATTCCCCTCACTTCCTGACTTATCTGAGGGCTACCAGTTGACTTTCAAATCGGAGGCGCTGAAGGAGATGCTCTTGCGTACGGCGTTTGCGGCGGCAAGAGATGATTCTAGGCAGGTGCTCAATGGGGTCTTATTGCAGAAGATCAACCATTTGGCAACATTTATTGGAACCGATGGAAAGCGGCTCGCGCGCAATCGTGTCGAAATTGAGACCGATTCGGCTGAAGCGGGCAACTATATCCTCCCAATCAAGGCAGTCGAAGAGATTGTAAAGATTTCCGATGGAGAAAGTGTGAAGCTGGTATTGATGCCCGAAAAGTTGGCAATTGAGACCGATTCTGCGGTGCTCATCACAAAATTGATTGCAGGACAATATCCTGATGTCACAAGAGTGATCCCACAGAAATCGGAGAATAGGATTACCCTTCATAGAGATGAGTTGATCGCATTGCTAAGACAGGTGTCGCTCTTTACTTCGGAAGAAAGCAATTCGGTTCGATTTTCTTTTGCAGAAGGGGCTTTGCATTTGACTGCCACAAGCGGCAATATTGGTGAAGGGAAGGTCAGCATGCCGGTTAATTACAGCGGCCCAAAATTGGAAATTGCTTTCAACCCTCACTATTTTCTCGATATCTTACGCCATGTCAAAGATGAGACGGTGCAATTCGAGGTATCTGATTCCTATAATCCTGGACTGGTTACCGATTCTTCAAAGGCTGAATTCGTGATCATGCCGATGCGCCTAGAAAACTAATGTGGGTTAAGAAACTTTTTCTCCGCAACTTCCGCAACTATACACAGGCGGAGGTCCATTTTTCTCCGGGGGTCAACTGGATCACCGGGAAAAATGGCCAGGGTAAGACTAATTTACTAGAGGCGATCTATTTACTCAGCATGGGCAGATCTTTCCGGACGCCCCAACTTGGCCAGTTGATCCAGCAAGGAGCTCCATTTTTTTACATTGAAGCAGAAATTGAAAGAGAAGGGGTCACCCAAACGATTAAGATCTCCTTTGATGGCGAGAATAAAAAAGTCCAGCATAATGCAAGCATGTACACCCACTTTGCCCCGCTGATTGGACTAGTCCCCCATGTGCTTTATGCTCCAGAAGATATTGCTCTTGTGTCAGGGCTGCCGCTTTATCGACGCAAATTCCTCGATCTACATCTGGCACAGTTTGATCCCCTGTATCTGCGTCATCTAGCTAGATATTCTAAGGCTCTGCGACAACGCAATGAGCTGCTCAAAAGCAAATCTGAAGTTGCGATAGAACCTTGGGAAGTGATGATGGCTCAAAGTGCCGATTATTTGATTGAAAAACGGGCATTGATGATTGAGCAGCTGCAACAGCCCCTAAATGAGTGCATTAGGGCGCTGTCGAACGGTTCTGATAGCATAGGGATCCATTATAAGTCCTCTACTCCTGAGTGGCAAAAAAATCGGAAAAGAGAGCTCTTTGTTGGCACCACGCTCAGCGGTCCCCATCGGGATGATATCCAGTTTCAGATAAAGGGACTGGCTGCTAAATCGTTTGCCAGCGAAGGGCAAAAGCATTCGATTATCGCTGCGTTGCGGTTATGTCAATGGGATCATTTGGAAGCTCAGGTAGGATGCTCACCGCTAATGAGCATCGACGATTTTGGCGCACACCTCGACCAGGAGCGGCAGGCTAAATTTCAAGAAAAATTGAGCGGGCAGATTTTTTTAACAAGTCCAAACAGGTCCCCAGAGATTTTTCCAGATAAACAGGTAATCCAAGTGGAATTAGGTCAAGTAGCGCATGTAGGCAGCGCCTAGGGGAAAACCCTTTTCATCAATCGGCTTACCCTCCCCTACTGCAGCAAATTGCTCAATCATTTTCAGCGCGAGTACTTTGCCAAGCTGAACCCCTTCTTGGTCGAAAGAATTGATATTCCAGATGAATCCCTGGAAGGCTACCTTATGCTCATAGTAGGCAAGAATAGCGCCCAGAGTATAGGGATCAAGGCGACTTCCAAGAAGGAGGCTATTGGGTCGATTACCCTCGAAAATTTTGTTAGGATTATCATTTTTTTGGCCTATTGCAAGACCGATGGATTGTGCGATGAGATTCGAGAGCAATTTCTCCTGACAGGTTGTCCCTTGGAACTTCACATCGGCATTGTATTGGCTGCTAATAAATCCGATAAATTCAAGAGGAACTACTGTCGTTCCTTGATGGATCAGCTGATAAAATGAGTGTTGACCATTTGTACCGGGTTCTCCCCAAATGATAGGCCCAGTTTCGAACTCGACCCGTCCACCTTCTTTATCGATATGTTTACCGTTAGATTCCATATCGAGCTGTTGCAGATGGGCTGGGAAGCGAGAAAGGGCTTGGGAATAAGGAATAATCGCAACAGTCGGCAGATTTAAAAAATTCCGATTCCAAATTCCAAAGAGCGCGCTAAGAAGAGGTAGGTTGGCTTTTGGATCTTTGTTTTTCGCCAATTTATCCATTGCTGAAGCACCGCGCAAGAAATCGAGATAGCGGTCCATTCCGAAGGCAAATGCTAGGGTAACTCCCCCCACCATAGAGGTGGCAGAATAACGTCCGCCTACATAGTCCCAAATGTAAAAAGATTGCAAGTAACGGGAAGGATCATCCATCGGGCTACCCTTTCCGGTAACTGCAACAAGATGTTGTTGTGGATTGAGGCCCGCCTTTTTCAATTTTTCGACAATATACGCCTCATTGGTCATTGTTTCTAAAGTTGTTCCCGATTTAGAAACGATGACAAAAAGGGTTTTAGACAGCTCCACTTCCTCTAAGACAGCTGCAGCGTCATCAGGATCGACATTCGAAATAAAATGGATAATTCTATCAGATTTTTGGAAGCCCTTAAGCCCTAGGTAAATGGCTCTAGGACCCAAATCAGATCCCCCGATGCCGATTTGCACTAGGTAGGTGAATCGATCGCCGATATTGCTTAAAAATATCTTGAGCTTTTCACACTCTTCGTAGGCCAGATCTGTCGCTTCGCGAGCTTTGAGAGCAGTCTCTCTATGGTCGAAAAAATCGCGCATTGCCGTATGTAAAGCAGGGCGGCTTTCACTAGCAAAGCCATCGATTTTATTGACCACTTCACCAGCCTGCATCGAAAGCATTTTATCGACAGCGGTAGTCTCTTGAGCTAATTCAAAGAGCACCTCCAGGACATCATCGTCAATCCGTTCCGAGGAGTAGAAAAGTTTTAGCCCCAACCCTTCGGCTTTCATTTGATCGATGCGCTTGGGAGTCATGACCCCTTTTTTAGTCAAATCGACTGGGTTTTCCGCGAGCGATTTAAGTTTTTGATAGGAAGAAAGTTCTATAAATTTTTTCATATTCCACACCATCGCACAAATCTCTTTTTTTTAAAAGGCAAAGTATCTATACTCTATGCATAGACGGAGTATAGCGCAGTTTGGCTAGCGCAACTGCTTTGGGAGCAGTGGGTCGGGGGTTCAAATCCCTCTACTCCGAAATCCAGTGATCGACAGAGGTCTCATTTGCGAAGCCAAGTGAGCCTCTTGTCGTGACAATCAAACCACCAGCAGCTTCAAAACCATAGAGCATCCGTTTTCCGGCAGCTCCTAGAGATTCTGGATCGACGACAATCGCGTCTACCTCGTCCCAATGCTCGTTCAGCAATTCCTCAGGAATGCATTTGTAACTTTTCAGCTGATTGAAAAGAGGAGCAAATGTGCTGGCCTCATACTTTCGATCCTGTGGAAGCGAGACAATCACTTTCGCCTCCCCTTCAATCGGAAGGACGATGTTAGAAAAGACTAATTGAAAATGCTCAAAGCGACGCTTGCAAAAAAGGAGCATCAATTCGGCGATTTTTTCTGGATCGTTGAGATCAACGAGAATGGCAGGGATCGTCTCCTCAGGAAGACCGGAGGCTAAGCGGTGGAGGTACTCAGAGAATACTCCCGCACAGAATAGCTCGTTAGCAAGACCCGATTCTTCGCTACGGAGCTGCAATTTTTCACTAGGAGAAAAGAGTTTAGAAAATTCTCCACTAGTCTTAGCTAAAATGACCTTTTTCGCATTCGGGAAGCGTCTAGAAAACTGCTCAACAGCTAGCAGATGAAATTGGAATGCGGCTGTGTCGAAGGGATTAAGAGCTTTCCATTCGAAATCAAGATAATAGGTCCCCTTTTCACTGGGATCAATATCCCAATCTAGGCTGCTCATCGGCCCGGCTGGCAAATGGATTAACATAAGCTCCTCGCAAACTGAATATAAAAAAATTCTCGCCCCTTTCCTTCCCAAAGATTCTTGAACCAAGAATCGCCATAATTTTCCCACTGCTTCACGTAGAAGGGGTCTGGAAAACAGCTCTTCCAATTTGGGTGCAAACACATTTCGGAGACCATTTGGGAGCAATAGGTAGGATCATCTGTTGCATAAGTGGCAGTTCCACCTGGCTTCACAATTCGAGCAAGCTCCATCACAAATTCTTGTTGTATTAACCGGTGTTTGGCGTGCCTGTCCTTTGGCCATGGATCTGGGAAATTGACAAACACTTCTGCTGCGCACCCATCTGGAAGATAGTAGCGGACAAACTCTTGAGCTTTTCCTGAGACAATGAGCAAATTTGTGACATTTTGGTTGCGCATCTTTGACCAGATCTTTTGGACCCGTTCAAACTGCATCTCAACTGCGACCCATTGCTGAGAGGGATTTTGCTTGGCCTTTTCAAGAACCCAATCTCCATTACCAGAGCAGAATTCAACATGGAGCTCTCTTTTGCTAAAGAGACCATCCAAATCGCGCCATTGATCATGAAGAGCGTAATAGTGAGGGACTATGAATACCCCTTCATGGAGGATCGGTTGCCTTTGTTCCCAAGTAAAAGGAAATTTTAAATTTTTCGGACGCATAGGGAATCATTATACCCATCTGAGAGAATTAGTTGAAGAATTTCCATTAGAATTGTTAATGTAAGAGACTGTTAACGGAATTGGTTTCATGTCGATTTTTTGGGCTTTTTGAACAAATTTTCTCTCCCTTTGTTGGGGGTTATATCAACCCACGTATATTACCCCCAACAAAGGGAGAGAAAACTTGCCAAAAATCCTCAAAAAAGCGACGAAACCAATTCCGTTAACAGTCTCTAAACATTTGAAACATGAGGTTAACCATGAGATATCTCTATCTGGCTCTTTTCCTAGCTGTTGGAACGGTACAGGGTTTTGCTAGCGACGATTCTTTTTCCCAAATGTACGCGGAGGAAGATGAACTCCTAGCACTAGATCGGGAAATCGAGGCCCTTTTAGAAGACGATGTCCTGGGAGATGAGGACCATGTCGATGAACTCGATGAGATCGCCCTGAAGACAACACCCTGTGACCCTCTAAAAGAGAGCGCAGTCCTCCCAGTACAAAATAGACCCGTTGCCGTCCCGGTAAAAGAAGCGCAAAAAGAGTCGATTGCAGTTCTGGTTGACAGAGCAATAGCCGAAAATGAAAAAATGGTGGTTAGTGTCTCTAATCCACTAGAAGTGGCCAAGGAAGAGACCACAAAATCCATTCAGACAATTGAAATCAACCTCAAAGAAGTGTTCTCCGGAGCTCCAGTCATCTATCTCATCCTCTTCGTACTCTCCTCGGCTTCGCTATGCATATGGCTCTACAGCATGCTCACGATCCGCCCCGTTGAATTTTTACCCCCTAAACTTGTGAAGGAGATCAGGACAAAGTTAATCAGTAACCAATTTGATGAAGCCCTTGATCTTTGCGTTAAAGAAAAACATTTTTTTTGCAAAATGCTTGCCTCAGGCATCCTAGCTCGCAAACATGGCCTGAATGTGATGCTCGAGACGATGAAAGCAGAAGGCAAACGATGCACAGTAACCTTTTGGCAGCGAATTGGGCTTTTGAACGAAATTGCAATCATCGCCCCGATGCTCGGGCTTCTCGGTACCGTTCTTGGAATGTTCTATGCGTTTTATGACCTTAACCGCTCTATGGAAAGCGTCTCATTGCTATTTGATGGCCTTGGAGTTTCCGTTGGAACGACGGTTGCAGGACTGATCGTCGCCATATTGGCCATGGTCCTTTATGCCATCGCCAAATATCGGCTCGTGCGCATCTTAGCCAGCGTCGAAACTGAAGCCCAGACCTTTGCCTCCTTGATCGACACCTGTAGCCCAAATTACGCAGAAAAATAGAGGATAAGACGAATGATTCCTGAAGAAGAGCTAAAAGCCCAGAGGACCCTCAATCTTGCCCCCATGGTAGATTTTTTGTTTCTCATCCTGGCGGTCTTTGCCGTTCTAGCCATTACCCGTACTGCTCTTTATGATTGTGAGGTCAATCTGGTTAAAATGGATACCCTGACACCACCCCCAAGCTTTCTTGAGGCCAAACCAGGCTACACCATTCTCCTTAGCATAAGCGACCAGGGTCAATACAAATGGGTGACCGAATTTAACGAATTTTTACTAGATGGCGTCAGCGCTGTGAAAGCTGAACTCCTAAGACAGGAAGAATTGGGCCTACTTCCAGCTGACAAAGGGAAGACCAAAGTTCTCCTCCATATCGATAAAGATGCCAGTTGGGAGTCAGTTGCCAAGGTCATTTTTGCCATCAAAGAGACCGGCTACCAAATCAGCCCCGTTTACAGCCCCGAATAAGTGTTGACTAAAAGCCCTTTTGGGCTTCATACTGAATAACGTTTCACATCGCCCAGGTGGTGAAATTGGTAGACACGCCAGACTTAGGATCTGGTGCCGCAAGGCGTGGAAGTTCGAGTCTTCTCCTGGGCAATTATGACCCCTTGTCCCTGCCATAGTGGAGAGTCCTACTCCAAGTGCTGCAAACCATTTCATGAAGGGACATTGCCCAAAAACGCCCTTCAACTAATGCGCTCCAGGTATAGCGCTTTCGCATTGAACCTGCCTGATTACATCATCCAAACCACCCATCCAGCTAATAGAGAGTACTCCCCTGACCATCAAGCCTGGAAAGAGTCCATTTCCTACTTTTCGCAATGCTCAAAATTCATCGGACTCACCATTCATGATTTTAAAGAAAAAGGGATGGAGGCTTCGGTCACTTTTACAGCCAATATTTCCCGTGTCCAAAACGGAAAGCTTTACGACGCTTCCTTTACAGAAAATAGCTATTTTGAAAAAGTTAACCAGAAGTGGCTGTATGCTGCTGGAGATACTGCAAAGTCTCTTCAGGAGCTTCTCGATTGTAAATTTGAATGGTTTTGAGCGAAGGATATAAATACGTAATCGAGAACCGCCGACAGAACTCCTTTAAATAGGATTGATTGTGATCGAACTTGGCGTCATAGGAGTGATAATAAGGATCCCAAGTAGGCTTTAAGACAGTTTTCCATAGAATCGTCCCGAGAATAGATGCGCCAAGAAAATTAATCGGGATAGATGAAAGACCAAAGCCTGATTGTAGAGCGACTTTTGCTCCCAGAAAAACAGCACCGCCGATCACACTTTTGGCCACAACACGATTCATAATCGATACAGTGAACGCGCTGACCGTATTGGCAATATCGACGGTGAGTTCTTTCCGAACGGCTTCCTCACGCCGATTAATCACATCATGCGCCACTTCTGTAAATTTAAGTGAGAGCTTATTTGAGCCTGCCTCAATCACTTCGCGAGTGTATTTGATTAAATAGAAGAGCCCATCGAGAGAGAAGATACCGAATGCGATTTCCAGTACCTTCAAAACCATGTTAGCAAAACTTAAAGTTAAATATTTTGCCCCAATAACAATCTTGCTGATGACAATCCATGATTTTCCAAAAAAATTAGGGAGTTTGCTGATAAAACGATCAAACGAAGGGGCTGTAGCATAGTACCTAAATGTCGAGGGAAGCTTTAAGAAAAAATTGACCTCTTTAACGAATCGATGAAGATGCTGAGCGGCTGAAGTGAGCGTCGTATTTAAATAGACAACCATACCTGGCTGATCAGCAATCGGGCCTATCTGCGGCTGATGTTTAGCTTTCCAAAGAGAAATGCGTTCGATAACCTTCGTGATTTTCAAAATCGAGCAAGATGAAAAAGGGTCATACCAATTTTCAGAAAGCCTCCGTTGCCAAGAAGGAGAAAAACGGGCCATGACAGCTGGAACAAGATGTCCTAATTTCTGATAAGTGGCTTTTAAGGCGGGAATGACATGACTTTCGCCGAAACGATCGCAGATTACATTGAGACGAGCATTCCACTCCCCGATGCAATCATCAGCGACAGACCAATAATAGGATCCAAAATTAATCACGTCTTGCATATTTTTAAAAATTAATTTTCTAACACTATTATAAGCAATTGTTTATATATATGCAATAAGAATAATTAATTAAAATAACAAAGTTAATTTATCGCTAATTTAACATTAATTGTTTTAATAATTTTTATTACCTTATGGAGATTAGAGAAGGTAATCATGCTCCGCAGCTCTTGGAAAGTAGAGGCCTCTGGATTAAAGTCTTCTTTATAATCTTTCTGGAGGCCATTAAAAATTGTATTAATAGATGTCAACCAGTAGGTCAATCCGGCAACATTCCTCAACACAAACAATTCTTTTGAATTTTCATACTCATTCAAACCTGGAATGAGGTCGGGAAATTTATAGACACCGTAGGTGATTGCTGTTGTAATACTAAATTTTACAAAGAATGAGAAGGCCTTTCTAGCGACCGTCTCTGCAACGATTCCCATCGTCTTTCGTCGGATTTTTGCTTCATTCTTTTCGATTAATCGATGAGCCTGATCGACCAATTTGAGCTTACCGTGGTGGTAGAGTGCTTTCAAATAAGGGGTGATTTGACCTGCAGAGCTTTCTAATCGGGAAAGCGAAGAGTCTATAAAGGAAATTTTTTTCAAATAACTTGAGACAAAACGATAAATCCGCTTAATCAAATGAACCGTTGAATCCTTGATGATGGCTATCCCCTCTTTTGCAGCTACCCAAGCGCGACCTGTAAGAGTCTTTGGTTGATCTTGGGCCATCTGAGATTCCTCTTCGATAAGCTGGTCGAGCAAAGAATGGATCTTCTCGGGGACACTTAAGATCGTATTGAGATCTTTACTGACGATATAGATATTGCGACAAAGAGCAATAAAACTTCGGTCCAACGTCCCGAGGATAGGGAGCAAAGAGGCAGAGCGAGCGGCTAGAGGCTTAAAAAATCTTTCAATAGGCCTGCCAATAGCTAGCACCGTTTTAGTCTCAATAGGATCGACCCACCAGTCTTCGACTTTCTTTGCAAAAGAGGGGCTGAAGATTCTACTGACTGCAACAGCTAGGGATCCTGCTGAGGCATAAGTTCCCTTAATAGCTTTGGAAGAGATACAGCTGTTTAAATAATGACTGCATTGGGAGGCGATGTAAACTTGAGGGTATAGATAATAATTAATTTCCGCCCCAGTATCGCCAGTTCTATTGAAATCTAAATATTTTTGATAAAGATTAGCATAATAGTCAATATTGGACGTTTTTGAGGAGCTCTTGCCGTCTTCAAGTGGCAAGGGAAATGCCCCACTGTCCGCTCCTGCATTTGGAGAATCTAAGTTGCTCAATCGACTGATATTTGTCATGGAAGCATTGTAGCATAAAAAACGATTCCCATTCAATAAAAAAGGCGCATAATTAAATGCGCCTTTAATAATTAATAAATTTAAATTTACAATTATTTTTTATTTAATTCGTTAATTTCGCTTAGGTTTTTCTCGATCTCAGATTTCATGACAAAAAATTCAGAAGCAAATTTTGTTTTTTCGCTCATGTCTTTTGTAGCAATGAATCGACCTTGCATTTCCATCATTTCATTCTGGATGCGGGTATTGTGGTTTTGAAGTTCTTTAATCCGTTTTAGCCGCTCTTCGTTTCTCAAGTAAATTTTAAGAATTTCACCAGTGTTACGGGCGATAATCACTTTTCTGTGCTCGATGTCAGCCAAAATAACGAGAGGGTCAGTACAATCAACTAATTCCTCTTCTTTAGCGACGATCTCTCTCTGTAAATGATCGTTTTCTTCTTGAAGTTCACGAACGCGTTGAACACTATTGCCTTGGAGATTAAGTCTCTCACTGCCAGTGTAGAACTGAGCTCTTTCGACAGTTGAAAGAGATTTTGCTGAATCAACTTGAGCTGTCTTAGAATTTGAAAGAAGAGCTTCCATTTCTTGTGCAATTTCTTCTTGTTTTAAAGAATTTACAACAGGAGCTTTTACATGCACTTTTTGTACATGTTTATTATGGTTTCTATCACCATTTTGAATTATACGTGCAGGCATTTTTATATTTCCTCCATTAAAAGTATTGATGGTTCCATCAAGGGTAAGGTTAGTTTTTGTTTGCTTACTTCCCTAATAATTTCATTGTATTAATTGTAATATAGTTTGTCAAATTTATTTGTAATTATAAATTCACTATTAATTATCAATTACTTGCAACTTTGATTTAATTAGTTATCGGACCTTATTTAGTTTCTATACCGATACAAAAAAATCGCAGTCAAAAACTCCCTCTTCGGCTATAATTCGCATCAGGACCCTATTTAATCTCGAGGCTCTATTTGTGAAGCAACTGTATTATCCTTTTTTTATTCTATTAATGGCTATTGGGACGCTACAGGCTAAAGCTCCCATTGAAGAAGAAATTCAGAATGTCACGATATTTGGAAGTGGGGTCGGTGCGCTGACCTCTGCTGTCTATCTCCAAAGAGCTGGGATCAATACCCTCATCATTGAAGGGCGCAACCCAGGAGGCGCGATCGCCCAGTCCCCTCTAGTCCATAACTGGCCTGGTGAAATTGCAATCGATGGACAGACATTGGTAGATAAAATCCGCAAGCAAGCAATTCATAATGGGGCTAAAATCGTTCATGAAGAGGTCATTAGTGTTGATTTTTCTAAGCAGCCATTAACTGTTACGACCCGGGATGTGTTCGACAAAGAAAAGATCCGTACATTTAAAACCAGAGCCTGCATTATTGCGACTGGGTCAACCCCTAAACTCCTTGGAGTCCCTGGAGAATCTGGCGAAAATGGATATTGGACACGTGGGGTCTACAGCTGCGCTGTCTGCGACGGAGCCCTTTACAAGGACAAAGTAGTCGCTGTCATCGGCGGTGGAGACTCGGCAATCACGGAGGCCAATTATCTCTCTAATATCGCGAAAAAAGTCTACGTCATCATACGGTCTGATAAATTTAAGACAGTCGAGCTGAGAAGAAAGGAAGAGTTGGCCAAAAAGCCCAATGTTGAAATCCTCTACAACACTAAAATTAATGATATTCAAGGGGATGGGACTAAAGTGACCCATTTGAATCTCTCCACAGCAAAAAAACTTCCCATCGATGGAATTTTTGTCGCCATCGGAGCTAACCCTAACTCATCGATCTTCAAAGGCCAACTC
Source organism: Verrucomicrobiota bacterium (assembly GCA_018239985.1). Lineage (GTDB taxonomy): Bacteria > Chlamydiota > Chlamydiia > Chlamydiales > Rhabdochlamydiaceae > Sacchariniichlamydia. Next base: position 66,491 of record JAFEGK010000016.1, on the reverse strand, counting down.
GATCTTGAAGAAGAAACGGGCTACATTAAAGCCAAAAATGTGCTGCAAACTTCTGTCCCAGGCGTATATGCGATTGGAGACGTAGTTGACAAAGTCTATAAGCAGGCTATTTCTGCTGCTGGCGATGGAGCCAAAGCGGCTCTAGAAGTAGAAGCCTATTTGTCCAATCTTCCCGATAAATTTCATAGAGCGGCCCCTCAAATTAAGACCGAAACCGTCGTTAAAATAAATAACAAAACTTCAGAGGGATTAGATGAGATTACGACCAAAGAAGCCTTTTACGATATCGTCGGTACGGGAAATACCCCAGTGGTTATTGATTTCTATTCCCCCTATTGCGTCCCTTGCCGTTCCTTGCTCCCCCTTCTAGAGGAAGCTGCAGTGACTTATAAAGGGAAAATCCGTTTCTATAAAATCAACGTGACCGATTTCGCAGAGCTGGCAACTAGTTACAATATTTCTAGTGTCCCAACTGTTATGGTCTTCGATGGAAATGGTAAAATCATCGAGCAAGCAACAGGAATCGAAGACATACATAAGATTCTTAAGAAACTCGACTCGATCAAAGCATCCGATTGAACCTATACCCGTTCCGTTTCAGCCGATTTCTCCTCGTAGAAAAATTTTTGTTTTCAAAATTTCAGTGTTCATGCTACGCTTCTTGACAGTATTTCACAAAAAACCTGTAACAAGGAGAAAAAGCGATGAAAATGAATGTAACCAGTACCGTTATCGCCAGTGTGGTCCTACTATTTGGTGTAGGTCAAGCTGAAGAGTCCTATCAAGAATGGCAAGAAACAGAAGTTGCTGTTGTTGATGGAGATTGTGAAGAGCTAGTTGAAACAGATGAATTAGCTGAGAATTGCGAAGATTTTACTTCGGTTGAAGAAGAATTAGCAGCCCAAGAGCAAGATGATGCAATTGACGAGATCGTTCTTGAAGATGAAGAGCACGTCATAGTTGATTCCCGCCCCCTTTTACCCCAAACACAACACCAAATGGAACAAGCTCGCCAAGCCGAGCTAGAACAAAGTACTGAACTCACAGAAGAAGAAGCGATTCAACTCGGGGTTCTGATCATCCCCATCAAATCACAAAATTTACTCGCATTAGCTTCTAATCAAATCCAATCGACAGCGGCGACGCTTTCTCCCTGTCACTACCATACAATATCTAGTTTTCCTCAAGGAAACGTCATCAAAATTGATGACGGTTCCGAGTGGGTATTTGATCGTGCTGATTCCCAGATCCTTCGCACGTGGAAAGCTGGACACCAGATTATTATCACACCCAACCAACACTTGCTCAGTGGCTCTCATTACACTTACGTGATCACCAACACCGAATTGGGTGATTCTGTTAATGTGAATCTATTTTTAGGCCCTGTTGCCTTTGGCCACCAAACTTCATGGGTTGTTGGAATTGACCAGAACTCCGGCAAAATCTATATCATCAATGGACGTGGAGAAAGAACAGTATGGGAAGTTTCCAGTTCAGATATGTACCTAATTAAAGATTGGAAAGTGAACGACACAGTCATCATTGGTGAAAATGATAGCTGGTTATGGGCATTTTCTTCTTATAAAAGCATGATGATCAACGTCAATATGAACCACTACATCCGTGCACAACAAATCTTCCAAACTAATCAAAAATGGTAGGTGTAAGATGAACGTTGATTTGCAAATTGAAGGCAGATACTCGCAAAGAACTGAAGATCTTCAGCATTTGAAGCAATGCTCAACTGGCACTGAAGCGCCATCAGAAGCTCCAAGCGAATATGCTGTTTCGGTTTTCAAGGCTCTTGCTTTGATTTTAGGCGCTGTGTTTTCATTAGCAACAATCATCCTGATGAAGCCTGCAATAGCCTTTATCTATGTAACACTTATCCTAGGCGCCAGCGGAACTATCGCTATGGGGTCTGAGAAAATTATCACTATTCTCCCAGCAAGAATCTGGACATCCAAACATCTCACAAAATAGCTGATCGCATCCGCGATTCAAAATTGTAAAACTCAGGCATTAAAGCCTGGGTTTCGCATTTTTGAACCCCGAGTCATACACCCTCCTCTTAAGTGGAGTAAAAGAGGAAAGGGATCTCCATCTCCCCTCTTGTTAGACCGCCATGGGCACCATAGAAATTCTGCTGAAAGCGGTCCTTTTCATACCACCAGACTGCTTCGCCTCTATAGGGTAAAATGACCAGGTTGCCTACTCGACTGAGAAAATTTGCTGTCGGCATAATTTTTCCAAAAAGACCCGCTTCGAGCAGCTTCTCAGTTTCATAAATTTCCCCTTTTTCTTTTAAAAATAGGCCGAGGATTTCTTTTAGTTCTGGGAGAGACTCAGGAAGGGCATGGAGAAAAAAGTCACGGCAAGAACCTGCAGGGGCAAGGGGTTTATCGCGCTGCCCAAATTGGAGGTATTTTGCAATATTGGGGATTTTCTTATTTAGGTAATAGGTCTGATTCGGATCAACCTCTACCATGCCATGGTCTGCTGTAATCAAAAGGGCCGATTTAGGGGGGAGCTTTTGAATAAAGTTGTCAATTTCAGCCCAAATTTTCTCTACTGTTTTCGCAAACTCAGTTGAATGGATCCCTTTCCGATGACCGATCGCATCGATATCTCCAAAGTAAAAAAAACTATAGGTTTTGCCCTTTTGTAATGTGGAGAGGATCATTTCAAAGGCTTGGCTTGATTTTTTGTATCCGTATACAGTAGCCCCATTGAGTACCGACTGGGAGTAGGGGGAATTGGCGACGGTCTGAGATTGGAATGCGCTACACGTAACTCCCCTCTCTGCGAGACGGTGGTAGAGGGTTTCTCTGGGAAAGAGATCTTTTGGGTCGAGGGGCAACGTGCCAGGTTTCCGATCTCCTGCGTACGAGAACGGCAGCGGAGCAATAATATCATTTAGCTTCGGCTCGTAGATGAACCATTCGTAAATGCCTGTTTGGACCGGAAGAAGGCCTGTATTGATGCAGGTCACATGAGCAGCTGTGGTTGAGGGAAATAAGCTAGTTAGTTTTGTGATAACCCCCTCTTTTTCCAGTTTCTGCAATGTTGAAATTTTGTCTTTGAATTCCTCAAAAAAGGACCATCCAAAAGCATCTAAAAATAATAAAATCACATGGTCATAGGAGCCTGGAATAAGGGCATCCCCAGGCAAGGAGTCTGTAGATTCTGGAAAAAAGAGTTTTTCTATCGTTGCAGGTATTTTGGAAAAACAGTAGGAAGAGTATAGAGGATGACAAAAGTGGTTAGTGAAGACTGAGCTGCTCACTGCTTCGAGTGAAATTTCATTTATCATTTAATGGTCTACCAGCTAGAATTGTTGCGTTATGAACAAAATTGTTAAAATTCCTAAAGTTTTATCTGTATTCACCCTGGCGATGATCAACGTTGCGGCGATCGGAAGTGTGAAAAACTGGCCATTTATCGCTGAATATGGGCTCTCTTCTCTATTTTATCTCATCTTAGCGGCTCTAATCTTTTTTTTCCCGGTCTCCTTAGTTTCAGCAGAACTTGCAACGGGATGGCCTCACAAAGGGGGCGTCTATCTTTGGGTCAAAGAGGCCTTTGGTCCAAATTGGGGATTTTTAGCTATCTGGCTCCAGTGGATCAATAATGCTGCTTGGTACCCTACTGTTCTCTCTTTTGCGGCAGCAACGATTGCCTATATCTTCGATCCTACTTTAGCCAGTAGTACCATTTTTACCATTTGCACCGTGCTCATCCTCTTTTGGGGTGCAACAATTGGCAACTACTTTGGAATGAAAGCCTCGGGCTTAATCAGCAATATCGGAGCCCTTTGCGGTTCCTTTATTCCAGGAGCGATCATCATCGCATTAGGGATTTTCTGGGTGGTCGAGGGATCCCCATTTGAGATCTCTTTTACTGCAAGTGCCCTTATCCCCAATTTTACACTAGATAATATGGTGATTTTTACCGGGATCATGCTTGCATTCTGTGGGATGGAAATGTCCTCGGTTCACGCCCTTGATGTCAATAATCCCCGCAGAGATTACCCTAAAGCGATCCTTTTATCTGCTGCATTGATCCTAGGCCTATCCATTCTGGGGGTGCTCTCGATTGCGATTGTCGTACCGCAGAAGCAGATCAGCCTGACTGCAGGGACCATGCAGGCGTTCACCGTTTTCTTAAGCCGCTATAACTTGAAATGGTTCATTCCGGTAATCGCTGGGTTCATGGCGCTAGGGATATTTGGATCTGTTGGGACCTGGATCATCGGCCCTGCGAAAGGGTTGCTCGCCGCTGGACAAGAAGGACACCTTCCTCCAGTGTTCCACAAAACTAATAAACATCAAGTGCCCGTTTTCCTCCTCGTTTTTCAAGGGGTTTTAGCGACCGTTTTGACTCTGATGTTCCTCTTGATGCCAACGGTCAGCTCGGCATTCTGGATCTTAACTGTTCTTGTAGCCCAGCTCTACCTTTTGATGTATGTACTGCTCTTTGCAGCTGCCATCCGTCTACGCTATACAAAGCCAAATATTGAGCGTCCCTATAGAGTCCCGGGTGGAAAATTGGGGATTTGGCTTGTTTGCGGTATGGGGATCATAGGTGCGATTTTTGCCCTTTTAATTGGCTATTTGCCACCCGCGCAATTCAAAGTGGGCAATGTGTTCTTTTATTCTGCCTTTTTGATTGTGGCAACACTAGTCAGCTGCCTCTTCCCCTTTATCCTCTTGGCCTTTAAGAAACCAAGTTGGGTAAAGAAGTGAAACGGCAGGACAGTCTCTTTAGAGTAACCACCAAGTCGATATTCCCAAATAGATTGTCGTTGTGATGACGTCAGCGAGCATCAGAACAACAGGGCCGGCGGCAACTTTTGGGTCGAGTTTGCGGGCATGGAGCAAGAGGGGCATTGCAGCGCCGATGGCTCCAGAAATGGTCACAGAGATGATGATTCCAGCCGCAATTGCAATCGGCGGTCGCCAACCCTCACGCCATAGAAGTGAAAGTCCTCCGACAATCAATCCCGAAGTTAGAGCCAGCAAAGAGACCATTTTCGTTTCGCTAAGGATCTGACTCATATACCGTTTGAATGAGACTTTAGGTCGATGAATAAGCTGTAGGCTGTAGGTCATCGACTGCATTGAAATTGATTCGCTCAAGGTGAGTACAAGGGGGATAAACATCGCCAATAGAATCACCTCCAGAAGGACCATTTCGTAGACTCTTGAGATGATGGCGCAGGCGATCCCCCCAACCATATTACAAAAAATCCAGGGCATACGGGTGCGGTAAAAAAGCCAGGTCGAGCGAGGTTTAGACTCTTCAAGATGCAAGCCTAAAAGTTGAAATAGGTCGGTCGAATTAGTTTTTGCCTTATTAATGTCGACAGTTTCTCCTAGGTAGAGTTGGATATCGATCACTCCAAGGAACCTATTTTGTCCATCGACCACCGGCACAGCTAAAAGGCGATGCTGAGTCAAAATTTCTTTTGCCTGTTGGAGAGAATGTTCGCTCGAAATAGAGACGATCGTATCCTCCAAGATATGCTCGATTTTTGATTCAGCCGGGCTTAGGAGTAGATTACGAGTAGAGACTACCCCTTTGAGGCAGGCCTGCTGGTCGATGACGTAAAGATAAAAAATTTGGTCGTCAAGCTGCTGCTTTCGAATATGGGCTAGTGCATCGTCAACCGTATGATCGACAGATAAGGTCGTTTTAACTGGCGAAATAAAATCGCTTACTTTTTGCTGGAGATTGGTCAGATTCATTGGCTTTTTTTATTTTTTCTTATATTCTATATTACATGACTAGACAACAAAAAACTTCTTGGGAGTCTTCAGCCAAATGGTATGATGAGGCCGTTGGGGAAAAAGGGCACTATTACCACGAGCACGTAATTTTCCCTAACCTTCTTAGATTGATGGGGTTAGCAAAAACCTCTGATCCCAAAGTTCTCGATGTCGCCTGCGGTCAAGGGATTTTGGCTAGACAGCTCCCAAAAGGGGTTATTTATACCGGAATCGATATTTCCCCTTCACTCATCCAATCGGCAAAAGAGAAGGCTGATAAAAAGCATCACCGGTTTCTCGTCCAAGATGCCACTTTGCAAATGGTTTTGCCGGAACGAGACTTTACCCATGCTACAGTTATTTTAGCTCTCCAAAATATTGAGGGTGTTCTCCAGGTGCTCAAAAATATTCATAGACATCTTATCCCAGGTGGAAAGCTTTTTATCGTCCTCAATCACCCCTGTTTTCGGATTCCCCGCCAAAGCAGTTGGGGGATCGATGAGGCTAAAAAATTGCAGTATCGGCGAGTCGATTGTTACCTCTCTCCTCTTGAAATTCCGATTCAGACCCATCCGGGCAAAAACGATGCGGTGCAGACCCTCTCCTTCCACCACCCTCTGATGAGCTATACAAAATGGCTAAAAGAGGCTGGTTTTGTGATTCTTGAAATCGAAGAGTGGATCTCGGACAAGAAAAGCACAGGGGCGAAGGCTCGGATGGAGAATCGCTCTCGCGAAGAATTTCCTTTATTTTTGACACTTGTCTGCAAGCACTCAGATTTGGTATAGTTCTGGCCATGTGTGGAATCTACGGACATATTGGATCTTCGAATTCGATTGAAAAATGCCTTAAAGGGTTAAAATTTCTTGAATATAGGGGCTATGATTCGGCCGGAATCGCAGGCATTGATAATGGTTCATTATTTTGCTTCAAAGAAAAAGGGAAAATTTCTGAGCTTGAAAAGAGGCTTGAAAATAAACTCCAATCTTTCCAGTCCTCAATCGGCCATACCCGTTGGGCGACACATGGAAAAGCCTCCCAAGTAAATGCTCATCCCCATCTCGACCAAAAGAAAGAGGTGGCTGTGGTTCACAATGGGATTCTAGAAAACTACCGCTCTTTACGGACGATGCTTGAAGGAAAAGGGGTGCAGTTTGAATCGGAAACTGACACCGAGGTAATTGCCCAGCTCATTTCCCATTTCTACCAAGGAGATTTGATCAAAGCGGTCCAACAGGCGATTTGTCTAATGAAGGGTTTTTGGGGATTGGCGGTTCTTCATAAAAATCATCCTGGGCAAATTTTAGCTACCTGTAACGAGAATCCGATTGTCATTGGGATTTCTAAGGATAAAACAGAATCTTTTGTCTCTTCCGACCCCCACGCTTTTACCCGGAAGGATATCGAACTCTATTTTCTAAAAAACCACGAGATCGCCATCGTTTATCGAGACAAAATTGAAATTTTCGACAAAAACGCCTGCGCGATCGAAAAGGCACCTGAAGAGATCGAAGTCTCTAATTTTGAGATTAGTAAGGGTGATTTTGAACACTACATGTTAAAAGAAATCTACGAACAGCCCCATGCAATCCGCAGTGCGATTCATAACCGCTTTCTGATGGATAGTGGGAGCGCTGAATTCGAAAATTTTTCTTTTTCTAGAGAAGAATTTAAGAAATTCAAGCAGGTCCTCATTCTCGGTTGTGGCTCTTCGTGGCATGCAGGCTGTATCGCGGCGCAGCAATTTGAGGAGCTGGCTGATCTGCCTGCTTCCGCAGAGATCGCTTCAGAATACCGGTATAGGAAGACGAAAATTGCCCCAGATACTTTGGTGATAGCGATTTCTCAATCCGGTGAGACGTTTGATACCGTTGCTGCAGTGCGAAAAGTCAAAGAAAGTGGCGCCAAAGTGATGGCCATTTGCAATGTCCCCAGTTCAACATTAATGCGTGAAGCTAACTACTCCATTCTCCTGCGCGCTGGACCAGAAATTAGCGTCTGCTCAACAAAAGCAGTGAGCTGTCAGCTCGCTGTCCTCTCCCTTCTTGTGCTCAATTTTGCCAGACTGGGGCCGATGAATAAGGCAAGAGGGCAAAAGTTCCTTAAAGAGATCGTCAAACTCCCGAGCGCGATTGAAGAGGTCTTAGAGCAAAGTGGGGCCATTGAGCAACTAGCAAAAAAGTATGCTTCAAAATCGGTCTTTCTCTTTGTTGGACGTCAGTATATGTCACCCACCTGTTATGAAGCTGCTTTGAAACTCAAAGAGATTAGCTATTTGAGCGCTTTTGCCTATCCGGCTGGAGAACTCAAGCATGGGGCTATTGCTTTAATTGATCCAAATTCTGTTGTCATCGGCCTTTGCGGAAATGAAGCCACTTACGAGAAGGTTTTAAGCAATCTCACTGAGGTAAAGGCTCGGGGGGGGCATATCATTGCTTTTGCCCCTCATAATGCCCCAGATGTTGAGGAAGTTGCATGCGAGGTAATCTACCTTCCCAAGGTGAGCGATCCCCTGGAGCCGATTATCTACACTGTAGCGTGCCAGCTTTTGGCCTACCACTTTGCCAAAGAGCTTGGAACTGAAATCGACCAGCCTCGTAATTTAGCTAAATCAGTTACTGTTGAATAAAACTCTCATCCCTCTTATTTTGGCGAAAGGATGAAGTACAGAACCAAGCTCTATATCGCCCTTGTCGCAATCGCATCGGTTAGCATTTTGCTGGCGATCCTGATTTTTTCTTTCCGAACAGAAAAATTGGTCTTTAATATTCTCAAAAGTCGCTCCATCACAGTTGTCGCAACTGCCGCTTCCCAGATGAATCCCCAGCTTTTTGCTGAGGCCAATAAAGCAACCTCTATTTCCGATCCGATCTACCAGCAGGCAGCCGATGTTTTGCGCAATATTCTCAATGCTAACCGGCGCGACGATCTGTTCGTCTCAGAGGTCTATACCCTCTATCCTGATCCAAACAATCCTAATCAGCTCATCTGGGGTGTCGATTCTGACCCATTCCCGACCCCTCCGGGGACGATCTACAATTTTAGTGACAAGGATCTTATCTTAAAAAATCTCAATCAAGACTTTGCCGATCCCAAATTCACAACTGATCAGTATGGGGTCTGGCTAAGTGGATTTTCGCCTATTAGAGATGCCGATGGCAATTATATTGCGACACTCGCTGTCGATATTAATGCTGGGGATATCCATGACAGGATCAAAGAACTTGTTAAATTCGCTGTGTGGGGACTGCTTTGCGCTCTTACAATTGCGATCGTTATCGCCCACATCTTATCAAAAAAGGTGACAAAATCGCTCCACTACCTGACTGGTGTGGTGAAACAGATCGGCTCTGGAAATTTTCAAGCCCGCTCAAATTTGGCCTCAAAAGACGAGTTTGGAGAGCTCTCTGAGGGGATCAATGCGATGAGCAAGGGGCTTCAAGAAAGAGAGAGGCTCAAAATGAGTTTTGCCCGCTATGTCTCAACTCACATTTTGGATAAGATTCTGCACTCAGAATCTCCCCTCAAATTAGAGGGCGAACGAAGAAAAGTGACCATGCTCTTTTCAGATATTCGGCAGTTTACACGCATCGCTGAAACACACCCTCCCGAAGAAGTGGTCAATCTGCTCAATGACTATTTTGAGCGGATGATCGAAGTGATTTTCACCCATTCTGGAACTCTAGATAAGTTTACAGGAGATGGAATCATGGCAGAATTTGGGGCTCCTCTCGATGATGCAAGCCAAGAAGAGCATGCCGTCTTAACTGCAATCCAGATGCACAAAGAATTGAATAAACTCTGCGATAAATGGGAATTGCAGAAAAGACCCCGTATCCAAATGGGGATCGGAATCCATACTGGAGAAGCTGTCGTTGGCAATATTGGATCCGAAAAGAGAATTGAATATACCGCAATCGGCGATACTGTGAATGTCGCAGCTCGTCTTGAGCAGGCAACAAAGATGCTTAATGTTCCCCTATTGCTCAGCGAATCGACCTATCTCAAAGTTAAAGATAAATTCCCTTTTAAAGATCTTGGCTTGATGGCCCTTCCCGGCCGCAAAGAGCAGATTCGGGTTTATACAATCGATCTGGACAAAATCTGATGGAAAAATCAGAGCGTCAACGAGACTTAGAAAATCGAGCAAAGCATTCTTTTGATGAGATGTATCAAGGGAGGCTATATTCAATACGGCGAGAGAAACTCGAATTTGAGGATCATACTCATGACTGGGATTTCGTGATCCACCCGGGTGCCGTCGCGGCCGTTCCCGTAAAGGAAAATGGAGATTTGATCCTTATCCAACAATGGCGCCGTGCAATCAAAAAAATCATCTATGAATTGCCCGCAGGTGTCTTAGAAAAAGATGAGCCCCCAATTAAGGCTGTAGACAGAGAGCTCCAAGAAGAGATTGGATATAAACCCAAAACCTTGATTCCACTTGGTGGATTCTTCTCGACCCCTGGTTTTTGCACAGAATATATTCACCTTTTTATTGCCAAAGATCTATCTCCGAGTTCCCTTCCCGGCGACCTCCACGAAGCGATCGATATCGTTGAAATCAGCTTAGATGAAGCGCTCAAATTGATCGATACTGGAGAAATCGACGACATGAAGACGATTGCAGGATTGCTCCGGTATCAAAGATGGCTAGAAAAAAACTAGACGCTAAGAGTCTGTTAACCTATTCCGTTAACAGACTCTAAGCGATAGTTACTTCTTTACACAAGTAGACATCTTGGATGGCGTTGAGCAGTTTCACCCCATCCTTCATTGGTCTTTGGAACGCTTTTCTGCCAGAAATTAGTCCCATTCCGCCGGCCCGTTTGTTGATGGTCGCAGTTGCTACAGCTTCTGCAAAATCGTTTTCGCCAGAGGCGCCGCCTGAATTGATCAGACCAACTCTACCCATGTAGTCGTTGATCACTTGGTAGCGGGTCAAATCGATCGGGTGATCGGAGCACAGTTCTGTGTACATTTTTTCGGTCTCTTTTCCAAATTTCAGCGCTTTAAATCCCCCATTATTCTCGGGGAGCTTTTGTTTGACGATATCGGCGCCGATTGTACAGCCGAGGTGGTTGCCTTGGCCCGTGAGATCGGCGGCAAGGTGGTAGTCATTCTCTTTTGTTTTAAAGGCTTCATTGCGCAAGTAACACCAGAGGACGGTGACCATACCGAGCTCGTGAGCCATCTCGAAGGCTTTGCTCACTTCGACGAGTTGGCGGCGGCTTTCTGCGGAGCCAAAATAGATCGTCGCGCCGACGGCAGCACAGCCCATTTCATGGGCCTGTTTAATGGAGGCAAACATCACCTGATCGTGAATATTGGGATAGCGGAGGAGCTCGTTGTGGTTAAATTTAAGCAGATAAGGGATTTTATGGGCATATTTGCGAGCAGTCAGACTCAAGACCCCAAGTGTTGTCGCCACAGCGTTGCAGCCCCCTTCGATAGCCAATTTGATGATATTTTCTGGATCAAAATATTCGGGATTTTTTGCAAATGATGCTCCTGCCGTATGCTCGATCCCCTGGTCTACTGGGAGTATCGAGAGGTAGCCTGTGCCCGCAAGACGGCCATGACTTAAAATCTGTTGGAGATTGCGAAGGACATTGATATTCCGATCTGATTGGGCAAAAATCCGATCGACCCAATCGGGTCCTGGGATATGCAGGGCAGCTTTTGAAACCTTGGCTTTGTGGTTTAGCAGGTACTCGGCTTGCCCTCCGAGTGTTTTTTGGATATCGCTATACGAGGTCATGGTTACTCCTTTTGTTCAATACTAGTAATTTATTGAACAAATAGCAAGAGACTCTTTAGGTAGCTTCCTTCTGGGTGGGTAATGGCGATTGGGTGGTCTGGTGCTTGGGCATGTTTCCCGATGATTCGGACAAAGCGACCTGCTTTTCGACTTGCTGTGAAGATTGCCAATTGGAATAGATTTTCATCTACAAAATGGGAGCACGAGCAGGTAAGCAAAAGAGAGCGAGGAGGCAATTTGCGCATCACTTTTTCATTTAACTTTTGGTACCCTTTGAGGGCGTGCTCAAGATTTGCTTTTTTCTTTGCAAAAGCAGGCGGATCTAGAATCACTAGATCCCAATCAAATGTTTCCCGTTCTAAGAATTCAAAAACATCAGATTGTACAACCACATGGTTCTCAAAGTTGTTTAGGAGGCTATTTTCTTTTGCGAGTTTGCAAGCGTTTGAGCAACTATCGACGCTAGTGACTGATTGAGCCCCCCCTTCTAAAGCGTAGATGCTAAAGCCGCCACTATAGGCAAAGCAGTTTAGCACTTTGCGCCCTTTAGCCAGTTTTCCAACCTGGGCCCTCATGGAACGTTGATCGAGAAAAAAACCGGTCTTCTGCCCATTTGGCAGTGAAACGACGAATTTCACCCCATTTTCTAGAATTTCAATAGTTTCTGGTACTTCTCCATATAGAAGGCCCTCGAAAGATTCCAGCCCCTCTTCTTGTCGAGCGGGGGAATGGGATTTTTCATAGATCCCTTTAGGCTTGATCAGTTCAATCAGCTGTTCAACAAAGAAGGGTTTAAGGTTTTCAATCCCACGAGTATGGATTTGGAGGGCGAGATAGCCGTTATAGAAATCGACGATCAGCCCAGGAATTCCATCCCCTTCTCCATTGATTAGGCGGTAGGCATTTGTCCCAGCACCAAAAAGCTCCTTTCTCATCGAAATCGCTTCGACAATATTTTTTTTGAGCAATTCTTTGATCCCCCCTTCTTCAAAAGAGAGGATCCGGCCGACGAGGGAGTTGCCAGGATTGAAATAGCCTTGAGCTAAAAATTGTCCATCAGAGGAATAGATTGGTAGGATTGTCCCAGGCCCAACTTGGGGCAACGCATCAACAGCCCCGGAAAATACCCATGGATGACCACGCAGCAACGCTTTTTCGCGCCCTTTCTTTAGGATTACCTTATTCATGGACCATCGCCAGAGGAGAGGTTTTCTTTTTGGGTTTAGCGGGGGTAGAAGCGCCAATTAAATCGTAATCAATCACATCGGTAATAGTCACCTGATGTAGACGGCCAAATTCTTTAACGTGGCGGGAATCATTGATGATCACCTGTCCATCAATTTCAGGACATTGTCCATAAAAGCGTCCTCTCATCAAGAATTCTGAGTCGGGGTGGTACCCTTCTACCATCACCTCAAGGCTCTTCCCGATGTATTTTTGATTGATCTTTCGAACAACGCCCATTTGAGTTTTCATCAATTTTTCATACCGCTTTCGCTTGACCTCATCGGAAATGTGATCAGGCAATTTCGCCGCGTGTGCCTCTTTTTCTAAGGAGAATTGGAAAACGCCGATATTGTCTAGTGGATAATCCTTAACGAATTGGACTAGCTCTTCAAACTGGGAGTCTGTTTCACCAGGAAAGCCAACCATAAGGCTGGTCCGGATGACCGAATGTGGGATCTGGGAGCGGAGTTTCTCATAGGTAGTGATGATATGCTCGCGGTTTGTTTTGCGTCGCATTGCCTTAAGAATATCGGAGTTGATATGTTGGATCGGCATGTCTAAGTAGGGCAAGAGACGTCCATCCCCCTTCATGATTTGGATCAATTCATCGCTAATTTCATCGGGATAAAGATAGAGGAGCCGAATCCAAAAATCCCCTTTTTCCTTGAGCATTTCTCTAAGGAGACGCTCCAAGGCCCCTTTCTCTTTTCGCTCCTTGCCAAAATCGCCTAAATCTTGAGCAATTAAAATGATTTCAAATACCCCTTGACTGAGAAGAGAGCGGAATTCTTTGATGACCTGCTCTTCCGATTTACTCTTTAAAGGCCCTTTAATGGTCGGAATAATGCAAAAACTGCACCGTTTGGCGCACCCTTCGGCGATTTTTAGGTAGGCAAAATGGGAAGGTGTCGATAGTCGACGTGGCACCTCGCCCCACTGCAAATAGCTTCGCGCTGAGGTGATCGACTCCCCTTCGCTTCCAGAATCGAGCGCTTCGAGAATTTTTTCGACATCGCCGGGACCGAGCATGTAATGGATTTCGGGGAAAGCTCCCTTGAGCACACTGCTGTGCTTTTGAACCATGCATCCAGTGACCACAATCTTGGCATTCTTTTTTTTCTCTTTGAAAAGAACATCCAGAGTATCGAGCGCCTCTTGGCGCGCTGACTCCAAGAATCCGCAGGTGTTGATCACTAAAAAATCGGCTTCGGTTTCATCGCCAGTCAGTTCATAACCTGCTTTGAGAACCATTCCTAGCATCACTTCGGTGTCGACCAGATTGCGGGCGCAGCCGAGACTTGTAAAATGAATTTTATTTCCACGTACGATAGGCTTTGACATAGGTGGATGATGATACCACTTCTTTCTATTATTTACTATGATTTAAGACAGAAATCCCCTATCATCTCGTCTTTATCCTTTTGAGGAGCAAATGCGTCTACTAATATGCTTGTCCCTAGTGCTTTTAGCTTTCGGCGGCTGTAAAAGAAAAGTGGCCCCGATTGATGAAAATAAGCAAATTTTGAGGCTTAACATCCATACGGAGCCACCCACCCTCGATGCCCGGAAGGCCACCGACACCTCATCAATTGGGGTGATCCATATGTGCTTTGAAGGTCTTATGAAGAGGGGTAAAGGGGGCGAGATCCAGCCGGCAATTGCTCAGGAAGTAAAAATTTCAGATGATAAAAAAGTCTATACGTTCATTTTGCGCCCTGCTAAATGGTGGGATGGGAAGCCAGTTACGGCACGCGATTTCGAGCTTACCTGGAAAACGGTTCTCGATCCTAAGTTCCCTTCAGGATTTGCCAATGACCTTTATGTCTTAAAAAATGGGTGCGACGCCAAAAATGGGCTCGTGCCCCTTGATGCCGTTGGCGTCAAAGCGCTCGATGCCAAAACTCTTCAGGTAGAACTAGAGCATCCAATCCCCTATTTTATGGATCTAGTCGCCTCGCACTCATTTCTAGCTGTGCCCCAGCATATTACATCGGTCGATCCAAAATGGGCTGAAGGTAGTGGTCCTCACTTTGTAGGCAACGGTCCTTATAAACTCAGCAAGTGGAAGCACCATAACTTTATTCGGCTCGAAAAAAATGATCTTTACTGGGATCAGGAAACTGTCACGTTGGCCGAGATCGACATGAGCATTATTGAAGATTCGACAACCGAGCTCAATATGTTTGAGGCCGGAGAGCTCGATTGGGCTGGCTATCCACTCTCTCAATTGCCGACAGATGCCCTTCAAGCTCTTTCCAGTACGGGAAGGCTCCAGTCCTACCCTCTTTCGGGAACTTATTATTACATCTTCAATACGAAAGTCGCTCCATTTAACAACCTCAATTTCCGAAAAGCGTTTTCGTTAGCGATCAATCGGACAGCGATCATTCAAAATATCACCCAATCGGACCAGTCTCCTGCGACAAGTCTCATTCCCCCGACAATTTGGAAAGTAGATCACTATTTCAAGGACAATGATGTTGAAGAGGCCCGCCGCCTATTTGCTCTTGCAATGAAGGAAATGGGGTACACGCCAGAGACGATGCCCAAAATCACTTTGATCTACAATACGTGTGAAAACCACCATAAAATTGCCCAGGCCATTCAAGAACAATGGTTTCAGGCGTTTGGAATCAGGGTCAAATTGGCCAATAAGGAATGGAAAGTGTTTCTCGATGAACTGACCCACAAACAGTTCCAAGTGGCCCGAATGGGTGGAGTCGCAGGGTTTAATGATCCGATTACCTTTTTTGACCAGTATAAATATGCCAATAGCTCGAACTATTCTGGATGGAGCAATGCTCAATTCACCACGCTATTGGAAAAAGCAGAGCGGACCAGCAATCCTTCTGAGCGCGAAAAGCTGATGCGTGAGGCAGAGAAGATATTTATTGCAGAAATGCCAATCGCTCCCATTTATTATTACACAGGGACATATATTAAAAAGAACTATGTTAAAGGAATTGAGTTAACAGAATTTAGCCATGGCGATTTTAAATTCGCCTTTTTAGAGACGCAATGACCCAGTTTTTGCTGAAGAAGATCTTTATCCTCCTAGTCTCCCTCTTTATGGTGGCTTCCCTCACCTTTGCCCTCATGCAAATGATCCCGGGCGATCCCTTTACTCAAGAAAAAGCGGTTCCTGAAGAGATCCTCAAAGCGATGTATCACCATTACGGGCTCGATCAACCATGGTATGTCCAATATTGGCGTTATATCAAAGGACTGGTCACTTTTGACCTTGGCCCCTCCTTTAAATATCAAGGGAGAACAGTCAGCGAGATTATCCGAGAGGGGTTTCCCGTTTCGATGACGCTGGGACTTGAAGCGCTTCTGCTCTCTATTTTCTCTGGGATTAGCCTCGGGTGCATCGCATCGCTTAAGCATGCAAAGTGGCAAGACCACTTCACCATGGTAATTGCAGTGCTAGGCATATCGGTTCCTAGCTTTATCCTTGCGACCTTCCTCCAATATTTCTTTGCGATGAAACTCGATCTTTTGCCAGTCGCCCGCTGGGGAACTTTCGACCATTCGATTTTGCCTGCTTTAGCACTTGCGGCCCTGCCAACGGCTTTTATTGCCCGCCTCACCCGCTCCAATATGGTCGAGATCATGCAGCAAGACTATGTGCAAACGGCCCAATCCAAAGGGCTCAATTCCTTTCAAATTGTGTTCCGGCACTGCCTCCGCAATGCTCTTTTGCCTATTGTGACCTATTTGGGCCCTTTAACAACTGCTATTTTAACTGGAAGCTTTGCCGTGGAAAAAATTTTCGGAATTCCAGGCCTTGGCCAGTGGTTTGTAATGAGCATCACCAATCGCGATTACACAGTAATCATGGGGACTACAGTCTTTTACAGTGCGATTTTGATGCTTAGTGTTTTTTTAGTAGATGTTCTCTATTGCTTCATCGATCCCCGTATTAAACTGATAGATAGAAAAGTGAGAGTATGACAAAAAAAATTACCGAAGTCCTCGAATCGATTGATGGAGCATTCCGCTTCAATTCCAATAGCGCTGATGAGCATTTTAACTATTGGCAAGATAGCTGGCGCCGGCTCAAAACCAACCGGATGGCGATGATCGGATTTTACGCTCTTGTCGTTCTAGTTTTCATGGCGATCATTGGCCCTTTTCTCACCCCCTACACCTACTATGAAACCCATCTTCATTTAAAAAATGAGCCCCCTTCTGCCCAATTTTGGTTTGGGACAGATGAATTGGGGCGCGACCTATTTACCCGAGTATGGTGGGGCGCACGTATTTCACTACTTGTGGGGATCGCCGCTTCGCTCATCGACCTGGTGATCGGGGTCTTTTATGGATCTTTGGCTGCGTCATTTGGAGGCAAAATCGAAGAACTGATGATGCGTGTCGCGGATATCCTCTATTCAATCCCCTATTTGCTTGTGGTGATTCTTCTCATGGTAGTCATTGGCTCTGGGATTGGCACCATCATCATCGCATTAACAATCACCGGCTGGATCAGCATGGCCCGTATCGTCCGGGGGCAAATATTGCAACTCAAAGAGCTCGATTTTGTCAAAGCGGCACATAGTCTTGGAGCTTCCCGTTTGCGCATCTTGTGGCGTCATCTTATCCCCAATGCGATAGGCTCGATCATCATCACCGTCACCCTCACAATCCCCACAGCGATTTTTGCTGAAGCTTTCTTGAGCTTCCTCGGTCTTGGAGTGCAGGCACCGATTGCCAGCTGGGGCACTATGGCCAACGACGGCCTTCCAGCTCTCCGTTACTATCCTTGGCGCCTCTTTTTTCCAGCGGGCTTTATCAGCATCACGATGTTGAGCTTCAATCTCCTGGGAGATGGGCTGCGAGACGCCTTTGACCCGAGGTTGCGTATATGACTCCCCTCCTTTCAGTTAAAGATCTCCACGTCACCTTCAAAGTGCAAAAACAGCTGCTACAGGCAGTTCGTGGCGTCTCTTTTGATCTGTATGAGGAAGAAATTTTAGGCATCGTCGGAGAGTCAGGCTGTGGGAAAAGCGCAACTGCCAAAGCACTGGTTCGGCTCCTCCCTGCTCATTCGAGCATCATTTCCGGTGAAGTGATTTACAAAGGGCAAAATCTTCTCACCTTTGATGATCACAAGATGCAAAAAGTGCGGGGGAAAGAACTTGGGATGATATTTCAAGATCCGATGACTTCGCTCAACCCAACGATGAAAATCGGCGACCAGATTATCGAAGGCTTTCTCCACCATACCAAAAACGCTTCTCGGAAAGAGGCCAAGGCCTACGCCGTCCAGCTCCTCGAACTGGTTGGCATCCCCCAAGCATTCACCCGGATCGAACAATATCCCCATACTTTGAGTGGCGGAATGCGGCAACGGGTCATGATCGCTCTGGCGCTGGCTGCCAAACCGAAAATCATCATCGCCGACGAACCGACTACAGCGCTCGACGTCACCATCCAGGCCCAAATTCTCGACTTGATGCAAGAGATCAAAAAGAAAACCGGAACGAGCTTTATCCTCATCACCCACGACGTCAGCGTCGTAGCCGGATACTGCGATCGGGTCATCGTGATGTATTCAGGAAAAGTGATCGAAAAAGCCGCTGTCGACCAACTTTTTGCCCGACCTAGCCATCCCTATACACAGGGGCTGCTTCAATCGATTCCCCGTCTAGATATGTCCCCAGATCAGCCCCTGATCCCTATCGAAGGATCACCGCCTAGTTCCATGGGATCGATTGCCGGATGTGCTTTCTGTAGCCGATGCAAATTTGCGACAGATCTTTGTAGAAAAGAAGACCCTAGCCTAACAGAAATTCAGCAGGGGCACAAGCTTGCCTGTTGGAATAGAGGAAGTGATGGATCCGTTAATTAAAATTCGCAACCTCAAGAAATACTACAGCCAAGATCACAAAATTGTTAAGGCCATCGACGACATCTCTTTCGATATTTATCCTGGAGAGACCCTTGGCCTAGTGGGAGAAAGTGGCTGTGGGAAATCGACTGTGGCCCGCTGCCTCCTCGGCCTTTCTTCTCTGACGAGCGGGACCATCGAATTTGAGGGCAAATCAATCACCCACCTGAAAGGGAAAGAGCTCAAGAAATTCCGTCGGCAGGCTGGAATGATCTTCCAAGATCCTTACGCCTCACTCAACCCTCGAATGGCAGCCGGTGATATCATCGCAGAACCACTTGAGATTCATAAACTCTTGAAAGGAGAGGCCAAACAAAACCGGATTGAAGAACTGATTCATTTAGTCGGTTTGCCAAAAGGGAGCGTTTCTCGCTATCCCCATGAATTTAGCGGGGGCCAAAAACAGCGTATTGGCATTGCCCGGGCCCTTTCCATGCATCCACGCTTTATTATCTGCGATGAGCCGATCTCGGCGCTCGATGTCTCCGTTCAGGCTCAGATCATCAACCTACTCAAAAAATTGCAGAAAGAGATTGGCCTCACTTATCTCTTCATCGCCCACGATTTGCGAATTGTGAAATACCTCTCGACCCGAGTTGCCGTCATGTATTTGGGCCAAATTATGGAGATCTCCTCCTCAGAAGCCCTCTATAAAACTCCACTTCACCCCTACACACAAGCTCTCTTATCTGCAATCCCCATTCCAGATCCAGCTATTGAAAGAAATCGGAAACGGATCATTTTGCGTGGCGAAGTGCCGAGCCCCCTCAATCCTCCAAAAGGGTGTCCCTTTGTCACCCGTTGCCCTCATGCCACACCCACCTGCCACTACGTTCGCCC
The DNA here is from genome assembly GCA_018239985.1 of Verrucomicrobiota bacterium. Classification (GTDB taxonomy): domain Bacteria; phylum Chlamydiota; class Chlamydiia; order Chlamydiales; family Rhabdochlamydiaceae; genus Sacchariniichlamydia. Next base: position 47,005 of record JAFEGK010000016.1, on the reverse strand, counting down.
CCAGCTCAAAGAGATCAACCCCGGCCACTTTGCCGCCTGCCATCTTTTGAAAGGGATCGAACCCACACCGCTAGTGCAAATTCAATCGACCGCAACTGAAAAATTATAAGTAGCTTATAATAAGTGATTTATTAATCAATTAGGCGATGAATACGCGACAGGGGGCCTTTTTCATAATCCGTTCTGTGACAGCATCAAGACCCGCCTCGGGCTTCTCTCTTGATTTTTGCGAACTGAGGACAAGCAGATCGAATTTCTTTAATCCTAAGTATTCCAAAATCGACACATCATACTGACGGCAACGGAGCACTTTGGTCTCTATTTCGACGCCAAATTCATTGGCGATAGCCTCCGCTCTCTGTAGAACCGACTCGGCGACCACTACACGATAGGGCAAAGGGGCTTCAAGCGGCAGCGAATAGGGAACTCGAATCAAATAGATCACTGTGACCTTCGCACTATGGATTTTGGCAATCTCACAGGCAAATTGAACCGTTTCGCCATGATTGCCGAGTTTGGCTGGGACCAGAACCTCTTTGGGTTCAAAGGGCTTGTATTGAGAAATTTTGATTTTTTCGATCTGAACTTGACCCGTTGGATCGATTTTTTTCTTTTTTCTATATATCAGATACATCCCAATGCCTAGAATCATCCAAGCAAATCCTAGGTAGCGTCCTTGTGGCTTTTGCACAACGACTAAGACCCAAACCCCTAAAGTGGCCAAAGCTCCGATAATTGCCGTAAGAGGGATCGATCGATTTTTCCCGATCTTAATATTGATCGGTGCGCGGAAGGGGCGCTCAAGATCAGGTTGCTTAATCCTAAGGGCTATCAGAGAGACATGCGCTGAAAAAAAGGCGAGCATTGCTCCGAAGTTATAGAGGTCGGCAAGGAAATGGAGGTTTCCACGGCAAGCAATAATCACAGCAGCTGCAAAAAGAGCAAAAATTGCCAAAGAGAGGGCCGGAGTACGGTACCGTTTGTTCACCTGATAAAAAAATGAAGGAAGCTGATAGTATTCTCCCATATTGAAGGCCAAACGGGAGGCTCCGAGAAGCCCAGCGTTGCCAGCGACAAAAAGAAGTGCAGCGGCCAGTAGCCCGACAAAGGGCCCTAGAATGTGGCTTCCAAAAGGGAGATGGGCCACAATTCCAGCGATTGGATTGTTCAGATACTCTTTCCCAAGTGCCTGAGGGGTCACCAGCCCAAGTCCTACGATCGCGATTGCTATGTAGCTAAACACAAGCACACCCATCACAATCATAATGGCTCGTGGCAGTGTTTTGACAGGATTTTTAGCCTCATTTCCTAAGGCGGCAATCGTCTCAATGCCGGTATAAGCGACCATCGCCATCGCTGTCCCCTTCCAAAAATCAGCCCAATCGGGCGACCAAGCCGCTTGGATATTGATTTTCATATGAGAAAAGACCTCTGCAAAATCGATACCGCTAAAAAGACCAATAATCAAAATGATCGCTTGAGTCACCAGAGCGAAACCAGTGAGGAAAATGCTCACACGTGTCGATTGGTGGGCGCCAAAAAAATTCATCACAAAAAGGACACCGATCAGCCCGATTGAAAAGCCCATCTGGATGGCTGGCTGTCCCAAACCAGCATAGAGAAAAGTCAAATAGGATGAGACCGAAAAAATCGAGATAGCAATCGTCACAATGAAATCTAAAAGCAAACCCCAACCGGCAGCAAAGGAGATCAAATCATTGAATGCGACTCGGGCGAAATTAGCTGACCCCCCTGCCCCTTTTAGGGCAGCAGTCAACTCTGCGTAGGTTAGACAAGTGCATATGAAGACTACCCCGGCCAGCAGCAAGGAAAGGGGCGCTGCTCCCAAAGCATAAAAGGCGGTAATTCCGAGAGCGTAAAAGATCGACGATCCTAAATCGCCATAGCTAATAGCAAATAGATCGGCAACACCGAGCCGTCGAATTAACCCCTCTTTTTCGAAGCGGGCGATTTTTTCACTCCGTAAGTCCATGACCCCGTTGTAATCTATCTCTTTTTACGAAACAAGGGACAATCCTTATTGAGACAAACTTTTTGAGAGGCTGGATAGGCTAGTCCACAGCCCGAGCACCACCACATATCCGCTGAGGGTACATGCTCATAGGCAACAACAGGGGAAAAGAGAAAAGCTACAAGGATCAATAACTTCATAAACTCACTCCTAAAACTTGCTTAGGCAACTGGAAAATCACATCTTCTTCAATGTAGATGACTTCTTCAACTTCATCAACGCCATGCATGAGCAAAAAATCGATACAGCTCTGTACCACATTCTCAGGAGTCGAAGCGCCAGCGGTCATGCCGATCGTCTCCACCCCTTTGAGCCAGTTTAGATCAATCTCATCGGCATGGTTGATCAAATGGGCAGCAATCCCCCTCTTTTCAGCCACCTCTCGCAACCGATTTGAATTGGAGCTGAGGATATCGCCGATCACAAGGACAAGATCGACATCATTTGCAATCGCTCGTAGAGCCATTTGTCGATTCGTCGTCGCATAGCAGATCGAAGAGCTTGGTAGTGTCTCGATTTGAGGGTATTTTCGGATGAGCGCTTCGGTGATTTCTTTCACATCATCCAGACTCAAGGTCGTCTGCGTTGTGTAAAAGAGCTTCTGATCTGAAGTAAACTGCAATTTTTTGACATCGTCGACCGATTCGACAACCGTCGTCACTTCGGGTGCCTCGCCAGAGGTCCCAACGATCTCCACATGCTTCCGATGGCCAATCAGAACAATCTGATACCCCTTTTGAGCATACCGCTTGACTGCAGAGTGAACCTTTGTGACAAGTCCGCAAGTCGCATCGATTTCAATCAGCTGCCGCTCTTTGGCCTGCTCGCGAACCACTGGCGAGACACCGTGAGCCGAATAAATGATCCGAGCTCCAACAGGCACCTCATCGAGATCCTCAATGAAAATTGCCCCTTTTTCCCTTAACCCATCAACTACGTGCCGATTATGGACAATTTCATGTTTGACATAGATTGGGGGACCCCAGAGCTTTAGCGCTTCCTCGACAGTATCGATCGCCCGTACGACCCCTGCGCAGAAACCTCGTGGTTTAGAAAGAAGAACCTTCATAGAGCGAAAATTTTAACACAAAGAGATTTATTCTACACATTAAAATTATTTATCAGAGGCGCAGCGGAACCCATAGGTGCTGTTCATCACCCCAGGGTTATTTCGATGCCGGTGAGAGCAACGCATATCGTCTTTGAGGCTCTTCCAGCAGCCACCTCGGAGGACACGATAGACCCCTTGGATTGGCCCTTGAGGATTATCGGGCTCTTGCATAGACGTTTCATAGTAAAGGTAGCCATACCAATCCATGCACCATTCATAGACATTTCCAGCCATATCATAGAGGCCATACCCATTAGGAGGATAGCTCATGACCGCAGTTGTGTCTGAATTAAAGAAATTTGCCTGAGGTCTTTCGATATCATCGCCTGTGGGATATTGAGCCCCTTCGAGCCCCCCATAGGCCGCTACTTCCCACTCTGCCTCAGTAGGGAGCCGTTTGCCGATCCATTTGGCATAAGCGATTGCCCCATACCAAGTGACCCCAACAACCGGATGCTTGGCATAGCCTGGCTCAATCGATAGCTTACCCCCATTTTTCCGAATTCTCGAGTCGCGCAGCCGGATCATATCGTTATTCTGATCATCCTTCTCAGTTCCCATAGCGGTCAAAAACCGAATGAATTGCTCGTTCATGATGGGATGGATATCAATGGCAAAACTTGGCAGATGGATCGCATGACGGGGCATCTCATCGCGTGCGCCATGATTGCTCCCCCTCAAAAATGTGCCGCCCTGCACGACGACCATTTCGGTTAGCAACGGTTCAATCTCATCACTTTCAGTTTTCAGCGGAGTATAAATATGAACCGTCTTAGCTTGCGCTTCTTTAAAGAAATCAGAAAGAAATAGTGGCCGCTTTTCTGGATCGACGTTCAGACATTGCTTGATCAGTTCATCCCAGTTCCGTTTCAGTTCCAAGTTGCATTCGGAGGGCATTGGGAAAAACCCCTCTGGAAATACTCCCACAAGAAGATAATAGAGCAAGATACCAAAAGAATAGACATCGGCTTTAGCATCGACATCGCGGCTCGTCACATTTTTTCCTTTTTGCTCGGGGGCCAAGAAAGCGTAATATTGAGAGAAACCACCATGCAGTTTTTCAACATCGCCCTCATCGGCTTCAAACCCGGCCTTAAACGCCATGATCTCCCATAGATGGCGATAAGTGCGAGCCAGGACAGCCCCAATTCCAGCGATGCGCGAGAGGCCGAAGTCGGCGACCTTTACACCAATTTCCTCTTCCCGCTTCTCGATCAAAATATTATTAAATTTCAATCCCCTGTGGGCTATGGGCTCATCTCCAAAATTTTTCTGATGGGCATAATCAAGCGCAGCAGCGACCTGTTTACCAATTGCCCAAATCTCCTCTTCGTTTAACTGATGATATTTCTGAAGATATTGCGCTAAATTGAGTGCATCGGGATAGGCTTCCGTAACTAAAAAGTACTTCCCATCGGCGCAAGAGACGTTGACGATTTTGACAATTTGGGGGTGATCCAAAGTCCCCAGCAGAGCAACTTCAGTTTCAAAGCGCTCGATAAACCCTTTGTTTTCGGCAAGCTCTGTTGGCAAAACTTTTAGAACGAAGAGTTTTTTCAAAAACCGATGCTGGGCGAGGAACACTTTTCCAAGCATCCCCTCACCCAACTCTTTTAAGATAATGTAGTCCCCAATTGTGACGGTTGTTTCTGCAGACATCTTACCACAACATAGTGGCCATTATCCTCTTTTTTCTCAAGCGGATTACTCAACAAAAAAACTGCCTTGCTTGCCATTTTTTTTGCTTGGGCTTTGAGCAACGGTAAAGTTACTGCCTTGTTTTAGTTTGGCTGGTGATTTTGGTGTGGTTTTTTCCTTATTTTTAGGTTCAAACTTTTCTTTAAAAATGTCATCGACAAGCGCTTCTGCTTCGAGATTTGCCTCTTTCTTTTGTTGTTGTAATTTCAGAAACGGATTGGCAGTTTTTTTTCTCTGAACAACGAGTGGAGTTGTAGCAGCAGTTTCAGAACTTGGAGCCAAATTAGCCGATGATTGACTTCTTGGGCGTCTAGGGCGTAACTTCGAAAGTGCTGCTAAGCCTTCGGGCTGCTCCGTTTTGCGAGGGGGTATTTTACGTTCGGTAGCCGGTTTTAATGCAACAGAAGTAAGCATAGCATCAGTTAACACCGGTCTTGTCGGGTCATCAGATTTTTCCTTAGCAGCGATTTCACCATCAAATTTTTTAACTTTAATAGTAATGATAGGCGCTACATAGACCAGAGGTGGAGGGCCTGGGGGCGGCGGTGGAGGAGGGCCGGCTGGAGGTGGAGCTCCACTTTTTGTAGGAGTAAGAAAAGCAACGTCACCATTACCTTCCCCACCTTTGTGTGGAGTTCTTGCCTGCTGCTGCAGCCGTCTTTCGTAATCGGCACGCTCTTGCTCGTATTGTTTTAGTGCTGCCACATGTTCTTCGGCTTGTTTATCAAGTTTAGCTTTATATTCTTCAAGTTGACGCCCATATTCAGCACTCTGCTCTTCCACTCGTTGTTTATATTTTTCGAACTGCTCTTCTGACAATTTGGCCTTGGCCAGTTCAGCCTCTTGCGCAGTACGCAGTTGGTACATGTCACGCAGAAGCTTAACATATTTTTCTGAATCCTGTTTTTTTGAGGCTTCATACTGTGTGAGGCGCTCTTTAAGCTCAGCGACTATGTTATTATGCACCCGATCCAGTTCAGCAGCTTCCTGTAAGAATTTGCAAAATTGCTTCTGTACTTTAAATTTCCGTAAGGTTTCTTGTTTTTCAGTTGGTAAACAAGTTCGCCCATATAGATTTGCGATTCGTGCATTCTCAAAATCTTCAGCATGCATCAAATCGGCTGCAATACAATAATAGAGAAGAGCAAGTTGATTGTTATCTCTGAGAATATCACGCAGTTCTTTATATTTTGTTAAATGATTTAAATGGCTAAGAGGAGCTTTCTGCGCACTTTCGGCCGGCTTCTTCATAATGCCAACGTCGGTAAAGACTCCTTTAATTTTCGAATTGTCAAGACAATCTCTTTCCTCTGCTGCATTTAATAATTCACATTGTGCTTGTAGTTTAATAAAAGCATCCCGAAGTTCACAATGATCTTTTTCAAGGATTTTTAATCCATGCACTATTTCCTCAAGAGCCTCATCGTAGAATTGTAAGAAATTCATATGTTCTGCAAGGACGAAGCATAAGAGCCCTTTGTGTATATTTGAGTTAAAGGTCTGCATCAATGCTTCTTTTCCCTCTTTTCTCATTGATATAGCATCAATGTCTCCGCCGCCCGGAGTTTCAAATGGGAGCCCGCTTTTAGCAATAGCCGGTGTTTGCGGAGGCAATCTGTTCTCAGCTCTTAGTGGAGTCGCTGGGGGCGAGTGTTCTTTTCGTCCCGACGGAAGGCTAGAAGAAGAATCCAGCCCCTTCCTACTATCAACAAGTCCTGTCCGAGGCTCAAAAGACGCACCGGGAACAGGTCTTGGGAGTTGTGGCCTACTGCCGTTTAAGGGTGGCCGTCCGCTGCCATAAGAATCATTAGGTCTATGTATATTAATTCTAGACTCATTTCTTTCAGGAAGTTTTCTCGCCCCCTTTATATCCGCAACACGTCCGCCCAATGCTAATGGCGGTACAGCAGTTTTAGTTTCAGCACCAAATACTCTTTTGCTTAAGCCGGGGCGATTGCCCCCAGGAAACTTAACACTCTTCGGTTGGCTTCCCCCAACGGCGGTTTCATCTCTTCTCGTAAGGATAGGCCTTACTGGCTGTTGAACCGTAGTTTTCGCCCCGTTATTTTCTGTTGGAACCCCTGGTGCTGGTTCTTTTTCTGGTTGCCTAACAGGAGCAGTTTGGGGTGGATTTGCTTTGAAGCAACGATTCACTACAAGATAAACGAGGCCAGCAACGGTAAAAAGGGAGGCTGTGCCAACTATTACAGTGTTGATATTTAGCCAGTTTTGATTGAATAAAGTAGCGCTGTCGATTCTCATTTTGTTCCTTTCGAGATTGAAATTTTCTGCCGCAGACTTTAGCAGAACAGGAACATTTTTTTGAAGGCTTTTTACAGCTGATCGATGGCTTCGAGAATTTGTCTGATATCTGTGAGCGGTGACTCGCAGTAATTGCCCCTGCAAATGTAGACCGTCGTCTTGCCATCGAGACAATTTTGATTGGCGATTGAGGGAGCAATTTGATTTAGAGCCGTGTCGGTTGGCTCTTTCCAGACAAAGAGGCCGTGCGGACAGAAAAGGGAGCCGAGAGCTTTTTCGATCTCTTTTTTGTAGCTGTTTTTCTCGTCGAGAGCGATGACAACAAGCGGGGCTTTGGTATCGAAGTAGCGCTGCAGAGCGATTAGGTGGAAGCAGGCGCCGGGTGGAAAGGCTTCGATGAAGGACTTTGCCGCTTTGAGGATGTCTTCGGCTTGCGTAAGGTATTTTTGGTCTTGGGTTAGCTGATAGAGTCGGAGGAGGTTTTCACAATGAACTGCATTACCAGAGGGCTCCGCTCCATCGTAGAATTCGCATTTGCGGATGAGGAGATATTTATCTTGCTTGGTTTGGTAGAAGGCGCCATTTAGAATTTTGAAATCGCGCTCAAGGGTATCTGTCAGATGCATCGCCCACTGAAGGTATCGGGTGCCACAGCCTACTTCAAAGAGGCTTAAGAGGGCTCGGATGAGGAAGGCATGGTCGTCAAGATTAGCCGAAAAACGGGCCTCTTTTTCACGATAGCGACGCATCAGCTCACCATTAATCACCAAATGATCGCGGATCCAGTCAGCGGTTTGCATCGCAATTTGCCGATAGGGACTGTCAGGATAGCAAAAACCTGCCCAAGCCAAAGAATCGATCATCAGTCCATTCCAAGAGGTGATGATTTTGTCATCTTTAAAAGGCCTTGTCCTCTCGAGCCTCTTCTGGAGCAATTTGCTCTTCATGCCTTGAATGGTTTCATACAGACGCGATTCGTCTAGTCCGACGAAGTGGGAAAATTCCTTCGGATCCAGATCAATATGGAGAACGTTTTGTCCGTGAAAATTCCCTTCATCTGTCACACCGAAATAGCGGCTAAAGATTTCGCCGTCGCCAACGCCTAGGGTGCTTAAGATTTCTTCTTGGCTCCACGTGTAGTACTTCCCCTCTTGCCCATCGGTATCGGCGTCTTCTGCCGAGTAGAACCCCTCCCCTTTCAGTTCGCGGATCGTATAGTCGAGTGTCTGCCGGCAGATCTGGCTAAAGAAAATCTTTTTGGTGTATTTGAAAGCTTCTAGATAGGTGCGGGACAAAATAGCGTTGTCATAGAGCATTTTTTCAAAATGGGGAATGTGCCAACGTTCGTCGACGCAGTAGCGGGAAAATCCTCCCCCAAGTTGGTCGTAGAGCCCTCCACGGGCCATCATTTGTAGGGTTAGTTCAATATAAAAGAGCGAACGACTGTCGCTATTGGCTTTCGAATATTGCAGGAGGAAATCGGCTTGGTAACCGAGGGGAAATTTCGGCTCTCCTTTGATTCCACCAAAGACGGGATCGGCGATATCAAAAAGCATTTGAATCGCATTTTGTAAATCGGCTGGTGTTGGGAGGTCATCTCCTTGAGTCTTGGCCGAATTTTCAAAAAGTTGTACAATTTTGTCCGCTTGGGTGACTAGGAGCGTCCGCTCTTCACTTTGCCAGAGCATTTTGATCTGGGTGATGAACTGATCCATGCCAATAAGCCCTTTGCTCGCCTTTGGAGGAAGATAGGTGACGGCAAAAAAAGGTTTGAGATCGGGGGTTAAAATAACGTTGAGGGGCCAGCCGCCAGCCGATGACATGAGGGCCTGAGCAAACTCCATATAGATGCTATCGACTTCCGGGTGCTCTTCTCTATCGACCTTAATATTGATGAAGGTATCATTCATCGCCTGAGCAATTTCGGGATTTTCAAAAGTTTCTTTTTCCATCACATGACACCAGTGACAGGTGGCGTAACCGATCGATAAAAAAATGGGTTTATCTTCGGTTTTGGCTTTAGTAAACGCCTCTTCACCCCACGGGTACCAATCCACAGGGTTATGGGCATGTTGTAAGAGGTAAGGAGACTTCTCTCGGATTAGCCGATTTTCATACATATTGCCTACCATAATATTGCGAATATTTTCTAACAATGTGAAAATAGCGATCATGAATACTTTTGTCACAACCATCGATTTGGCTTTGGCCGAAAAACTCCGCAGAGATCTAGTCGATCAAGGCTTTGAATTGTCAAAACCTCCCTATACGATTTTCTCTGCAAAAAAACAGGGAGTCTCCTGTACCCTTTACACTTCTGGAAAGCTGACCGTGCAAGGGAAGCAAAAAGAGGAATTCCTCACCTTCTATCTCGAGCCCGAAATTTTAAAGGAACTCTCTTTCACAAACCCTCAAAAGAATCTCGACCTAAGGCCGCGCATCGGAATCGACGAAGCAGGAAAGGGCGATTTTTTTGGCCCCCTTTGTGTGGCTGGAGTTTATGCTGACGAAGCTGGAGTACAGAAATTGGCTGAATTGGGAGTTCGTGATAGCAAAACGATGCAAGATAAGGCCATTATCGCCTTGGCCTCTAAGATCCGGAGCCATTTTCCCCACAGTATTGTTCGGCTCTATCCGATCAAATACAATGAACTCTACGACAAATTCAAAAACCTCAACCATCTGCTCGCCTGGGGACATGCGACGGCCATTGAGGAGCTTGTCCAAAGTACTGGATGTAGGAATGTGATCATCGATCAGTTTGCAAGCGAACATGTAGTCGAAAATGCCCTGAGACGAAAAGCCCTTGAGGTAGACCTTTCCCAACGGCACCGTGGGGAAGAAGATCTCGTGGTCGCCGCCGCTTCGATTTTAGCCAGAGCTGCCTTTGTCGACGGCATCGACCAGCTGGGAAAAATGATCGAAATCACCTTACCAAAAGGGGCCAGTTCAATTGTCGTCAAAACAGGCAGACAAATTGTCGGCAAACATGGAAAAGAGATCTTAAAAAAGGTAGCTAAGCTCCATTTCAAAACCACAACCGAAGTGCTCCATGATTAAGACACTGATCATCAAGAATCTCATACTGATTGAAGAAGCGCATGTTCAATTTGACTCTGGCCTGACGATGATCACAGGAGAAACAGGGGCAGGAAAAACGGCATTAATTGAAGCGATTCGATTGATTTTAGGCGAGCGGGCCGATGCCTCTAAAGTCCGTAAGGGGTGTGATAAAGCCTTTATCCAGGCCTCCTTTGAATTGGATAAAACGCCACCTATTTTAATCGAGGCCGGGGTGAATGTCGCAGAAGATGAAGAGCTCATTTTGACACGAGAGATCAGCACCACCGGAAAAAGCCGCGCCTTTATTGCGGGGCAAATGGTCCCAGCGTCACTCCTACAGAACCTAGCTCCCTATCTGGTCGATTTTATTGCCCAGCACGCCCAAGTGAGTTTAAAGAGTTCCGAGAATCAACGGGAGCTTTTAGATCTCTATGCAGATATCGACCGCTCAGATTTCCAACTGCTTTGGGAAAAAGAAAAAGAGCTGCAGGGCCAAATCGACATTCTACAAGAGCGAAAAAAAACTCAAAAAGAACCCCTTTTAAGAGATCAACTAGACGAGCTCTTTGAGGCAAATCTTAAGCCCGAAGAAGAAGAGGCCCTATTTGGGGAGTATTCCCTGTTAACCAATGCCCAAGAGCTCCTCTCATCCACCAGCCAAATTATCGGAGAAACAGATGTGGCGATCCAGCGATGTAACTCCATCACCTCCCTTTTTAATCCCCTCCTCAAATTCGATCCTAAACTCGAAGAAACTCAAGCCATGGCCAAAGAGGCCAGATTGCAATTGATTGAGCTATCCTCGGCTCTGGAGAGCTTCCAAGCCAAAATCGAGAGCGATCCGGGACGATTGAACATAGTCGAAGAGAGGCTTAAAATGTACGATCGGCTAAAGAGAAAGTATGGAAAAGATCTAATTGTCATCCAAAATCAGATAGAAAAAGAGCTTGAGAGCCTTGAATCGATAGACCAGACGATAGAGCAACTGACTGAAGAACTCAAAGAGATCAAAGAAAAGACTAGTGCTGCATGCCAGGAGATCTCCAAAAAAAGACAAAAGGGGGCAATCAAACTCGGAAAACAGCTTTCGGCAGCGCTCCAACAGCTCAATATCCCCTCCGCAGAGATAACCATTCAGGTCGAAAAAGCGGCTCGCAGCAAGACGGGAGAAGATACGATTCATTTCTATCTGCAAGCCAATGCTGGCGAAGCCCCAACCTTGGTCAAAGACAGCAGCAGCGGCGGAGAAATGTCGCGCCTACTCTTTTCGCTTAAACTCATCTTGGCAGAGAAAAGTCAGCCCAAAACGATGGTTTTTGATGAAATTGACGCTAATGTAGGGGGTGAAACAGCCCGGATCATGGGGCAAAAATTAAAAGAACTCGGTGAGGTCATACAGGTCCTGTGCATCACCCACTTCCCCCAAGTTGCTCGTCAGGGGGATCATCACCTTCGGGTCTTAAAAGAGGAAAACGAGCAACGAACAGTTTGCAAGCTCAGCTTCGTTCAGGATGATGAGCGGGAAGCTGAGCTATTAAGAATGGCAGGAAATACTCAAAAAATCGGATTTCACTAATCTGCCGTTCTACGGTGGCCACAACGACTGCAACCCCGTTTAATGGGTTCTTCTTTATTGCGTGTGGCTTCCTTTCTGCTGCCTCTAGTCACAGTTTCCTGATCTCTAGAATTTGAACATCCTCCAGAAATCGCAAGCGACGTGATAAGGGAAGAGACTACTAATAAACGGGTCATTCTTTTCATTATTTTGCCTTATTTTTTGCTGAACTTAAACGAAGTGACGAAAAAGTTATAGCGTGATTCATCGTAATTCTGAACTTCACACTCCATCGCCATCAGATAAAGCTGATTATCGACCATAATCGCACGCCCTTTGAAGTAGATGCCGCCAGTGCGAATAAAGAAATCCAGAGCAGGGCTCCCATCTACAAGTAGCATATCAGCAAATAGCAATTGATTGCCGGGGTTATTAGCAAGAATTCCGTTTAAAAACCCTTCAAGAGAGGCCTGTGCAAGCGATTTATCGACGAATTTAGGATACTGGGCAATCAAAAGCATGTAGACGCTTTTTTTCTCATGACTTGAAATGTAAGCGTCATACTTAAGATCGTAACCCTCTTCAGGTACACTCATTTTTTCTGAAATGTGCTCAGGCGAGCTTGGGAACATCAAAGTGCATTTTCCGACAACAGAATGGAATTCCTTCCAATCGTTATTCTTCACTTGAACGATCTCTGCAGTTGATGCGGTGAGCTGCGACACTGGCATAATAAGTGTTGCCAGCGATAGGACTAAGAGTTGTTTAAATTTCTTCATATTTCTCCATATTATTTTTTATAATTTTACATCTATTACTGCAGAAAAAAAGTTGCCACCTGTCCAAGGATCCATGCTAAAATCATCAGCATGACAAATGGGATTAAAACGTTGAGAAGCCCCTTCCAAGCAGAAAAACCTTGAACTTCGGCAAGCCCTTTTACCAGGATAACCAGAGACCAAATCGACATAGCCAATTGCACGAGTATGACGACCGCATAAAGGGCCAGAGCATTGCCGGTAAATTCAGCTTTTTGAAATCCGGCCAAAAACACCTGATTTTTGAAATAAAAGATCAGAGCAAGCCACCCTAGAATCACAACAATATTGGGAACGTTAGACCATGAAGATGCTGCACGAATCGGATAATAGGTTCCCTGTCCACCAATCCACTTACCAGTCCAAAGAAATAGAGCCGATCCGATAGTGATCGATAACATGCCAATGAGGGTAGCAAGGATAACAGAGACCAGGATGATCCCTGCGGAGCTATAAGTATCTCCCAAGGACAAGTCCTGTGCCATATAAAATAGAATGGGTAACCCGTGGAGAAAAGAGAGTACAATAAAGCGGAATTTGGGGTTAAAATCGACGATTTTTCTAATCGTTTCTCTGGGATTTGTCCAAATCCGTGTCCAAGGATTTATTCCCATGGTATTATCTGACATAATATGCCTCCTAAATATGCTTAACTCTTAAATTCATCCTAATCTCAAAAATTAAATGTTTCAACAAAATAAAAATAATAATTATCGATTGAGTGTAATTAACTCAAAATAAGGCAGATTGACTGTGTATCGAAGGTCTAATAACATTTTAATTTAAAATTTAATTGCTACTATTTATTTGATTTCATAAATTAAAGATGTAGGAGTTAATATGAAAAATAAATTACGACACATGAAAAAATACTCTCCAAGAAGGAGAAGATCTAATAAAGCAATCCAAAAGCGACAACTGAAGGATTTTGAACATCTGCTTGATATGGATTTGGGTTGTTTCCTCATTCTTGCTGAAGAAGGGACTCCTAAACAAATTGGGCAGGCTCGAGCCAAAATCCGCAGTAATCTTCTGAGGTACGGATCCGATATGGAGGCCATCGGCAGAGATTTAGGTGAGGGATTTCCCGAATATATTCGCAACTATTTAAAGACAATGAATCAGATCGTCCAAAACTCTTCAAGCAAGATTGATCCAGAAGTCTTAAACCAATACCGCAAGCAGTCTCTAACCCTGAGACAAAAAGCGGCTTAAGGTTGGATAGGAAAATTGATAGCCCGATTGCACCAGCTTTTCGGGCATCACCCTTTCACTGGTTAGGAGCATCTCTTCAGCCATCTCCCCTAAAAACCATTTAAGTGGTCTTTCCCCTATTCGAAACAGAAGCGGGCGATGGAGCGCCTTAGCTAACTGCTCACAAAACGAGCGGTTGGTCACAGGATTGGGACTTGTAAAATTGACAGCCCCCTCCAGATTTGAATGAATCAGATGCTCGATTCCCTTAAGGACATCTTCAATTGCAATCCAAGACATATATTGAGTGCCGCTGCCGAAAATCGTTCCCAATCCAAGGCGAAAAGGGAACATCATCTTGGGCAACGCTCCTCCCCTTTTGCTTAAGATCGTTCCGAACCTGGCATGGACACACCGAATTCCCCTCATTTTTGCCGGCTCAGTTGCAGCCTCCCACTGCTGGACCACTGAAGCTAAAAAGCCCGAGCCTGGAGGGCTATTTTCGGTCAAAACTTCATCGCCTCGATTGCCATAGAACCCAACGGCTGACGCACAAATGAAAAGCTTTGGAGGAGATTTAGCGAGCGCTTTAGAAAGCAAAAGCGTGCTCTTGACCCGACTAGAAAGGATTTCTTGCTTGATTTTATCGGTCCATCTGGAGGCCACGCTTTGACCCGACAAGTGGATAACCACATCGAAGCCTACAATTTCTGGAATGAGTACCCTTTCAGGGTCCCAGTAAAGAGTATTTGGGATGTTCTTTTGGCGCACAAGGCAGGTGACCTTATGTCCTAAAGAGATTAAGAAAGGAATAAGGGCCTCCCCGACTAAACCGGAAGACCCTGTAACGAGAATACGCAAGACTATTTTTGCTCTTTTTTACAATTGCAAGAGCAGTTTGAACTTCCACAGCAGGAACATTTTCCTTCGCCATTTTTGTTGCATGAGCACATCGCTTTGCAGCAACAGCCAATGCAGCTTAAGCTCCAAACACCTGCCAAACCGACCACAGCGTAGACAATACGGCTGATCATCGTTGTATTGCCGCCAAAGAGCCATGCTACTGCATCAAATTGGAAAAATCCCCAAAGCCCCCAGTTAAGAGCTCCAACGATCACCAATAAGTAGGCTAAAACACTAATAAAACGTTTCATTCTTTCTCCTTAAGAGAGCTAATATTCGCTCCCAACATAATAACCTTATATTTAACAAATTTTTTGACCGTTGTCACGAAAAATTTTATGTCATTGAGCCTATCTGCAATGTAGAGGAAAAAAGCGCTCGAAGATTCCCCAGATTTTTTTTCTCTACATTGCGGATAGGCTCTTGCCTTTTTTGCTAAATCGTTGTATCTTAATCCGACAATGAGTAGCCAAGATGCCAATGCTGAATATTTAGCCAATCTATGCTTGATCAAGTTAACTGATCAAGAAAAGGAGGCGCTGAATCAAAATTTAAGCAAAATCCTCGAATACATGGACTTGCTTGGCGAAGTTGATACGACTCATGTCCCTCCCTGCACCAGCGTCTTGGAATCGATGGTCAATGTGATGCGCGAAGATCTTGAAGGGCCCCCCTTCGATCGAGAACAATTCTTCAAAAACGCCCCTGACCACGTCAGCCGCATGATAAAAGTTCCACCCGTAATCCAGTTTGAAGAATGAACGACGAAGCCCACCACATCCACTCCCTTTTTACTTCTGGACAACGGTCGGCACAGCAGATCGTCGAAGAGACCCTTAAAAGGGTTGATCACCATAACGGCCAGCTCAACGCATTTCTCTCGGTTTTTCATGAGAAAGCTTTGGAAAAAGCGAAAGAGCTGGATAAGAAGCGCAGCCAAAATAAACCTCTTGGAAAGCTCGCGGGAATCCCGATCGGCCTCAAAGACAACATCTTGGTCAAAGGAGAAGTGACCACATGCGCCTCAAAATTTCTAGAGGGATATCGGGCTCCTTATAATGCGACCGTCACTCGCCTTCTCGAAGAAGAAGATGCGATTCTGATTGGAAAGACGAACATGGATGAATTCGCTATGGGAGGATCTGGCATTCACTCAGCTTATTCGATCGCCAAAAACCCCTGGGATTTGGCTTATACACCGGGTGGTTCATCTAGCGGATCCTCCTCCGCGGTGGCCGCCCGCCTTTGTCCGATCGCCCTCGGCAGCGACACAGGCGGCTCAATTCGTGAACCTGCCGCATTTACCGGAATTACGGGATTTAAACCGACCTACGGCCGCGTTTCACGGTATGGCCTTGTCGCTTTTGGCTCCTCACTCGACCAAATTGGCCCCCTTACCCTGACTGCCAAAGATGCCGCCCTCGTCATGGAGATCCTCGGACAACATTGTGATCGAGATTCGACTAGCATTTCGACCCCCTCGCCACGCTATACAGTCGAAATCGACCAACCGATTGCCCATACGCGCGTTGGAGTCCCCTGGAGCTTCCTCGAGCAGCTTCAAGGAGAGCCCCGTCAAAACTTCGAAGCGGCTATCGATGTCCTCAAATCTCTCGGAGTTGAAATAGTTGATGTCGATCTCGATGCCCTCAAATACGGGATCGCGATCTACTATATCCTCGCTGCAGCTGAAGCTTCGACTAACTTGGCCCGCTTTGATGGGATCCGCTACGGGATCCGCTCCAAAAATGCAAAAACACTCGAAGAGATCTACCAACTCTCCCGCGCAGAAGGGTTTGGCAGCGAAGTTAAAAATCGGATTCTCCTAGGCACATTTGTCCTCTCCTCAGCAAATCAAGATACCTATTACGCTAAAGCCCAAAAAGTGCGGACTGTAATCATTCGAAAAATGCGCGAGGCCTTTGAAAAATGTGCTGTGATCGCCCTCCCTGTCGCACCTGGAACAGCCTTCCTATTGGAAGGGGGAGTCAGCACTCCACTGGAAGAATACCTACAAGATCTCTATACCGTCGGAGCGAACCTCGCTGGCGTGCCCGCAATTTCGATTCCAAGTGGCCTTAGCGCAAATGGCAAACCCTACGGATTGCAGCTCATGGGCCCCCAGTTACATGACGCGGCTGTGTTGCGCTACGCTCACGCCTTCCAAAAAGCAACCAATTACACCTCTCTGGCCCCCTCTGGATTTGGAGGTAAGAGATGAGTGAGATCCATTACGAAATGTGGGAACCGGTCATCGGCCTTGAAATTCATGCTCAGCTGAACACCAAGACCAAACTATTTGGCCGTACCCTCAACCGCTTCGGCGATGAGCCAAACATCAATATCGACGAAGTCGATACAGGTCAGCCTGGAGCCCTTCCAGTACTTAACAAAGAAGCGGTCAAAAAGGCAGTCCAGCTCGGCCTTGCCCTCAATGCTCAAGTGGCCCGTTTTAGCACGTTTGATCGGAAGTCCTATTTCTATCCCGATAGCCCACGCAATTTCCAGATCACCCAGTTCTATAACCCCATTATCGTCGGCGGGACAGTGATCTGCGATGTCGATGGACAAACCAAGCACTTTGCCATCGACCGAGCCCATCTTGAAGATGATTCAGGGATGCTCAAACACTTCACCTCCTTTGCGGGCGTCGATTTTAACAGAGCGGGTGTTCCCCTGATAGAAATCGTCTCCAAACCGATGATGCATGGCCCCAAAGATGCTGTTGCCTATGCCACTTCGCTTCGGGCCATCCTCCAATACCTCGACGTCGCAAATTGCAACATGGAAGAAGGGGGCATGCGTATGGACGTTAACGTCTCTGTCCGCCCACGTGGTGACAAGACCCTTCGCCCGAAAGTCGAAATCAAAAACATGAACTCCTTCCACAACATGGAGCTTGCCATTGAAGCTGAAATCCGGCGCCAAATTCAGGCCTATAGCCTCCATCCACACATGGGCTTTGTCGAAGCGATCCAACCTGGCACCTACCGCTTTGACCTCAACGCGAAAAAAACCATCTTGATGCGCCAGAAGCAAGCAGCCCTCGACTACCGCTACTTTCACGAGCCCGATCTGGTCCCCGTTGTCCTCTCTGAAGCCACAATTGACGAAATCAGAAAAACCTTGCCCGAACTGCCCCATCAACGGTACCTCCGCTACGTGAGTGAGCTCAAAATCGCTCCCGATAGCGCCGCCATCCTGATCAACGACAAGTACACATCAGACTTCTTCGAAGAGGCCCTCCCCATCGCTGGCAACCCCTCAAGCCTTTGCAACTGGCTGATAGTCGAATTTGCTGGCCGTCTAAAGGAAAAAGCGATTTCACTCAAAGACTCTGGTCTACAAAGTGCCCACATCGGCAATTTGGTTAAGATGATCGAAACTAAAGTGATTACCGGCAAAATTGCCAAACTGGTCGCTGACGAAATGGTCGCGAGTCCTGGCAAAGACAGCACACTGATCGTCAAAGAAAACCCCAACTACTTGCCCGAGCAAGATAGCGCCGTCATCGAACCGATCGTCGACCGGATCCTCGCTGAGAATCCCCAATCGATTGCCGACTACAAACAAGGCCGTACCAAAGCGCTCGCCTTCCTCGTCGGCCAGGTGATGAAAGAGACCAAAGGCAAGGCCTCCCCCGATGTGGTCAACGCCCTGATCATGAAGAAGATTTAAAAATTCATTCTTAAATTCCTTATATTGAAGCCGTTGCATTTCTATCCTTGCAGGGAAGGATACTTTTTCGGTTTCTGTCCTTGTCAAGAAGGATAATTTATGATAAATCTATCCTTATAGAGAAGGATACTATGAACATTCTAAAAACTCTACAGGACGAATTTAAAGAAAACCTCGTTTTAACTGAAAATAGCACTCTCAGGGAATATCAGTTCCCAGAGGCTCCTAATATCATCAAAGTAGCCATCGGAATGCGCAGGTCTGGAAAAACCTATTTCTTATTCCAAACGATCAGAAAGCTACTCGCCACCGGAGTTCCCATTGATCGAATTCTTTACATCAATTTTGAAGACGAACGGATTCTTCCTTTAGATGGCAAGGGAATGGGGAAGATGATCGATTCCTGGTATACCCTCTACCCTGAAAATCATCATCACCTTTGTTATTTGTTTCTCGATGAGGTGCAGAATGTAGAAGGATGGCCTCTGGTTCTAAGAAGGATGTTGGATAGCAAAAATGTCCAAATTTATGTAACTGGTTCTTCAGCTAAACTTCTCAGCAAAGAAATTGCCACTTCCCTACGAGGGCGATCGCTGGCTATAGAAATTTCTCCTTACAATTATAGAGAATATTTATCGACACATCAGTTAGAAGGACCATCGAGGCCTTTTGGAAAAAAGGCATTAGATCATCAGAGAAGCTACTTATTGGAATATTTTCAAACAGGTGGTTTTCCTGCAGTCCAATCTATGCAACGAAACGAACAGCTCGACACTCTTCAAAACTACGTCGAAACAGTGATTTTTCGCGATATTGTCGAAAGGCATGAGATAGGCAATATTACCCTCCTAAAGTACTTGAATCATTCTTTACTAAAAAGTGTTGGCGCCCCCTTTTCAATCAATAAATTCTACAACGATATCAAAAGTCAAGGGTACAAGGTTGGAAAAGACACCCTACACGCCTATTTGGGCTATCTAGAAGATGCCTTTCTGATCTTTACTGTGCCAATCCTTACCGAATCTCTCCGTCATAAGCAAACCTCTCCCAAAAAAGTCTACGTAGTAGATAATGGATTAATCTTAGCGAACACCTTCAATCTATCTGAAAATTTTGGAAAATTACTTGAGAACCAAGTCTATTTAGATCTGCGCCGGCAGAGAAAAAAGATATTCTATTATAAAACTTCTGGTGGCTACGAAGTGGACTTCGTTACCCAGGATCGCGAAGGTAAATATGAAATTCTCCAAGTTGTTTGGGATGCTGAGGATTCGGAAACCCTGGAAAGAGAAGAGCGAGCTCTAAAGCAGGCAGAAGAGGAACTTGGATTCTCCGGCCGGATAATCAATTGGTCCACTTATTTGGAAGAGTTTTTTCTTTAAATTTTACTCAATGCATTGAGTAAAATCAACAATCAATTGTAATCATTTGATAATCAATAGCTTTTATGGTCGAGGGTGGAATTTGGAAAAGGCCTCTGTGAGGTATTTTTGGCTGATGTGGGTGTACCGGTCTGTTGTAGCGATGCTGGCATGTCCGAGCATTTCTTGGATGACCCGCAAATCGGCCCCATTTTCAAGCAGATGGGTCGCAAAAGAGTGGCGTAACGTATGGGGAGAAATCGATTTGGAGAGTTGGATCTGTTTTGAGTAGAATTTGACCCTCTCCCAGACCGCAATCCGATCGAGCCTCACCCCTTTATTTGAGACGAAAAGGGCCTCATTTTTTTGTCCTGAGCCGCCCCGGAAATGGAGTAGATAGTGGTCGACGTGGTCCAGAGCCGATTTGGCGATCGGGACAAGCCGCTCTTTGCCTCCCTTCCCTTTCACTTTGACAAAGGTGTCGTCGACATCGGAAATGTTCAGTCCACAAAGTTCCGAAACCCGCAGTCCACAGGCATAGAGCACTTCGAGAATCGCTCGGTCGCGAGCGCCTAGGGCATCTTCGCTTTTAGGGGCGTTGAGCAGCAGTTGAACTTCTTGCTCGGTTAGCACCTCAGGAATCAGCTGCCACATTTTCGGAGTATCTAAATAGAGGGTCTCTTCAGACTGGATGAGCCTCTCGCGTCTTAGGAAACGAAAGAGGCTCTTTAAAGCAACCATAGCCCGGTAAATTGAGCTCGATGCTAATTTTTTTTGTTTGAGCCAATCGAGAAAAGCGAGAATTTCTCCCTCTTTGACCTGGGATAGGGCGTCCACTCCCCTCTTTTGCAAAACCTCGGTAAAATAGCTTAAATCGCGTCCGTAAGCCTCGACGGTGTTTTTCGAAAGCCCTCGTTCAGATGCCAGGTAAAAAAGGAAATCTTCTATAGGCTGCATCCCCCTAGTTTATTAGCGGACTAATAAAGGGGCAAGGGCTTTACGCAGTTCTTCGATTCTCTCTTTTTTGGCCTCCTCGACCTTATGTGATAGGGCGAGAGCCATCCCGAGTTTCTCTTGACGGGTCAAGGTTTCTTCAAACTCCTTTTTAATTTCAGGAGGTAAGTTCTCCATTATTCTCTTGAGCCGCCCTTCATCCCTCTCTTCCCGAAGAGCGTCAATAAGAATCTGCAACGTCGGGTTTTTCTCATTGAAGCGCCGTTCATTGCGGTTCATAACCGCCCAAGTGATTCCGTTCTGAGCAAGCCAAATCAAGAGCACGATTAGTCCCGCAACCAGAGGAATGGTCCCCATCGAAACCACGCCGGAAGCAACTAAAGCCGCAATAATAAGGAACGAAGCCACAGCGACAATCGAAGAGATCAAAAGCATCTTCTTATCGTGAGCAGCAGGAGCCTCCTCTTTATAGCTCTGCACAAGGTAGTAGCCATCGAGACCAATGGATAAAATGGTAAAGACAAGCATGAGGACCGCTGCAACAACGAGGCCTAGACCTCCGGAGAAAACCATCGCCGCAATCAAGGTAATCACCCCGAAAATAAAGATCCCTATTAGGACTCCATGTTCGATCAACTTTTTCTTGGCGCCATTCTGAATTTTATCAATGAGTTCAGCCCCTTTAGTCAAAAGCTCTTCCTCATTTAAGCTAGCGAGGGTTTTGAGAGCTTCGAGCCCCTCCTTATTGAGAATACGCCCTAATTTAGCCAGCTTTTTGGCCTGGACCGATTGCGTAAGGAGGATAAGACCGATTTCCATGAGCTGCTCAGGGTCGTCGACTACCCCTTTGACTATCTCACTTAATTTTTCGTCCGTTACTTCAGGGATATTGAGCTCCTTTAAAAGGGCGCGCAATTGCTCTTTTCCACTCGACAGAGCGGTGTCGATCAATTTTTGACGCGCACCTTCTTCGCCCATCTTTGTTTTGAGCTTCTCAAAAATAGCCATGGGATCACCGTTCATTTGCCTCTTTAAAATGGCAATCTGCTCTTGAAGCGATTGCCCCTCAAGCTTTTTCGTGAATTTTTTCCCTTCGTAAACTTTTACCCCGGTGATCACTCCAAGTAAGGCAAAGAATACGGCATATAAAACAAGCCCAACAATAAGGACTCCATAGGTGGCCCGGCCGACTAAACTAGCAGAGCTTGGGCTTGGGGCAATCCCTTTTACTGAATCAAAAATCGAAAAAGCCCGAAATCCAGATAAACCTAG
Organism: Verrucomicrobiota bacterium; assembly: GCA_018239985.1. Classification (GTDB taxonomy): domain Bacteria; phylum Chlamydiota; class Chlamydiia; order Chlamydiales; family Rhabdochlamydiaceae; genus Sacchariniichlamydia. The sequence goes on along the minus strand of JAFEGK010000016.1, from coordinate 25,104 downwards.
CGCACCCCCAATGTAGGCACCATTTTTTAGAACGTCAACACGTCCGATCAGAGCGCCTCTTTTATCTGAAATCGCCTCGCTAACAGCGAGATTTTCGAAAGCCCTCTGCATCTGAACAGCTCCGACGAAAACACCAAGAGCTGAGGAAAATCCTGAAGCCTGGTAGACGAGTGAAGCATCAGTTCCCCCAAAAATTTGGTGAAACCATCCTCCAACTCCTAGGCTATTGCACAGGTCGATGATACTGCGGTAAGCGAAAGTATAATCGGATACCGTAAACATACTGCCAATCGAATGGCCCGAAAGGATCGGATTGCCCAGTTTTGGAATATGCCCATTTGCAGCAAAGAGCACCTTCTGAAGCAAAACCTTATTTCCTGCAGAATCGACCGGCTCTTCACTCCATGTTGAGTAAGACCATAAGGAAGTTAAAATTCTTTCGGCAATTGATAACATATTAATGTTCCAATGTTAATTCATTATTAATATTAACATAACTGAACATTATAATCAAATTTTTAGTCCGTTGAAAATCAGAGGCTTAGAAATTTATTATTGCCATTTAAGTCCTTGTAAGTGTAAACTTTATGCAAAAAGGAGCAAAAAATGGAAATTCATGGCTTTTCACCTGAACCGATTCACCCGATAGATGAATTTGGCAAACAGGCGGTTGAGGCGGTCGCATTCCCCTTTACTTTAGCCCGCGAAGGAGTCAAAGAACTGTCCAAAGCGATTACCCCAAACAGATACGTTCATAAGGAATTCACTAACGACACGCCCACAATCCTACAGCTGGCTCATAGTGTGATTGATTTTTACGGCAACTACCATAGCAACGTCGTAATTAACGGGATGGATTATGCTCAAAAGGTGGAGAGATTTGTAGAACGGATCGTAAAATGGCCCTTAACCCCCCTAACCTATACCGAGACAGGAACTTCAATCCAAAGAGTTCTATGCGAGACCCTCATCGGAACAGTTGTCTATGTTGTTGTTTTTTGCGCGCTACAAGTTTTCCATATTGTCCCTACAATCGTCACCGCCATCGGGATATCGTCAACGATTTTCCTCTATAAAACAGCCCCTGCGGCACTCGTTATGATGATAGCTTCTAGCATCCTTTTGCTGAATGTCTACTTCCTTTACTACCTTAACGGGGAAGTCAAGGTTGGAAATAGGACATTAAAAGATGGTTTTGAGCAAGCTCAGAACAAGATTTTGGAAATTCAGACAGAGGTGGATTCTCTAAAACAATTAGTGGTCTATGAAATTGTTCCGACGATCAAATACGCAACTTATGCACTCTTAGCATTAGCTATCCCTTCGACAATTGCCGTCTCTACAATTGCTTACTATGTGTTAACAAATAGGACAGTTTAACAAGGACATCCCTCAAAACTTCTAAGGGGGGTTGATTGGCATTGAAAGTGGAAATCAGCTCCTCTGGGTACTGCTCGAGGACTTTAACCGATTCCTCATGATAGACCTCCATCCGTTGGTAAAGAATATCGACATCAAAATCGTCTAGCCTACGCTCAATGACAGCCCGCCTCTTTAGACGGTTAATCAGCACCTCAATATCGGGAGACTCTAATACAATGATATGCATCAGCTCTATATAAGGATCAATCAATTCAGTTTGTTTAACCGTTCTCGGCACTCCGTCGAGCAGCAGGAATTGGTCATGGGGAAAATAACAATTAGTTGCAATTAACCCTTTTACATACTGGTGCCAAATCTCGATCGTCACTTCGTCGGGAACCAATTTCCCCTCTACAGCATACTTATGGAAGATTCTGCCTGCAGGTGAGTCTGGTGAAAGACCTCGGAAGATCGCTCCAGAGGAAAGATGGTAGTGGTTGCCAGCACTACTCAAAAATTTACCTAACGTTCCTTTCCCTGATCCTGGGGGACCAAAAATTAAGATAGAACGAAACGGAGCATATTCGTTAAGTATTATTTTACTCATAATTTTTTCTATATCATTTTCATGCAAAATATGCATATTGAAATTTTTAATATATATATAAATTAAGAATAGTTAAAGATTTAGAAAGAAAAACATTGACTTATTAATAATAGAATAATAATATATTAATACTAACACAGCAAAAAAGCTGTTTAGAATAAAACTAAACACTAATAAAACAACATCCAAATTTGGAGGATAATAATCATGGTAAAACCTATAGACGCTATTAAAAATTATGGAAAGGAATTTGTCTCCTTAGAAGCTCAAAAAGCTGACGAAGCAAAATTTAGTCAGGACATTGATCAACTTAAAGAAAAAGTTGATAGTTTTGGTAAAAGAGTTGTGAACTTCCTAGAAGGAACTGTGCATACGACTTTAAACGCTCCTATCGCGAGATTCCAAAATTTCGTATTGGCTCAGCCACAAGTTGACGAAGATGGAGAGGAACTTCCTCTTTCTCTAGGGGAAAAACTTGGCAACTATCATAAAAACGTCTTAATTAAATCAGACGAAGTTGCACGTAATGCTGGTGAGAAAGCCTTTCTTGCGACAAGAAAAACATTCAGTTTTCTTCAAAAAGGTGGAAAACTGCTAGGTAGAGAAAACATGGGTGCAACTATCCAAGATACAATTGCTCTTGTTATTCAATCAATTGTTCGCGGAATCCTGTTCCTTCTCGGTCAGACTGCACACCTTAGAACTCCAGCTGCTGCCGTCGGTATTGGTTTAGCCGCTGCAGCTACTATTGCTGTTCCACAAGTTGCTTGCGGTATTCTCGCATTTAAGACACACAACTTGAGCAACGAAGTAAAAGATCTTAAAGCTGAACTTAAAGCTGAAAGAAGAGCTGTTGCTAAAGCCGCTGCTAAAGCAGCTGAAGAGCAAGCAAACACTGCTGCACGCAACAAAGTCATCAGAAACGTTGTGATCGCAACAGCTGCAACAGCTGCTATCGCTGCTGGTGTTTACTACTTCGGAGTTCCTACAGTAGTTTCAAACGCTGCTGAGAAAGTTGTTGACGCTTCTAAATTTGTAGCTGGCAAAGCTTCTGACGCTGCTTCTGTAGTTGCTGAAAAAGCTTCTGCTGCTGCTTCGACAGTTGGTGGGTATGCTTCAACAGCTGCTTCTGTAGTTGGTGAAAAAGCTTCTGCTGCTGCTTCGACAGTTGCTGGCGCTGCTTCAACAGTTGCTTCAACAGTTGGTGGATATGCTTCTCCAGTTCTTTCAACAGTTGGTGGATATGCTTCAACAGCTGCTTCTGCAACTGCTGGTAAAGCTTCTGATGCGTTTAACTTAATTCGCTCAATGATCCCAACAAGAGTACCATTCTTTGGTGCTGCTGCGGTTTCAGCCTAATTTAAGACTAACTGTAAAGTCAAAAACCTGGAGAGTTTCTCTCCAGGTTTTTTTTATGCATATTAACCCGAGCCTCAAATAGGTGACAATATGCGCCAGCGAGGCAAAGCCAGATCAAAGCGCAGCGGTTCGAATGAGGAGCCCATAGTAGAACTATCGGCGACGAAAGAGAATTGATATGGCGCAGCCGCAGCAAGCAGATTGTCACCTATTTGAGGCTCGGGTTAATAAAAATAGCGGGAGTTTTAGGCTCCCGCTTATTGGTTAAGCGAATTGAGTGTGAGGACGATCGTCTTCAGGAGGAAATTGCGAAGAAGGATCGTTGGCTTCGGCCAAGAGATCTTGAATGGTCGCTTTTAGAGTTTCGACCCCTTCTGGGAATCCGCAGTCGATCAACATGGCGTTGAGCTTAAGCAGTTCGGTCTCGAGCATATCGACTTTACTCTCCAACCAAGCTACTTTTCTGCGAAGTTCATTAACCGTATTCACTATTACCTCCGGATTAAATTATTTCCTTATAAATATATTTTAACAATTATTGAATTTAAGATCAAGATTTAGTTAAGAGAATGTAAATTAATACATCATTTTAATTATTAGTTGCTTATGAAAAGTTTTTTTCTTGCTGTTTTTACCCTCAATCGACTACCCTAGTCGGATATGGCTAAACTAGTTTTCGCAGACGGCAACGAGGAATATCAGCTCGAAGATGGCGCCCCTATTGCACAAATTTGTGAGGAGGCTGGCGTCCCCTTTGCCTGTACTGAAGGGATCTGCGGAACTTGTGTGATTGAGGTCGTCGAAGGGATGGAAAATCTCTCCGATTTCACTCAAGAGGAAGAGGACTTTCTCGGCGATATGGATAAAGAGCGGCTCGCTTGCCAATGCAAGATCAAGGGCGGCTGTGTTAAAATAAAATTCTAAAGGTAGACAACCATGACAAAGCAAGAAGAGAAAATCACACGAGAAATGACCATTGAGGACATTTTCTCTAAATTTCCCCAAAAGGCTCAAAAGCTTGCCCAAGAGATCACCAATGCGGGCCTCCACTGCGTCGGTTGCCAGGCAGCTACCTGGGAGACCCTGGAAGCCGGGATGCTCGGTCATGGGTATGCCGAAGATGAGATCGATGGGCTCGTCGCTAGCCTCAATGCGATTCTTCAGGAGAAGCAAGATTTACAGGCCATTAACCTCACCAAGCGGGCAGCCGAAAAATTCAAAGAAATCCTTGCAGAAGAGGATAAATCTGGTTGGGGCCTCCGTTTTGGCGATAAAGCAGCTGGATGCAGTGGCTTTGAGTATGTGCTCGACTTTTCTAAACAGCCAAAAAACGATGATGCAGTCTTTAATTCCCATGGGGTCGACATCCACGTTAACCAGGGGGCCTTAAGCCGCCTAATTGGCTCAGAAATCGATTATGTAGAGGGGCTTAATCACGCAGGCTTTAAGATTTCCAACCCGAATGCGAAAAGCTCCTGTGGCTGCGGCAAATCTCAGTCTTACTAGATAAAATTTAAAGAAAGAATTTAAAGTGAGAAGAGGAGTCGGGCAACCGACTCCTCTTCTCACTTTCTTATTCTATTATCGGTGAATTGGGCGGCCATGGACAGCCAGAGCCGCCTCTTTTACCGCTTCTGAGAAGGTCGGGTGGGCGTGCGGAGCATTCCCTAGCTCTAGGGATGTCATCTTCTTCTCGATCGCCACAACACCTTCTGCGATGATTTCTGAGGCATGGGCACCAAGGATATGCACCCCTAAAATACGGTCAGTTATCCCATCGGCTACGATCTTGACCATCCCTTCTGTCTCCCCGGTACATTTAGCGCGTGAGTTGATTTTAAAGGGGAAGCTACCTGTTTTGACATTCAGTCCCATCGCTTTGGCTTCTGCTTCGGTTAAGCCCACCGCCGCCACTTCAGGGTTGGTATAGACTACGTTGGGAATTGCCATGTATTCAATTATCGGGCTCCCGCCGGCGATCAATTCGGCAACGGCTACCCCCTCTTCAAACGCTTTATGTGCTAGCATTGGCCCATCGATAATGTCTCCAATCGCAAAGATATTGGGGATTTTGGTCTGGAAACGGCCATTGATGGGAATGAACCCTTTTTCATTGGGCGTAATGCCCACATTTTCTAACCCAAGCCCCGTCGTATAGGGACGTCTGCCTATGGAGCAAAGTACGACATTTGCCTCCATTTCCATTTTTTGCCCCTCTTTCTCAACAGTGAGCCGAGTTCCATCGGCGGCAACTACTTTGGAGTTGAGGTGGAAGGTCATCCCCTGTTTTTCGAGGATTTGCTGGAGATTTTTTGAAATCACCTCGTCCATGGTAGGGCAAATTTTGGGCAAAAACTCGACGAAGGTAACATTCGAGCCAAGCCTACTATAAACTGAGCCTAGCTCTACTCCAATTGCCCCAGCGCCAACCACGATCATTTTCTGGGGAATGCTCTCTAGAGCTAAGGCACCTGTAGAGGTGACGATCCTTTTTTCATCAATTGGCAAAAAGGGAAGGCGGATTGGTTCGGAGCCAGTTGCCAAAATGATGGAACTGGCTTCAAAATCGGTCCCATTCACAGAAACTATAGTCGGAGATTTGAGGATACCCGTCCCTTTGAGATGGACCACTTTATTCTTTTGGAATAGGGCCCCAACTCCTTGTGTGAACCCTTTGACGACCTCTTTCTTTCGGTTCATCATTTTGTCGAAATCAAAAGCGATATGGCCTGCTTGAACCCCGTGATCGGGAAAATGGTGCTCAAGCTGGTAATAGAGATCTGAGGAATGGAGCAGCGCTTTGGAAGGGATACAGCCAATATTGAGGCAAGTTCCGCCAAGCTCCCCTTTTTCAACGCACGCGGTTTTTAGGCCAAGTTGCCCACACCGGATCGCCGCTACATAGCCAGCCGGACCACTTCCAATCACGATGACATCAAATTTTTCGGTCATAAATCAATCAACATCCTTGTTGGCTCTTCGAGATTATTCTTCATGTGAACTAGGAACTGGATCGCCTCCCGACCATCGACAAGACGGTGATCATAGCTCAGGGCCAAAAACATGATCGGGCGGATGACGATTTCATCGGCGACGACGACGGGCCGTTTGACGATGGTGTGCATTCCCAAAATGGCGCTTTGAGGGGGATTGAGAATTGGTGTAGAAAGCATCGAGCCAAAGACTCCCCCATTTGTGATGGTGAAGCTGCCACCCCGCATATCGTCGACAGAAATTCTCCCCTCGCGAGCTTTTTTGGCAAAAGCCCCTATCTCTTGTTCGATTTCACAGAAGTTTTTCTGGTCGGCGTTGCGCAAGACAGGTACCATCAATCCTTTTTCGGTCGATACAGCGATACAGACGTCATAGGTTTGGAAGGTGACGACCTCCTCTCCATCGATATAGGAGTTGATTTCAGGGAACTCTTTAAGTGCCGCGACAGCAGCTTTGACGAAAAATGACATGAAGCCCAATTTCACTCCGTTGCGCTTAAGGAATGCTTCCTGTTCACGTGCGCGGATCGCCATGATATTCGACATGTCGACTTCATTGAACGTGGTGAGCATGGCGGTCTGATTTTTTACGGCGACGAGTCGCTCTGCGATCGTTTTGCGTAAATTTGTCATCCGTTTTCTGGTGACTTTCCCCACTTCTTCTTTGGTTTTAGGTAGCGCTGGGGCTGGAGTTTTGATTTCAGGAATCTTGCCCAATTCGGCAACAAAATCTGCGCTTGTTTTGCGTGCCGATGGCCCCTTTTCTTGGACAACTGGAGTTGGAGTAGGGACGGGTGGCGGGGTTGGCTCAGGCTTTGCAGCAGCTGGTTTTTCCTCTTTTTTCCCCGTGGTATCGATCGAGCCGATGATCTGTCCGATTTTCACCACGTCGTTGACTTGCACAGTGAGGGTCAAAATCCCCTCTCCAGGAGCGTAGACCACTTGGTTGACTTTGTCTGTTTCAAGCTCGACGATCTCCTCATCAGTTTTTACATAAGTGCCGTTGGCCTTTAAAATTTGACTGACAGTAGCTTCTGAAACTGATTCTCCGGCGGAAGGGACTTTGATCTCTAATTTCATGAGGGGGATCCTTGGCTATAAAGTTGTTGGATGAGTATCTCTTGTTCAAGACGATGAAGGGCATGTGATCCAGCAGCTGGGGATGCTGCTTCAGCACGGCCAATATAGGAGAGATTATCAATACGGTTCTTAACAAAATTCCAGGCACCCATATTTTCATGTTCTTCTTGAACATAGCAGCACGGTAAGGAACCATACTTTTTGATGAGAGCTGAAAGTTTTTCAGTTTGCAAGGGGTAGAGCTGCTCGATGCGTAAAATCACATCATCGGCGTTTCGTTTCTCACGCTCTTGGACCAAGTCATAATAGATTTTGCCGCTGCAAATTAATACTCTCTTTGGATTTTTTGGGGGATTGGGGTCGTCTAATATTTCTTCAAAATGTCCTTCATAGAAATCTTTGAGGGGGCTGCGACAAAGAGGATGCCGAAGGAGCACTTTAGGGGTAAAGACAATCAATGGCTTCTTCATGGGTCGGAGCGCTTGGCGACGGAGCAAATGGAAAAACTGTGCGGGGGTGGTGCAGTTAGCAACCGTCATATTTTCATCAGCACAAAGTTGCAGATATCTCTCGATGCGTGCCGATGAGTGTTCTGGCCCTTGCCCTTCATAGCCATGGGGCAATAGGAGGGTCAAATTGGTGCTCTGACCCCATTTCATCTCGGAAGGAGCGATATACTGATCGATGATCACCTGCGCCCCGTTGACAAAGTCACCAAATTGCCCTTCCCAGAGGACTAGCGATTTTGGATACATCAGGCTATAGCCAAATTCAAAACCTAATGCCCCCACCTCGGAGAGAGGTGAATTGTAGATATCACAGCTGGCTTGGGATTCGCTTAGATGGGAAAGGGGAAAATAATGGGCTGATGTGAGCTGATCGACATAGAGGGCATGACGATGAGAAAAGGTGCCGCGGCGTGTATCTTGACCAGTGAGGCGGATATGGATCCCGTTTGTCACTAGAGATCCGTACGCAAGAAGTTCCCCCATCCCCCAATCTACCGTTTGCTCGAGCATATTGTCCCGCTCTTTTAATAGACGCTGAATTTTTGGATGGATATTTATCCCTTGAGGTATTTGGGCAATTTTTTTCCCAATTTCAAGCAGGGTCGATTTCTCTACTTTTGTCTCAAAGGGTTTGAAGAGCTGATTGAGATCCTTTCCCTTCCTCCGCATCTTCATTTTTTCTGCAGAGGGCTTAGCTGCTTTGACCGTCTCAAGAATTTTGGTGAGGTCATCGTGAAATTGTTTCTCAATCTGCTCGGCCTGAGCGCCAGACAGAATCCCCCCCTCTATCAACCTGTCTCGATAAATTTCCCGGATGGATTTTTTTGCCCGTATCAGCTGGTTTTGCAAGGGTTGAGTGAAGCTTGGTTCATCGGTTTCATTATGCCCATATTTCCGGTACCCCATTAGATCAATAAACACATCGCAACCAAATTCCTGACGCAGCTGCAGGGCTAAATTGGCTACCGCCACACAGGCTTCAGGATCTTCAGCGCTCACATGAAACACTGGGGCCCCAAAAGCCTTGGCGATGTCTGTGCAATATCTAGTCGACCGACTATCTTTAGGCAAAGTTGTGAAACCAATTTGGTTATTGATGACAATATGGACCGTCCCTTTTGTCCCATATCCATTCAAATTCGCCAGAGTGAGCGTTTCATAGACCACTCCCTGGCCTGCAACAGCAGCGTCCCCGTGAACCAAAATGGGCAACACCTGTTTCTGATCCTGTTTTGATCTTTTCTGCTCTTGCAGAGCCCGCACCTGCCCTTCGACAACAGGATCCACTGATTCTAAATGGCTCGGATTAGCCGCTAAAATCACCTGAATTTTCTTATAGGTACCCGCAAATCCCATGTGGTATTTCACATCGCCGGTCGACTCTGAAAGATCGGGAGTATAGTGATCCTCAAATTCTTCAAAAATGTACCCATACGATTTGCCCATGATATTGGCCAGCACATTAAGCCTGCCGCGGTGGGCCATCCCAATGACCGCATCGGTCACCCCCAACTCTCCCCCCTTGCCCAAAATCGCATGGAGAAGTGGAATAAAAGACTCTTCTCCTTCGAGGGAAAACCGTTTTTGTCCCACATATTTTGTATGTAAAAAAGTCTCAAACCCCTCTGCTTGATTCAGCTGTTTGAGGATCTCGATCTTATCAGTTGTCGATAGATGATTGGGAAAATAGGGTTCAATTTGCTGTTGGATCCACTTTTCAATCGCAACATTTCCCAAATTCATGTATTCGATGCCGATCGTCTGGCAATAGGTCTTTTGCAACACATCGATGATTTCACTTAATGGGGCCTTTTCTTTCTCGAACAGCTCGTTAGTAGGAAACTCGGACCCGAGATCCTTGTCAGTAAGACCAAAATTTTCCAATTTCAGCTCATTAGGCAATGTTGGGATATCGGTCGCAGTCACATTGCAGCGGGCCATCAGATGTCCATAGGAGCGATAAGCCTGGATGAGATAATAGACTCTAAGGTCAGCGCTTTCCAGCCGAGGGGGGAAGGCCTTGGCCAAAGAAGACCCAAGCTGCATCCCGTCAAAAAAATTCTGCCATGAAGGGTCGACACTTTGAGGGTTATTCTGCCACTTTGCATACAGATCTTCTAGAAGCTTCAGATTGGCTAAATTGGCGTAGGTGGGTTGATTTTGGCTCATATGATGCTCTTATAACCTCTCAACAAAATTTTAGCTAGGATTTAAAGGTTGACTCCTGTAAAGTATCGCGGAATAGGCAATTGTAAAATTTCGAAGACCAGAAAACCGAAGTATTGCAATTGCCTCAATATTGAGGTGTTACAAGATGAGTTTAAAAAGTGAACGTCTTAAGAAGCTAGAAAATGAGCTAACTGACCTAGAACAGTGGCTCAAACTTGGCTTAGTTCCGAAGAAGGATTTAACCAAGCATTCTGAAGAAATCGAGAGTGTAAAGAAAAAAATTAGCGAAGAGCTTGAGCGACTCCGTTTCCTAAAAGAAAGCGGTGAAGTCGAAGAATACGTTCCTCCAAAACGGGGAGCACGAGCCTCCTATCAGGAGCCACAAAGCATGCCCGATGTGACCATGAGCGACGAGACCGCCACTGAAGGAGAAGCGACAGGCTTCGAATCCGATACAGAATCTTTTGACACCGAGACGGTCACTGGCGAAGAGAGCACGGAAGAAAACACCAAAGAAGAAGAAGTCTCCTCCCAGATTTACGAAGATGATGAAGATCCTTTCAGCGACAAAAATCGCTGGAGAAGGGGCATCCTCCATGACCCCGACGCTGATGAGTGGTAACCGGCCAATCAGCCTCTACTTTCACATCCCATTCTGCACGAAAAAATGTCCCTACTGCCATTTCTACGTCATCCCCAATCACCCGAAACATCGGCAACAACTTCTTGAAGGCTTGCTGCTCGAGTGGGAGCAAGTCCGCGCTCAGATAAAGGATTTCGAAATTGTTTCGGTCTATTTTGGCGGCGGCACCCCTACCCTCTTTGGGGTAGAACCAATTAAGACCCTCCTTGAAAAAATTGACATCTCAAACAATTGCGAAGTAACGATCGAAGCGAACCCCGAAGATGTAAACATTGAATTGATGAAGGGCTACAAAGATGCTGGAATCAACCGTGTTAGCATCGGCGTCCAATCGCTCCAAAACGACTCGCTTGAAGTGCTAGAAAGAACCCACAACGCCCAAAAGGCAATCGACGCGATTTGGGATACCCACAGTGCAGGCATCTCGAATATCTCGATTGACCTCATGTATGAACTACCCGATCAAACCCCGGAAAGCTTCGAAAAGACCCTCAAGCAGCTAAACACCCTGCCAATCACCCACCTCTCTCTATACAATTTAACCATTGAGCCCCATACCGCCTTTTACAAAAGGCCCCTTAAACTCCCCTCTGCTGAAGACAATTTCACGATGCACAACATGGCGATCAACCAGATCGAAAAGAGCGGGTTAAAACGGTATGAGATCTCCGCCTTTGCCAGGCTAGGGTTTGAGTCACGCCACAACGTCGGCTACTGGACCGCTCGCCCATTTTTTGGCCTTGGCCCTTCGGCCTTCAGCTATTTCAATGGCAAGAGGTTTCGCAACTGTGCCAACATCAATAAATATCTTGATGCGCTGCGCCAAGACCTATCCCCTGTCGACTTTGAAGAAACACTCCCCTACCCCCAAAATGTCCATGAGCTTCTCGCTGTAGAACTGAGACTGCTACGGGGGGTAGATCTAAAGTCATTTAACCTCCCCGAAAAGACAAAAACCGTGCTTAATCAACTCGTAGAATCAAATTATCTTGTTCGGGATGGGCAAAATCTTAAGCTCTCGGAAAAAGGGCTTTTATTCTACGACACTGTTGCAAGTGAAATCATCTAGAGCCTATCCGCAATGTAGAGAAAAAAATCTGGGGAATCTTTCGAGCGCTTTTTTTGGTTTTCTCCTCGGAAATATTCACGAATATTCCCTCGTCTAAAATCAAAAAAATCTTCTCGAAATCTTCTCCCACCTTTTTTCCTCTACATTACGGATAGGCTCTAAGAAGCTGTACACAAATAAACTAACATATTATACAAAGAAAAAACGGAGCAGCAAATGCTAAAGTGGGCAGTTATTTTTTTGGCGCTAGCGATTATCACAGGTTATATGGCCTTTAAAGGCAATGAAGCCAATGCAAAGCAAATCTCAAAATGGCTCTTCTTCTTATTTGCTCTGCTCTTTTTGATCTTCCTTATCCTCGCCTTGATTCAAGGCAATCGGTGCGCAATTTAGAGACTGTTGTAAAACCAATTCTTTAGATAGCTTACCATAGACATGTCGGGTGACACAGCACTTCGTGTCCGGTGTCCCCTGCGACCCCCTTGCGCCCCAATCTCGCTGCGCCAAATCGCGTCCTCGAATGCGGAGTGTGCATAGCACTACCCCGCAACGCCCTGCGGGCTATTCTGCGGTGCAATTTTGCTTTGCGATATGGGTCGAACGGCTGCTCGTGCGCTCTTCCCCGCCGGGACTGAAGTCCTCTTTCGGCGGGTGCCCCTTCCGCGTCGACTCGCAGAACCGAGTTAGAAAAGAAAAACACCCCCTCTCCACTTTGCAATTTGGAGACAGGTCGGCAGACTTTTTTTGTCTGGTTCTGCGAGTAGACGCGGAAGGGGTACCCGCCGAAAGAGGACTTCAGTCCCGGCGGGGAAGAGCGCACGAGCAGCCGTTAGAATTGGTTTTACAACACCCTATTAGAGACTGTTGAGCACAGAATTGTAAAAAGCACTTCAGGCTTGCCGGCACTTGTTTTTAGGCCCAGCTCAAATTCGAAAAGATGAATAAGCCCGCGCTGAAAATAGCCAATCCCCAAATGGCGTGCCCCATCGACGCACTGTTGCAATGCTTTGGGCCATAGACGGGGAAATGCGGATGATATTTCCTCTTGAGTTGCCCCTTTTTTCGTTAAAACGGCCATTTTCAGTCCCATTTCCAACTGATTGCGCAATAGGCCAATAAGCGGCAGCAAGGTCGAAACATCGTTTAACTCAGGAACACTCTTCAAGCCCCCCCAGACCATTTGCTGGGCAATTTGAAAGAAATTGTAATCGATTGAAGAGCTGCAAATAGCATCGATATCAGCGCGAGTAATCCCACTACGCTCACCGATATAACAGATCAATTTTTCGATTTCCTGACTCAAATAGAGTCGATCGCTTGGGAGCCTCTCAAATAGTGCTTCGACAGCGTCTGGGGCAATTTGCTTTTTTTGCGCGTGGATTGTCTGCACGAGCCACTTTTGGAGCCGCTGTTTCTCTTCCCACGGCTTTTCTTGAGTCAGATCGAGAATCACCATCTCTTTCTTCCCCTTTTCATAGAGGGAAGTGATCACTTTGCCGGTAGCAGAGCCAAGAATCAGCTGCCCTTGAGGATTGGGCGAAGAGACATAACGGGACAGTAGCTGTATTTCCGATTCGAGGAAAAGCTCCACGCTATCGAGCACAGCGGCAGATTTTCCAGAAAAGAGCGATCCTCCATTGATGTGACCGAGCGCATCTTTCACTTGGTGGCACCTCTTTAAATCGGCCTCTTTCTCTAAGAGCTGCGTGATGCTGCTTAAAATCTTTTTCCTCTCACTCTCTTGGCTACAGACCACGACATAGACGGCGGAAAGGTGATGGGGAAAAGCCTCTTTAATATGCTTCTCAAAGGCTTCTAATTTTTGGAACTTCATATATGTGAAGTATAGCGATCATTTGATTTTTTTGATCTTATGAACTAAATTTAGGGAAAGGAGAAGCAAATGGCCACACCAAAAAAGAAAGCAAAAGTCGTAAAGAAAAAAGTTGCCCCAGCAAAAAAAGCGGTGGCGGTGAAAAAGGCACCTCCCAAGGCTCCTTTAAAAAAAACAGTTGCTAAAAAGACAGAGCGGAAGAAAGCTGTCGAAAAAAAACACCCAGTAGCCCCTCCTCCTGCCAAGAAAAAAGCCCTTCCCGTACAGCTTAAATCCAAAAAAATTCTTACAGCTGAAGGGTGGCGAAGGCTAATGATGACCAAAAACTCATAAATCGGTTATAATATCTCTATTACTGACTTTCCTTGGAGGAATATGAAACTGAAAGGTAAACGGGCATTCATTGCTGGAATCGGGGATGATCAGGGTTACGGCTGGGCAATTGCAAAAGCTTTAGCTGAAGAGGGTTGCGAAATCCTCGTTGGAACCTGGACCCCTATTCTTAAAATTTTCACTACCTCATTTGAGACAGGTAAATTTGATGAGTCTCGCATACTCTCAAACGGAAAAATGCTCGAACTTGCCAAAGTCTATCCGCTAGACGCAAGTTTCGACCGTCCAGAAGACGTTCCCCAAGAGATTAAAGAAAACAAACGTTATGCAGCTACCTCTGGCTATACCATAACCGAAGTTGCCGCCCAAATTGAAAAAGACTACGGCTCGATCGATATTCTCGTCCACTCTCTTGCCAACGGCCCTGAGGTAAAAAAACCGCTACTGGAAACTTCCCGTGCCGGATATCTGGCAGCAGTTAGTTCCTCATCCTACTCCTTTGTCAGCATGGTGGCCCAATTCGGCTCGATCATGACACATGGAGGTTCAATCCTCTCCCTAACCTATATTGCTTCAGAAAGGGCGATCCCAGGATATGGAGGAGGAATGAGTTCTGCAAAAGCAGCTCTTGAAAGCGATACACGGACACTGGCTTTTGAAGCTGGCCGCAAGTGGGGCGTGCGCATCAACACAATATCTGCCGGTCCCCTCCGCAGCCGCGCAGCACGAGCGATTGGCTTTATCGACAAAATGATCACCTATTCTGAATCCAACGCCCCTCTGCAGAGAGAGATGAACGCAGAAGATGTCGGCAGCGCTGCCGTCTTCCTCCTCTCGGATGCGGCTGCTGCCGTTACAGGAACGACGCTCTATGTCGATAACGGCATGCATGCAATGGGAATCGCAGTCGATTCTCCAGCATTTATTGAGCAGCCCGAAGTCGCGCCAGTGTAAATTCGACATCCGAATCTTTTATAGAGAGCCCGAGTTCATTGCACAATCCGCTGGCATAGTAGAGTTACTTGAGATAATAAAGCCTATTCTAATCTTTAGATCATGAGAATTGTGGTATGCTCGCAAGGGGCTGGAGAAGCTATTTTCATAGCCAGGAGACAGGATTTGCATGATCGCTTTGCGGCATGATATGCATGATATCAAAATTTTTTATCCTGCTTATCATGCCGCAAAGCGATCATGCAAATCCTGTGTCGCCTATACGATCGAACGAATGAGAGTCAAAAAGATTGCTAAAAAGAGGAGTTGAGGGATGTGGGTTCAGTTTTTTTGCGTCTTTACGTTGAAAATGACCGGCAATTTTCCAATATTTATCGCCCGGATTGTAAGTTGCCAGTCGAATGCAGCGAATAGATTTTCCCCCTTGCAATGATGTTGCGAGGGGCGATTTCCCCTTAAAATATGCCCCATATAGGTGCCATCTTCTGCTGAAAACTGCAAATTCAGGTTTATTCCCTTGGAGAGTATTTCTACTGTATCATTTTGCCGAAAAGTGTTCGACTTCTGCCTATTTACCAAAATCTGATGGTCGGGATGGTGGTTGAAATAGAAATGGATTTCATCTTCTTTTGGAAAAACCATGATCTTTTCTGCATCCCCCTCAACCAGGTGCTGTTGTTTTGCCAGCACAAACGTATGTTGATCCCAGGCGATGAAAAGTGGGCACTCCTCCTCATTATTGAAATGGATATAAGGAGTCGACATTTTTGCCGCCTCCACCTCAAAACCCAGAGGACGGATGAGAGCGCCTTGTAAATGGACAGGGGCAATATTAGCTGCTCTGGCAGAAAACCGTTTTTGCCACTGACACATAAAGAGGTCAAAGAGGGTCAATTCAGGCAAATTCCCCTCCTGGTTGCGGCGGGCAGCTGGGCCGATATATAAGCTAAGTTCAGGATGCCAAAGCTCAAAAGCTTTTCGGATTGGCTCTTGGATACTAGCGCCGTGCTTTTCGGCAATCTGCAGCGAAATCAACCCTTCGCCCCATTCGTAAATGTTCTGCGGTAAAGTGCCAATTTTCCCCTCAAAGGCGTTAAATCGAAATTGGGCCCAGCTAGAGGGTTTTGGCTCTGTCATTATCTTCTCAATGATCTCTTCTAGATCACCTTTTAAGCTGCCGATCACATGCCCAAAATCGGTTACAATCCAGAAAAAGATGGGAACAAGCCTGAGGCTAAGATAGGGGTCAGAAATGTGGGGATATGCATGGATATAGGTGGGAAATTGCCCTGCTTTTTCAAAGGCTAAAAGACGTTGAATAATCGCTTTCCCTTCGAGCACATTCTCCGATAGGCGGGTGCGGAAAAGACTTAAGGCAAAAAGGGCATTTTCCAAAACTGGAATTGTATCGTGCGTCGTCAGATCTTCACTTTGGTGACAGAAGTGGATCAGCCCTGTTTGCTTTCTCTGCAAACGGCGACCTGCCTCGAGGGCAAAATTAATAGCGTCCAATGGCCACCTCAACTGCTTGAATGATACCACATTTTTCAGCTGGCCTTGCTAAAATATCAGAGACGGCGAGAATTTCTGGAGGGGCTGTCTCGATTGCAATGGCCACGTCGGCAGATTGCAACATCTTGAGATCATTATGGTCGTCTCCGGCAGCGATAACGAGAGGAGCCTTCAGATGCTGTTTCATAAACTGCACAGCATGCCCCTTGCTCGCCTGTCGGTCGGTGATCAGATTAAGGTAGAGGCTCGGATCGATCGGATCTTTGATCATGGACACTTCCAAAATGGGGTTTCCTTTTAGCCTGTGGTGAAGCTCTTCCATCACCTTTTTCTCACCAAAAGATTTGATTAAAGGGAAAGAGACCCCTTTTTCAAAGACAAAATTAGATGTTTGCCAGCTATTGGAGAGGCCCTCTAAAACTTTGAGGTAGTCCAACACTTTTTGAGAAAAGCGCTCAGGGCGGTAGTAGCAGAAGTCCCCCTTGTCGATTCCTGCATAGATAATAAAATCCTCTTTTTGCCCTTCATAAATATGATCAATTTGAGGAACGATTTCGGCGGAAAGGTAGTTGCGCTGCAAAATCTTATTTGAAGGGATCTCAGCAATATCAGCCCCATTCTGAAAAGCGATCAGATACGGAAAATCAAACAGGTGGATTACACGCCGTGCAAAAGAATAGGTGCGACCAGTTAAAAAGGCAAGCTGCCACCCCCCAAGTGTCAACCCCTTTAAAAACTGAACCACTTTGGGATCAATCCAATCGAGCCGATGGGTCAGAGTCCCATCAATATCAAATGCCAAAAGTCCTTTCATAGACTGTAATTATGCCCTGACTTGCAAAAAAAGTCAGCTGTCAGCATTCTCAATTAAAAATGAGGTTTCATATGTCGAAAATTTTTTTAACACTTTTTTTCTTTCTCTTTACTACCTTGGCCCAAGCTCAAATCGAGCCCCCCCCTGCTAAATCGCAGATGGAGCAAACTCAAGAGCAATCGAACAAGGAAATGATTGAAAACATGGGCCCTACCTACAAGGGGGCATTTGTTAAAATGATGGTGACTTTGCTCGGGCTGATCGTTTTGATCGTTATCTCGGTCTGGATGCTACGCCGAATTGCCCATGGGAGAATGAAGCAACTCAATTACGGCCGAGAGATTAAAATTCTTGAAAGACGTCCTCTAAGTGCAAAATCGGTTCTTTATTTAATCGAGGTGGGGGGGAAAAAAGTGGTTGTCGCTGAATCACAAGTCGAAGTGCGGGCCATTACAAATGCCGATCACTTAAACCCTGATGAGGAATAGGAGGTCTTTGCGACCTCCTATTCGTTAGGATTTATTCTGATTTCTTCTTGTCGTCTTCAGTTTCCTCACCTTTGGCAATTGGCTTAGCAATAACCGGTAGGACTGGATTCTTTCCAATTGCGTTCGATCTGAAGAGCTGAGTGAGTGTATAGGAACCGTTGGTCAAATGATCAACCGTATCCCAAACACTTAAGCCATTAATCACCCTTTCTTCTAGAGGCTGTACACCGTTTGGGCGCCACCAACTTTGAACCGCTTCGATCATCACACGAGGTTCATGGGGATTATAAAAAGTATAAAAACTAGCGGCATATTTAAAGATGCTCGAGATATAAAAAGTCTCAAAGTAAAAAGGAGCTAAGAAGAGCAGGTCTTTACCTGCTTGTGTAAAGTCTGCCAATGCTGCCTTAAAAGATTGACCACTACCGAGCAGATGCGTTTTCCAATTAAACTGCACTTGATCTCTCATTGCCAGACCATTCCTGACAACTTCATGCGCAGCTTTTGCCCCTTTGACAACTCCACTGCCAAAATGTCTAAGCAGTGCAGCACCAAAATAGTAGTAACCGCCAATCCAAATCATTCCAAGCGTTTTTACCGCTGACCAACTTGCGGAATCAGCGCGATAAAGATCCCCACTGAGAAGATGGAGATGACGAGGTTGCCCTTCGTGATCAATCTTCTGCCATGTTGCTCCTGGCTTATTGTCAGCAGGCACTTCTTCAATCCAATGTTGCCCCATAACTCTTGCAAGGGCATATTGTTTCAAATTATCTCCTTTGACTATGTTGAAATCAGTAAACATAAATCCTCCTTATTCTTCTTTTTGATCGACTTCTTCGAATACAGGTTTACCATTTACCTGATCAAAGATATTCCCAGGAGAATGTATCTCTAACAAACATGTTAAAGGGATACGTCCCGTAGTATAATCTTGCCAATTTGGGGCAAATTCGTAGTTCTTCGCAGCTAGTGCATGGAAATCTGCTTTAGGAGAAGCTCCAACGAGACTTTCTGCTTCATTGATCCAGAGTGCAGCTCCTCGTGGGTTATAAAGGACGTAGCCTGCCCAGGATACAACAGCTAAAGAACTAAAGATGCTAAAGAGTAAACTGCTCTCATAGAGGTGTTGATGGAGGTTGACTGCAAGAATTGCCGCGCCCCCTTTAAGAATTGGCCCTAAGTTGACCCAAACACGGTCCCAGCTAGGGAGCTCCACTTCTTTTTTATCTTGCCTTGCTTGATTTACAATTGCGACACCTGATTCTACTAAATTTCCTATGATCACAGTAGGGATGACTATTCCGGGAAGTGCATATCCCAAAAACGGTACATTCCATGGATAGCTCAAGGCAACAGATGCGGCCATGACTTTTAGCATTGTATTCAGTTTGGTGTTAGTTTGGAGTAACCCTCCATCTTGCTCTTTCAATAATGTAAATTTTTGTCTCCCATCTGTAGCACCTAATTCTCCAGTGGTAAGATACAGACCAGAACGATCCCCTTGGCGTTCTTTTTGATAGTAATCAATTGTAGACCATTTCTCACTTGTCCAATGTTGCGTTGCTGTAGCTAAGAAACCAAAATCCATAATTTTACCTGCCTATTTTTTAATTTTTTTGTAATTGCATATTTTAACAATTACGATTTATACGATTCTATATTTTTCCAACGATCCCACTTTGTCGTGAATGTTTCCCATCTTCTGCATACAGACAGCCAGGAAGAGTATCCGGCCATCATGCAGAACCTCGTCTACACAGTTCTCAGCGGGGGTATCCAAAATACTCTTTTGATAAGGGGTTCCGTCATGCCATTGACTTTCGATTTTACCAATCCATTTGCGTCCCTCATAAGGAGATAGCATGGTATAGAGGCTCGCGACTTGCACGCCTATAGCATAGAGAGGGCTGCGGCAGATGCGCCATAAATCTAAAATGATCTCGTTTGGAATTTCAAAAATAACTGTCATAAGGGCATTAGCCAAAGTAGCTCGAATGCCTTTTGACGATAGTTCGGAAATCGATTGGGGAATGACTTTCCAGAAAATTGAGGTCACATCGACGATAATTTTTAAGAAGTTGGCGCTCATCAGTCCCAACATGTAAAAAGGGGTGACAATGAAAATAGCAAAAGCCTTACCAGCGATGATATGAGGGGGGTCTGCATCTCCTCTTAATCCATAGAGATCACCTGTGGATACTTCGAGTGTATAGTGAAATGTTTGTTTGTTGCCGTTGTCTCTATTTAGGCATAGCTCACCGCGGTTGTTTAACTTTTCAACTGTGACTTCGCGCCAATCCCCATTGGGCTGGTACAGATCCACTGCGGATATCATTTCGACCCTCTGTAAAAATTGACGAGGATTCTACGTTAGACCCAATTAAAAAATCTACTTTTTTCTCTCAAATTCAGTCCTTTTGGGTGCCTTTGAAACGGAACGGGTATAGCGTTCTAATACGTTTGAATTTATCATAGATGGTAATGGTTCGATTTATTAGCTTGCTTCCCCTCTTTGCCCCTATTGCCCTCGTGGCATCGACGATTCCCTATTCGGTTAGGATTGAGGGTGTTGAAGATGAAAAAACGTTGAAGGATCTACGTAACTCCTCTCAGCTCATGATCTTACGAAAGAAGCCGCCCAATTCGCTGAACTCTCTAAAATTTCGTGCCGAATCGGATGTGCCTGAATTGATCAAAATTCTCCATGCACATGGCTATCTCGAAGCCGAAATTGAGGTGCAATTCCAGAAGCAACAGGACGAATATTTTGTCATTCTCTGGGTGAATCCAGGCCCACTTTATACGATCAAGCAGTATCACATCACCCTTTTTGCGCAAGGGCAAGAAATTGAGAATCCCTGCGCCCCTCTTTGTTTAGCTGATCTCGGAATCGCTATAGGTGAGCCTCTAAAGACTACTGAAGTCCTTAAAAGTGAGCTTGCCGCCCTGCGGATCTTATCGCAATATGGTTATCCTCTTGCAGAAATTATGGATCGTGAGATCATCGCTGATGGCAAGACAAAGCAGGTTCGCGTTGATTTGAAAATCGAGCTAGGTCCCATTGCCTACTTTGGTCCAACAGCAATCGAGGGAAATTGCTCTGTCCATTCTTGTATCATCGATCAGCAAATTCAATGGTGCGAAAACGACCGTTTTAACAGTTGTCTTGTCGAAGCAACGCAGGAGGCGTTGATGGACACGGGGCTGTTTTCTTCGGTTTATATCACCTATCCCAATGAAAATGATGGCAATCCTATTTTGCCGATGAAAATTGAGGTGACGGAGACCAAACACAAGAGTATTAGCGCTGGAGTAAGCTATCAGACGACTTTTGGTCCAGGAGCTACGATCGGCTGGGAAAATCGAAATGTAAGAGGATTGGGAAGAAAATTTACCTTTCAGGCCAATATTGCTCAGCGTGTCCATTCAGGCATTCTCGCCTATCAGATTCCCCATTTCCATGGGATCGATCACAACTACACTATACAAGCTGAGGCTGCACATGAATCGATCAAGCCCTATCGGATGCAATCTTATAGCCTGCTCAATCGTTTTGATAGGCCTGCAGGCTGTTATTTCTATTTCTCCGTAGCAGCTGAGCTAGAATATTTGATCGTCCGGGGAAGCGTTGATAATGGGAATTTTCTCCTCGCTGAAGCTCCGATTCATCTGAGGTGGACGAATGTCGAAGATTTTCTCAATCCAGTCAGCGGTGTCCGTTTTGATTACTGGGGAGTACCGACGGTCAATTTAAAAAAAGCTTCAGAATTTTATTATTCGCAGGTCTTCACCTTTAGATCTTATCTGCCCATTTTGCGCAATGAGGGGCTGGTTCTGGCTCAAAAATTGACGGTTGGAACAATTTTTAGCAATGGGCTCGACTCAGTACCAGTACCTAAGCGTTTTTTTGGAGGCTCTGAGGAGGATCTAAGAGGTTATCGCTACTATACGGTCTCTCCTCTTCGAAAGCGCGACAAGCCAATCGGTGGCAGATCGGCCATTTTCTACACAGTGGAACCCCGCATTCGGTATAAGTGCTTTGGACTTGTCCCATTTTTTGATATAGGTAATGTATATTTAAAAGAATGGCCCACTTTTAAGGGGAAGTGGCGCAAATCAGTCGGTATCGGGTTTCGTTATTTTTCGTTTATCGGCCCTTTGCGGCTCGATGTCGCTTTTCCTATTGATCGGCGGGAAGGAATCGATCCTCACTGGTGGGTTTTTGTAAGTTTGGGGCAATCATTTTGAAGTGGATTGGTAGAGTTTGTATTACTTTTTTTGTTCTGTTGCTGGCAGCGATTTTTCTGCTCCAGACCCCCTTTGCAAAAAAGTTGGCAAAAGATGGGATCATTACCCTTGCCAAAGAGAAAGGTGTTCAACTTCAGGTTGAAAGTATTGATGGGGTTTTGCCTTTTGAATGGAAGCTCAAAAATGTCAACTGCTCCTATAAAGGAGAGGAGGTCTCTGCCCAGGTGCTCAAATTCCGTTTAGCTATTCTCCCTCTTTTTCAACAAGAATTGGAAGTGAGCTATCTTAAAATAGAAGATGGAAGGTTTCGCGGGGTTCCTTTTGATGCTGTCGCTAAGGGCAATTTCGACCTAAAACAAAATAAAACAATCCAAATTTCAAATTTTCTTATCGAAGGTGAAAATCTCTTTCTCAGATTAGAAGGGAAGATCAATCCCGATCTATCAATCAAAGAAGGGAATCTGGCTTTCTATCTCCCCGCTCTTTCCCTGTTTAGCGATAAAATTTCAGAAGGCTCTGCGATGGGGATGGGGCAAATCGGCTTAGAAAATGCCAAATTAGAGTGTTTTGTTGAAAATCTTACGATCGAAGAGATTCCGATCAACTATTCGACCCTCCTTATTGAGGCAACCAAAGGAGCGCAAAACTGGGAAGGAAATGTCCATTTGAAGAGCGGCCACCCTGAAATTCCACTGACGGCTCAGTGCCATTTTTCCTGGTCCGACGAGTTGCTAGTCGATGACATCTCTATCAAAAGTCCAGAGATGAGCATCAAAGGAGAGATCAATCTTAATCAGCTCAATGGCTCTCTTTGGACAAAGTGTACAGATCTGAGGACCCTCCAACCCCTTTTCCCAAAAAACTATCTTAAAGGGAAATTAGATTCCCAGATCTACTTTAGCCGGCAAAATGTGGAACTAAAAGCAGATTTACAGAATTTCGCCTTTGATGATGTTTCTGCAGAAGAGGTTTCGATTGACACTCATATCGACCAAAATATGTGTGGCCAGATCAGCCTCAGCGCACAATCGATTGTCCACGAGAAAATGAAACTCTCCCAAGTTAATTTCAAATCGATTATTGACCCTAATCATAGCCCCTTTGAATTTGCAATCAAAGGGAAATGGGAAGATCCCCTCGAGCTAAGCGGCTCTGGGAGTCTGCAAATCCAACACAATGGTCTAGTCGTCTCCCTAAATTCAATGGACGGGTTTGCCCTTAAACGCTCGATTGCTCTCCAATCCCCTGTTTGCCTCGATTGGACAACCGATTATTTCAAAATGAGCAATTTATCCATGGAAATTGGCTATGGACATCTGCTGTCGAAAATCGATCTAGATAAGAATAGCACAGAGATAAAGATCAATGCCCGCGAGCTGCCTCTAGAGTTTATTCCAATCTTTTACAAACATTTCTCTTTAGCTGGCACGAGTTCTTTTGATATCGACCTGATTGCAAAAGATAACACAATTGAAGGCTCTTGCAATATCGCTTTAGAGCGGGCCCATTTCCATTCTGAGGGGCAAAAAGAGCCTTATACGACCAAAGGATCTCTCCAAATTCACCTCAGCGGAAACAGAGCCCAAATCCATGCCGATCTCAAGGCAAAAGACAAGCAGTTCATCAATTTGATCGGCAGCTTCCCGGTCCGGTTTCAACATTTCCCCTTCAAAATCACAATTGATCCCAACCTCACCTTTTCAAGTCAACTGACCGCCGAAGGAAAACTGGAAGATCTGTTTAATTTTATCAATATCGGACAGAACCGGATTGAGGGCTGGGTCTCCACACAGCTGCACGGCTCCAAGACCCTGAGAGATCCCGCTCTGCAGGGAACCTTTGAAATTCAAGATGGCCTTTATGAAAATTACACTTCTGGAACTTGTCTCAAACAAATCTTCGCCAAAGGAATTGCCGATAACAAAATGGTCCGGCTGACAGATCTAAGTGCCAATGACGGCGATAAAGGTTCGTTGACAGCCTATGGCCAGCTTGAGCTAAAACCACTCGAGCACTTCCCGTTCACACTGACTGCAGAGGTTAAAGATTTCGATGTTCTTTCCTACGATATGCTATCGGGAACCTGTTCAGGTGAGGTTAATCTCGCAGGAAATCGGCTTGGAGCTCTTCTTAAAGGTGATCTAAAAGTTCACGGCGCCACTTTCCGCATCCCCGATCAGATGCCAGCAATTTACCCCGTCCTTCCTATCCGCTTTGTCAACCCACCAGAAAAAGTGATTATCACCAAGATTTTACCCTCAGCCACCTTCCCACTAGAGTTGGATCTTCAAATCCATGTTCCCAAAGACGGGAGGGTTGAAGGACGGGGGCTCAATGCGGAATTGAAAGGAAGGGTCCATCTGACCGGTATGGCAAAGAATCTCAAGACGCAAGGAAAACTGCAGCTGGTCTCTGGCGAATACATCTTCTCTGGCAAAGTCTTTAAACTGACTAGCGGAGAGGTCATCTTTAGCGATAGATCGATCAAAAATGCCTATATCTCGCTAAGCGGAAATTGCGATCTGCCCGAAGTCAACGTCACCGTTATGCTAGAAGGGCCCCTCACCTCGCCTAAACTGAGCTTTCAGTCGAGCCCTCAATTGCCGACAAGCTCGCTACTGGCCCAAATTCTCTTCAATAAAGACATCTCAGAGATTTCAGCAGTCCAGGCTCTGCAAGTTGCCCAAACGATCATCTCTCTATCTGGCAACTCAGGCCCTGACATCCTTGAGAAGATCCGTAAAACCCTCGGGATCGACCGGCTCACCCTGGTCACCTCCGAAAATGACCCAGGAAAAATTTCGCTCCAAATCGGCAAATACCTGATGCGGGGCGTGCTCCTCACCCTTTCACAGGGGGCCGAAAGCCGCAACGTTTCCGTAGAAATCGACCTGCGCAAAGGGGTCAAGTTCCAAGCTGAATTCAATGAAGAACAGCAGGGAAAATTTTCCCTGAAATGGCATCATCATTATTGATACCCAAGAACCTATCTCAATAAAAAGTTTATTAAATATTGAATTATTTATCAAAACTACAATCTATCAAGGAGCTCTCAGAGACTGTCCACAAACTCAGTTTCAGCGAATTTTCGGGTTCTTTTGAGCCGATTTTCGATTCAAATTTTGGG
>JAFEGK010000015.1 GCA_018239985.1 Verrucomicrobiota bacterium | reverse complement strand
AGGTGGCGGGTGGTGTTGGAATTTTCGGCGCGGAAGGTGGGGCCGAAAGTGTAGACGTCGGTCAGGGCGCAGGCCATGGTTTCGGCGTTGAGCTGCCCGGAGACGGTGAGGTGGGCTGGTTTGCCGAAAAAATCGTGGGTAAAATCGATGGTCCCGTCGGAGTGGCGGGGTGGTTTGTTGAAATCGAGGGTGGAGACGAGGAACTGCTCGCCGGCCCCTTCAGTGTCTGCGGTGGTGATGATGGGGGTTTGGATGTAGAAGAAATCGCGCTCTTGGAAGAACTGGTGGGTGGCAAATGCGAGGGCGTTGCGGACGCGGGTGATCGCTCCTTGGGTGTTGGTGCGGGGGCGGAGGTGGGCGATGGTGCGGAGGAATTCGAAGGAGTGCCGTTTTTTCTGCAGGGGGTAGTCTTCGACGGGGCAATCGCCAAAGATTTCGATGGTGCCCGCTTTGAGTTCAAAGTTTTGCTTTTCTCCCGGGCTTTCGACGAGGATGCCGGTGATGGCGACCGAGGAGCCGGTGGTCAGTTTTTCAAACTGGGGGCGGAGGCTGTCATCGGCGATCACTTGGAGGGAGCTGAATTTCGAGCCATCGTTTATTTCGATGAAGGCAAAATTCTTTTGATCGCGGACGGAGCGGACCCAGCCGCAGATTTTAAGGGTTTGTCCGAGTGAGCTTTTCGTAATATTTTTGATTTTCATGTGCAAATTTCCTAAGTAATGCAATCTCTTCTGTCCATCCAGGAGGTCCATTTGGTGTCTCCAAATATTTGGGGATTTCTTTTAACGCGGGGTGGCTCATCACAAATTTGAAGGCCTCGATGCCGATTTCCCCTTTTCCTAAATCGGCGTGCCGGTCGACCCGCGAGCTGAAGGGCTTGGCGGAGTCGTTGAGATGAAAGGCGTAGAGGTGTTTGAGTCCGATGATGGAGTCGAATTCTTCGAGTGTTTTTTCCCATGCCGCTTCGGTCCGGATATCGTAGCCTGCTGAGAAAATATGGCAGGTGTCGATGCAGACGCCGATGGGGATTTTCCCATGGACAGCTGAGATGATGTAGAAGAGGTGCTCAAAACGGTGTCCGACTGAGCTTCCTTGCCCTGCGGTGGTTTCGAGAAGAAGGCGTGTGGTCCCTTGTGCGCAGAGTTTTTCAAAGCGAAGTAGGCTGGTGATGATCTGGTCGAGGCACTCTTGCTCGGTGCCGGTTGTGGCGGCTCCAGGATGGAAATTTAAGAAGGTGATTTTGAGTTGATGGCACCGTTTAATCTCTTGCTCAAATGCGATGAGGCTTTTGGAGAGGACGTCGTCTTTGTTTGAGCCGAGATTGATCAGGTAGCTATCGTGGCTCATGATTTTTTGCAGGCCTGTTTCAGCAAGGGTCTTTTCCCAAAGTGAGACCATCTCAGGGGTCAGCTCTCTGCCTTCCCACTGCTTTTGATTGGAAGTAAAAAGTTGAATGGTCGTCGCGCCGATTTCTTTTCCTTGCAAAAGGGCATTGTGGGGTCCACCTGCAGCGGAGGTGTGGGCGCCGATCAAAAGTTTTTCTGGTGGGGGTGACATCATTATTCTTCCAAAAAAATCGAAATTATAGAGAATAGATAAGATCTTTTCAACATAGTTTGAGGCCATGAAACCCTATTCACTACATAAATGTAAAAAAATTCTGTTGCACGTCTACCAACTCTGGCGCAAAAAACGGGGCAAACTTATGCCCACACAAGCCAATGAAATCCGGGAAGACCTGAAGGCTCTGCAAGCAGAAATACAGAAGAAGAATCGGAGTCAGGCCAATTTTCATGCCCATAAATGTCAAAACTATCTCGACGGTGCTCTAAAGCGGAGCGGCTTTCAGCAAGTGCGCGATGTGGTGGTTGGGCTGGCTGTCGCTCTGGCGATTGCTTTTATCATCCGGCAGTGCTGGTTTGAACTCTATGAGATTCCGACCGGTTCAATGAGGCCTACTTTTAAAGAGCAGGACCGTTTGCTCGTTTCGAAAACGAATTTTGGGATCAACATTCCTTTCACAGTCAAACATCTCTATTTTGATCCCGATTTGGCAAAGCATTCGGGCATTATCGTCTTTTCTACCGAGAACATGGATGTCCATGATTCCGACACTCTCTATTTTTGGATTTTCCCAGGGAAAAAGCAGTTTGTTAAACGGCTGATGGGAAGACCTGGTGATACTGTCTATTTCTACGGCGGTAAACTTTACGGAATCGACAAGGATGGCAACGATATTTCGGCTAGCCTGCAACTGCCTGATCTACAGAAAATCGACCATGTGCCGATGATCCATTTTGATGGCTCGATGAGTCTTGCGGAACCGTTTCATTCTTCGATGGGTAGCGCTTATCGGATGGCGATCGTTCATCAAATGAATGAACCGGTAGCGCGGCTGACTGTGCTGGGAAATAACCGGCTAGAGGGGGAGATGCTCCCGATGCCGCGGATCCATAATAGCAACATGCCTCCGGTGCAAAATTATTACGAACTGTGGGGGATTGGGAATTTTGCCAGCGCGCGAATCGTCCGGAAAGAGGAGATCCGTTCGTTTGCAGAAAAAAACAATATTTCGCTCCAAGATGGTGAATTTTTCTTGGAATTGCACCACCATCCTAACCTCAAACAATTGGAGCTTGCTAGAGATTATGTGGGGAGAATTAGGCCTCAATTCATCATGAGCGTCTCGATTATCCCTTTGGATGAAGACCATTTGAAAGCTCTATTCGACAATCTCTATACAGCCCGCTTTGTGGTCAAAAATGGCTACGCGATGCGTTATGGGCCTGGTGGGCCACAGAATTTAGGTTCCCATTTTCTCACTCGACTGGAAATGGTTCCCGATGGCACCTATGAGTACTATCATGGGCAGGCTTATCAGATCAAATGGGGAGGTTATGCGCAAAAACTCCCTAGCAACCATCCGCTTCAGACTTATTCTGCCGAGCTAGTGCGCAAATTTTTCAACTACGGAATAGAATTCGACAAACGGTATGCCATGGGGTCTCATTTTGAGACAGAG
Source organism: Verrucomicrobiota bacterium (assembly GCA_018239985.1). GTDB lineage: Bacteria > Chlamydiota > Chlamydiia > Chlamydiales > Rhabdochlamydiaceae > Sacchariniichlamydia. Next base: position 41,859 of record JAFEGK010000015.1, on the reverse strand, counting down.
AGGTTCGGCTATTTCCGCGATGGGGATCTGTACCTGATGGGTGCGCCGATCTTCAAGAAGGCAGAAGCGGCTTTAGAGACTTTTGTCGCAAGAGAAAAAGAACGGGCAGTCAATGCTTTGGTCAAAGATTCCTATATTCCTTTTGTCGACAGCGGCCCTCCTGACATGGAGAAAATCAAGCAAGCAGGCCTACTGATTCCTCCAGAGTCCTATCTTGCCCTCGGTGATAATTTTGCCATGAGTGCCGATAGCCGCGAATTCGGTTTTGTGCCGCAAGGCAACCTCCGTGGAAGCCCCTCGTTTATCTTTTGGCCACCTGGGCCCCGTTTTGGCCGCCCCGTGCAGCCTTGGTTCCCTTGGTTTACGATTCCAAATATGGTCATTTGGACTTTAGCCTTGATTTGCTTTGTCCTATGGTTTATCTACCATAAGAGACATCATCATCTTCCGCTAAAGGATTTATGAACCCAGACACTCACCAATCGCTCGCGCGCTCGGCTCTGAGATTTTTTTCTGGTACGATGCTGAGCCGTGTGAGTGGTCTTGGTCGCGACATGGCGATGGCTTTTTGCTTTGGGACTTCGCCAGCCCTCGCCGCTTTTTTTCTCGCTTACCGCTTCGTCTATCTCATCCGCCGCTTGTTCGGCGAGGGGCTGCTCCATCAGGGGTTTATTCCCCATTTTGAGACGAAAAAAAAGGAAGACCCCCGTAAAGGGGCCCTCTTTTTCCGCGATCTTTTTTTTAGCTTAAGTTTGATTCTTGGCACGTTGATCGTTGCTGCAGAAATTGCCCTTTCATTTTCGCACAGCGAAATAGCTAGGCTCGCCATGTGGATGCTCCCTGGGATCTTCTTCATCTGCCTCTTTGGCCTTTCGACGGGTCTTCTGCAATCGGAGCGGAGTTTTTTCCTCCCTTCTGTTTCCCCGGTAGCCAGTAATCTCGTCTGGATTCTCGGGGTAGTGGCATTAAGACACCTTCCCATCTCGGACGCAGTGATCGGGCTTTCGATTGTCCTCTCATTTGCTTTCTTTGCCCAGTGGGCGATCACCGTTCCCAGAATTTGGAATTTTTTAAGGCGATCGCTTTCGGTCAAAGAACTTTTGTCCATTTCTCCATTTTCCTCGGAATTGAAAGCTCTCGCTCGCCCGCTTATGCTTGGCATGATCGGTGTTGCTTCAGTCCAAGTCAATAGCGCCATCGATGGCATTTTCGCCCGCTGGGCCGACCTAGAAGGGCCCGCCTACCTCTGGTATGCGATCCGCATCCAACAACTTCCTCTGGCCCTTTTTGGGTTGGCTATCTCTTCGGCACTGCTTCCTTCGCTCTCTCGGGCAATCGAAGAAGAGGCGCTGGACCGTTTTGAATCGCTTTTACGGTTTGCCAAACGGCGGATTTTCCTCCTTATTTTCCCCTGCACAGTGGGGATTTTCGTTCTCGGTGCTGCGAGCGTCAACCTGCTTTTTGGCCGCGGCGATTTTGGAATTGGTTCAGTTTATCAGACAACTCTCTGCTTGTGGTGCTATGGAATCGGCCTGCTCCCGTCTGCTTTTGTGCAAGTTGTCGCGCAAGGCTTCTATGCGAAAAAAGACTATTGGACCCCAACGAAAGGCTTTATTAGCGCTGCTCTACTTAACACCGCATTGAATGCCCTTCTAGTCTTCGTCTGCGACCTGGGGGCCGCAAGCATCGCGCTCGCGACGAGCTTCTCCACCATTGTTAATTCGATCTACTTATCCCACAAGTTGGGGCTTAAAATCGATTTTCGGCCGATGGCCAAAGTCGGCGCCTGCGCACTGATTGCAGGTTTGGTGGTCTTGGGTGTGGGATATGCGTTAGGGGATCCTACTTTGCAGTTTTGGAGCGGCGATGTCACTTTCCCAGAAACGATCATGTTGCAGCTGATACATTTCGGGCTGCAAACAACGGTCTATTTCTTGATCTTCTTTGGCCTCTGCCATGTGGCAAAGGTCGATGAGTTGATGGAAATCCTGAGCCGGCTAAAGCGGTTATAACTGTTTTTAGACTCAAAGCCGCAGAGAAAAGAATGCTACGTTTTTTTCTTTCGCTCTTTGCGTCAAAAAAAACTAAGGTTCGAAGTAGGCCCAACGGAAATCGATCTCGTAGAGATCGGTGATGAGGACGTCTTTAAGCTTGGGGTTTTTACCATACGCGATCGTCATAAAGTAAATGGGGATTACGGGCATGTCGTCCATCAGGATGGCCTCTGCTTTTTTAAAGAGCTCTTTGCGCCTATTCAGGTCAATTTCTTGCTCTGCTAAATCGAGCAGTTGTTGATAGTTTGGATTTTCCCAATGGGATATGTTGATTCCGTCGGTTTTGTAACGGAAGGCCTGCATGGTGTAGATCGGGTCGCGCAGCCAGCTTTGCCAGCCGCAGCCGCCCACTTGAAAATTGCCAACGCGCAATCTTTCAAAATGGACTTTCCACTCTTGTTGCTCGAGGACAATATCGATACCAAAAACTTGGTTCCATTGCTGTTGCAAGGCTTCAGCAAGTCGTTGGTTGATGGGTGCGGCGGAGTAGTTGATGGTGATTTCAGGAAGTTGATCTTTTAAGATCTCCATTTCTGCTAAAGCTTCATTGAAGAGCCGAATGGCCAATTTCCGATTGTTATCTTCAAAATAGGGGCTTTTTTGGCCGGTCAGTCTGCTAGAAAGCAGAGCAAACGCTGGAGACTCATTGCATTGTAGGACGTGTTTGACGATTACGTCTCGATTGATCGCATAGGCAAATGCTTGGCGCATTTTCTTATTTTGAAAGGGAAAGGATTCGGTATTAAAATAGTACCAGTAGAGCCCAAGTGTGTTGATAAATGTGACTTTATTTTCCTTTTTCAGAGTTTCGATGGCGTCCAGGGGAATTTTGGCCAGTGGTTGTCCCAGCCAATCGAGCTCCCCTTTTTCAAACATGCTGAGCTGTGTTGAAGAGTCTTTGATGATTGCTATAGAAATCCCTGGCAATTTGACATTTTCCGCATCCCAATAATTCGGATTTTTCCGTACAAGGATTTCATTGTCGATCCGGTGCTTTTCCAATACGAAAGGTCCGTTACAGACAAATTGATCGCCTTGTAGGTTGGACCATTTAGGATTTACTTTATCGATTTTGCTATTGATTGGAAAAAAAGAGGGGATGGCGACTATCTCTAAAAAATAGGGGGTGGGATGCTCTAGCTCTACTTTGAGTGTATAAGTATCAAGAACTTTAATGCCCACCTCATCGATGGAGACCTCTCCTTGGGACGCTTGTTTGGCATTTTTAATATAATAAAAGTTGTGGGCCCCAAGTGTTGTGGTCTGTGGATTGATGATCTTTTTCCACGCGTATTCAAAATCGTAAGCGGTGACCGGATCCCCATTCGACCATACTGAAGGGCGGAGATAGAACGTAAAGGTTTTCAGGTCATCGGAGATTTCATACCTTTCAGCTATTGCAGGGCGGATGTTCCCGCTTAAGTCTGCGATGACGAGCCCCTCAAACAACATGCGTTGTGGAAAGATCGAGGGGACATCGATAGCGACACTCGGATCGAGCGAGCAAATTTCCGACTGGATGCTCACGTGCAAATACCGATTTTTTACGGCGCGACTGTCTTTTTGACACCCCAATGTGCAGAGGATCAGGAATGTTATTATTATTATGTGATATAGAGACCTCATATCAGAAATATTATTGGGCTAAATTGCATTTTTTTCTAGAAAAAATTTCGAAAGTAGCATAGAGTCCACCTATTGGATCGATGAAATCTATGCAAACAGACCAGGTTCTTCCAGAGATCAGACCTTATTTCCCCCAGTCGAATCAAGAGGGGGAATTATCGCGCCATCTCCAACAGGGTAGAGACATTCTGATGGAGCTGTTGCCAGAGGGGTTAAAGCTTGAGGAGATCGAAAAATGGATCCCTTCGAATTTGCCATTAATCAAATGGAGTCAGCCTACTTCTGCTCCAGAAAGTCTGTCTATTTTTTTCTTATTATCTCCTAATCAAGAAGTTAAAGCGGAAAAGGTCTTGCTTCAAATTATTCAAAAATGGTTGATTCCTGAGAAAGAGGTTCCGATTTTAGGTTTTTACAATTGCTATTTTTACATGCCTAAGATCAGTTCTCAACTTTTCTTTGTTGCTGAAGTGAAGATCTTTGTCGAGGATGGCCGGGAATTGAGTTTGATTCAGGACAATTTGCCTCTTTTGGCCAACGAACTCTCCTTAAGTCTTTCTTCCTCAAAATACTTTGAAAAATATTTGGATACGAAGGGGTTGTCTCTAGATCAAAAATCGGGTCAAATTCAACACTTCCTCCGTATGTTGATTCAAAGGGCGCCAAAGCAGTTCGATGTCGAGCTTTTTCGTGACATGAGTACATTTTTTGCCTTAGCTCACCCCGAATTTCGGCAGTTTCGAGTTCCTAAACTGCTCACCCGCATTGTGGTTTCTCACTATTTAATGCGAAAAAATCTTCTTCATCATTTGTCACTGTCTCCTGAAAAAAGACACTTGGAATTTCATTTTATCCGCAGCAAGCTTCACTTCCCGTTTGGTGTTAAAACTGTTTTGGGGCTGTCCATCGCGGTGGGCTTGACTGATCGGCACGAGACTTTTGAAGATACCCATATTCTCTCCGCGGTTCAAAAATTCATTCCGGAGGCCCAAGTTGTCCAGGGCTCCTATTATTTCCACAGGGTTAATCATGATGCCAATAAATACATCTATCTAGAATTAGAGAAGAAGAATGGAGCTCAATTTCAGCACAGTGAAATCCTCCTTCTCAAAAGGAATTTGAAAGAGGAGCTTAAGAAACGGATTGAAAAATTGATCCCCTCGGTCTTTATGATCCGTAATGAAGAAGAGGTGATGCGCAATATCTTACTGCTCTCTCAGCAGTTGAAATATATCGCCGATTTGCCACAAGTCATGGTCAATTTGGATAGGCAAGGGCCAAACGAGCTCTATTTTACTGTTTTGCTCGTCCGGATCTTGAAAAATGACGATATCAGTTTGAAAGAGGCCTTTGAAAAGGTTCCGCAGCCCTTTCGTTTTCTCGCAGACCGTGTTCAGAATGTGGGCTATATCCGGAAGAAAAATCCGAAAGAGGCGAATGTTTTTCATTTGTGCATCCCGAAGGATCGTTCAATTTTGCGGCTCGATTCCTCTGTTAATTTTTATTTGGCTAGACAAAAGGTCATTTCCATCATCACAGAGGCTCTGGGAGAGATACGGGACTACAATGGGGGAATGATCCTCAAGCAAGGGGAATTATTTGCTCAATTGAAACATGCTTTTGCTGAAAGAGAGCAAGAGCTCTTGGAGAATTTTTTCTTCGCGCTTAACCCGATCGAAGCGCAGGCTACTTCCTCACTTAGTTCACTTGAAATCCTCTTTAAGCTTTGCCTAGAGTCAATTGAGAATGAACTTCCAAAAAGGGAAAGTGTTTTTGTAAAGTTCCTCAAGCAAAAAAATTTAAGCCTTGCCGTAGTCAGAACCAAGGATCGTTCGATTGAAACGATATTAAACGAAGAGCTCAATCAACTCGACAATTTCTCCAAGTCTTTGATTCAGACCAAAATCAATTTCCAGGGGACTCTTTTACAGGCATTTATTTATGAAACCGCTGATCATCGCGACCAGAAACAGTTTAAAAAATGTATTGAGAGTGCCATTGAGAAGTGGATTTCAAGAATCATCAATTTACAAGAGCTTCGTTTAAGTTTCGTTGTCTTACCACCGGTTTTGGATCCAAGACTGGGGGGAGACGATATTTCTAGTGCGGTCATGAAGATGCTTTTTGAAGGATTGACCAGGATGTCTTGTGGGAATCAACCTTCTCTTGCTCTTGCTAAGAGCATTGATATCTCCGCTGATCAAAAACGGTATACTTTTAAACTGCGCCATTCCTCCTGGTCGGATCAGACTCCTCTGGTAGCCCATGATTTCGAGTATGCTTGGAAAAGGATTCTCTCTCCCTCGTTCTATACGCCTTTTGCCCACTTTTTCTACCCGATTAAAAATGCAAAAGCTGCAAAAGAAGGAAAAATCGACCTTGATCAAGTCGGGGTTAAAGCGATCGATGATACAACCCTTGTCGTCCATTTAGAAACTCCAACACCTGAGTTTTTAGAATTGACATCACTTGCCCTTTATTCCCCAATTAAACAGGAGCATGATACTACTCACCCCAATTGGGCCTCCCAAAGCGATGAAGAGATCTATGTTTGCAATGGTCCATTTCGATTAAAAGGATCTTTGCCAAATGGTGGATGCGAACTGGTCAAGAACCAAACTTATTGGGATGAGCGATCGGTGAAATTGGATCGGGTTCTGCTTTCCCAGAATAGTTCTGCAACAGCGTACGAAATGTACAAGAATGACGAATTAGAGTGGATGGGTCGTCCGATGCACCCTTGGGAGCCCCATTTTAAGGAGGGGGATGGGGATATCGTCTCTAATGAAGTTTTGGGGGTGAATTGGTCTGTTTTTAATACGCAACGGTTTCCTTTTGATAATTTGAAAATGCGGCTTGCTTTCAAACTTGCTTTGGATCGTAAGAAGATCATCAAGGAAGTGGCTGACGGATCTATCCCGTTCGTTTCTCCGCTTCCTTTTCCCCATGCCCAGGTTCAAGATGAAAATCTTTTATCGGTAGATCGAAAATTAGCGGTTCAATTATTTGAAGAAGCGTTAAAGGAGCTGGGAGTCACGAGAAAAACTTTCCCCCTTCTTACTCTGATCGCGGGAAGTAAAATTCATGCTGAGCTGAACAAATTGCTCATCAAACAGTGGGAAGATGTTCTCGGGATCCCGTTTCGCTTTGAAGAATATGACTTTAACCTGCACTTCTCAAAAATGGCGAGGGGAGAGTACCAGATCGGTATGATGGGTTGGAAGGCCTCCATTAATGATCCTACCTATACTCTGAATGTGTTTGAATTCGGGACAAACAAGATCAATTTCGCAAAATGGGAAAATAGGAAGTTCCAGGAGCTCCTTGAAAAAGCTAAGAAAGAGGTTGTTCAGGAAAAGCGTTTTGAGCTATTCAAACAAGCTGAAATGGTCTTAATCGAGGAATGTCCCGTTATCCCCATCAACTCCAGGACATTTACCTATATGCACAAGAAAAGATTGAAGAACACTTTCTCTTCGGCAATGGGAAACATCGATTTCAAAAATGCCTCTATAGTCCCATAGGAAAGCATTTTTTTCTTTCAATAAATATTTCGATCCTGTAAACTTGCTCCGTTTTCGGAAGAGTTCCATGAAAATGGAACAAAGCTAAAGGAGTATCAGATGGCTACAATCTTAAATTACAGACCGATTGAGAAGGTTGTTAAAACAAGTTCCAACTTTGATGCCGGTGCCGAGTTAAGAAAACATGCTTGGCATCCAGAAATGACAATTATTGAAGCTGAGGCTGCCCTGGCCAATAAGCCAGTTTACACTTATGTTACCCGCTTGCGTGAAGGGGAACGGGGATTTGCGATTACATTTGTTAATGCGCACGGAAAGATTGAACATCAACCTTTCACATTATTAGATACTAAACGGGGGATATGGCGCAATTGCGGCCCTCTCCATATCGGATCTCTAGGCAAAGTGATCTGCGATATGATGCGCTGCACAATGCTCGATTGTAAACCACTCATCTAGATGAAAGTGGTTTTCATTTTTTGAGAGGTCATCAAAATTGATGGCCTCTTGTTTTTTAATCAGATAAATTAATATCATTATCCTAATTATGATTATTGGAATCGATTTAGGAACGACAAATAGTTTGATTGCCGTATGGGAAGATGGCCGTTCCCTATTGATTCCCAATGCCCAGGGCAGTTTTTTAACCCCTTCTGTCATCAGTCTCGATCCCTCTGGCAATATCGTTGTCGGCAACCCGGCGATCGAGCAATTGGATGCCCATAATCAGCTTTCTCTTGCTAGCTTTAAGCGTTACATGGGCACAGGCAAAGTTCTCGAATTGGGGACCCATCGCTTTCGGCCAGAAGAGCTTAGTGCACTTGTGCTCAAGAGCTTAATCCGCGATGCCGAAACCTATTTGGGGGCCAAGGTGACCGAAGCGGTGATCACTGTTCCAGCCTATTTTAACGATACCCAACGGAAAGCGACCCGTTTGGCTGGGGAACTGGCCGGGCTTAAAGTGGAGCGGCTTTTGAATGAACCGACCGCAGCCGCTTTGGCCTATGGGCTTCACAATCGGGAAGCAGAATCGAAATTTTTAATTTTTGATCTCGGCGGGGGCACTTTTGATGTCTCGATTGTTGAGTTATTTAGCGGGGTCATTGAGGTCCGTTCCAGTGCGGGGGATAACCGGCTGGGTGGCGAAGATTTTACCGATGCCTTAGAGGATTATCTCAAGTATGAGCTTTTGAGGCGTCACCAGCTCGACTATAACGGTCTGGATGCCAAGCAAAAGGCTCTGATGCGCCGGGCGGCGCAGGCTGTGGTCCATCAGCTCAGTGGCAAAGATGAGGCGGTGTTTCAATTTAATGGGCTAGAAATTGGGGTGACGGTGGACAAATTCAATGAATTGGTTCAGCCGCTCATGGAGAGGATTAAGATCCCGCTCGAAAAAGCCTTGCGCGATGCACGGATTATGCCCGATGAGCTCGATTTGGTTATTTTGGTCGGTGGGGCGACCAGGATGCCGATCATTGGACGGGAAGTGGCCAAAATGTTTGGAAAATTCCCCCAGCTGATCCTCCACCCAGACGAAGCGGTCGCGATGGGCGCGGCGGTCCAGGCGGCCCTCAAAAGCCAGCACCGTGATTTGGAAGATGTGGTGATCACCGATGTCTGCCCCTATTCGCTTGGAACAGATGTGCTTGCCTATAGACACCGGAAAGGGGGAGGGGTCAAGTTCTTGCCCATTATCGAGAGGAACACAACGATTCCTGCCAGCAGAGCCGAGCGGCTCTACACAACTGAGGACAACCAGACAAGTGTCAATATTTCGGTTTTCCAAGGGGAGAGCTACAACGTCGATGAAAATGTCAAAATCGGTGAGGTTTTAGTCACTTTGCCCCGCGCACGTGCCGGTGAGGAGCCGTTTGAGGTGCGCTATACCTACGATATTAATGGGCTACTCGAAGTTGAGGTGACGGTCCTGAGCAGTGGGAAAAAGACAACGGCCACTTTTAGCAACCAACAACATGCCCTGACGGGCGATGAGATCCGGGCTAGTTTGCAAAAGCTCCAAGAGCTCAAAATTCACCCTCGCGATCAGCTCCAAAATCGGAAAATGATCGCCGATCTTGAAAAGCTCTACGCTTTGCTCAAAGGGGACGAGAGAGAAATTCTGGCCAATTGGATTGGCCGGTTCCACTATGCATTGGATTCTGAAGATCCGGAAGATATCGGAGAAGTCTATGAAGGTGCAAAGGCACTTCTCGATTCATTTCAGAGGATCTTTTGATGGAAAAGGCGCTGATCTCGGCTGTCCAGCGGGGGTGTGAAAAAGAGGTCGAGGAGCTACTGAAAGCGGGGGCTGATCCGTTGAAAAACTCAGGGGATATCACTACCTCGGTCTTTGCCAATGCTCTAACCCTTGCCACGTATCACGGAAATTGGAAAATTGTCAGTTTAATTCTCAGTTACATCGACATGAAAACACAGGAGGGGATGTACTATAGCAACAGCGTCGGTTCAGGGTTCTCCCGCCTAATCGATCGGGTTCGGCTGACGATTTTCGATAGCAATTGTCGCCCTAGAGAAATGGGTTCGTTTTCTCCCCTATTTCAAGCTGTGATGACGAATGATTTTCCCACTTTTGCCCGGTTGCTCAAAGAGGGCGTCGATCCACGTGAAACATTGGATAACGGCCTTGCGCCGCTTCACCTGGCGATCGCTCTGCATCAAAATCAGATGGTAGATGCTTTGCTTGAGACGGGTGCCGACATCAATCAAAGAGGAGCCCCTCATCATTACTGCCCCCTATTTGTCGCGGTTCATATTCAAAACGACTACGCCTATCGGAAGTTACTCGAGCTAGGAGCGAAGGATCTTCCGACTGCCTACAACCATAGCGCTCTGTTTGCAGCGGTCTATTGGGGCAATATCCCTCAAGCTGAAGAATTGATCGCCCGCGGCGCCGATCTAAAGCAATATGCGTTCGATGGGTACAACACGTTGATCTTTGCTGCCGTCCGATTTGGCCTCGAGGGGATGGTCAAGTATTTGCTCTCTTTGGGGCTGCACCCCGACGCCGATGGTGAAGGGAAAAGATTCTACTCTGTCCTTTTTTATGGCACCCCTTGCACGCCGCTGACAGTTGCAGTGCAAAATGGGCACCTGGAAATTGTCGAGCTATTGCTAAAAGGGGGTGCCGATCCAAACCTAAAGTCCAATGGAGTTCCCCCATTGCATTTTGCCATCTCATTGGCTGATAGAGATCGTAGGATCATCGATTTGCTGCTTTCCTATGGCGCTTCAATCGATGCTAAAGCTGAGCACAATTATGCGACTGCTCTAATGAAAGCCTACGCATTGGGGCAACACGAAATCGCCTCCTATTTAGTCGCCTGTGGAGCGTCTGCAGATGAAAAAGATTTACGAGGAAAACTGCCTCACGAGTATGCACCATGACGATTTGGGAAATTTTACAGATTGAACCAACGGGGGATCAGCGGGCGATCCGCGAAGCCTACAGCCGTAGGCTGAAAGTGACGAAGCCAGAGGTCGATCCAGAAGGGTTTAAGCAGCTTCGCGAGGCCTATGAAGCGGCGCTCAAAGCAAAACCATTCACCGAGCCCAAACCGATCTCAGAGAGTACTGACGCAAAGGCCCAGGCAATAAAAATGATCGGCGAATTATCCCAAACATTCGATCCTTATCTTTTGCGCAAATGGAAAAAAGAGGGGGCTTTCTACCACTTTGGGGTTTCCCATTATTTTCAAGAATGCCTACTGGATCTGTTGTCTGAATTTATTGAAAAACCTCTTTTCCTGTACGCCTATTTCATTTTTGACTGGAATCAGCTTCGGCAAAAACCAAGCCATCCTCTGGCGAAAAAGTTAGAACGGGTCATCGGGGCTGGCAATTTCCATCAGGTAAAGTATCTATCCCATTCGCAAAATCCCGTTGCAGCTGCATGGGAAGCAATTAAAGCGGGAAAATTTGATATCGCAGAGTTTCTCTACGCGCAGACACAAGACGAGATGGATAGAAGATCGATCTCTGGAGCGCTTTGGTATCACGGCTTTACCTCTTTCGCGGACGATCTCTCTACGCTGCCTCCGCTGCATACTGCAATTTTTGCTCAAGATCACGCCCAATTTGATGCTCTGCTTTTGCATTCAGATATCAATGAGCGGTGCGGCCCCTCCTATTTTTCCCCTTTATTTGTCGCAGTGAAAGTGAGAAATCTCTATGCGTACCAAAGACTGATCGATCTGGGTGCCCTCGATCTTCCCACCTCTTGCCACCATACTGCCCTTTTTGCAGCTGTCTACAATGGCGATCTGCCGATTGTTCGAGAGCTGATTTTGCGGGGAAGTGATCCCTATCAATATTCAGGAATCATTTTTCACACACTAGTTTTTACGGCAGTCCGCTATGGCCAGCGGGAAACTCTCCAATTTTTATTAGAATATGGACTTCATCCGGACGATGTTGGCGGTCATCCTGGAGAACTCTATCAAATTCAGTACGGAGAGCAGCCAGAATTGGCCCGCACCCCTTTAAACGCAGCTGTGCAACAGTTGGATCCGGTCATGGTTCAGATGCTCCTTGAGGCAGGTGCCAATCCTAATCGTCCATCGGGAGGGATCCCTCCCTTGCAGCGGGCGATTCTCAATCTCGAAGATGATGAGATGGTGCAGCGAGCTCAAGCGATCATCGCTCTTCTGATCGAAAACGGAGCCGACGTTCACCAAAAAGCAGACGACGGTGATACTTTTCACTCCCGAGCGGTCAAATTAGGATTGTTAAAAGAGGTGGAAAGCTCGCAATCTTATTAATAATTAGTTCAGCACAAAATGAAGAAGGTAACGAAATGATTGAACAACACTATGACATTCAAGAGAGAGATATCTACGGCGAGACCGCTTTGCACAGGGCCTGTGGGGAGCAGCAGTTGGATCTGGTCAGGGGGCTGCTCGATAAAGGGGCCGATGTCAATTGCCGATCGTATGATGGCCGGACACCTCTGCACATTGCAGTTGGTAAGGGCGATCTTGAAATTTGCCAGCTTCTACTCGAGCGAGGGGCAAGAGTAAATGAAAAAATCATTGCTCAGGATTCTTTATTAGACCTAGCTATTTACAATGAAAATGCCCTTCAAATGATCAATCTTCTGATACAGAAAGGATTCGATCTCAAAGCAGAATGTGCATTTGGGTATGACCTGCTCACGAAGGCTCTTTTCAATGTACTCAGAAATAGGGGGCAAGAGGATCTGGCGATTTACCTGATCCGCAAAGGGGTGAAAATGGATGCGAGGGACCGCTTGCAGGAGACCTTTCTGCATCTTGCAGCGCAAGCCGATTCTATTGAGGTAATGAAGCTCCTAATAAAAAATGGGGCTGACATCGAAGCGATTGATCAAGAGGGTTGTACCCCGCTCTTCTACGCAGTCCGATCGGAGAGCGTGCGCCTTGCCGAGTTCCTTATCAAAGAGGGGGCAAATTGCAATGTCATTAATGGGGAGCATCACACCCCTCTTTTGGATGTGATCTGGGGAAATTCTTTAGAGATCTGTGAGCTGCTCTTAAAAAATGGAGCTGATATCGGTCTACAAGATGCAGATGGAAATACACCTTTGCACCTTGTTAAATCAGCTGAAATTGCCCAGCTGTTACTGACCTACGGAGCTAACGTCAATGCGCGCAATTTTGCTGGAAAAACCGCTCTGATAAACGCTATCTCTAACTATACCGATCTGCCCCATCTGCTGATTGGAAAGGGGGCTGATATTCATGTGCTAGACTTTCAGGGCTATTCAGCCCTAATGGTCGCCATTACGCACCAATGTACTCACTTAGCCTCATATCTCATCGATGCAGGGGCCGATATACATGGGATCAGTAACGAAAATGAGACTCCCCTTGAGTTTGCCATTCGGCATGACAATGAGCAGATCGTCCGCAAACTCATTGAGAAGGGAGCCTCTTTGTCTATTAAGCCAAGCGATGGGACAACTCTTATGCGCTGGGCGACACATAACGCTAGCATGCCGATTGTACAACTTTTGATCGAAAAAGGGCTTGAGGTCAATGAGAAGGATGAAAATGGATACAACGACTATTTGCATGGTGCAATCAGCAACGGACAAATGGATACAATCGAGCTCCTAGTGAAAAATGGAGCCGATCTTCAGGCAGTAGAAGGGCCCTCTCAGCGGACCCCTTTGCATGCAGCTTGCATGTGTCAAAAATTTGAAATCGTAAGGTATCTGATCGATCAAGGGGCCGTTGTCAATACCAAAGATGCTTATGGCTACTGCCCTTTAAGCGAAGCCTTCTGGAACCCAAGAGCTGAAATCGTCGATCTGATGCTTGAGAGGGGTGCCGATGTCAATTTTTGCGAAAATGAGGAGGGATTGACCCTTTTAATGCGGGCGGTGCAGAGTGACAATTGTTATGTTGTTGAGCGATTGCTGAAAGCAGGGGCTGATATTAACGCTAAAGATGCCCGTGGCTTAACCCCCCTTATGCACGCGATTTCGGGATATCCAAATGAAGCTGTTGTCAAATTATTAATCAAAGCTGGCGCCGATATTCATGCATTGACAGCTATGGGCCAAAATTGCCTCCATTTTGCCTCTTCTCATAGAAGGTTTGGGTTGGTGAAATTTTTGGTAGAACTGGGGGTCGATCTCAATGCTCAAGACAGTGATGGACGGACACCGCTCTACTATGTTCTTGAACGGCAAGATTGGCAGGCCGCCAAAGTCCTCCTGGATTACGGGGCAGATTTGAAAAGAATTGCAACTGACGGACTAGATCTGCAACAGAGCTGGAACTATTGTGGGGCCATTCGATGAACCCAGGCCTTAAGAAGCTGTACTAAAACCATGTGTCGTCAAGATTAGGATCATTTTGGACAATTTTTAGTCATTGCGCTGAGGGTTGTATTGAATGAAATACAGCCCTCAGCGCAATGACTAAAAATTGGCTCAAAAGGACCCTAATCTTGACTGACATCTGGTTTTAGTACAGCTTCTAAGGCCTGGTTTTCATTTCGAGCCTCATCATCAGATGCGGATGGGGGCTATGAGAGGGGATGAAGGTCCCCAGAATGTTAAAACCGGCTTTTTGATAGACATGAATTGCCCTCTCATTGGTCGATTCTGGATCGATCAGCACCTCATCCACATAGGGGAACTGGTTCTGCAGAAATTCCTGAATCACCTTTACAGCCAGCCCTTTCCCTAAGTAATTCTCATCCCCGATCAACATGTCGAGGGTAATCGCCTCACCCTCCTCTGAACACCACTTACTGAGCTCATCGTGGGGTTTTTCGACGCGGGAAGTAATCAGAAAAGCAAAGGGATGCCCCCGATTATAGGCGATCCAATACTGAGCAATTGAAGCCCCTTTGAGAAAATCGTCTAAATGAGTAAGGGTATTTTGAAGTCCTTGGCCATAAAACCACTTGGTGACGTGGGGAAGCGATAACCAGGAATGGACAAGGGCGCGCTGAGATTGATTGACGAGTTTAAACTCCATTTCTCAGTCGCGCCCTTAAAAGGTGTTAGCTTGTGTGAGCTAGGAACTCGCAAATGAGCGGGACGTTCACAGGGAGAACGAAGGGGACTTGGTCCAACTCAGGGAGCACTTCCATGCGTCCTGAGAGTTTCTCAGGTTCAGCCGTGAGGAATTCAGGGACAGTGCGCGGGTTTTCTAATGCTTGCTTAATGATCGGCACATTATGCGATTTCTGCTTAATTGAGACTGTCATTCCAGGCTTCACTTGGAAAGAGCGGATATCCACTTTCTTCCCATTCACGAGGACGTGGCCGTGAGAGACTAATTGCTGAGCCGCAAAAATGGTCGGCGCGAGTTTAAGTCTATAGACAACCGTGTCAAGGCGGCACTCGAAGAAGCGGATAAAAGCCACAGGAGTTTCGACTTTGGATCTTTCAGCCTCTTTGTAGTAGCGTACTGTGACTTTACGGCTGATCATCCCATAGGAGGCTCTGAGCTTTTGTTGCTCTTCAAGCTGAACTCCGTAGTCAGACTTCTTCTTCCGTTTTGCTCCGTGCATTCCAGGCGGATTAGCTTTGTGGAGAAGGGGGTTCCTAGCGCGACCGAAAATATTAACTCCGAGACGGCGTGCGATGCGATTCTTAGGGCCGGTATAACGAGCCATTCAAAAACTCCTTAAAAATAGGTGATTCAATAGCCATTAATCGTAAACGAATACCGGTTTTTTCACAAGCAATCACTTGAATTCTTAAAGAAAAGAGGGTAATATGTAGGGGTAATAAAAATTTTTGGAGAGGCTATGGATCAATATTTGATTGCTGCTTTTTATTGCTATACAGAGCTGGAAGACCCCCATCTAGAGGTCAAAAGACATCATGAATTTTTGAAAACCCTCGATGCAAAAGCTCGCACCTACATCGCCTATAATGGGATCAATGGGCAAATGAGTTTTTTAGCTGAGCATGCCTATATCTATCTCGACTGGCTCAAAAGCGATCCCCGCTACGCTGAGCTCAATGTGAAGCTCGATCCTTACCATGAGCACATTTTCCCTCGGGTGACAGTCAAATTCCGCCCTCAACTCGTCGCTTTGGATTACAGCCCAGACCTTACCAAGAGGGGCCAGCATGTCTCCCCTGAGACGTGGGCCAAAATGCTAGAGGAAAAAGGAGAGGAGACTCTACTGATCGATGTCCGCAACGACTATGAGTCAGAGATAGGGCACTTCGAGGGGGCCGAGCGGCCCAAATTAAAGACATTCCGTGAGTTCCCCTCCTATGCAGAGGCCCTGGCCCAGCAGAAGGACCCGAAGAAGACGAAAGTGATGATGTACTGCACGGGAGGGATCCGGTGCGAGACCTATTCTGCCCTGCTTAAGGAAAAGGGGTTTGATGAGGTTTACCAACTAGATGGGGGGATCATCAATTACGGTCACAAGATGGGCAATAAGCACTGGAAGGGAAAGCTTTTTGTCTTCGATGACCGTCTGTCGGTTCCCATTTCAGATGACGAGCATGAATTAATCAGCCATTGCCATTGCTGCGGGGCCCCAACGGATGCCTATTACAACTGCGCCAATATGGATTGTAACGAGCTCTTTCTCTCTTGCCCAGAATGTGCAGAGAAAGACCGAGGATGCTGCTCAGAGCCGTGTAAAGGGGCTGATCGGATCCGTCCGTTTGAAAAATTACAGAGGCCTAAGCCATTTCGCAAATGGTATCATTATGCGAGCTCAAAGGAGATGAATGAGTGCTGTAGCTGTAGAATCTAATACGAATTTTATCCAGAGGAATTTGATTCCTGAAGAGTCGCGCAATGTTCGCTATGCGATGCAAAAGGCAGCTCATTTTGGAAGTAGTAGCCATCCTTTTGTCTCTCACGTGGTCTCTGTCGCTTTTGCCGTGATGGCGGTTGTGATGTCGGCCTTCAATGCGATCTCTTATCTTTTACAAGCGCCGATCAAGATCTTATTAAATATCGTCCAGTTCAATCCCGTGGCAGTCTTCACTGATTTTGCCATGGATATTGGGGATTTAGCCAAGAGTCTGCTCTTTGTTTCCCTCGGGGTAACGTTAGTGGTTGCGGGGTTTTTGTTTCCTGGTCCGATCTTTAACGAGTTTTCTCCCGAATATTACGAGCCTTTAGAGGTGCGGCTTGAGCAGCAACTCGAGCAGGCCAAGGCCAAATATGAGGAGCTTGAGGAAAAGTACCACAAATTACAAGAGCTAAATGCTAGAAGATTGGATATTGAAAGGTACAATGAAGGGCAGATTGAGGAGTTAAACAAAGAAATCGAATGGTGGAGAAAACTCAATCCCCTCAGGTGGCTGCGAAAGGGCTAATCGTCGCTCTGGTCTTGCTCGAGGAGCTCTAAAGCTGCTTCCTTTAAGGTAATCAGCCCATCTTCGAAGCCGATTTCCTTTAACAGTTCGTCTAGGTATCGGAGCTCAGCTGCTAGCTGGTCATTGATTGATTCTAGTTCAGAGATACGTTTTTTCAGATCTTCCTCTTTGCCCATGGTCTATTCCTTTTCCTCCTTATAAGGGAATAGGGGGGATTGTCCAGAGGGAAAAGATGGCAAAAATCTTCAAATCATTTAGAATAAAGGATATGAAAGGGATAAAAATATTTTTAATACTCTCGATTTTCCTGGCCAGCTGCTCCCAGAATCAAGAGCCATTAGAAGAGGAAGTTTTTGGGCAAAGCGACGAATTCGATATCTCCCATTTAGAACAAGATCCTGCCCCCTCACCCTATGAGATCCTTATCAAGGAAACCATGTCAGTTGAAGGGCAGGATGCGATTCTACTTAATTTTTACTAGGAGTTTCTCCAGGTATTGCAGAGGCTTGCGTGATCATCTGATCCATTTGGAACAGCTCATCAAACCGTTTTTGTGAAACACCTTGGCCGTTGTAGTACCACTCGGTTTTAGCAACAGCATTGCCAACGAAGAATTTCGTAGGGCCATGTCGTTTATCATGAACCCATTGGATCTCTTGTTCGACCAATTCGCCATCGATGTAGTGGGTTTCAATACCATTCCTTGCACCATGAACAAAGTAGACCTCGATCTGCTTCTTGCCGTTCGTATAGTAGGTCGCTTTTCCGTGGAGTTGATCATCTACCCACTCTTCAACTGAGAGAGGATCCCCATTTTCGGTGAAGGCTCTACGCTCGCCATGTTTTGCGTTCATCAGGTAATTGGTGATACGATGGGGCGCTCCTGTCGCATAGAATTCCTCTTTCTTCGTCACGTATCCTTTATCGATTTCATCTTTTGCTAGCAGAAGCCCATTGACATCGCGCAGAGTACGGAGGCCGATGCCCCGTTCGACACGAGATTCCAATTCGTTGTTCAGGCTGAAGTATTGCCCATCGAGGAGCTCTTCACCAGCGTAATCTTCGATGCTCTTCGGTGTCCCATCGCCAAACCAGGTGGTCACGCAGTGGCGGTGGGGAGAGAGCTGTACTTTTTCTTGAATAGGCATGCCAAGGCTGTCGTAAACGACCTCTTTTTTCAGTTCGCCATCGTTGTAAAGGTAATAGTATTGGACGGTTTGGCTATGGGGGTGGGTGTGGGTGGTGGGCCCATGGAGATGACCATCTTCATAGGTTGCTGTGATGGTGACGCCGTTGCGCAGCGTGGTGATCACTTGTCCTGGGTAATTATTCGCAGCCCATTCTGAATCGGATACTGCATACCCATATTTGTGAATGTAACGTTTGGAAATGACTTGGCTTCCGCCATTATCACTGCCACAGCCTGCAAGAACTAGACCAACGGCTATAGGAAGGGAAAAGAAAAACTTATTCATATTTGACCTCAGTAAATACACTAATCTTAAGACTACACGATTGCTAACTTTTTCGCTATAAATTGTAGCAAACGTTGATGTTCATCTTCGACAACCTGGTACTCGATCGTCTTATTTGGATCTCTGTACTGGATGCGAAAAGTTGCGTTCTTTCTATCTTTGCCAATTTTGTCACTTTTGTAAAGGTCTAAAAGGAAGACGTTCTCTAAGAGCTTCGAGGGGAATGCTCTCATTTCGCTCAGTACTTTTCCAATTGCCATTTTTTCATCTAAAGTGACGGTCCAATCCCGTTCAGAACCGGGGAATGGAGAGATTTTTACGGCCTGATGCTCCATTTTCTTCAACTTCAGCAGATCGTGTAAATTCACTTCGGCATAGTAGACCCTCTGGTCGATATCAAGAATGCGCAGATGTTCGGGATGCACTTCGCCAAGCGCGCCGACAGTCACATCGCCCACTTTGACCCGCGCCTGTCTTCCCGGGTGGAAATTTTGCAGGTGCGACTGCTCGAAAATGGTCTCTTCGATCCCAATAGAGCGCAGTAGATTTTCAACATACCCCTTCAAATCATAGAAATCGACTTGTGGGGGTTTTTTCTCAAAATGGTAGGGCTCGCTATTGCCGGTCAAAATAATCCCAGCTGCAGGCTCATCTAAATAGTTCCCACCATCTTTGAAGTGGATATGGCCCACTTCGAAAGCGGCGATATGGAGATTTTGACGATCTAGGTTGAATTTGATCACCTCTAAAAGCCCAGGCAAAAGCGATGTCCGCAAAATCGATTGATCGACCGACGCTGGATGCAGAACGGGGATTTGGTGATCGGTGCCGAGAGTTTTTTCCACTGCGAGTTTAGCCAGTTTTGGGCTAATCAAATCGCAGGTCAAACATTCTTGCAGGCCTTGGGCGACTAATTTATTGCGTACCTCTTCTTCGAATACAAACACTGGAGCATGCGTGAGGGTGGATGAAGCGTGGCGTGGAACGGGACGGGCGATATTGTTGAAGCCATACATTCTGCCAACCTCTTCAACCAAATCGATTTCTGTTTTCAGATCGTTGCGGTAAGAGGGGATTTGCACTTTTAATGTGTGTGAGGTTTCGGACATTACTTGAATCTCGAGCCGCCCCAAAAGCATGGCCATTTCCCGGAGGCTAAGTTGCGTTCCCAGAAGCTGGTTGGTCCTGTCGGTATTGAGAGTGATAATCGTCGGAACATAGTTTTCAGCAACAAATTCGATCGTTCCCTGGCAGATATCGCCTCCCAAAAGCTTCGCAGCTAAATCGAGAGCTCCGCTGACGAAAAGGGGATCGATGCCCCGTTCAAAACGGAGTGAGCTATCTGTTCGAAGATTGAGCTGTTTGCACGATTTGCGGACAGACTGTGGAGTGAATTGGGCAGCTTCAATGAGCACATTTTTGGTTTTTTCTGTGATTGCAGAGCTTAATCCTCCCATCACCCCAGCAAAAGCCAGTGGCTTCTTCTGATCGCAGATTAGGAGGGCTTCGGCGGGGATCTCTCGCATCTGTTCATCGAGTGTTTGCAATGTCCCATTTCCAGTCTTCACAATGATCGTTTTTCCATCGACCTGATCGTAATCGAACATATGCAGCGGGTGACCGCACTCGAGCATCACATAATTGCCCACATCGACCACATTGTTGATACTGCGGATGCCACTATTTTCAAGCCTTTTCTTGAGCCACTCAGGAGAGGGGCCGACCTGGACATTTTTCACTAATCGGCAACTATACCGAAGACATTTTTCAGGATCTTCTACTTTTAATTTAACATCGATTTTCTCTTCACTTTCTTGAAAAACGAGTTCTTGTCGTTTGAGGGGGATTTGTAAAATAGCAGAAAGTTCTCGGGCGATGCCGATGATACTCATGCAGTGACCCAAATTCGGAGTGAGTCCAATTTCGAAAATCAGATCGTCCTCTTTTTCTTCGATCCCTTCAGCTTCCAGACCAGCCAGAGTGAGTGCTTCGGCGATCTCTTCGGGAGAGATTTTGAGATCTAAAAATTCTTTTAACCAAGAAAGTGACAGTTTCATATTCAAAAAATCATGTTTAAGCTATATCCTTATAGCATATCACAATACCAGAAGTAAAGAAAATGGCAGAAAGAACCTATCAAGACCCTTGGGTAAAAAAAGCAAAATCGCTCACACAGGCCCTTATCATCAGTGCAACTCTGAACGTTGGGCTCCTCTCGACATTCATCTATTTTGCCGTCCGCGAGTCAGACCCGACCCCAAAACTCAAATCTCCAGATAAAAGCGGCGCCTCTTCTGCTGAACACCTCAATTTGCAAGCTCTCGTCGCCAGCTATAGAGCCCTCTGTCTCGAAGATCTACTTTCTCAAATGAACGACAATACCCATGTTGAATCGGGTCTCACGAAGCGGGATATCGCCCTTTCCTGTCTGGTTGCCTTTCGCCATTTCAATCTCGACCGGGCCCTAGGAGGGATCCACCTCCAAAAGAGGGAAATTACCATCACCCAACACGATAAAATTATTCCCCTTGCTGTTTTCCCTGGCCTTGCCGATTACCAGTTTGAGGCGATCCTCAATTATGCTAAAACCGAAAAATGGCCCTTCACACCTGAGGGACTTTTCCTTCAGATTCAATCGGCTAGACCGCCGTATGATTCTTCCCTACTCGAAGCCTTTTACCTTAGCCCAGAGTTTCATTTCTTGAGCTTGCTCTTTTCCAAAACAGGTATTGGCCTGAAAAATGAGCATGTTGTTGCCCTGCTGGCTAGCGGCGACTGGGCCACCATCACCGCGACTGCCCAGTTTCTGCGCCAAACCCCTGCGTTTACGCTCGAAGTCCGGCGCAAATTTCTCCTTGAACTGGTCGAGCAAAAGTCACGCTTAGCTGCCAAAATCCTTATCGACGGCGATCAAGAATACTGTGTCAAAGCGCTCGACAATGAACAGGTGCTGGCCCTCTGCGATCTTCTCGGAGAGAAAACAACACCTGCCTTCCTCAAAGAATTGCTCCTTAGCCCCCGGAGCGATGAAATTTGGCAAAAAGCTGCCGCGATCCTCTACGACCAAGCAGCCGAAGAGATCCCCGAAGCGCTCGATTTAGAGCTAGCCAAACGGCGCTTCATCGAACTAAAAGCCACCGCACCAAAAGTAGTCGCTGCGGCGCCGCCACTAACCGTCCCCGTTGCACAAACCATGACCCCTAAAAAGCCAATCAGTGTAAAAACCTATGTTGTCGTCTCAGGCGATAGCCTCTGGAAAATCGCCAACAAACACCACACCACCGTGCAGGCGATCAAAGAAAAGAACCGGATGTCGAGCGATAAGCTGAAAATCGGTCAGACGTTGGTGATGCCTTAATTTTAACATCCGGCACCCCGATAAATTAACAATTCAAAGCCATAAGATATTGTAGTGTAGTTGGATAGGGCAATGACAAAAAGCCTATATTTTAACAAGTAAGGTCTTTCAGATTTAACATTTAGGGAACTTGATCGATTCCGCCTTTATGCCACGGGCCGCATTTGACGATGCGTTTGATCCCAAGCCACAATCCACGTCCAGCGCCATGCTTTTGGATCGCTTCGACACAGTAGTGTGAGCAGCTTGGATAAAAGCGACAGCTCTTGCCGATGAGTGGGCTAATTGTCCATTGATAAAGACGAATAAGAAAGATGAAGAGATGTTTAATCAAGGTGCATCGCCAAATGGAGACCGTTGATTGACATCCCCAAATTTAAGTAGAGGCGATGAGCGTCATTGCGTTCGATCCCAGTATCGAGGTGAATGTCGTCGCATTCAAAACGTTTCGCTTCTCCCATGAGCCATTTCAGCAAATGGGTCCCAAACCCGATCCCACGCGCTTCAGGAAGGGTGATTAGATCGTCGAGATAGAGCACCTTACCCCAAGCCAAAAAATGGGCAATCCGATACCCAGCGACCGATTTGACCCCATCTTCATCTTCGATGAAGATCATTGTGTAGCCCTCTTTCTCTTGAAGGCGGACTTGCTCGACAAAAGTCTCTCGATGCAAGTGTGGACGTAAAAGCTTCAATAGAGAGAAACATTTGAGAATCTGCTCGTCAGACTGGGCGTGTTGAATTTCATAGACAGTTGCGGCCATTAAAACTCCTGAATTGACACTCTAAACAGTAAAGCAGACGACCTTTCTTTGCCAGAAAAATGAAGTCTTTGAGAGTGTAACCCATTCAAAATTAATCGAATAGCTAATGGATGAGTTATAGGGCTTCGTTCTATAACTCATTTTTCTTGTATAATGTGAGTTATAGAGAGAAAGTCTATTAATCATGTGGAACTGGGAATTACCCGATTGGCCAAAATTTAGTTACAATCCGGAAGATATTGCTCTACTAGAGAGAAAATTTCTCTTGGGTATGGGAAAGGCATCGGCCTATCTAAAGTCAATAGATCGGAAGGATTACAAGGGTTTTGTCGTTGAAGTCCTCAGTGCAGAGGGGATTGGAAGTGCCAAAATCGAAGGAGAGCTTCTCGATAGAGAGGGTCTGCAATCTTCGATTAAAAAACATTTCGGGTTGGCTGCACCAGTTAAAAAACGGGTAGATAAAGAATCGCAAATGGCAGATCTGCTATGCAATGTTTATGAAACTTTTGAAATGCCCCTTAACCATGAAATGCTTTATGAGTGGCATACCATGCTCTTCAAAGAGGCTGCCCATATCGCTGATAAGGGAAAATACCGCACACACGATGATACGATGCAGATTGTCTCTAATCACCTTGGGTCGCCGCCCATTTTTTTTGAAGCACCTCCATCTGAAAGAGTGTTTAAAGAAATGGATGCCTTTATTCGTTGGTTCAATGCAACAAGTGATCATGAGCCTATATTGGGTCGCGTGGCGATTGCTCACCTCTATTTTGAAAACATCCATCCCTTCGAAGATGGCAATGGGAGAATTGGGCGCGCATTGATAGAGAAAATGCTTTCGCAGAGTTTGGGGCATCCTGTGCTTCTTTCCCTTTCGAAACTTTTAGAAAAGAGAAAGAGGGATTATTACGCCGAGCTCGAGCGTTGCAATAGGACATTAGATGCGGGGCATTGGGTTAAATTTTTTGCTGAAGCTGTGATCCAAGCTCATGAAGAAGCCATGTCTCTACTCTATTTTATTATTGCAAAATCGAAAATGATGTCAGAGCTGACTGGGCAAATCAATGAGCGTCAGATGAA
The DNA here is from genome assembly GCA_018239985.1 of Verrucomicrobiota bacterium. Taxonomy (GTDB): domain Bacteria; phylum Chlamydiota; class Chlamydiia; order Chlamydiales; family Rhabdochlamydiaceae; genus Sacchariniichlamydia. The sequence continues at coordinate 18,170 of JAFEGK010000015.1, read as the reverse complement.
AGTACTGCTGCGCATGTTTGAAGAGGGCCCCGACGGGTTTAAAGGCGGTTTGAGCGCTGAAAATTACCTCAAGATCACTAAGACCTCTCGTGCGACTGCAACTCGTGACTTAACCGATCTTGTCGAAAAAGGGGCGTTAATCAAAACGGGAGAGCTTCGTCATACCCGCTATTGGCTCAATCTGAAAAATTAACCGCCAGACCATTTCCAGTTCCGGATCTCTGGCATATCTTCTCCATACTCCCTTACATATTGTTTGTGCTCGATCAGTTTATCGTGGATAGCCTGCTTGACATAGGCGGCCTTGGAGCCAAGTTTTGGAACCCGGTCAATCACGTCTGCGACGAGATGAAAACGGTCTAGATCGTTCATGACTAAGATATCAAATGGGGTCGTTGTGGTCCCTTCTTCTTTGTACCCGCGCACATGAAGATTTTTGTGGCTGGTTCTTCTATAAGTCAGCCGGTGGATTAGCCATGGGTAGCCGTGATAAGCAAAAATGATCGGCTTATCTGGTGTAAATAAGACTTCGAATTCTTTATTAGTCAGTCCATGCGGATGCTCTTCTTTAGGCTGCAATGTCATTAAATTGACAACATTGATGACCCGGATTTTCAAATCTGGCGCATACTGGCTCAAAATAGTAACAGCAGCAAGCGTTTCCATGGTGGGAATGTCTCCACAACAAGCCATCACAACATCTGGCTCAGAGTCTTGATCGTTGCTTGCCCAATCCCAAATACCAATTCCCGCATTGCAGTGTTTGATCGCCTGGTCCATCGTCAGCCATTGAAATTGGGGCTGTTTACCTGCAACGATGACATTAACGTAATTGCGGCTTCGCAAGCAGTGATCAGTGACGGATAAAAGAGTATTTGCATCGGGAGGGAAGTAGACCCTAATGATTTCAGCTTTCTTATTGACAACATGGTCGATGAACCCCGGATCCTGATGGCTAAATCCATTGTGATCTTGCCTCCAGACATGGGATGAAAGCAAATAGTTGAGAGAAGCGATTGGCCTTCTCCACGAGATATCCTTGGAAGTGACCTTTAGCCATTTCGCATGTTGATTGAACATCGAATCGACGATATGAATGAAGGCTTCATACGAGGTAAAAAGCCCATGACGGCCAGTTAAAAGATAGCCTTCTAGCCATCCCTGACAAGTATGCTCGCTCAAGATTTCCATGACACGCCCATTGGGGGACAGATGATCGTCTTCTTTGATTACACCATCCATCCATGTCCTGTCTGTGATTTCAAAGAGATTTCCAAGACGGTTTGAGGCGATTTCATCTGGACCAAACACCCGGAAATTGGCCGCCTCGAGATTGAATTTCATCACATCCCTCAGGAACTTGCCCATCACCCGGGTAGATTCAGCAACCGTCCCTCCAGGTTTTGGAACAGACACCGCATAATTTTCGAAATCGGGCATTTTTAGATCCTTGAGAAGGAGCCCCCCGTTCGCATGGGGGTTATCTCCCATCCGGCTTTTGCCTTTGGGCGCAAGCTCCGCAAGTTCAGGAATCAATTTTCCTTTCTTGTCAAAGAGCTTCTCAGGGTGGTAACTCTTCATCCAGCTTTCGAGCAACTTGATATGTTCAGGAGTCATTTGAGAAAAAGGGACCTGGTGAGAGCGCCAAAAATCTTCCGTCTTGAGACCATCGACCACTTTTGGGCCGGTCCATCCTTTGGGGGATCGTAAAATGAGAATCGGCCACATCGGGCGACATAAATCTCCATTCTCCCTTGCATTCTTTTGAATCGCTTTAATTTCGGCGATGATTTTTTCGAGTGTTTCGGCCATCAACCTGTGCATTTCTTTGGGCTGGTCCCCTTCGACAAAATAGGGCTTATAGCCGTACCCAATAAAGAGACTCTCCAGTTCGTGCTCACTAATCCGCGCTAAAACGGTCGGATTGGCGATTTTATATCCGTTGAGATGAAGAATGGGCAGCACAGCGCCATCGCGAGCCGGATTGAGAAATTTATTCGAGTGCCAAGCCGCCGCGAGCGGCCCCGTTTCTGCTTCGCCATCTCCAACGACGCATGCGACAATCAAATCAGGGTTATCAAATACCGCCCCGTAAGCATGAGAGACCGAATAGCCGAGCTCTCCCCCTTCGTGGATCGACCCAGGCGTTTCAGGTGCGACGTGGCTCGGGATGCCTCCTGGAAAGGAAAACTGCTTAAACAGCCGTTTCAGCCCATCTTCATTTTGAGAAATATTGGGGTAGTATTCGGAATAAGTTCCCTCGAGATAAGTGTTAGCGACAAGCCCTGGCCCACCATGTCCTGGCCCTGCCACATAAATCATATTCAGATCATGTTCTTTGATGAGTCTGTTGAGATGGACATAAATGAAATTGAGCCCAGGCGTGGTGCCCCAATGGCCGAGGAGTCTTGGCTTAATGTGCTCCCGTTTCAGGGGCTTTTTCAAAAGGGGATTATCGAGAAGATAGATCTGTCCAACTGACAAATAATTCGCCGCCCGCCAATAGGCGTCGATCAATTCCAATTCAGAAAAGTCGAGACTGCGCTTGGAAATTTTCTTCTTGATCACTTGCCGTAAAGAGACGCTCTTCTTGGGGGGCGATTTTTTAGCCATAGTTGACAAATCCTCTTATGTTTTCCTATGTGTGCCTTATAAAGCACTAGCGATATTTCTGCTTAAAAAAACATACAGATAGGCGAAGAAAACGGAAGAAGGAGGTGAGGGGGAGTTGGCTAAGGCCTATTTTTTTGAGTTCTCATTGACGATTTTTAATGCTTCATCATAGGGTTCGTCCATTAGGGAAATTAAGGTTGGTGAGGTTTCACTATCCGCATTGTAATAAATTCTATTCCGTACTTGAAAAACAAGCGCCACACTGCCATCTGTATAAGGACGATTATTTGATTTTTGGAATGCGATACTAACACGAGCACGATCAGGAGTAAAGGGGTATACTCTTAAGAAGGGGCGTATTTTTTCATTAGCATTGATCGTTTGGACAAATTTCTCCGTAACTGCTACTTCTAGCTCGCGAGCCTCTTCGATGGTAGCATGACGATGTAAAGCAAAACCTATCATAAACTCTTCAACATCGAAGGGCATTTTTCCACCACTCCCTGAACAATGAAGTCCATATTCTTTTTTCATTTCATCGGCGAAGCTATTTATTATTTGATTTGCGTAACAAACATAACTCTCTTTTTCTGGTTCCTTTTCTTTCATTTGGCATCCTAAAAAAATTAATGACATAATAAATAGGCTAATTTTATTTCCCATAAAATTGATAATCGCCTCCAGCTATTTTTAATTGATTTTTCAATTCATACTGACATGTATCCCCTAAGAATGCATGTTCCTTAAGTATATTACCTGAACTCTTATTTATAAATTTGATAGAATAATCGAATCGATTCGGCCCAGCTAAAGCTTTTTTGCCAAAGCGTCCAGTAATATGATCTCCGGTTGAATAAAAATTGTAAGCAATCTTGGCTTGATTGATCGATATTGGCGAGGCTGGTGCAACGCCTATAAAATAGATATGTTGCCTTAGGAGATTCTTCTGTTCGGGTGTCATTCCATTAAATGTTGAATTATAAGTAGCTCCTGCGCGGCTATGTGCAATGTATAGGAGAATCAGCTGCGGATTAATGTTATGCATTTGGTCAATAATTGCTACTAACGCTTGCCGCATCAAAGCTGTTGTAGGGGTCTCTTCACTTTTTCTTTCTTTCGAGGCTCTTGAGAGATCACGAAATATTCCCTGAGTCTCAATGTGCATTCCAATAAATACGTGATCTTCGTTTCCAATTTTATCCATAATCGACTGAGCCATTTCTGGCTGTTCAGCTATGACGGTGTTGACCCCATTTTGAAATAATGTCATGGCAATATATTGCCCTTCATTAGGAAATAACTCATGGAAATGCTTGAGGATATTGATCTTTCCCGCCTTAATTTCTTCGGGTGATACTTTGATTTTATGTAGGACGTTTGATGAAATAAGCCAGTCTATTTGTATGCCATTAACAGTTACCGAGAGAGGGATTAAGCGGTTATTAGCAGAGGAGTTTTGATAATTTTTGGGGTAAGGATTGTGGTAAAATTCTTGCTCATAGCGCATCTCCATCGTAACTGTATCCAGTCCGAAGAGGTCGAGACGATTAAGGGGGCTATTATGGACATAAAGATAGAGGTTAAAGCCGTCGATGAAGCCGGCTGGGTCGGGGGTAAGCCAGCGGCCGAGCTGGGGATCGTAGAAACGGTTTCCGAAGAATATGAGCCCTTCGATCGAGCGTTTGGAGTTGAAGCGCCAGGGGTTGATTGGGCTGCGGGAGCAGTGTTCTTGCCCAAAGGCTGTGATGTCGTAGGTTTCGACGAGTTTGCCGGTTGAGGAGACGAGGCCGATGATATTGCCGCTGAAATCATGGAGTGGGGCGTAGGCGTGGTTATTGAGCTCGATGGCAACGGCTGCTCCAATATCGGCTGCTATCCCAAGGCCAATGACTTTTAGTTCGATGATTTTATTCTGCCCGTTCAGGAGGCCGATTTCGATCTCATCATCGTAAAGAAAGTACTCGGTTGTGTCGTTAGTTCGAGCGTAGAGTCTGGAAAAGGGATCATAGAGGAACTGGACAGGGGGTTGGCCAGGTTTTTCGATCGAGCAGAGTCTATTCAGGGGATCGTATGTATAGAGGGTTGTCCCTTCGGGTGTCAGTCTTTGAGTAGGGTTGCCGTTGGTGTCATAGATCAGATGGATATTGTCGGTGGCGCTGATTTGATTGAGGGTATTGACTTCTGCGTTTAGGGGGTTGCCAAGAGAATCAAAATGGTAGGTTTTTGGGCCCTCTTGGCGCAGTTGATCGAGTGGGTCGTATTCGTAGTCTTTTGAACCTAAGAGGGAGCTTTCGATTTTGCCGACGAGGCCTGAGGGGCCATAGTCGATGTAGGCGGTGTTGTAAGGGGATATTTGCTCAGATGGACGCTCGAAGAGGTCGTAGCGGGTAGTGAGGGTGCCAAGTTGATGGATCAGCTCTTCTTGAGCGATATGCCCGTTCTCGTCAAATTGGGTGTAGGTATGGGCATATTTGGGAGTGCCGTTGGTGTCGAGCCGAATGATTTGGAAAAGGTGGAGGTTGGTATAGTTGTATTGGATTGCGGTGGCATCGGGAAGGGTCAGGAGCTCGCATCTTCCTCTATTGTCATAATCCCATTTGAGTGTAGTCTTTTTGGGTGAGGTCTCTGAGGTCATTTGTCCAAATTTATTGTAGGTGCGGGTCCAAAGAAGGTTGTGGACTTTGTCGTAGGCTGAGATGGGGGAGGGGCCTGCGAGATAGCTGTAGGTATAGTTAACTTTGTTGTCGGAGCTATAGAGTTCTATTAGTCGATCGAGGCCATCGTAATTAAAATAGATGTTGGTTCCATTCGGTTGTTTTTTAATCCTAAGGCGCCCTTTTTTGTCATATTGGAAAGTTGTGATTTTGTGATCATTTTCTCTCTCCCGAATGACTCGCCCGCGGCTATCGTAGTCCCAACGGACCGAATAGGTTTTAATCGGGGTTTGATCCTGATAGATGGTGGTGGTGTGTCTGGCCTTATTACCAGAGCGGTCGTAGAGCAGCTGCTCTTTTGCCACTGTTCTTTCATTGGGATCTTTTTTTTCGATTTGAACAAGGCGGTTTAAGGCATCAAAGGTCTCTATGGACCTATTTCCCAGCTGGTCAATGGTGGTTTTGGTCAAGACATTTTGACCTAGGTCATTGATGGTCTCTTCTGAATAGATAAATTCGGTGATTTCCCCGTGAGGATCGGTATGTTGATGAAGGCGGCCTTCAGAGTCATAGGTGAAGAGGTCTTGCGCCTCTCCTTGAGAAGTGGGTCGAATGGCTTTTTCTTTTCGACGTTCGTGATCGTAGGTGAAGGTGGTCAGATTTTCAATTGTCCCTTCTTGGTCTTCTTCCCATTGCTGGACAATATCTCCCTCTTCATTGTGAACGGTGAATTTAGAGTATCCTCCTTGGGTGGCTCGTTCTAGTTGTCCGAGAGGGTCATAGGTGAAAGTTAGGTCCCGATCTTCTGCTTGCTCTGCGATTTTTCTACCGGCCCCATCATAGGAATAGGTCGTGGTTAATCCTTCTGGATTGGTGTAGGAATAAAGATGGAAACCGCGGTAAACCCAAGTTTCTTCGCTAAGCAATGTCCCTTCTGCCGAGTAGGTCTTTTTAGAGTCTTGTCTTTGGAATGGATCATAAGTGTAGTGGTCTTGAGTCCCATCTGGATGTGTCGTTTGGGCTAGGGTTCCATTCAGATTGTAAACATAACGGATAATGCCACCGTCAGGATACTCAACGCGGACTGGTTTTCGAAGGGTATTGTACGCGGAGATGGTCTTGTGCCCTAGAGGATCTGAATGGGAGATGATATTGCCCTGGATATCGTGAGTGAAGGTGGCGATAGGGGTATAAGGCTCTAATTTTTCATCAAGCGCTTCCGAAAAGTGGATCTGTATGCAATTTCCAAATTCATCGTAAACTTGTTTTGTCGGATTGCCTTTGCTATCGACTTGAATGAGGGGTCGGCCTTTGAGATCGTAGCTTGTTTCTGTGATCTTCTCATTGCCAAGGCTATCAATTTCGATGGACCGGATGGGACGCCCCGTCTTGTCATAGTCAATTTGTTGTCGAAGTTTCCCGACTTCTTTTATTTCGATCGGGTTGCCAACAGAATCGTAATCATAGGTGTTTTGATATCCTAAAGGGGTCGTTTTTAGTTTGATGTTGCCTTTAGGATCATACTTGGTTTCTAGGGTGTAGCGCTTCCGATTATTCGAATCAAAAAGGGTCTCTGTTTCGATTTGACAACGGGGGGTATAGGTAAAAGTCCGTTTAATTAATTGTCTTTCTGTATGATCCCTAAGATCCAGATAGGACTCTGTCACGGAGAGGCAAAGGCCATTATGGGGGCTTCGCTCATAAGTTTTGATATGCCTTTCCGTTACATTTGAGAGGTTATTTTCATGAGATGCTTGACCGTCATCCTTGACTTCGCGGATCAGGAGGTTGTCAGTATCGTAATAATAAAATTCTCTAAGGAGGATTTCTCGATCTTTTAAAATAAATTTGCATACTAATAGATCGGTGCCGAGTTTGTAAAAGTACTGAGTTGTCAATCCACCGATTTCTTTTTCTTCATGGATCAATTTCCCAGCATATTTGAAGGTCTTTGAGATTTTTTCTCCCCCGTCTACTTCCCCCTTGGAATTGATCGTGAGGCTGTCGTGTTTTCTCCCTGTGAAACTGCCATGGAAGTTCTCTTCGATCACCTGGTCATTTTCATTATAGATAAAGGTTTTGGCAAACAGTGCTTTCCCTTTGCTATCGAAAAGGGCTTTAGTCTGTAAATTATTTTTAGCCCAAAAGAATTTGAGGACTGAATGTAGCTGGTCGTTCTTATCGAAGTACTCAATGGCATTGAGTTTGTGATTGGTATGGTGGTACCGAATCAGTAGGTTGTCGACATCCCGCACATCAGTGTATTCCTTTTCGTATGTGAATGTGGCGATGGGGAGCCATTCTCCATTGGGCCCAACAGGAGATTCCAGGATGTGCACTTTGTCAGCTGAATAATTCTTTTTGGGCACTTCTTTGGCCCATTTTTTTTCTTCCTTCTCACTACTGGGCCGATAGTAGGAAGCAGTGAATTGATCTTTATGGCCTAGCGCCATGGCGCTAACTCGGGCGCCTATCCCTTTCCGCCCTTCATAGCTGTAATGCTCTACTGGACGACAATTACTGGTAACGTCCCGGATGTAATCTTTCTCATTGTAAGTGAATAATTCATATGTGAGAGTTTTGCCATCTGAAGTTTTGGCAATGAATTTGGTTTGATCTTCCTCTTCTATCGTATCGAAAGTGATCGTTGCTAAAGCTTTTGTACCGTTGGGATTTTGCAATTCAACATAGGAAAGGCGATTATTTTCATAGGTATAATTGATGCGGTGTTTACTAGGGAGGATTTCATACTCGAGATATCCAAAACTAGAACCGATATCCGAATAATGAAGGACGCTTCCATCTGCACAATACAGCGTTGCTGTTCTCTCTTTCGGATTTATTTTTATGTGGTTATGTTCGGGGTTTTTTCTAGAGTTAACACTGCTAGCACGATACTTGTTAAATTCGACAGGGTATAAATAATATTTATCTTTGGTCCCTTTTTTATGCGCATATTTAACTGGACTTCCCCCCTTATCTAAGAGGTAGATCTTTAAAGTCTCGTGATCGAAACTATATCCCCCATCCCAATACAATCGAAGATGAGGGAAGATGCTCCATCCTTTCTCAAAGGTGGGGTCTGTGAGGACTGAATTTTCCAATGCGCCCCCACTGGAGTATGTGCGAGTAATCGATAAGGGCATTCCCCCCTCGAAAATGGCGTCTTGAAAGCAGAGGTTGAGATGGCCTGTGATCACATTGACATGGTGGAAAAGGGTGGGGTCTTCCTCTTCGAAGCAGGAACTAGGGCTAGCCTGAAGGGTAAATTGAATAATGAGAAGAAATACGATTAAATATTTCATTGCCATGTATCTTAGCCCAAGAAAAATATTTAAGCTATTCAAAATACATAGAGATAGGCGAAGAAAATAGAGGCGAAAGCTCGTGAGTTGCGGCCGGCGACCGAGCACCATGATCCAAAGAGCACGCCTGATTTAGCATTGAAATTGTATTCGATTTGGGGGGCGATACTGAAATTGACAGACGAGGGGAGTCCAACCCGGGCTGGGACCCCTGGGGCCATGAATCCTCTTCTTCCATGGAAGCGGGATGAGGAGGTTTGATGCAAGAGCTGGAGATCGAGGGCCAAAACCCAATGATTTGTCAGGGAGTATTCTGCAGAGAGAATCGCTTGCAGCGCTTGTCCAGGGCGGATTTTTCCTCGGGTGCCCATCCCGCCGCCGTATGTGTTAACTCCTTTGACATAGGCGTTGATTGGGAATAGATAGGCGAAGCTCCAGTAGAGGTTCATGAAATGGCAGGGAAATCGAAAGGTCTTGGAAAAGGCAAGCAAAGGGCCAAAAAAATAGGCTCCTCCACCTGTAATATCGATCCCATGCTTTTTGGGATCGAGACGTTTGTAGTGACCAGTGGGAATTAACACATCTAAGCTCAATCGAAAATTGGGTACCCACGAATCTTTTTGATCTTTTAAGACTTCATAGCCGAGGGTAATTGAGGAGTCAGTGATGTGGGTGGCCTTTTTGTTGCCTCTGAAATTAGATAAAAATCCGCCGGTGAAGTTTATTCCTAGTCGATCGGTGAGCTTAAACATGATTTGTATAGCGGGATTGATGGACCAGGTGGTTTCATGGCTTTTGACTTTCCAGTCGGACTGATAATTTCCATAGAAGGCTAAAAAGGTGATGAAAGGCTCTACTGCATTGATGTTGATAGATGTTGCTGATAGATAGGTCCCAGTAAACCAGATTTCATAGGGGAGTTTTTCTTCTGGTGGCGGTGGTATTGCGCTTGAGGAAATGCGGGCGCAAAGCACTGCAGGAATAAAGGTTAGGAGTCCAATCAGATTTGTTGGGCGCATGCACGTGATGATAGGCCTTAAGCAAAATTTTTCGTACTGTTTTTAAATTTTTAAATCGTTTAAACTCTTTCCACTTTTAGGAGGTCGTTATGGCAGCAGCACTAATTCCAGATGGGGGTTTTGCAAGGGTAGCAAAGCGGGAACATTCTCCCTTGAAGACGATTTGGGAAGACAAGGACAAAAAGCCGGGTGAAAAAAATGAATTCTATTCGCAGGTTTATTCCGCCAATTCGATTACCGATTATGCTTTAGCCAAAATCAAGCGTGAAGGAAAAGTGACCCAAGACCAATGGGATCAGCAGGTCGACCCAGCGCAGAAAATCGCCCAAAATCGTGATCTGATCGAGCAGCACGTGGATCGGAGAATCCAGCTATTTTTTATGCAGCTAATTTGTTGCTACCGCACTCCCTATCACTTTACCTGGATTGAAGCCAATGACGAGTATGGGAAGGGGAGTAAAGTGACGATTAAAAACCCCAATGGCGCTGGGACAAAAAAGATCGAGACCGAAGCAGCTCATTCTGGGACTTTCCCTTGTTTAATGGCCTATCCACGTGCGGAATGGGAGCGGGGCAATAAGACGGGTGGCTTTGTCTATTTGAAGTATGGCCGGTCCTATATGGATAACAACGCGACGATCGAATTTGACCGGTATTTGAATCGTGCCGATTGCTTGATTGACGGCACCTCAAAAGATAAAGAGCTCAGAGAAGAGGCGATCAAGATTGTCAACCAGGTAGCAGAAGGCAAGCAGACTGTCGAGAAGGGGATGATCCACTTTATGAAATTGCTTGAGCACTTCTGCAAAGAGAGGCGCAAAGGTGTAACTGATGCTCGAGGTCTGATTTTAGATCTCTATTTGGAGCGGGCTCAAGAAGTTAGAGCAGCCATGGAGGCTGATCCCCAATATTTTGATCAACTTCTTGGAGTTAAAGTCGGTGATCATCCCCGCGAGGCGCTTCTGCGTAAGATTGTCTACCAAAAGAGATTTAAGCTTATTCAGGATTGTGAGGCGGTTGAGAGTCAAATCGCTAGGACCATTCTCACGGCTCAGAACGAGATGTTGAAGAAGCAAAATAAAAGTCTAAAAAATGTCGACACACGTCTTCGATATGTTCTGTTGGAAGATGTTAATCCCGTATTTAGAAATACTCTAGAGCGGCTATTTTGTACCTCATTGTCCCAACTGCAAGCAGATATCGAAAAAAACGCCGCCCGATTGAGAGAGTTTGAAACAAAAGAGGGGATAACGTTATTCCGTCAGAAGCATCAACCTCGTCTGGAAACTTTAAAAAGGGATCTGAGGGCCCATTTTCGTTCATTGGATAATTTAGAGCTCTCATACCGGTCTGAACTGTTTAAAGGGCTGAGAGAAGATCTCAATCACTGGATAGGAAGAGAGTTCGTGGCTGCCTTTAAAAAGAAACACCCCAATGAGTCGATGAGTACTTCCATGGTCAGTCGTTTGGAACATCGGACGCGGGTCATCGATACTAATAAAGACTATAAAACTCCGCTCAATCAACGAAGAAAAGATATTTCTGAGCCAAAAGCCAAAAAGATCGCCGATACATTTGGGGTCGACCCCGGTCTTTTCCTCCCAGGGATGATTACATCGGTTTATTGAACCACTCCTTTTTTGTTGCGGGGATTTGTGTTATGGGGTTATGATGTCTGTTTTCGCGAAAGTGGCGAAACTGGTAGACGCACTACCTTGAGGTGGTAGCGAGGGAAACCTTTTGGGGGTTCGAGTCCCCCCTTTCGCATTTTAGTCCTAATTTCTTTCCTTAAACATTTTTTCGATCCTGTCCATGAGCTCAGGATTCATCTTAAGTGCCTGGAGCTCAGCGATCGCGCGTGCTTCGGTCAGAATGAATAGCTCTGGAGCGAGGCTTATAGCGTAAGAAGGGGAGTGGCTTTTGCAAAAGCACTCGCCCATCGCATAGTGGGTAGAGGGAGAGTCGCAGTGAGAACAATGTTGATTTAAGGCCAGGTGGCCGTCGTGTTTCAATAATTTGAGCAAAAAAGAGCCTTTCAGTGCGGTCGGGTCTGTGAAGTTGGGCAGAACTTTTAGATAGGTGAGGAGTAATTGATAGAGGGCGGGGGCTGGTTTGCCAGGGAACTGCGTGGTGAGGAGCGCTTCAGCAAAGCGGGTGGCGGTTTGAAGATGGTCAAGATTGCTCCGCAGGTTGAGGTGGGTATTGATCGGAGTGCCATCTTGAAACGTATAAAGATCGGTTCGGCCGATGGCAAAATGGTACTCGGCCTGGGTGAGGGGTGAGGTGAGGGTGAGCAAATGGGCTTTCTTCCGGCTGATCCCTTTGACGATCAGGCTGATCATTCCCCGCGTCGGAGTAAAAAGGGTGATAATTTTTTGTTGATCCTTATAGTCGATGCTCTTGAGGACGAGCCCTTCATGTACTTCATTCGATAGCATTAAATCTTGCTCTTTGGTATTTTAATAGCCTCTGCACCGATAGCTCAATCGGATAGAGTACCCGGCTTCGAACCGGGTGGTTACAGGTTCAAGTCCTGTTCGGTGCAAATGTCCTCTATCTATTATCACACTCAAAGGACTTTTTCAGAGAGAATTTTCTCACAACTTGGAAAAGGCAAAATCCATGCAAGGCGCATTTATGCCCACTGGATGCAAAAAGGGACCCTTGAGGGACTAGAAGTGGAGCCTCAGGCGAGGGCTCTGCTAGACGAAATCGTCTCTATAGTCGATTTTTCTTTGCCAGAGCATCAAGTTGCCTACGAAGAAGATGGCACAATAAAATTTTTAGTGAAGTTCGAAGACGGGCTCGAGTGTGAGTCGGTCTTTATTCCGATGAAATCGAAAAACACCCTCTGTATCAGCTCTCAAGTGGGCTGCAAAATGGGCTGCGTATTTTGCGAAACGGGGAGAATGGGTCTCATACGCCATTTGACCACCAGAGAAATTGTCGCACAGGTCTTCATCGCTATTCAGAAACTGGGGTTGAGAGTTGATAATATTGTCTTCATGGGAATGGGCGAGCCGCTTGATAATTTTGAGGCGGTCGCCGATGCGATCGATGTGCTGACAGACCCTGCAGGTCTCCGTTTTGGCCCGTCGAGAATTTCCGTTTCGACAAGTGGTTTAGTCGACAAAATCGATGCGTTGGCTGAGCGGGTCGACCCGGCGGTCAATTTGGCCGTCTCGGTCAATGCTCCAAGTGATGAGATTCGGCGCAAAATCATGCCAGTCAATCGGACCTGGGACATGGCAGCGCTCAAAGAGGCGATGCTTCGGTTTTGCTCCCACCCTCGCCGGCAAATTTTTGTCGAGTATGTCCTTTTGAAGGGGATTAACGATTCTTTGGAATGTGCTGATCAATTAGCGAGCTATTTGCGTGGGCTTAAGGTGAAGGTCAATCTTATCCCCTATAATCCACAGAGTCGGGATCGGTTTGCACCGCCCGAGGCCGAGGTGGTCAACGCCTTTTCGGAGCGGATGCAAAGCGCTGGATATTTGACCATGATCCGGCAGAAAAAGGGGCAAAAGATCATGGCCGCATGCGGGCAATTAGGCAATCTTCATTTGAGACGCTTGCATATCCAAAGAGAATCAGGTAGAATGACAAATCTACTAACCTAAGGGACTCTATGGTAAAAAAGGATAAATTCGCCGAAGAAGATTCACTCGGATATAACATTTCCATTGTAGCAAAAAATTTTCAATTGACCGAGCCGATGCGTCAGCATATTTGGGATAAGCTGAGCAAACTCGAACGTTTCCATACCCATATCATGGATGTCCATGTGACACTCGATATCCAAAAAGTGGAGCACGTGTGCGTGATCATTTGCCACTTTAACCACATTAAGACAAAAGTCGAAGCCCATAGCACAGATATGTATGCCTCGATCGATCGGGCAATTCAAAAACTGCAACATCTCTTTCAAAAATGGAAAGGCAAGATCCAGGATTACCATAAAAAACCGATGAAGCTCGTCGACCTTTCGGTCAATGTCTATAGACGGCCTCAGGAAGATGATCTTGAAGAGATCAACAGAGCCATCGATGCAGAAAACATGAAGAGATGGATGCCTCACAAGATCACCGACACTGAAACGCAAGTACTCAAGTCGCTGACTACCGATGAAGCGATCATGAAAATGGAACTCTCTTCAGATCCTTTCTTGCTCTATCGGGACGAGACAGATAAAAAACTGAAGCTGATGTATCGGCGTGAAGACGAGAATTATGGAGTTATCCAAGCAGAAGGGTAAAGGCGACGTTTATGACCCTTACCGCAAGGTCTGGGTCGCCTCAACTCCAGAGGAAATCGTCCGTCAAAAATTGTTGCATGTGATGACTACTCAACTCGGATTTCCGAAAGAGCTTTTAGCCGTAGAAACACAACTGTCAGAAGTACCACATCTTAAAAAGCTAGAGAACTTGCCTAAGAGAAGGGCTGATATCATCTGTTATGCCAAGGGGATACACCCTGAATACTCCCTCTACCCACTTCTTGTGATCGAATGCAAAGAAGGGCAGGTGGGAGATGAAGCCAGAGAACAAGTGCTCGGCTACAACCACTTCATTCAAGCCAACTTCGTTGCAATCGCCGGTGAAAATTGTGTTGAGCTTGTCTATCCGGAGCATCTTTGTTTTTTACCCTCCTATTCCCAACTGATGGAGTATCTATGCAAGTGACAACACCGGTTGCCGATGTGATCTGCCTCTATGGCCTTCCCAACCATGAGCTCTATCTGGAACTTAGGGAATGGCTCGATGAAAAGCCAGACCGTTTTCTTGTGATTTTGGAAGATGATGAACGGGTCCTTATCGGCCACCAGAGCGGGCACGACCGGATCCTCCTTTGCTATGCAGACAGCGATGAAGCTCTTAAAAAAATCGCCTGGGAACTTGTCTTTTTGCAATTCGATTTTTTAAAAACCCCGGGCAATTCATCAAAAAACCCTGAGAAAATGGAAACCATTTTTGCCAAAATGGCATTCTTCCAGCAGGGAATTCATCTAGTTGCCTCTGATTTCCAGAATCGGGGGCTCGATCTATTGGAAAATCTTGTCGCGAATAACCCGCGTCTGGAAAAAGCGAAAAAAGGGGAGGAGCTTTTTGGTTCGTTTGAGGGGGTGCCCGCGATCATTTGCGGGGCTGGTGTCTCATTGGAAAAAGCTGCTCCATATTTAAAAAACAATGCCCTGCTCTTTGCTGGAGGAACAGCTCTGAGTAGCCTGGGTAAATTGGGGATCTCGCCCCATTTCGGCGGCCTCATCGACCCACATCCCCCGTCTAGCCGCTATTTTCAACACAAATCTTTTGATGTTCCTCTATTTTTTCAGACAAGAGTCCATCCCGATCTCTTGAAACAGATGAGGGGGCCTCTACTTTGGATGCCTGGGAGCCAAAACGACCTACTTACTGAAGAGGCTTTTGATGGAGGCTGGAACGTCTCGACATTCCTCACAGCCATCGCTCTCAAATTGGGCTGCAATCCGATTATCTTAGTCGGCGTCGATTTGGCTCAAAGGGGAGAAAAGAGCTATGCAGCCGATTTGGAGAGGCCAGAGGGGGGAGAGTTGATTTGGGTACGCGACGATCTCTATACAAGGCGCGATTGGCTGTTTGCTGCCGATTGGCTTTCAGATTTAGCTAAAACGCATCCCGAAGTGGAGTGGATCAATTGCTCGGATGGCTTGGAAATCGGCGGTTTTAAAAAACAGAACATCTCTGAGCTTTCTTTTGCGCCGCTCGCCCCTTTTCAAGACAAAATCAGGGCCCTTAACAGCAGCGCCCCTAAGCTCGATCTCAAAGAACTACGTTGCAGTTTTGAGCGGGTGGGAGAACTTTGTGGCGAAATGCTTGAACTGCTCGAGAAACTCTTTCCCAACTCGCCAGAGAAAAATGGGGAATATGCACTGCTAGAGATGTCTATTGCCAAAGAGATCGCCTACATCAAATTTCTAAAACCCATTTGGGATATCTGGAAGCATGTTTTTTCTCGACAGATCCCCAAGGACATTCCAATCGAGTATGGGATTGGACTCAACCAATGGCTCTTTCTCCAGGGAATCTGCAATGACGCACGAAAGATTTAATCTCGATTTCTATCTCACCTATTTCCCCTACGAAAAAAAGGAACTTCCAACAGATCCAAAACCATTGGAGAAGTGGTTCCAAGGGCAAAATCTTACAGAAATCGAAATCCTCTACATCGTCGGCCTTCCCGGCTATCCTCTTCCCCAAAGCGTGTTAACCTGGCTAAAAGAGCGGCAAGAACGGGCCCTTGTTTTCATTGAAGAAGACCTCGGGGCCATCGCTTCCTTTGACAATTTTAAGCTACTCGACAACCCCCAAATTCACCTCCATTTTGCCCAAGAGGATCCCATCGAAACTCTTGCCCAAATGTTTCCGTGCGACCGTTTGGCCATCTTTGAGGGCAAGCCCTTTAACAGTCTCGCCCTACAAAGACGCTCAGCTGCTCTTTCGGCCCTCTACTCAGATGTACTCTACAGCCACAAAATCGTCGAAAATGTGCTGGCCAACTATTTGCGCTTGCCCGATTGCTTCGATGCCAACACCCTAAAATTCCAGAGCGTCCCCGCCATCATCTGTGGTGCTGGGCCCTCACTTGAAAAATCGTTCGATGCTCTGCGCACGGCCCGTGACAAAGCCCTGATTTTCGCTGGAGGATCAGCCATCCCTATTTTGTCGCGCAACAAAATACGCCCCCATTTTGCGATCGCCCTCGACCCCAACAACGAAGAGTTTGACCGACTCAAACAGTGCACCGATACCGAGGTTCCGTTCCTTTTTGCCCCCCGCGTCCACCATGAAGTGCTAGCAACCCGCACTGGGCTACTGGGCTACCTCAAAACCGATACTGGAGGACTTTTTGAAAATTGGCTCGAAGAGAAACTCGGCTTAGATGCCATACCTACCGGTCCCGATATGGGTCCCGAAGCCTTCTCAGTGACCACCCTTGCCATCAGTTATGCCTATGCCCTTGGTTGCAATCCGATAATCCTAACCGGTGTCGATTTGGCCTACACTGCAGGTAAAAGATACGCTCCCGGAGTTGAAGCTGAAAAAGGGAATAGTACTGACCCCCGCGCTCTTGAAAAAGTGCTCATCCGAATCGATTTACAGGGCAAACCAGTCGAAACCCTGCTCAAATGGGTCATGGAGGCCGACTGTATCAGCGCGTTTGCTAAAAGCCACCCAGAGACACGGTTTATCAACGCCACTGAAGGGGGGCTTGGTTTTGAGGGGATACAAAATACGACATTAGCCGAAGAGGTGAAGGGGATGAAAACTGCCAACCTCGATTTTCCCAAAAAAGCTATACCCATCGATCCCAATCAGCTGACCTCCCTGATCGCTCAATTGGAGGAATCCCTTGGCCGCTGCGCCATTCTCTGTGACCGAATCCTCAAAAATGACCCACGGACCCCACTCTTTGAAATGGATTTAGCCGAAGAAGAGGGCTACGTCGCCCTCCTCGAAGGAATTTCCGCTGCGCTCGATCGACTCCTTGTTCGCTATCACCCCCATTCTGAAGAGCAGCGTAAAATAGCGAAATATCAAGAATTACTGTTGCAAATTGAGAAATTTAAAAGGATAATCAACCAGCAATGCGGAATATCCTACCGATAGTTCTATTACTTGCCGCCGGCTGTTCTGGGTTAGAAGACTCTGAGCGGGAAAAACTGCGCAAAATGAATGCGACCGGAGAGCATATTTACCGTTCGCATGATGAGATCCTTTTTGCAATCAAAAAACCGACCCATTTCGTTCGAGAGACCTACCCCTGGGAAGACTCTTACGTGGGCAACCAGATCAAGATCACAAGAGAATTTTTCCGATGCAAAGGGAGCTCACATCACACACCGATCACTAAACAGACCGATGGGCAGCCCGCCTATATCGTCGATTGTGGCGGCATGCAGCAACATAGCCTACCCTTAAAAGATGGAAAAGAGCACATCTACCCAGCCCTTTTTGATCTGCTCAACTACATCCAAGAAAAAACTCAAAAAAAAGTGATCATCACCTGCGGGCACCGTTGTCCCACTCACAACACCTATGCGGATCCCTCCCAATACAACGAAACCTCAAAGCACATGATTGGCGCCGAAGTAGATTTCTATGTCAAAGGACTCGAGTGGAGCCCTGAGGCGATAGTCGACATCGTCAAGCAGTATTACAAAGAACACCCCAAATTCAAAACCATCGTCCAGTTCACAGAGTTTGAGCGGTACGAGCATGAGACAAACGTCACAACGCTCCCATGGTATAATAAAGAAATCTTCATCAAACTCTTCAAAAAAGACGAAGGGCGCGATCTCGACAACAACCATCGCTTTCCCTACCTCTCCATCCAACTCATCTGGGACAGGGATACAGATGAGCCAGTTACCTATACCTGGTCCAAAGCCTTTAATAATTATTTGAGATATTGAAGCTAATAGATCATTAGGATATCCTAGACCCTATTCTGTGCCGATGTGGCGAAATGGTAGACGCGGCAGATTCAAAATCTGTTCCTAGCGATAGGGTGATGGTTCGAGTCCGTTCATCGGCAACAAA
>JAFEGK010000014.1:501-35031 GCA_018239985.1 Verrucomicrobiota bacterium | reverse complement strand
CGTTGTTTCGCGTCACATTTTGTGCATAATATCATTCCGCAAATATTATCCCCAAAATTTGAATCGAAAATCAGCCAACATAATCCCGAAAATTGGCGAAACCTGAGTTTGTGGACAGTCTCTTAGACAGCTCTTATCATGGTATCGTCCTGTTCTGTTGGTCGTTAGGCTTTGCCAAATACCGATTTTTCTGGTTCTTTCGGTATAAATGCCAGATTTTCCCAAAGCTTAGCATTTCGATTCATAAGTAGGGCGTCGGCGAGGACGAGGGCGGTCATCGCTTCGACGATGGGGACGGCGCGGATGGCAACGCACGGGTCATGTTTGGCTGTTTCGGAGAGTTGGAAGAGGGTTTTTTCCCCTTGGAGGGTCACTGTATTTTGGGGCTTTTTGATGCTTGAGGTTGGTTTGAAGGCGACCCGAAAGGTGAGGGGGGCGCCTGTAGAGATGCCGCCGAGGGTTCCACCTGCAAAATTGGTCACGGTATGCACTTGGCCAGCTTCATCGATATCGAAGGCGTCGTTGTGCTCGGCCCCTTTCATTCTGGCGGCGGCAAACCCTGAGCCGATTTCAAAGCCTTTGGTTGCGGGAAGCGAGAGCATGGCGGAGGCGAGCATCGCTTCGAGTTTGTTGTAGATGGGCTCGCCGAGGCCAAGCGGGATGTGGGCGATGCAACCGATGATGCCGCCCAGGGAATCTTTTTCTTCTTTGACTTGGATGAGCTTTTCCATGATTTTTTGCGCGGCCTCTGGGTCAGGACAAAAGATGGGGCTTGCGTAAGTTTTTTCCCGCAGGGTCTTGAGATCGGGGGAGGTGATGCTGATACCGCCGATTTCGCAGACGAAGGCGGTGCAGCTGATGCTGTAGTGGGCGAGCAGCTTTTTGGCGACGGCGCCAGCGGCGACGCGGGCGACGGTTTCGCGTGCTGACGCTCTGCCGCTTCCTCGGTAGTCGAAAATGCCGTATTTGCCGAGGTAGGTGAAGTTGGCGTGGCCAGGGCGGTAGAGCTCTTTGAGCGGCTCGTAGGGCTTGCTGTCTACATCTTCGTTGCGCAGTAGGATGGTAATCGGCGCGCCGGTGGTTTTTCCGTCAAAGATGCCGGAGAAGATCTCTGGGTGGTCGGTTTCTGAGCGGGGTGAGGTGTAGGGGCTTTTTCCAGGGCGTCGATAAGTGAGCTGCTCTTCAATGTCTTGGACGGTGAGGGGGAGGCCAGCTGGGCAGCCATCGATGACGACCCCTATGCCAACGCCGTGCGACTCGCCGAAGGTGGTGATCCGAAAGATGTTTCCAAAGGAATTAGAGGCCATGTGCAGAGTTTAGCCGTTCTTGGATTTTCAAGGCAATTTCGGCTGGTAAGTAGCTATCTGTGTCGATCACTTCATCGGCGTAATGGTGATAGAGGGGAAGGCGGAAGTCGTAGTGCGTTTTTTGGAAAAGGGGACGGTCAGGATCTTCTGCGACCCGTTTTGCAAGTGTATCAAAGCTGGTTTTAAGATAGATTCTTTTGCCGCTCAGGTAATCGAGGATGATTTTATTGAGCACGACGCCGCCTCCAGTAGAGATGATCTTACCGGTTGTACCATGCAGCTCTTTGGCGACGGCGATTTCGGTGTCGCGCCAGAGAAGTTCGCCCCCTTTAGCAAAAACTTCGCGGACGGTTTGGCAATCGGTTTTTTGCAAAACCAGATGGTCCATTTCGATTAAGGGGCGCTGCAAAAGCTCGCTGAGGTGTTTGCCGACTGTCGATTTTCCGGAGCCCATGAAGCCGATCAGGATGATATTCATGCGAGGCTCCTTACCGTTTCCCAGAAGTTGGGAAAGGTCTTTTTCACCACTTCGGGTTCGTTAATTTCAATCTGGGATAAATGTATTTTGGCAACGGCAAACGACATCGCGATGCGGTGGTCATTGTAGCTGCTGATCACTGCGGGTTTGGGATTGCCGCCGTGGATGGTGATGCTGTCCTCCGACTCTTCGGTTTTGATTCCCATTTTGCTCAGCTCATTTTTTAGAGCGAGCACTCGGTCGGTTTCTTTGACCCGAAGCGACCGGATGCCGCTGATGGTTGTTTTTCCTTTCGCAAATGCGGCAAGGACAGCCAGTGTCATCACTTGATCGGGACAATCTTCCATGTTGATATCGAGGCAGTGGAGCCTTTCTCCCTGGATCGTGATTTGGTTTTCCCCATAGGTTACACGATTGCCCATCTTCTCCAAAATCGTTAGAAACTTTCTATCTGGTTGGGCCGAGAAAGGACTCAGATTTTCCAATGTGATCGTTTTTTTAGTCAATGCGGCGATCGCAAAAAAATAGGCTGCGCTTGAGTAGTCCCCTTCAATGAGATATTCTGTTTTTTGATAATTTTGGGGCGGGACAAAATAGGGATCCTGGATCTTGATGCCCCACTGCCGCATACAACTCACGGTCATATCAATGTAGGGTTTGGAGATGGGAGCAGTGGTGAGTTTAATTTTCAGTCCATTGGGAAGCAGCGGTGCTATGAGTAAAAGGGCGGAGCAATACTGGCTGCTGATATCGCTTTTTAATGCGACGACGTTGCCGGAGAGGGTCGATGATTTGACTGTAATCGCAGTTGCTGACATGTCAATTTCAGCCCCCAATTGGGACAGGGCATCGACTAAATCTTGAATTGGGCGCTCCATGAGTCGGGGGTTTCCCTGTAGGATTTTGACTCCAGGCACAATGCAAGACAGTGCTAGGATGAAGCGAAGTGTTGTCCCCGAATCATGTGCAAACAGATGGTAGGTATTGTTTTCGACAGAGCCAATATCCCCATGGACAATAATTTCATCATGATTTGTTTCTATTTCGATTCCAATCGTACGTAAACAGCCGATCATCGCTTCGGTGTCGTCGCTATAGAGGGGATTTTTCAGGCGGACAGCTCCTTTTGTCAATGCCGCCATGATCAAAGCTCTGTTGGTGTAGCTTTTTGATCCAGGGATGCGGACTGGTCTATTTTCCATCCAATCGAGAGTGGGTTCTAATTCGCTCAAAGAGACAGGCCTGCAATAGGCACCATCAAAGGGCAGTGCGTGGCCGATCCGGTCGATCAGGACAAAGCGGATTTGGCCGTCTGCCTTTTTTTTATCGTGGGTTAAGGCCTGCAAAAATTTTGTTCTCGTATATCCTTGAGGTAGTTTCAATGGGCCATAGAGTGTTTGAATTTTTTCAAAATCTCCCTTAGAAAGATACCCCAAACGCATGCTGAGGTGGCTTTCGGCAAGACAACCCAATGCGACAGCCTCGCCGTGGGGTATCTCGTAGTCTGACGCAGCTTCGAGTGCATGGCCGATGGTGTGGCCAAAATTGAGTATGCGTCTGATCCCCTGGTCTCGAGGGTCCTGGGCGACGATTTCTATTTTTGCTTTGATTGTTTGTTCAATGTCGGCTGATGTTCCATAAATCAGCTGCATTTTTGTGATTTCGGCTTTGCCATTCAATCGTTCTTTTTCAGGCAGTGTTTTCAAGGTGTCGAGATCGGCAAAGATCGCTTTGGGTTCATAATAAGTGCCAATCAGGTTTTTTCCAAAAGCTGTGTCGACTGCTGTTTTCCCCCCGATCGAAGCGTCGACAATCGCCAGGAGTGTGGTGGGAACTAAAATCAGGGGCACACCTCGCATATAAATCGATGCGACAAAGCCGACTAGATCAGTTGTGGAGCCACCTCCAAGGGCAATCAAGGTGGTCTTGCGGTCTGCACCGAGTTCGAAGAGGGCATGGAGTAGGGATTGTGCGGTGGAGAGGGTTTTTGCTTTTTCCCCGTTTGGGATGGTCAGCAGTTGGGCGCCGATTTTTTCCGCAAGTGGGATTGCATATAGCTCTTTCAAAGCCTCATCGGCGATCAGAATTTTTCTTCCGTCGAGTTGTTTGCAAAACTCGGGGAGCTGTTTGTCTAAAAGCCCTTCGCCTATACACAGATTCATACACCGAACCAAAATGCTGTTTGCCTTGCAGCTTGATTGAGGAACATCTCTTCACCATACACGATCTGACAATTTCGCTTGGCAGCTTCTTGCAGAAAGAGGGTGTCACGAGGCTTGTAGACCACATCCATTGCGACAGTTCCTGGCTGAATTTTGGCCGGATCGATGGGCAGCGGATCGGGGGAGCAGTTGATCAGCACATCGTACTGCTCTGGCACTTCATCTAAACCCCCTGCTTCATAGCCAAGTGCAATCGCCCTTTCGACAGTTCGGTTTAGCACCAGCACATCGGCGCCTCTTTGTTTCGCTTCAAAGGCAATCGCCCGCGCAGCGCCGCCAGCACCGAGGAGAACCACTTTTTTCCCTCGAACCGCCCCTTTCTTTTCGATGGCATCGAGGGCTCCATGCCCATCGGTATTTGTTCCCTTGATCCGTCCCTCTGTGAACTTAAGCGTGTTAATGGCGCCAATCGCGACGCAGCTAGGGTCGATTTCATCAATGAAGGGAAGAATCTTTTCCTTCAGCGGAATTGTGACGCTTAAGCCCCTGATGCCGATCTGTTTTGCAAGCGGGATAAATTCCTCAAGCTCTTCTGGTCTGACCACCATTTTCACATAGACTGCATTGAGATTCCGTTTGAGAAAAACCTCATTATGGTACTTGTGGCCAGGGCTTTTATCGACCGGGTCGCCGATCAGGCCGTAGATTGCCGTCTGTTCATTCAGAGCGCCGTAATTGTAAATATCGAGCATATCGGAAATCGTCAGCTGTCCAGGGGCAGTGATTTCCTCAGTACTTGCACAAGCGTAATTGACCCGGTTGCCGACGATGGGGCCGAGCACGCGGGCAAATTCCCCTAGCTCTCCCATGCAAATGACGCTCACATTCGGATGGTTTTTGCTAAAGAGTAGCATCCGAAGCGCTTCATTTGTCGAATGGACCATCGTCGCGATTTTGTAGGTGAATGGTGTGTGCTTTTCGATATAACGGTGCTCTTTGGGATTCTCATTGAAGTTGTGATAGGAGAGGATGAAGTTAGTTTTCGGATACTTCTCTAAGACTTTCTGGAGAAATTCGGGCCGCATGTCGACTTCAAGATCAAAGAAGGGGGGCTCTAGAGAGAGAAGTCTTTCGATGAGCGCTTCTCGCTGGGATTCGGTCCCCTGAAATTTTCCCCCATGAGCCGCCTTGCGCAAGGTGAGGACGACTGGACGTGTCGATTTTTGAAGCAACTGCTGAATCGATTCGAGATCGATGTGAGAAAAGAGATCGAGACGGAGCTCGACTTCGTGCCGCTCATCCCAATCGAGTTTTTCTGGTTGTCTGATCAACGAACAAAGTAGCATTTTTCATAACACTATGTTCTTTTTGCACTAAAATGTATATAACCAGATTTGGTAGGCCATGTTAGAAGTCATTGTTATCGTCATCTGTCTTATGTTTAATGCGATTCTAGCAGGATCGGAAACGGCTTTTATAGCAGTCAGTAGACTCTCGCTAAAAGAGCTTGCAAAAAAGGGACAGAAGCAGGCTCAGCTGCTTCTTTTGATGCGTGAAAGGCCGGAACGGACTCTTTCAGTGATTCAGATTGGAATTACATTTGTTGGAGCACTGGCGGCAGCTGTCGGGGGTGCTGGGGCAGAAGAAAAAATTCTCCCATGGTTCATTTCTAAGTTTGGAGTCAGCGGAACCTTGGCCCAAGTCTTGTCCATAGCCGTTGTTGTTGTCCCATTAACTTATATCAGCGTCCTTGTTGGTGAATTAGTCCCTAAAACAGTTGCCCTTAGAAGACCCCTATTTTTGGCCCTTAGATCAGCTCCGTGGCTATATGCGATCAGCCAAATGCTTGACCCCATTGTTTCTGCGTTTGAATGGAGCACTAAAAAAATCGTTGATCTTTTCCCTAAAAAACACACTGCTGCAGAGGAATTAACTCAAAGCGAAATAGCATCTGAAATAGAGATCTTATCCCCTGTAAACAAACAATACGTCATAAACCTATTGAGGGTGGAAAAAACGACAATTAAAGAAATCATGCTTTTATGGAAAGAAGTTGTCTACGTTGACAGTAGTCACACGATCCAGCAAGTTGAGTCCATCATCATATCCTCAGGGCATACAAGGCTGCCAGTTGTTCAAAACAATGATGTCATTGGAATGATCAACGCAAAAGAATTTATGGCATTTAAAATTAAAAATCAGAATGATTGGATTTCCATTTTAAGACCTGCATTGAAGCTGTCATCTACTACATCCATTCTTTCGGCATTACAAATTATGCAAGAAAGAAGGGCCCATATGGCTATTGTATACAATGGGCTGATAAAGTCTGGAATAGTGACCATGGAGTCGATTTTTGAAGAAATCATCGGTGACATCTACGATGAAGATGATGATGGCACTCTGAAAAAAATATTGGATTCGATTCACTTCAAAAAACGGTGAGCAGAGGCAAACCGTTATGTCCTAAGAGGGTGTCTTCAAATCGACGAAACAAGAATTTGAAGACAGCCTCTAAAAATGGCCCATTTCGATGGTGGCGATCTTTGTAAATAGCACCCCGGAAGCGCTTTCTATCTCTTCGACTGAGGCCGAAAATTTCTTGAGGGGAGTTTTAGCGTCGATTGCTTTGTTGGGGAAAATGTAGCCCTTTGATAGGAGTTTGTCAGCCGAAGATTCTACAAAAATGAGCATGAAAAAATGGGTCGGTACGGCCACATGTTGGGGGCCGATCACTTCATATTTCACATAGGTTTTTCCATCACGGCCCTTTGAGGATAAGTAGAGAGGGCCAGTGAAGACATGGACTGCTTTGTAGTGGTTTGTCAGATCGCGGACATGTTTTTCTGCTATTCTCCAATAGCCCCGGTTAAAAGCGGGATCTTGAGGCGAGATGTTAGAGAGAAAAAAAGAATGTTCGAGCGCCCTTGGTGTTGGGCAATCAGCTGCGGGGCAAAGATGGCCACGATCAAAACCGCTTTGAGCGAAGTCGATTTTTGTCGCACGGATATGCTCTGGCAAATCGGGATCTTCTTTAAATTCACAGTCATCGCGGGATAATTTTTGAGTGAGGTTCTCTTGAGTCAGTTTGTGATAGACCCAGTGGGCGTTGCGCGTTTGACCATTATAGGCGAGGGTGTAGCCGTCCCTTTTGATGACTGGCGTGGTAGTTGGAAACTGCTCAGTGAAGATCGAGGCAGTGAACTGAGCGGGTGAGAATTCTCGATCAAGGGGGATCCAAGTGAGAGCTGCACCGATGACAAGTCCCAGAAGAAAGATCTGGAATTGCTTCGATTGAGGTTTTTTCTTAGCCATTAATTTTCTTGTGGAGGGCGCTGAGGAGCTCTTTTAAGCCTTTCTCTTCTTTAGCAGAGACTTCGAAAAGGGTAGAAGGATCAAAGGGATACCGTTCTTTGAACGATGCGATCTTCTCGGCAGCCCCATCTTTGTCGACTTTATTGAGGACCACTAGCATAGGCTTGTCAAGCATCTCGGGGTTATAGGCGCCGAGTTCTTTGCGGAGGATTTCGTAGTCTTGGAACGGGTCGTGCTCTTCGTCATCGGGGGCGATGTCGAGGACCATAACGAGGGTTGATGTTCTTTCGATATGTTTCAGGAAGGAGATGCCGAGTCCCTTGTTCAGATGGGCATTTTCGATGATTCCAGGGATGTCAGCGACCAGGATGCGGCTATAATCTTCGAACTGGACGAAGCTCAAGTTAGGGGAGAGCGTAGTGAAGGGGTAGGCGCCAATTTTAACCTGAGCGTGGGTCATTTTGGACATTAAGCTCGATTTGCCAGCATTGGGCATCCCAATGAGCCCCACATCGGCGATCATTTTGAGTTCGAGTTCGACCTCTTTTTCCTCTCCCTCGGAGCCAAGGGTGCATGTATTAGGTGCTCGGTTGGTGGAAGATTTAAATGAGGCATTTCCCCGGCCACCCCGTCCTCCCAGACACGCGGTCCATTTGGGGGTTTCTGGGGTTAAATCGAAAAGGACTTCGCCGGTTTCGGCGTCTTTAACGAGGGTGCCACACGGGACTTTGACCACTAGCGACTCCCCTTTACCCCCTTGCATGAGGTTGAGGCCGCCCGCTTGGCCATTTTGGGCGCGAAGGATCCGCCTTCGAGTGAAAACATCTAAGGAGTGGAGATCATGGTCGGCCTCGAGGACAATCGCGCCGCCGCGCCCTCCATTACCGCCATAGGGGCCTCCCTTGGGCAAGCAGCTTTCGCGCCGCCAAGCGACAATGCCATTGCCCCCTTTGCCTGCGATCAGTTTAACTTTAATACGATCAACAAACATAGGGGCTCCTTGCTTTAAGCAGAGGGCAGCACAGAAACGTAGGTTCTGTCAGTTTTGCGATAGGAAACGACCCCGTCGATCAGTGAGAAGAGGGTATCATCTCTGCCGATGCCGACGTTCTTTGCAGGTTTCCATTTCGTTCCACGTTGACGAACCAAAATGCTGCCAATTGTGACTTGCTCGCCATGAGTCACTTTGACTCCTAGCCTTTTAGAATGGGAATCACGTCCGTTACGGGAAGATCCCTGTCCTTTCTTATGTGCCATGTCCCTATCCCTGTATTCCTGTGATTTTTACTCGTAGAAAATTCTGTCTGTGACCCACTTTCCGACGGTAATTGTGCCGTTTTTTGTATTTGAAGTTGACGACCTTAGGTCCGCGTACTTCTTGGAGAAGCTCGCCAGTTACCACACATCCAGATACATGGGGAAGCCCCACTTTTGGTGCAGAGCCATTATTCAGGAATAGCACGTTTTTGAACTCGATTTTATCTCCTTCAACGTCAAGTAACTCGATGTCAATGACATCCCCTTTTTCTACACGGTACTGTTTACCACCGGTCTCAATAATTGCGTACATATGACCTCCAATAGAAATTCCGATATTTCTTTGTCAAAGGCAGAATCATAAAGGAAAAGGGATGAAGTGTCAAGCAGTTTGAAATGGAAAGGTGCAAAAATGCAGAAAAAATTAATTATAAGTAATTTGTATTTACATGTAATTAATTTAATTGTTTAGATAATTACATAGTTATAGTATGAAATTATAGTAATAAAAAATAGGGGTTATTATGCGTGGCACATGGTCATCACATAAACGTAAAAAAAACTCAAAAGTCACTATTAAAGCTCATCGGAAGCAAAAACCGCGTACAAAGGAAGAGGAATATAAGAAGTTCCTTAGAGAACGATTTTTCTCTTAAGGGGTCTCAATGAAAAAGAAAAAAGAGACTGAGAAGGCGAAGGTATCGAAGAAAAAGGAGCGGGCCGAAAAGCAGCCACCTAAACAAGATGTAAGTAAGTGGCAAGAGTTTTTGCGACGGCATAGTACGTCTAAAGAAAAGCAAGATTAAACTGTTGGAGGACAACATGACAACAAAATCACATCGTAGAAAGTCACACAGCCGAAAAACTAAACGCGTTTCAAAAAAGAAGCGTGGGTTGAAAGGATGGTGGGCAAGACTTACTGGACTTTAAGAGAGCGAAGCCGAAGTCTAAAGCTTATCAGATAGAAGAGGGTGGCGACCAAAGCGATGGTTGCCCCCGGGGGCCAGTTCAATTGGTAGGCTACGGCTGTCCCAAAAATCGAGAAAAGGGAGCCGATGATCACTGCTAGAATCATCATAGAGGTGAATTTTCGTGTTAAATTGGCTGCGATCGCTGCTGGAATCGCTAGCATAGCGATCACTAAAATCGCGCCGACCACTTGAATCAATAATACGACAGAAATCGCCACCAGGCACAGAAGGAGTAGGTAGAAGAACTTTACTGGTACTTTCTGGAGTTTGGCTTGTTGCTCATCGAAGCAGATGGCTAAAAATTGGTGTCTAAAGAGGGCGACAATCGCGATGACGATCATGTCAAGCGCAATCAAGGTGAAAACATCGCTCTTAGTGACCCATAAGATATTACCAAAAAGATAATGCATTAGCTCCACGTTATAGCCTGGCGTAAGAGCAATGAAGATAACTCCTATCGACATTCCTGTGGACCATAGAGCAGCGATTACGGTGTCCTCACGCTGCTGATACTCGAGGTGAATCCATCCTATCAAAAGGGCCGAGAGAATCGCTGCGACAATCGCTCCCTGGAATGGGGTAATCCAGGCGATGTCAAACGTCCTGTGAATCCACAGAAACAGGCCCATTCCGCCCAAGATTGAGTGGGCTATGCTACCACTAATAAAGACTATTCTTTTGACGACGACAAACGAACCCATGATACCGCCGGTGACGGAACCTGCGATGCCGGCAAGGATGGCCATATAAAGAAAGCTGTGGGTTAAGAGTGCTTCAATCATTTTTCTTCCCTTGCATCAATTTGGGGTGGTAAAGGCCAAGTGCAAAATGTTGGCAGATTTGCTCAGGTGAATAGAGGGTCAGTGTCCGATCGATGCAGAAAAGTTGATCCATTTCTCTGCCGATCACTTGGAGTTCATGGGTGACCATCAGAACGGTGAGCTCTCCTTTTAGGCTAATTAAGAATTTGAAAATTTCACTTAGCGCTTCTGGGTCGATCCCCACTGTAGCCTCATCGAGCAGCAGAATCTCAGGATTAGAAGCGAGCGCTCTGGCTATCAGAGTGCGCTGAATTTGCCCGCCCGAAAGGGTGCCGAAAGGGGCGCGCGCTTTATCGGCAAGGCCCACTTTTTCAAGTGCTTCAAAGGCCCTCTTTTTAGCTTCTGCGGAAAAATTTCCCCATCCTCGATAATCGGCCAAGCATCCTTGTAAAACGACTTCTAAAACAGAAATGGGAAATTGCCTATCAAAGCGACGTACTTGGGGGACATAGCCGATCCTGCCTTGTGCAATCAGCTTTCCCTTTGTTGGATTGAGTAACCCCAATAAGAGCATGAGCAGAGTAGTTTTCCCCCCTCCATTTGGGCCAAATACGCCGATAAACTGTCCATTTTCGATTCGAAATTCGATCTCCTCAAGTACAGGAGTTTTTTTGTCATAACTGAAACTGAGATCTTGAACTGCAATGGTCATTGGGCAATAACCTCTGCTATTTTGCGAATGTTACTCAAATAATCTTTAGCATATGGGTCGATACGGTAGGTGTGCAAATTT
This sequence comes from Verrucomicrobiota bacterium, assembly GCA_018239985.1. Lineage (GTDB taxonomy): Bacteria > Chlamydiota > Chlamydiia > Chlamydiales > Rhabdochlamydiaceae > Sacchariniichlamydia. The sequence goes on along the minus strand of JAFEGK010000014.1, from coordinate 23,987 downwards.
AGTTTTGCGGCGAAGTATTGGGCTCCCTGATTGTTAAACCCTGTTTGGATTAGGACGCTGCGGATGTGATAAACTTTTGCCATCGCCATGATTTGCTCAACATCTTTTGGACGTGGATCTTTTCCTTCACATTCTACCGACAGCTGTAACAGACCGTAATCGCGGCAGAAATATCCCAAAGAGGGGTGGGAAATGAGGATTGCCTCTCCCTTGAAGGGTCCAAGGATGGAAGTTACCTCTTGATCGAGCTCTTTCAGATCGGCAGATAAAGAATCAAAGTTCCGTTGATAAAAATCTTTATGCTCGGGGAAGAGTTCGATCAGCGTATTGGCGATCGCTTGAGATTGTTGCAGCGCAATCCGGGGACTAACCCAGGTGTGAAGGTCTTTGCCACCATGATAATGGCCACACGAGGATCGAATCAGATTGTCCTCATCAATAAGCTCCACTGCCTCTTGCAAATTGACAATCCGCATCTTTTTATTCCGTTCTTGGAATGCTTTGACGATTTTTTGCTCAAAGGGTTCTTGAATCCGGAACCAGACTTGAGCAGATCCGCTTGTTTGGACCAGTTTGGGGCTCGGTTCATAGATGTGGACATTGCTTTCTGGGGGGACAAGTGTCTGAATATGAACGGTGGTGCCAGCGATCCGTTCAGCGAAATAGGCATAAGGGGCGATAGTCACTAAGACGGTTGGTTTTTCTGGCTCAGCAAAAGCAAAAAGGGGAAATAAGAATAAAAAAAGGAGCTTTTTAATCATGGATCAAGGATACTACAGCGGACATTATGTTTCTATAATACTTTTGGAGGAGTGTCCGAGTGGCCGATGGAGCACGCTTGGAAAGCGTGTAAACGTGAAAGCGTTTCGTGGGTTCGAATCCCACCTCCTCCGTAATTATAGGACAAACGATCCGGTGGATCGTTTGGGGTGGATTCGAAGCGAGGTAAACGCTGCCCGAGCCGGCCAAATAAAGGAACCCCACCTCCTCTGACTCCTTCTCAGAAAATGAATTTTTTATTTTAAAAAATTCAATTAGGGATTAGAAGAAAAAGTATGCGTTGTCCATTTTGCAATCATGAGGAATCGAAGGTGACTGATTCGCGTAATGCGGAGCAGACTAATGCCATTCGCCGTCGCCGCGAGTGTCTTCAGTGTTTGCGCCGTTTCACGACTTTTGAGACGGTAGATCTGACGGTTCAGGTTCATAAAAGAGATGGAAGCTATGAAGATTTTAATCAGGAAAAGCTGTTTAAGGGGCTCGATTTAGCCTGTCTTCATACGCGCATTAGTCGACAACAGATCCGAGAAATTGTCTCGAAAATTACTGCGGAACTGATTGAACGTGGAGTGAGGGAAATTGAGGCTACTGAGCTTGGGGAAATCGCAATGAAACATTTGCGTCACCTCGATACGGTTGCCTATATTCGCTTTGCCTGCGTTTATCGACGATTCAAAGATGTGGATGAACTTAAAATCGCCTTAGAAAATATTGAGGAGCCGGCTAATGCCTCTGAAGAAATCTGAAATTGAGATGTTTAAGAAACGACTCGAAAAACTGCGTACGGAAATGACCAAAATGGTTCAAGAAGTGAGCAATGAAGTCAAAAGTGATGTGCAATCCTCAGGATATTCGCAACATCAAGCTGATGGGGGAACAGATGATTTTGACCGCTCTGTCAGTTTAACTCTTACCGATCAGGAGATCAAAGTGCTCCGCCAGATCGATCGGGCCCTTGAAAAAATTGATGAGGGGACTTATGGTATCTGTGATTTGTCAGGGGATGAAATCCCTATTAAACGGCTCGAAGCGATTCCTTATGCGACGATGACCGTGGCAGCACAGGAGAAATTTGAGAAAGGCCAAATCGTCGAGTTTTAAGTTTACAGTCTCTTTTCGTGAAGCTGCTATTTTTTTCTCGATTCTATTGCTCGATTTTCTCTCGAAATATTGGGTCGTTAATCATTTGCCTCTGATTCAACCTTACTTGGGGTTTCCCTATGGGGGCATCGGAGTTCTGAATACCACGCTGCTCAAGTTTTCGATCGTCCATATGACCAACACCGGCACTGCATGGGGGTTGCTAGCTAATTTCCAAATTCCTTTGCTCATTGTCCGGATTGTGGTCACCGGTGCAATGCTCGGCTATCTCCTTTTCTTTAAGCCAGCCAACTATCTGCGCATTCCTCTTTTCATGATTGGTGCTGGGGCCATCGGGAATATCCTGGACTACTTTCTCTACGGCCATGTGATCGATATGTTCTATTTCATTTTCTACAAGTATTCTTATCCAATTTTCAATATTGCCGACAGCGCGATCTTCTGTGGAATTGCTTATCTCGTATTATTCGGTAAAAGAGATAAGAATGCCCATTGAAATTTCCACAGCAACTCTGGGGATGCAGGTATCGAAATCGCGCAAGCTTCCGATTTTGATCGATGCCGAGGAGATGCGGGAGTTGTTAGCTGTTTTGGGGGAGTTTAGCATCTTCGATGTGAGTCGCAAAGTGAGCAAAGAATCGGCCGAAATCTTAAAGGCTGACTTTTTGAAAGTTTATTCGGAATACGTTAACGGAATCAAAACCGGTAAACTCATCGATGAAGCCCCCTTGCGCCCCTACTTTTCGGCGATTTTCACGCTTACTACCGATGTGCTGTATGCCCTCCCTGTCGGCAAGGACCATTATTTGATTAAGGCCAAAAGGCCGGTTGTACAGCTGCAGAGACACCATTTCATCTATACCGATACGTTTCACTCGGGTGTCATGGGCGCTGAAAGTGTCACCTGGGGGATTCAGTTTTCTTACCCGCAGCTTTTCTTGGATCCCGAAACTAATGCCATCGGAAAAGTAGAAAAGAATCCGAATTTTCCCAATACTGAGCTTTTCCAGAACTTGGCCGTTTGGGTCCGCAATAACACAGTGGCGACCCCTTTCGTCGTTCAGGGCAAAGTGAGGAATCAGCCGATCCGTTTGGGTAAGCGGTGTTTCACCTGGATCAATAACCATCCAGCCTTAAAGGCAAGGAATCTGTATGTCGCCGATCGAAAAAATCCATCACCATCTGATTAAAGAGGAAAAAACGCTTGCTCTGGCAGAGTCGTGCACCGGAGGGCTCCTCGCAGCCAAGTTTACCGCTATCCCAGATGCCTCCAAGTATTTTCTCGGCTCACTCGTGACCTATTCGAATGCTCTTAAGAAATCGCTACTTAAGGTCTCTCCCCTCACGATCTCGGGTTCGGGTTCGGTGAGTCGGGCAGCAGCAGATGAGATGCTCTTAGGCCTTATGAAAATCACCGATGCCGATTATGGGATTGCTGTAACGGGTATCGCAGGCCCTTCCGGCGGAACAAAAGAAAAGCCGGTCGGTACAGTCTTCATTGCTCTTGGCGCCCGGGGGAAAAAGCCACATGTCATCGAATGCACATTTACAGGCGATCGAGCTTCGATCATGCACGAAGCTTGCGAGCGGGCAATCCTGGAGCTGAAGCTTCTCCTTGATTTGATTTAACCTACGTTCGGATGATATTTTCGATGTCGAGGAGTGAGATGTGATACTCGCTCAGGTGCGCCCCTTTTAAGCTGTTGTTGATGAGATCGGCGCAGTGACGGCGAGTCGTTCCAGGCCAAAGGGAAAAATCGAGTGTTCGCTGGTCATTTTCTTGCTGTAGATCATAAATCTGCTCTCTGAGAATGTATCTGGAGAGAAGATTGAAAATATAGGACTTGAAGGCTGCGAAACGGGATTTTGGTTTACCAGATTCCTGCTCTTGCAACTGGAGTTGCTGGTCTTTCAGCTGAAATTTGACGACATCTGTTTTCACTTTCATCTTGAGCATGCCGATAAAATAGGAATAGTCGAGCCCGATGAATGTGAATCGGAGGGCACTCGTTGGCCTGGCGTTATTGACAATGAAGTCAATATAGGAGGTGAGATCTCTGTTGCGCCAAGGTGAGTGTTGAAAGAGCTGAGACACTCCATCGATATCTATCTTAATCAGCGCATTGAAATGACGATTTTCTTTTCCATTTTCCTCTACCGTATACCTTTGGGCGAATTCGAAATAGGTGTTAAGCAGATGCAGAAGTTGCAATTGCTGTTTTTCCGATATAGCTGCCCTTGGGCGTAGGTAGGGTTTGAGGTGTTCTGTTTCTGTGTCGGAGGGGCCCTGTGGGTTGAAGGTGGGGCCAAAGATGGCTTCGGGCCTTGGGCATTTGCAAATGCTAAAAATAGTAAGAAAGACTCGTGTCACTGCCTCGAGGATGAGGAAGGGAAACACAAGGGGAAGCATAAAGATCAAGAGGATTTGGTGGCTAATGATCAACGAGCCATGAATTGGCCAAAAGAAGAAATTCAGTGTAAATCCACACAGATCTTCAAAAAAAACTTGGAGTGGGGAGGCTGGCTTCAAAGAGGTCCGATCTAAGCTGGTGAGCGAACTTTGATAGGGCGCGGAGGCTGAGGGTCTAGCAATTTCATTCATGGCGCTGCTGCTAAGGGGCGAAGGGCCAGCTTTGTCTACTTGCATGTTTTCTCCTCCTATCTTCAAATGAGGAAAAAAAGTATAATGGTCGGATGAATTATTTTCTAATCGATTCCGGTAATCAAAAAAAATTTGAGCGCTTTGGCAAGCATACGATCGTGCGGCCGTGTAGTCAGGCACTATGGCAGCCGACTTTGTCGAATTGGGATGATGCCGATGCCCACTTTTCTCGGGTGGAAGGGAAGGGGTGGGAGGGGCGCCTGCCAAGCTCGTGGGTTGTGGAGCACGATGGGCTGAAGTTTAAGATCGAGCCGACCGATTTTGGTCATTTGGGGATTTTCCCAGAGCATGCATTTTTGTGGAGCTGGGCCGCTGACCTTGTCAGTGAGGGGGCGTCGGTTCTCAATTTATTTGCCTATTCGGGTGGGGCGACGATGGCGTTTGCTCGGGCTGGAGCCCAGGTATGTCATGTCGATGCGTCTCAGGGGATGGTCAAGTGGGCACGTGAAAATGCGGCGATCAATGGGCTTGAGGACAAGCCGATTCGATGGATTGTCGATGATGCGATCAAGTTTTTGCAAAGGGAAATTCGCAGAGGACGAAAATACGATGGGATTTTGCTCGATCCTCCTAGTTTTGGCAGGGGCGCTCAGGGTGAGGTGTTTAAGATTGAGCGGGATATTGGGCCTCTATTGCAAATTTGTAGACAGCTTTTGAGCGATAAGCCGCTGTTTTTAGCCTGTTCGAATCACACAAATGGGATGACGCCGATGGTGATGGGTCATTTGTTTGAGGAGATCCTGCCTGGCAAAGCGGAAGTGGGCGAACTAGTTTTGACAGCCCAAAAGGGACGGGATGTGCCGACGGGAAGTTACGCGAGGTGGAAGGGATGTTGAGGATTACGAGCACACAAAATCCGCAGATCAAAGAGGCTATCAAACTTCAAAATCGGCGCGAGCGGGATGAGACCGGGCTTTTTTTGATTGAGGGCTATCGGGAGCTCAAACGGGCCTTTGAAGGGGGGGTAGTCATCCGCAAGCTCTTCATTTGCCCAGAGGCTTTTTTGGGAGAAAATGAGGACGTGCTGATCGATAACATCGAATCATCTGGGGCGGAGGTTTTAGAGTGCGCCCCTTCTGTATTTGAAAAGCTTTCCTATCGCGATCGGCCTGATGGATTGCTCGGAATTGGAGTGCAGATGCGCTTTTCTCTGGGGGCTTTTAAGATGGGCCCCAATCCGCTGCTGGTGATTGCTGAGGGGATTGAAAAACCGGGCAATTTGGGGTCGATTATGCGCTCAGCCGATGGTGTGGGAGCAGATGCGGTCATTGTATGCGACCGGTGCACCGATATTTACAATCCAAATGTGGTTCGAGCCAGTGTTGGGACGTTATTTACCCTGCCTGTCATTGAAGCCGAAGGGGCGGAAGTTTTCACTTGGTTGCAGGCGCATAAAATTCAGATTGTTGCCACTTCGCCAGCCGCTAAGATTGACTATACGGAGGCCGATTTGCGTGGACCGGTGGCGATTGTAGTGGGCACGGAGCAGCTTGGTTTGACAGACATCTGGTTAAAAGCCTCTGATGTTCAGGTTTCGATTCCGATGAAGGGGGTGGCCGATTCGCTCAATGTGGCTACTGCGACGACGCTGCTTCTCTATGAGGTGTTGCGACAAAGAAAACTGGGGTATCCGCTTGAAACCGATCTTTTGCGATAACCATCTTCTGATTCTCAATAAGCCAGGGAATGTGGCGACGCAGCCCGATTTCCATGAGGCTGCCCGCGTTTGGGTAAAAGACCATTTTGGCAAACCTGGAAATGTGTTTCTCGAGCCGGTTCATCGGCTTGACCGGCCGGCGAGTGGGCTTGTCCTTTTTGCAAGGACTAGCAAAGCGCTCAGTCGTCTAAATGAAGCAATGCGACAGAGGAAGCTCCGCAAGACTTATTTGGCGATCGTCGAGGGGCATGTTCAGGAAGAGGGGACGCTAGAGCATCTGCTCATCCATGGCGATTTCAAAGCCTATGTCGATCCCAACGGCAAACAGGCAATCTTGCGGTTTCATCGTTTGAAAATTTCTGCGACCCATTCTTTAGTGGAAATTGAACTGGAAACGGGTCGCTATCATCAGATCCGCGCCCAATTTGCGGCGATCGGGCATCCGATTTCTGGGGATCGGAAATATGGGAGCACCGAAGATCGCCCGCAGATCGCTCTTCATCATCATCGGCTCATTTTGGAGCATCCGACGACAAAAGAGGTTCTCACATTTCAATGTCCGGCCTCGTTTTCTTCTTTATAAGCCAGAGGGCGACGCATAATCCAATCATAGCTGAAACTAAAGCGAAGGTTGTAATGGCCCAGTAACCTTTTAGGTTGGAACTGATGGCGATTTGGTTGACGTAACCTTGTGCTTGGGTTGGCAATTTCTGCAGGGCGGCGATGGCTTGGGGTGTCTTTGCTAAGAGCCCTTGAAACTGGTTGGGATTGATAGTCGCTGTAGAAGTATGCCTTTGGAGGTCTTGAGAAAACTGCCCATTTTCGATCGTCAGAAATAAAGAGCCCATGATCGCCAGCCCAAGGGTCGCGCCGAGTTGGCGCAGCATGGTTGCCGTCCCCGATGCCAGTCCCCGTTTTTGAGGCGCTACTTCTCCAAGTGCTGTTGTAAAACTTGGTGTGAAGATGAGCGGTACTCCACAGCCAAAAGGGACGACTGCAGTTAGAATGATTCCCACATTTCGACTGTCAAGGTTATGGAGGAACCAAAAGAGCCCAAAGATAATGAGTGTGAAGCCGATCGAGATGGGCAGTCGGGGCCCATGCCGATCGAGCAAATGTCCTCCAAGCGGCGCAGCAAAAATAACGGGCAAGTTGCTGATCAAGCTAATCAGGCCCGCTTTTGCTGGAGAAAATTCGAGAACCGTTTGGAAATAGACGGCCCAAAAGACGGTCACCATGAGGAAAAATTGGGTGATAAAAACGGTACTGATCGCACCTGTGAAATTTCGGTCTTTGAAAAGGGAGAGGTCGATGTATGGGTCGTGGACTTGTCTATCGATTAGGAGCAAGAGAAAAATGAGGACTATGCCGAAGCCAACTAGTCCTATGGTAAGCGGAGAAAGCCATCCCCATTCTTTTGCTTCCATGATGCCAATGACAATCGAGGTTATGCCGAGACTTGATGTGAGAAAGCCTAAAAGGTCGAATGGGCAGCGGTGTCCTTCTCGTTTCGGGACGACCCAGAGGGTGAGAATAAGGCCGATGATAGCGATTGGGATGTTGATCCAAAAAACATAACGCCAACTCAAATATTGGGTGAAAAGTCCTCCGACGACAGGCCCTAAGGAGAGAAAGACCGATCCGATGCTCACGTAAAGACCAAGTGCACGTCCCCGTTGATGAGCAGGAAAACAGTTAAATAATAGGGCCGAGGAGGTCGGAACGAGCATCGCGGCGCCTATCCCTTGAATTGTTCGAGAGGAAATAAACCACCATTCGGAATAGCTGGCACCGCAGAGGGTAGAGCCAATAGAGAAAAGCAACAATCCCCAACAGAAGATTCTCCGATGCCCATATCGATCGCCAAAGCGGCCAGCAGCCATCACAAAAACGGTCAAGGCCAGAGTATAGGCGTTGATGATCCACTGCAACCCAATTGGGGTCATGTGGAGGGTTCTCTCCAAAGTGGGTAAGGTGACAGGCAGTACGGTGATGTCGATAAAAATCATCGAAATGCAGCTTGTCATAGCAATCAGCACCCACCATTTTCGATTTTGTTCGGTTAATTTAAACATAAGACTCGCTCAATAATAAGGCCAAGGAGTGATTAAGGCCAAAACTTTTCGCAAGTTGATCTAGATCGCCATAAAGGCGGGCCACTTCTTCTCCCTCAAGAGTCGACATCAAACCTGCGATGGGAAGAGGGAGAATCGCAGTTTTTCCCTGATAGGAAAGTGCAAGTCCTCCTTTATGATCCATGACTGCCTGGATTGCCCGTTTCCGATCTGTATCTAAGGCGCCAAAGGCGATGAAGGATGAGGCGATAGCCCCATATTTTAAGTGGATCGTATCTATCATCCGTATTTGCGGCTTTTTGTTAATTGGATGGACGTCTAGATGATGAAAGAGGGGGCCATTGCGAAAGACGCATTCTCCATCGATATAGGTCTCGAGCACTCGAAAAGCATTCATGTCTTCGACGACGATAAAATCTGCAGGATCGCCCTCTCTCAATAATCCGACGTCAAGTTCATAGTGATCTATCGGATTTTTCGAAGCGCATTTTAGTGCCTCAAAAAGATCCATCCCTTTTTGGATGGCTCTTCTGACGAGAAGGTTGATGTGGCCAAGCAACAAGTTATCTGGATGGAGGTGATCTGTGCAAAACATGCATTGATCGGGGCTTTCTTGTAAAAGGGGGTAGTGAACGTTTAAATTTTTTATCCCAATTTTCTTTCCTTCCCCCTTTTTCTTACGCGCCTCGGTCAAAGTAGTCGAGCTGCAATCAATCGTTGAAGAATTAAAATAGAATTTGAGCGGAACCATGCTCGCATTCAGGCGCATGAATTCGATCCCTTCTTCTCCAAGCACTTTTTGCATCACTTCAGCAGGCCCGACAGTTGCGACTGTGCCGTGGCGGACAGCCAATCGGGCAAATTCACTGGGTGGTAGCAGGGTGCTTTCGATCTGGATATGGGCGTCGACAAATCCGGGCAGAATAAAGCCACGCCCTCGGTGGCTATTACGCTCGATTTTGACGATGATCCCTTTTTCCACTGTGATAGTGGCAGGAAAGATCACCTTTTGGTGGATATCGACTAATTTTCCGTGGATTTCCATGACAATAACCTCAATCCATTAAACACAACGAGCAAAGACGCGCCCGTATCTGCCGCGATCGCCATCCATAGCGTCGCCAATTCAAAACCGGCCAGAATGATGAAGATCGCTTTGACTCCTAGAGCAAACGTGATGTTTTGTTTGACGATCGCCAGTGCTCTTCTAGCATGGCGAATGAGCCAAGGGATTTTTCCCAAATCGTCTTTCATCAGAACGATATCGGCCGTCTCAAAAGCGGCATCGCTTCCTATTGCTCCCATCGCTATTGCGCAAGAACTGGCAGCCAAAGCTGGAGCATCGTTCACCCCATCTCCTACCATCGCTACAGTAGTGTGCTGTTTTTTCAGTTTTTCAATTTCTTCAACCTTATTTTCAGGAAGAAGTTCGGCGAAAAAATCTTCGATTCCGACTTGATCAGCTAAAGACGCAGCCGTTTTTTGATTATCCCCGGTGAGCATCACCACTTTTTTAATCCCCAGTTCTTTGATCGCCATGATGGTCTCACTGATGTTGGGGCGAGACTCATCGGCAAAACTCATCAGCCCACAGATATGGGTGAAATCGCCAATTGCCACTACCGAATGGCCAGCATCTTCGAGTTCAAGTGCTTTGGCATGCGCCTCATTGCTCTCTTGCCGTCCTTGCTCATGCATAAACCGGTGACTGCCTATCCAGTAACGCTTCCTGTTGATCGTCCCTTCGGCTCCAAGTCCTTTAAACGCCTGGAAATTTTCAGCAGGCATCATCGGCAGTTTTTCTAGTGCAGCTTTCTCAATAATTGCCCGAGCGAGGGGATGCTCGCTGCCCATCTCAAGTTGCACCGCAATTTCGAGCAGCTCTTTTTCATTGTGCCCAGAAAATGGGACAATCCTCTGCAACTTCGGTCTCCCTAGCGTCACCGTTCCCGTTTTATCGAAGGCAATCGCTTCGATTTTCCCCATGACCTCTAAAAATATTCCCCCCTTGATGAGTACCCCTGTGCGGGCTGCCGCCGTCAGAGCCGAAACAATGCTCACCGGAGTAGAAATGACAAGTGCACAAGGACAGGCGATCACGAGCATAACAAGTCCTTGATAGATCCATTCGAGCCAGTCCCCCTTTGCAAAAAGGGGGGGGATGATGGCTAATCCCAAAGCGAGCAATAACATGCAGGGGGTATAGATTTTGGAAAATTGATCGACCCACTGCTCCGATTTTGCCCTTTTGGTTCGAGCCTCTTGAACCATCTGAATGATTCGAGACAGCGTTGTGTCGTTGGCCTCTCGTGTCACTTTGATTTCTAAAGCCCCTTCATCGTTGATCGTCCCAGCAAAAACCGGGTCTCCGGGTTGTTTGATGCTGGGGACTGCTTCTCCTGTAATCGGAGCCTGATTGACCGAAGAACTCCCGGAGAGTACGGTCCCATCAACCGGGATTTTTTCTCCTGGACGCACAAGGATCCGATCGCCGATGGCCACATCTTCGACCTTTTTTTCGATGACCCCTCCCTCCTCCATCACACGGGCGAGTGTCGGCGACAAATCGAGGAGTTTGCTGATCGCGCGGCGAGCCCGTTCAACACTCCAACTTTCGAGCATCAGAGCCACTGAAAAGAGAAATGTGACTGTTGCCCCTTCAGATGATTGACCGATTGCAATTGCTCCGAACACCGCGATCGCCATCAGCAGATTCATATCGAAAGAAAGATGTTTAGCACTGGCCCAGGCTCTTGGTGCGACGTACCATCCTCCTGAGACGATTGCAAGCAGATAAAAAATCCGATGGTGAAAAATCAGACCACAGAGAAGAAAAAAACCACTGCAAAGACAGAGTATGAAGCGGCCCCATTTTTTCTCTTTTTGTAACGATAGAGAGGGGGTCATACCCGTAGAGCGGATCATGTTTAGAATTTTTTCAGAATCGGTGACCGTTGCATCATAAGTGACAATCATCTGCCTATTGAGCACATCGAAATCGAGTCGTTTAATGCCCGATTCTTTTTCTAAGGCTTTTTGGAGCAGGTGGGATTCTTCTGCGCAGTCGAGCTCTCTGATATGGAATGTTTCCCTTTGCATGATTTGAGTGTAAAAAAAAATTTAGACTAGAGTCAATATCTTTAAATCCCTATCATTGTACCCAAATGGAAAGCCAAATTTTAAGTTCAGTTGAAGACGGAATTCGGGCGATTGGAGCCCTACGTGATCCAAAGGGCATTTCATTTATTCTAAAGGCAGCGGATCTCATTGCGGAGTGTTTTGAAAAAAAGGGGAAGCTCCTTATCGCAGGCAATGGTGGAAGTCTTTGCGATGCGATGCACTTTGCAGAAGAACTAACAGGTGTTTTTCGGCAAAAGCGAAGAGCCTTGCCTGCAATCGCCCTCTCCTGCCCAGGCCACCTGACTTGCACGGCAAACGATCTGGGGTTCGAAGATGTTTTTGCCCGTGGAGTCGAAGCCTATGGTCAACCTGGCGATATCTTTGTCGCCCTTACAACGAGCGGCAATTCACAGAATCTCATCGAAGCGGTCAATATGGCCCGTGAAAAGGGGCTCAAAGTAATCTCATTCCTTGGAAAAACGGGGGGCAAGTTGAAGGGGATGTCCGATCTGGAGCTGTGCATCGAAGGATTTTCTTTTTCTGATCGGATCCAAGAGGCCCATATGGCAGCCATCCACATCATCATTGAAATCGTAGAGAAAAAGCTCTTTTCATGAACATTGAAACGCATGTCATCGATATCATCGAAGGAAGAAAGGCAGCTCCGGTGACTAAAGCGTTACTAAAGGCCTTAAGCCATTGCTACCGGGGGGCAGTTGCCGCCCGCAATTTTATCTACGATTGGGTTCTCCCTTCTGTTCAGCTTCGCATTCCCGTCATTAGCGTCGGCAATATCGTCGCCGGAGGAACAGGCAAAACCCCGTTTATCCAATATTTGGCAGCAGCGCTTGGAGAAGAACAAATAGCGATTTTATCGAGAGGCTATCGGCGAAAAAGCAAACAAACACTCATTGTCAAACCCACCACATCCCCAGAAGAGTGTGGGGATGAACCCTTTTTGCTCTTCCAAAAGCTCCCTAAAGCCAAAGTGATCGTTGGCAAGAACCGTAGCCAGTCGGGACTCATCGCTCAGGCTCTTGGAGCAAAATGGATCCTTTTAGATGATGGGATGCAACACCGGAAGCTATATCGCGATATCGAAATCGCTGTCATGGATGCTCGGGATCCTTTTGGGAAAAATCATTACCTTCCACGAGGCCTTTTGCGCGATAGCCCCAAACGGCTTGCAAAAGCCGATCTGATCATCTTAAAGGGAGTCAAAGATGAGGACCATTTTGAGAGCGTAACTGCCCGGATTCGACAGTATAGCGATGCCCCGATTACCGTTATGAATCTGATCGTCGAAAATAGTGTCGAGATTGCCAGCAAAAAAGTGGGAGTCTTCTGCGGAATTGCTGCCCCCGAGCGCTTCATCGATACCCTGAAAACCATGGGCTGTGACATCATCTTAAAAGAGACAAAGCCCGATCATCTTCCCTTTACCCAAGAAGAGCTCGAGCGGCTGGCTATCCTTGCACACGATCAAGGAGCTGAATGTCTGGTCTGCACCGAAAAAGATGCCGTCAAATTGCCAGAAGATTTGAAGCTAAACATCCCGTTGATCGTCGCCAAAATTGCCTTAAAACCGACCTTTGGCAAACAGCATCTAGAACATTTAATCCATGAGGTACTCCATGAGTAGCGACTTTGAAATTTTACTCCCGAAGCTCGGCGAAAGCATTCTTAGCGCAACCGTAGTCAGCTGGTTCAAAAAAGAAGGAGATTTCATCAAAAAAGATGAGCCACTACTTGAAGTGGCCACCGATAAAGTCAATAGCGAGATCCCCTCACCGGTTTCAGGGGTACTAAAGAAAATCCATGCACAACCCGATCAAGAATTAAATGTAGGAGCAGTTTTAGCGACAATTGCCAAAGAAGGTTCTTCTCCAGCAGAAACTGCCCCTAGTGCTGGTGCAGAAGATTATTATTCCCCAGCAGTCCTCCGATTAGCCCGGGAAAAAAACATCCCATTCGAAGAACTCTCAAAAATGAAAGGTTCAGGAGCCGGAGGGCGGGTCACGAAAACCGACATTGAAAATTACAATCCAATGCCGTGCTCAGCAGCACCTGCAGAAGGGACCGAGCATATCAAAATGAGCGGCATGCGAAAAGCCATCGCCGACAACCTTGTCCGCTCGTTCTATGCAGCTCCACACGCCTCCCTTGTGACAGAAGTCGACGTCACAACGATTGTCAGAACCATCAAACAGGAAAAAGAGAATTTTCAGAAAAAATATGGGGCCAAACTGAGCGTAACAGCTTTCGTCGCTCAAGCAATTGCCAAGGCGCTTCAAGAATTTCCTTGGCTCAACGCCTCACTTCGCGAAGATACCATCGTCGTCAAGCACTTTGTCAATATCGGAGTGGCTGTGAGCGTCGATCAAGGAATCATGGTGCCCGTTGTTAGAGGCTGCCAAAATTTAAGTTTGCCCGAGATCGCTGTCGCCATCGGAGATTTTGCTCAAAAAGCCCGTACCGGTACATTAAGCCCAGACGACGTCAAAGAGGGGACCATCACCTTGACAAACTTTGGCATGACAGGCGTGCAAATCGGCATCCCTATCATCCGCTATCCAGAAGTGGCTATTGTTGGGATGGGTGCGATCGATAAAAAAGTAGTCGTCCGAGAAGATGGTGCTTTCGAAGCTGCCGATATCATGCACGTGTCGCTCACGTTCGACCACCGAGTTATCGACGGCATCTACGGGTGCGGCTTCTTAAATGCCCTAAAGAACCATCTAGAAAAAGACGCCGAGACTTAACGCTAGCCCATGGAGTGACAGATCCCCTTGATTGGCGATAAACTTCCCTGGAATTTCGATTGAAATGAAACGGGCCATTTGGTTTTGTCCGAAAAAGAGAAAGACCTCCCAGCCGATCCGACCATAAAAGTGACAAAATCGAAAATCAAGTCCTAAAGCAGCTTCGAGAATATAAGAAAGCTGATGATATTGATTAAAGAAAACCAGATCGTTTGGCAAATCGTATAGCCCCTCGCTCTGGTGAACATAAAATTTTCCATAAGGTAGACTCCCAGCGCCCCTTGCAAAAAGGCCAAACCAGCAGTTCCAGCGCCAAAGACCTTCAAGCCCGATGAGCGGCCCCGCACCCCAAAATTTATTTTTCATATTGATGAAGTCGGTGACACCAGGGAAAGCGGTTCCCCCGCTGTAGTAGATTCGCAGTTTATGTCGAATTTCAGCATAACGGACCCCAAAATAGGGCCAAAACTCTAAACACTGGCAAATTGCGAAATAGCGATTGACAGCAAGATCGGCCAGTCCTAGATGGAGCCGCCACATATTGTAGACCTCATCGACAAAGCCTTGAGGGGCAAGCCCAGGGTGAGTCCAGGTAGGAAAAAATTGAGCCCCTGAGCGACTCTCTCGATTGCGTCCATGATAATGGGTAAATTGAAGAAAAAGTTGCCAGCTGCTGCAAGGAAGAGCGATGCCCACAGCGGCGCGTCCTCCAAAGCGGTATTTAAAATTTGGATGGAGTACATCCCTGCCTCTAGTGGCATAATGGACCCCATTTTCGCTGGCCTGAAAGTAGAGAGCATCGACTTGTACATAGTAGGGAGCGGCGTCCATAATCAGACCATAATAGAGAAAATATTTGATAGAGGCAACACAATATTTTAAAAAAATTTTTAGGGTTTATTAAATACGCGTTGCCATGGTATTATATTTGTAAATAAAACCGAGAGGAGGCGTTTATGCCAAAACTTAATGCTGTAAGCACAGCCGAATTGTATAAGCATCTTGCTGACCCAAATTATGAGCACAATTTTAGCATCAGAAAGATGAAAGATCCCAATGGAGCGGATACTGTCCTGATCACAGAAGAAAAAAGTGGATTATTGGATGTTGTCGCCTCTTGGATATGGTATAGCGTAGATTCTGACGAAGTTTTAGAGACAATGACACAATTGGTCAGTCTGATTAAGCGAGACCTGAGAGGGCTAGAAACAGGGGCCTTTGGTTGCACTCCTAAAGCAGTTGCTGAAAGTTTATCTAGAAAGGCTGATGAAGTCCTTCCCTATATTGATCCGGCGAAGGTAGATGCAGTTACAAAGCTGTTTGAGGAAGCGAATAGTCTCCTTAATGATGCTGACTACAGAAAGGATGTCGAGTGGTATTCTAAGAACCTCAAAAATCCTAATATCCCTGGACAAATGACAACTGAATACACACGACTTGGTTGGATTGATTTTTATAACGCCTTCAGCAGAACCGGATGGTTAAGAGGATTTGCTGACCGAATTCACGTGATTGAGAAAGATGGTTATGAGATTTACACAAGCCCACGTAAGTCCTATTGGGAACAAGCGTGGCCATCAACTGACATTGTTGAGCCTGCTGCTAGAAAGCAAGCGACGATGGCAACCTTGGCAAAAATGGTTGCTGGACACTATGACTTTATCGTCACACAGCAATTCAATGTTCAAGGAATGATCAAGAATCTGAAAGGTATTGAAGGAAGAATTACAAACCATACCAATAGCGTACAGGCAAATGCGATCCGTGGACAAATCGGAAAAGCCATTAGCACGCTTGAAAAAGCAGAAAAAGAAATTAGGAGAAATATCGATAACTCATTTTTTCGCGGGCGGATTCTTAACCCTATTCTGAATATGACAGTGCGTCCACTCTACTACTACACAGTAGAAGCACCACTGAATGCTGCATCTGATGCTGTGAACTACGCTTATAGTTCGACAGTAGGAGCTGCTTTCAATGCAGTCGCAGGTGCCTATAAGGACGTAAAAAATGGCATTGAAAAAGTGCTAAAAGCCTAATTGTTCAAACAATTTCGAGCACAAAAACCTCCAAGGTCACTTGGGGGTTTTTTTGTATTCACTAATAGATCTCATGGGTAGAAAAGCCAGGTTTTCCATCGAAAAGATAGAGATTCTCTGTCTTGACGATATCAAAACCCTCATCAGTAAGAGCCTTTAGCGTTCCCAAAATCAACTCAGGATTAACCCCTTCACCCCTCTTTTTTGAACTAAAGCGGGCCCTAAACTGATCGATACAAAATGTCTCTGGAAGCCCTTCTGGCCAAACCTTTGCTCCCCGATTCGTAACCAACTTTAATGTTAGGGGGGCAGCCACCTTTGCTAAGGACTTCCCAAGCTCATTAGGGGCTATTTTAGAATACAAGTAGACATCCACCCCGACACACACCCTCTTTTCATTTTTAGGGGCTTTGGAAGAGAGCGCGGTCAGTTTCTCAGTGGGGTGGTAGGAGACCGCTTTGAGCTTCTGTGGTTTTTGGCCTAAAAATTTTGCTACAGCATCGGCAAATTCCTTTGTCCCGACCCGTTTTTTGCTGACCCCTTCACGAAAAATATCATAGGTATGGATCCCTTCTTCAATTGTTTTTAACCAGGCATTATGGATCCTTTCCGCGACATCGTGAACCCCTAAATGGTTGAGCATCAAAACAGCAGCAAGTAAAAGGCCAGAAGGATTTGCTGAATTGGTTCCGGCCCGTTTTGGAGCAGAACCATGAATCGCCTCGAACATCGCCCCGTTTTCACCAATATTGGCCGATCCTCCAAGCCCAACTGATCCGGTCAATTGCGCGGCAACATCTGATAGAATATCACCGTAGAGATTGGGTAGGACAAGCACATCGAAGACCTCTGGATTGTCAGCCAATTTCGCGGTGCCGATATCGATGATCCAATGCTCTGTTTCAATCTCATGATATTCAGCAGCAATCTCCTCAAAAATTTTATGGAAAAGGCCGTCAGTGAGCTTGAGAATATTATCCTTAGTGAAACAGCTAACCTTTTTTCTGCCATGGGACCGGGCATATTCAAAAGCAAAACGGATAATCTTTTCTGAGCCAGGGGAAGAGATCATCTTGATCGCCTCACACAGATCCGGGGTTTGACGATACTCGACCCCAGTATAGAGATCCTCTTCATTTTCTCGGACGATCACAATATCCATCTTGGGGTGCTTTGTTTCAACGAAGGGGGCATAAGAAGCGCTAGGGCGGACATTGGCATACAGCCCGAGAGTAGAGCGGATCGTCACATTAAGGCTCTTATAGCCGCCCCCCTGGGGAGTTGTGACAGGACTTTTAAGCAAAGCTTTAGTATTGCGAAGGACATCCCAGGTCAAAGGAGACATCCCCATCTCCATGCCGGCCAAGTAACATTTTTCTCCGATTTCAATCGGATGGTATTCGAGATTAGCACCTGCCTCATCGAGGACATAGCGGACTGCGCCCATAATCTCAGGACCGATCCCATCTCCATCCGCAACTGCAATCGGTATTTTTCTACTTGTCATCAACAGCCTTACCGTATATCTTAATTTAACTGTTAGGAGATTTAGTTGAAGATTTCAAGTGAAATTACTACTGTATTGCAAAGCTTAGCCGAGCAACAGCGGCAGTTTGTCAACTTCTTTTTTGACAATCTCGATCTTGAGCAAATCGAAAAAGCCGTCCAAGCTTGCCTTGAGTGTCAAGGCCTCATCGTCCTCACCGGAGTAGGCAAGAGTGGAATCATCGCTGAAAAAATCGCCATGACCCTCACCTCCACAGGAAGTCGCGCACTCTATTTGCCAGCTGCGAATTTCCTCCATGGAGACATCGGAGCAGTTACCTCACAAGACCTGATCTTCATGCTGAGCAAAAGTGGAGAAACACAAGAGCTACTGGAATTAATCCCCCATGTCCGGCGAAAAAAGTGCAAAATTGTCACAGTCGTTTCAGATCAAGAGAGCCGTTTATCCAAAAAAGGGGACCTGAGTATTTACCTCCCCGTAGAAAAAGAACTCTGCTCCTTCGATATTGCCCCGACAACCTCCACCTCTGTGCAGCTACTCTTTGGCGATCTGCTTGCCATGGCACTTATGAGAGAAAAAGGATTTACCCTAGAGCAATTTGCTGAAAATCATCCAGCTGGATCAATAGGAAAGAAAATCACCCTGTTTGTTAGCGACCTAATGAAGATAGGGAATGAACTTCCGCTGTGCAAGCCAGAAGATCGGCTAGTCGATGTCATTGTCGAACTGTCGAATAAACGGTGCGGCTGCCTACTCGTGACCTCGCCCGACCAAAGCTTCCTAGGAATCTTCACCGATGGAGATCTGCGAAGGGCCCTCCAAGCTCACGGAACACTTGTCCTCGAGAGAAAAATGGGAGATTTGATGACCAAATCTGCGATCACCGTAGAGCCAGATGATTTAGCCTATCAGGCGCTACAAAAGATGCAATCAGAGAGATTTGTCATGATTGCCCCTGTCATTGAAAACAATAAAGTTGTCGGCTTGATCCGCATGCACGACATCATTCACAAAGGAATTGAGAAATGAGCCCCAGCCTTCTATATCCCTTGATCCTAACAGTCTTTGGACTTGGCTATCTAGCGATTATTTTCGAGCATATCATCAAAATCAATAAGACAGCTATCGCCCTCCTAATCGCAGTCCTCTGCTGGATCATCTATTTCGCGACCACCCTCGCGCCTATTGATCAAGATCTGGTGACCCTCGGCAAGCACGTTTCCGATGTCTCACAAATCATCTTCTTCCTTATCGGTGCGATGACGATTGTCGAGTTGATCGACTCGCATAAAGGCTTTACAGTCATTACCAACCTTATCCGGACCAATTCGAAGCGAAAAATGATAGTACTTATTTCTATCCTCACCTTTTTCCTCTCAGCAGTCCTCGACAACCTCACCACCACAATTCTGATGATTTCCCTTCTGCGTAAAATCGTCCCCATCCACAAAGAGAGATTTCTACTCAGCTGCCTAGTCGTTGTTGCAGCCAATGCTGGCGGCGCTTGGACACCGATCGGCGACGTCACCACCACAATGCTCTGGATCAACGGCCAACTCTCCTCGCTAAAAGTGATGCAATCCCTCTTCCTCCCCAGCATTATCTCGCTCACCATCCCACTCCTCTACTTCTTTTTTCAACAGAAAGGAAGCTATACCCAAGCGACACCCGAAGAGCTCGATGGTAACATCCAACCAGGTGCAAAATTAGTGTTTTTTGTTGGCATGGGCTCATTAATCTTCGTCCCCATCTTCAAAACCCTCACTGGACTTCCCCCGTTCATGGGCGTCCTCCTTGGCGTAGCGGTCCTCTGGGTCATCACAGATTACCTCCACCACAAATACGAAGAGCGGCACCACCTGCGCATCCCCTCGATCCTCAACAAAATCGACACCGCAGGCGTCCTCTTTTTCCTTGGAATCCTCCTCTGCATAAACGCCCTTGAATCTGCCGGCATCCTCACAGAGCTAGCCCACTGGCTTGACCGAGAAGTGCAAAACCAAGTCCTGATAGCTACCCTAATAGGGGGCATCTCTGCCGTCATCGATAACGTCCCACTGGTCGCTGGAACCATGGGCATGTACCCCCTCTCCCAAGTCCCCATGGATTCCCAGCTGTGGCACATGATCGCCTACGCAGCCGGTACCGGAGGGAGCATGCTCGTCATCGGTTCGGCCGCCGGCGTCGCCCTCATGAGCCTCGAAAAAGTCGACTTCATCACCTACATGCGCAAAATGACCCTTCCTGTCCTGGTTGGCTATCTCGCCGGCATGGTGGTCATCGTTCTGCAAAGCTATCTATTTTCCTAGGTAAGTATATACGGGTATATGCTGCGCCCGCTTAGGTTTTGCGATTTTTGAAGCCATCATAGCGACCCATCTACAAAGGATCGTTCCTCGAAGGTATCACAAGAATATCTTCGTCGTCGCGATCCTTTGAATGTAGGCGCGCTCTGAGGCTCCCAAAATCGCAAAACCTAAGCGGGCGCAGTATAGATTTTTTGGTTCACAATTTTCGGCGCTTCCCATAAACATGTCGGGTGACACAGCACTTCGTGTCCGGATTCCCCCGCGACCCCCTTGCGACTAGGAGGGTGCCTCCGAACTCTTATTCGTTGATTTTCGGGATTATTTTGGCCACTTTTCGATTCAACTTCGGGGGCCATATGCGTGAGCCTGATATTGCCCCCCGAAGTTGAATTAAAAATCGGCTCAAAAGAACTCGAAAATCGACGAATAAGAGTTTGGGGGCACCCTCTTTCTCGGTGTGCCAAATCTCGTCCTCGAATGCGGAGCGTGCACACCACTACCCCCCGACGAGGACCCGATCTGGCAAAGGGAGGTGAGGCTCAAGGGGAGTGCAGGGGACGCCGGACAAGCAGTGCTGTGTCACCCGAAATGTCTATGGAAAGCCATCAATAAGTCTCATCGAAAACCCAATATTTGGGTTGCCTGACCGATAAACAATAAACAGCCTCAAAGAGTACTAATTATTTTAATAAAAAATTTCCAAAACCCTAAAATCGATTCCACAGATATTCCAGAAGCAGAAAAATGAGCATCTCAAAATGTAAAGTATTTATTTTAAATTAAAAATGTTTGCGGAAAAATCGGCGTCTTAGATATATTGGTGTCTTCCTTAAAACGCTAAATCGATTAAGGAAAAGCATCAGCAGTTATTAGCGATGCTAAAGCTCTTTTGACAACAGTGATGAAGTGATGTACAAACGCTTGTGCAAACAAAGTTTTTAAACTTTGCTTGTCATTTTTTAAATTAATTTCTAAAGACAAATTGTCAAGGATTTTTTCTTTGAGAATTTGATCTTGGTTCAGATTGAATGCTGACGGCGTGGATGAGGCATGCAAGTCGCACGAAGTTATAGGGCAACCTGTGACTTAGTGGCGGAAGGGTTAGGAATATATGAATAACTTGCCTCTTACATTGGGATAACGGCTGGAAACGGCCGCTAATACCGAATGAGGTGCTCAGAGGGATCTTTGAGTATCAAAGTGGGGGACTAGGGAAACCTGGCCTTGCGGTAAGAGAGAGGTTCATACGATATCAGCTTGTTGGTGTGGTAATGGCGCACCAAGGCTAAGACGTCTAGGCGGATTGAGAGATTGACCGCCAACATTGGGACTGAGACACTGCCCAAACTCCTACGGGAGGCTGCAGTCGAGAATCTTTCGCAATGGGCGAAAGCCTGACGAAGCGACGCCGTGTGAGCGAAGAAGGCCCTTGGGTTGTAAAGCTCTTTCGCTAGGGAACAAGAGAAGGTAGTAAATAACTATCTGATTTGAGGGTACCTGGTAAAGAAGCACCGGCTAACTCCGTGCCAGCAGCTGCGGTAATACGGAGGGTGCAAGCATTAATCGGAATTATTGGGCGTAAAGGGCGCGTAGGCGGATTTGTAAGTCAGATGTGAAATACCGAGGCTCAACCTCGGTGCCGCATTTGAAACTACAAATCTTGAGGGTTGACGGAGAAAACGGAATTCCACGTGTAGCGGTGAAATGCGTGGATATGTGGAAGAACACCGGTGGCGAAGGCGGTTTTCTAGTTAATACCTGACGCTGAGGCGCGAGAGCAAGGGGAGCAAACAGGATTAGATACCCTGGTAGTCCTTGCCGTAAACGATGTATACTTGATGTAGTTGGACTCAACCCCGACTGTGTCGTAGCTAACGCGATAAGTATACCGCCTGAGGAGTACGCTCGCAAGGGTGAAACTCAAAAGAATTGACGGGGGCCCGCACAAGCAGTGGAGCATGTGGTTTAATTCGATGCAACGCGAAGAACCTTACCCAGGCTCGAAATGCAGTGGACAGCATTAGAAATGATGTGTTCCGTAAGGACTGCTGCATAGGTGCTGCATGGCTGTCGTCAGCTCGTGCCGTGAGGTGTTTGGTTAAGTCCAGCAACGAGCGCAACCCTTATCATTAGTTGCCAACATTTAAGGTGGGGACTCTAGTGAGACTGCCTGGGTTAACCAGGAGGAAGGTGAGGATGACGTCAAGTCCGCATGGCCTTTATGTCTGGGGCTACACACGTGCTACAATGGTCGGTACAGAAGGCAGCAAGACCGCAAGGTGGAGCAAATCCGTAAAGCCGATCTCAGTTCAGATTGTAGTCTGCAACTCGACTACATGAAGTTGGAATCGCTAGTAATGACGTGTCAGCAACAACGTCGTGAATACGTTCCCGGGCCTTGTACACACCGCCCGTCACATCATGGGAGTTGGTTTTACCCGAAGTCGCTGACTTAACCGTAAGGGAAGAGGCGCCTAAGGTAAGGCCGATGACTGGGATGAAGTCGTAACAAGGTAGCCCTATCGGAAGGTGGGGCTGGATCACCTCCTTTAAAGGACAACACTCATTGAGTGTCCTTAAGGTTGAGACAAGCTTTAAATGCACACGTCACTTCTTTTCTGGTGTTAAGATGACATCGACAATCGGGGGTTTAGCTCAGTTGGTAGAGCATCTGATTTGCATTCAGAGGGTCAGGAGTTCGAGTCTCCTAACCTCCATATGAATCAAGCGGTTATAGCTCAGTTGGTTAGAGCGCGACACTGATAATGTCGAGGTCCCTAGTTCAAGTCTAGGTAACCGCAACCTTCTCAAGCTGAGAGGGACAGCTATCTTGAAAATCGAACAGAGTCAAAAGAAGCGCAAAGAACCCGTCGCGGCGAAATTTTTCGTCGAGTTTTGGGATGATTTTAGCCTCACTTTGATCTCTCTTTTTGGGTCAATATCTGTAGTGTATATTGTCCCAAAAAGAGGGATCGAAGTGAGGTTAAAAGAGCCCAAAGATCGACTGAAACTATTTGCCGTGGCGGGTTCCAACACAACAATAAAGAAATGTGGTAAGCATCTCGAAAGAGATGATACAACAATTCACTGATGTAAGTTGGCGCTTGAGAAGAAAGTATATACAATGGCGAGAAAGAAAGCGTAAAAGTTGATTTCAAAAGTTTTTGTGATCAAGCTTTTAAGGGCTGCTGGTGGATGCCTTGGTATCGAAAGGCGAAGAAGGACGCGTAAACCTGCGATAAGCCTCGGTTAGCCGGAAAAGGCGATAACCCGGGGATTTCCGAATGGAGAAATCCGATAGGAGTCATATTCTATCATCGTTAGCTGAATACATAGGCTAACGAGGCGAGACCTGCCGAAGTGACACATCTCAGTAGGCAGAGGAAAAGAAATCTAGTAGAGATTCCCATAGTAGCGGCGAGCGAAGTGGGAAGAGCCCAAACCAGAGATTTTATCTTTGGGGTTGTAGGGCCA
>JAFEGK010000014.1:0-412 GCA_018239985.1 Verrucomicrobiota bacterium | reverse complement strand
GACCGGCCACGGGAAATCCGGTCTGAATCTAGGGGGACCACCCTCTAAGGCTAAATACTCATCGATAACCGATAGTGAACCAGTACCGCGAGGGAAAGGTGAAAAGAACCCCTGTTAGGGGAGTGAAATAGAACCTGAAACCAGCAGCTTACAAACGGTCGGAGGCCTATGCTCCTTTTAGGAGAATGGCTGACGGCGTGCCTTTTGCATGATGAGCCAGCGAGTTAAGCTATATGGCAAGGTTAAGGGACAAACGTTCCGGAGCCAAAGCGAAAGCGAGTATGAATAGTGCGTTAAGTCATATGGCTTAGACACGAAACCAAGTGATCTATCCATGGTCAGGATGAAGCAGGGGTAACACCCTGTGGAGGTCCGAACTAGTAACTGTTGAAAAAGTTTTGGATGAACTGTG
>JAFEGK010000013.1:77513-114207 GCA_018239985.1 Verrucomicrobiota bacterium | reverse complement strand
TAAATCCCAAGTAGCCTTTCCTTGAGATACAACCTTCTTCATTCTTGATCGGCAATCGCCATTCGAGGCAAGCTGTTTTTTTTGATTTCTTTGACGATTTTCCAGTAGGGCTTTAGCGAGTCGAGGGGGACATGGTCTTGGAGGTGTTTGAGCTCGATTTCGAAGTCGGCGGTGTGACCGTCGATTCGGGTTGTTTGGGTGTAGAGGAGCGAAGGATGATCTTGCTGATACACCTCATCTTCCGTACCCCAGTGGCGATAGGGGTTTTCGATCCGGATATGCTCTTTGACCCAGAGGGGATCGGTAAGAGAGGCTGACGGTGTTGAGTATTTTGGCGTTCAGTTAAATTTATTCATCTGAAGATGTGCTTAATGCGGCATTCTCATAATCCTTAATGGTTTCAAGAAAATGCTGTTCCACTAAAGAAGGAGCGTCAAGCGCTTGCTTTTGATATTTGGAATATTCAATTCTGGCTTTATCAAGGGCCTCTTCATGACTTATTTTTCCAGCATGAGAAAGAATATCCCTCGAGGTCATCCTTAAAAAATCATCTAGCTTGGCAGTCCAGTCCTTCATGGACATGGGGTTCCGACTTAAGGCTTGCAATTCTGCGAAATCCAAATAGAGAGATACGATTAAATTGAGGACTTTCAGCTCCTCTTCGCTGAGGTAGTTCTTTGCAATTTCTGCATCGGTCTGTCTTGGTTTCTTACCTGCCCAAGAAGTAAGGCCCATGTTTGTTTTCTCAGCATTTGCTCGGGAATAGATAATTTCAGCCGCCGTATTACCATGAGCTGCCCAGTGCATTTTGTTTTGTACAACTGCAAAAAATTGCTTTGAATTTTCTGTTTTCGGGTCATAGTCAATGCTTGTAGCGTAGATATCAAGGATTTTGCGCCAGAATACTTTTTCAGAGGAACGGATATCTCTGATTCTAGACAAAAGTTCGTTGAAATAGTTTCCGCCCCCGCCTCGCTTAAGGCGTTCGTCATCAAGTGTAAAGCCTTTAATCAAAAATTCTTTCAGTCTACTGGTGGCCCAAATACGGAATTGAGTGCCTCTATGTGAACTGACTCTATATCCGACCGAAATGATCACATCTAGGTTGTAGTGCAATACCTGATAATTTTTGCCATCTGCGGCAGTATGCCGGAATTTCCGGCATACTGAATTTTCTTCTAACTCTTTCTCTGTAAATATGTTTTGTATATGCTCAGCAACTGTCCTTCGGTCTTTATCAAACAGTTCACTTAACTGTGCCTGGCTCAACCAAACGGTCTCATCTTGCAGGCGTACTTCGATTTTGGTTTGACCGTCCTCTGTCTGATAGAGCAGCAGAGAACTATCGGTAGGGATGATGTCCATCTTTTCCTTTGAAAGGGAATGGACACAGCATAGCAGCATGTCGAAAAAATTTCTATCTTTAGAAATAGCGGATCATGTTCTTCGTTCTAATCTGGGCGTAATAAATTGTTCCAATTCTCTACATCAATTGGCTATCTTAACGAGCCAGCTCTTGCAGCAGGATGGCTCGAAACCGCCTCGCTATTCGGCGAGGAATATGCAGATCAGGTCAAAGCCGCACTGGAAGATCCTTCTTTTAATTCGGTAAGAGATGATGGGGGTTTTCAACGGGTGGCTGAGAGGCTGACGGCATTGAGCATTTAGGCGCCAAAAATTAGCTAATTTATACTGCGACCACTCAAAAAGTGTGAAAAATGCCCAAGAAGGTGCTCTGTGAATTTTAGCCAGGCGAAGCCGGCGCCGAAGCAGCTAAGCTTAAAAAGCTAAAAGGCGGAGGCGGGTCTCAAATTCAGTGGCTATCCGACGCAGGCAGATTCACACTTTTTGAGTGATCGCAGTATAATCTTAACAGTCTCATTCATGTCTGAAAACGGTCTGTCTTCGTTAAGGGGCCCCTCTTCTATAAGGATAAAAACCTTATTTTGAATCATTCAAAATTGCATTTCCGATGGCTGAAATAGAAATATATTTTATTATTTTATGCGATTAATATAATGAAGATATAAACCTAAATGGGATTAAGGTTATGAAAAAATGGTTAATCGCACTCGCCGCCCTAATTGGGGTGGGGGTAATTGCACTTGTGATTGCTCAAACTCAAGCTGAGATGGAGCAAGCGTTTGACCTTGGGGAGCAGGCTAATATACAAGGTCCTGATGCTTTTGTTGGCGCGGATGTACAAGAGAGAAAAGCGGCGGCCGAAGAAGCCGTACGGCAAGACATTCTGCGACAGCAGCAAGGGAAACCCGGGCAGTAGTGTCCAGTCCTGTAAATCCCAAGTAGCCTTTCCTTGAGATACAACCTTCTTCATTCTTGATCGGCAATCGCCATTCGAGGCAAGCTGTTTTTTTTGATTTCTTTGACGATTTTCCAGTAGGGCTTTAGCGAGTCGAGGGGGACATGGTCTTGGAGGTGTTTGAGCTCGATTTCGAAGTCGGCGGTGTGACCGTCGATTCGGGTTGTTTGGGTGTAGAGGAGCGAAGGATGATCTTGCTGATACACCTCATCTTCCGAATCCCAGTCGCGATAGGGGTTTTCGATCCGGATATGCTCTTTGACCCAGAGGGGATAGGCGATTGTATAGGGAGCTGTACGGGTGGGATTAAAATGGGCATCGAGATAATCTTGGATGATGTACGAATAGGGATCTAGAGAGTCGTCGACCGGGATCCGATAGGTGACGGTCATCGTCAGGATGTTGTTTTCTCGATCATCACATGTGGTTAGCGGGATCTCAACTTCCGCTGCGCCATACTCATTTTGAAGATCGTGCAATAGCACTTCAGAGATACGTGCGTGACCCCTTTGATTGAGGCTGCGTCTCCAATAATCGGCTTCAAAGTCGGAAAAGGTAGCGCTTGTTTTCATGAGAATTTCTTCTTTTGACCCGAAAGTGATCAGGGTGTCTATTTGATTTGGGCTCCGGAGTGTGCGCTGTGGCAAGGGTGTCAGTTCTGTGGTTCTTTCGTCAATCAGCAATCCCCAATGGTAGCATGGAGTAGAGTTGGTCTCTAGGGTGCCCCCTTGGAGGGTCGCTGTGGAATCGATCCAGTAAGATGTCCCGTCGAGATCGATTTGGAGGATGACGTGGTCGAAGAGGCGTGACATCGGAAGCACATGGGGCAGTCTTGAGCCGTGGGTCGAATGGACAAGAAGTGACGAGGAGTCGATATCTAGCAGGCGCAGGAGGGCGCGCAGAAGCTGGGTTTTATCTTTGCAGTCGCCGAACCTCCGTTGGAAGGTGATGCGGGGATCGGTTGGGGTGAAGGCGCCGACATTTTCTTCGATACCGAGATAACGGACGTTGTCTTGGACAAACCGGATGGCAAGCAGCGCTTGCTCGCTTAAGACGGGGGTGGCCTCTTTCCAGCTTTCAACCAGCGCCTCCATTTCAGGGGGGACAGCGTCTAATAAATCGGCAGGAAGTGCGTAGAGGGGGGCAAGTTTTTGTGCGACGTCGGCCCAGCTTTTATATTGGCTTAGCTGGAGATGGGCCGGGGGATTGTGCCAAACGGGCCTATATTTTTCAGATTTGTAGGGAGGGGTTTCAAGTGCTGTCCATTCCCATTCTCTCGATGATGGTGAGAGGTCGGTAATGGTCGGTTCAAGAGATGAGTTGATCGCTTTGAACTTGATCGGGCATTCGGGGTGAGCAAGGAGTCGATAGTTCATTTTCTCTACTGCAAAATTCTCTTGGAAGTAGATCAGCTGGGTCAGATGAGAACCCAAGATGGGCACTTCGCCGATTCTCGAATAGGCATACTCGAGGATATCGCCTTCGCGGATGTCTTCAATGAAGTAGATCACGCTTAGATTGCCATTGTAGAGGTTTTTCTCAAGATCGGTTTCTCTTTGGACGATATTTCTGCGGGCATTTTCTAATCGATCAGACCACTTGCCATCGCGATAAACTTGGATCTGATGCATCACCACTTGGGAATAAGTGGGGTCGAAATCGATGCTGATTTGGGAAATCGCTTCGATCCCTTTTTGGGTCAGCATTCTTACCACATAATGTTGATAGACACTCTTTTCTTCCCAATTGCTCTGGGTTTCAATCAGAAGGTATTGCAGATTGACCTGTGTTGGTTTAGGGGCAGCAGGTTCAAGTGAAAACTCAATTGGTTTTACCCATTCTGGAGTTGGTTCGATTGTGCAGGGCTCTTTTGCTATCAGGGGGGTGATTAGGAGGCTGAGAAGAAGAACAAACAGTTTATAAAACATAGAAATCCTTTTTCCTAAAATTCGATCCAACTATTTTTAAGGACGCCCTGTTGAGTTACTACGCCGACCCGATACCGATTTTTCCCTGAGACGGCTCCAAACGAGCCTAGCAGGGGGTCTAAGTATAGGTTCAATGCGCTTCTCAAGGCATTATAATTTTCTAATTTTAGGCTTTTGTTTGTTACTGTTACAAACGCCCTTCGAACAATCCGATCTACCGAGGTCTCTAGGGCCAGTTTGCAAAGGGCAACTGCCTGGGTCTGATTCTTAACCAACACTCTGTTAAAGCCCGAATTTTCACTGTTGATAAGGAGTGTAGCGGCGGCCACTTCGAGGGGGTCTTCACAGCAGTTGATAGGGCTTAATGATTTGGATCCATTCTTGACTTGTGTAGGGATTTTTTTGCAGCTGACGGTAGATTTCCGCCGAATCACTCCATTGGGGACAATCGGAATCACGAAAAAGGTTTCAAATTGTCGCTCAGCTCTTATCTCTTTCAATTTCGCTGCAGCCCACTCTTTTAATTCTGCTGTATTCTCTGGGGTCAGCTGTATTTTGGCCTTATCGGCAGGAGCAAGTCTTCGATGAAAAGTGATCCAAAAGTCATAGAGAATATCTAGGAGTGGATGAGGCGGATATGGCTGAGACTTCAGCCTTTCTCCCCATTGTTCGATCGTTTCATCGGGGCGGAAATGGAAAAATTTTTTTGAGAGAAGATAAACGGTGTAGATATCGGCGTCAGCTGGGATAGTTGTGGGCAATTCTGTTCTAGGTTCATTAAGATGAGCTTTCGCGAGCTGAGTGTCGCGGGCAGCCAAGGGGAGAAATTGGATGCTTTCTCTATTTAAAAATTTCTTTGCGACAGGTTCAAAATACCAAAAGAGGTCGTTAAGAGTAAATCCCTTTGGGTAGTAAGTTTCTCTAATTTGTTGATCTAAGTTCGTAGTGAGTCTGTTTGGGGGGGAGGAGACGAAGGTTAAAAATTTTGCCCAATTTAAAAAATCGTCGTTTAATTGATAGGGCCGCTCCTTCTGTGACATTTGAAAATAGTGGCGTAAATAAGTAATCGCATAATAGACCGATTGGGGCCTATCAGAGGCTAAGGAATTTAGACAAATATCCTCTAAACGGCCCTTTGAAGGCAGAGGAACTGGGAGAATTAATTCTAGACATCTATCGGCCAAAGAGAGCTTAAATATTCTTGCCAGTAAACGACAACCTTGGTTTGTGACTGCAGCGGCAAGTGAAAGGTGGGATTCTTTAGAGATGCAAAAGGTTTCGGTAAATTTGAACGAAGGGTCAATCGGAGTGATGTCCTCTTCTTTTTTGGGAGTCGGAAAATGAATTAGGGTCTGGTTTTCAGTGCGCGTGACCTGACAATTTTGCACAATCCAGCTGTGAGGATTTGCCGACAAATAGTTGTGCTCAAGTGCTGCCTGAGTTAACGAACTAATGGTCTTATAAAGGTTTGGTAAAGCAAGATCGAATCGATCGATGTTATCGAGAAGGAATTGAAAGCCAAAATAGAGGTAGATCAAGGATTCTGGGACAGTCCCCAAAGCATTAGAAGAGGCCTCTAGAAATTTTTGAACACGGGTAAAGTCTAGGGGTTTGGATTCGACCATGGAGATGAACGCATCGATTTGCCGACAAAATTGGTTGCTCGTTAGCTTTGGCCATTCATAATCCTGTTCCCCATTGAATTGGATGAAGCTTACCATGATATGGTGGGCATATTCTGAAAGAAATCTCTTATCTAGAAGTGTCATAGATCGCTCTAAGGCTTTTCGAGCGGCACTAGATTTACCTTTCAAAGTCCAAGCTAGGGCAAGCCAAGGTTGGAAAAAGGGCTGCCCCGGATTCTCGTTGCAAGCCTTCATCAGTCGGATTAACGCTTTGTCAATGTGATAATTATTGAGGAGCGAAAGTGAGTTTTGTAGATTTTTTGCTGCCCCTGTCAACTTGAGTTCAAAGGAGTGCTTCTTAAGAGAGAGGGCGGTGATAAATGCTAATAAAAGACGGTCATTGGGATAAAATTCTTTTAGAATAATTAAAATTTCATGCATCCGTGTCCTAGTGGAGGCAGGGAGATCCTCCTTCAACAAAACAGTTGCGATTTGATGAAGACAAAAGGTGTAGGTCAGATGATAATCCCTTTCTTTTCCCATTTGGATAAAGAGTCTGAGCTTATCATCAGTGAGAGTTTCCAAATGGAAAAGGAAAATCGGGTAAAAGGGGACAAAAGAGGTTGGCCGCTCTTTCAATAGCTGATGAAATTTCTTTTCGAATTGATCCCAAAGGTCGGGATTTAACCAACTGTCTGTACTTAAGCGGACGTAATCAGAGAGGAGTTCTTCCCAAGTGGGTTGGGGTGGGGCATCTGGCGATGAGGCAAGCAATAAGGAATGGGCTAATCGATTTATCGGAGATACTGACATACAAAAAATTTTTCAGAAAGAGTTATTTAAAGAGGATAATTGTAACAACTAGCCTATTAAAACTCTTCTCTTAAAATTTCGAGATTCTCCAGCAGCGATTCGGTCTGCTTGGGAAACTGAAGGAGGCTGAGGACGATTTTCCTCAGATCGGACCCTAGTGGATTGCGTGGGTCGTATTCTTTTGCTGCTTGAAGGAGGCTTATATGGGCCTGGACCCCAGGGATCGAGAGGGGTTGGGTGAGTACGTTCTGGATGATCTCTCCAGCATCTTTAAGATCTTCACGAATCATTTAAGGATGCGGCCTGGTTGGAAAGATTTTCAAGATTATTGATGCTCTGGGCCAAATTCCGTAATGTCGACTCATTGTCTGCCAGATGGGGATTTTTCATGATTTCTTCGACCTCTCCACAAAAGTCCCCAAGATGAGTTCTTAAGGCAGCGGCCAAATGTTGGAAGAGGTCTTCCGGTTCTCTTGGTGGAAAGGGGGGTGTACGTCCAACTTCTGCGACCATAAGGTCACTTTAGGGCTACCCCCCTTTAGCTGTCAAGTATTCCTCGTAAGAGCCGTCAAAAGTGCGGATGCCACTTTCTTCAAGGGAGATGATCTTTTTGGCGCCATGATCGATCAGATCGCGGTCATGGCTGGCAAAAATGACGGTCCCTTTAAAGTCATCCAAAGCCCATCCGAGCGCCGACACCGCTTCGAGATCGAGGTGGTTATTAGGCTCGTCGAGAATCAGGACATTGTAGTTGCAGAGCATCAGGCCACCCATAATCAATCTAGCGGTCTCTCCGCCAGAGAGGTGGGCAACCTGTTTGAAAGCATCGTCGCCGCCAAAGAGCATTTTTCCCAAAATGCTCCGGATATCTTGATCGTAGACACCTGCTCGCCGCTCTTTTAGCCAATCAAAAACCGTGATCTTGCTCGATTTGTCGACGACGTCGCCATGATTTTGGGGGAAATAACCGATCTCGACATTATGGCCCACTTCGATTTTCCCTTTTTCTTGCTGGAGGACACCTGCTAGCATTTTGAGCAGGGTCGTCTTTCCGCGGCCGTTATTGCCGATGACAGCGATTTTGTCCCCTTTGATGATATCGCACGAGAAATTGCGGATGACAGGCAGCCCGTCGTATCCCTTAGAGACGTTTTCTAGACGGAAAATCATCTGCCCAGAGGATTTCTCCGGTGGATAGAAGCGCACATAGGGGCGCTGGATATTTGATTTTTTTAGCTCGATCGGTTGGAGACGCTCAATTTCCTTCATCCGTGATTGCACTTGAGAAGCTCGCGTTCCAGCACCAAACTTGGAGACAAATTCACGCAGTTGAGCGATTTTCTTCTCTTTGGCTTTGTTTTCGTGATCGGCCCGCTCCCGGACAGCTGTTTTGGCGACCACCATCGAATCGTAGTTGCCTGGATAGAGGATAATCGTTTCGTAGTCGATGTCGGCAATCGTTGTGGTGACAGCGTTGAGGAAGTGCCTATCGTGGCTAACGACAATCATCACCCCTTTGTAATCGTGCAGAAAATTCTCAAGCCAAGTAATCGATTCCAGATCGAGGTGGTTGGTCGGTTCATCGAGAATAAGTGCTGGCGGGTTGCCAAAAAGGGCTTGGCAGAGCATCACACGAAATTGCAGATCGGTCGGAATCTCTTTCATCTGCTTGTGCCAAATGGAATCGGGCAGCCCCATTCCACTCAAAAGCACCTCTGCATCTGATTCAGCAGTGTAGCCATCTTCTTCGCCGACGATCTCTTCCAGTTCACCAAGACGGATGCCCACTTCGTCGGTCATCTCTGCCTCATAAAGCCGATCCCGCTCAGTCAGGGCATCCCAAAGCCGTTTATTGCCCATGACCACCGTGTCGATCACCTTTTGCTCGGCATAGTCTTCGATGTTCTGCTTGAGGAAGCCGATTTTGCTTGGCAAAGAAACCGATCCAGAAGTTGGTTCGACGGTCCCCATAATGATTTTGAGCAGCGTCGATTTTCCAGAGCCATTGGGACCAGTTAGCCCATAGCATCCCTGATTAAATGTTGCAGTGACATCTTCAAAAAGAAGACGGGTACCTACTTTTTTTGTAACAGAATTTAGCGTAATCATAATAGAGTAAGAATAGCACAAAGGGGACTCTGGTGACAAGCCGTTTTGATCAAGGACAACAGCAATTTTTTCACCATCTCACTGCCAAAAATGCCTCAGAGCATACGGTGCGCAATTACACCAACGACCTCAAAAGCTTTAGTCTATTTTTGAAGAATGAAAAAATCGAGATCGCCACCCTTGAAGAAATCGACAAACGGCTTATCCGCAACTACTTAGCCCATCTCAATTTCGAAAAAGCCTCCAAACGGACCATCCTACGCCGCCTCGCCTGCCTCCGCTCCTTTTTCAAATACCTCAAGCGGGAAAAACTGATCCCTCACAATCCAATGGAGGAGATCGATTCGCCCAAGCTCGAGAAAGCGATTCCCAAATCGCTCTCCTACGAACAGGTCGAAAGACTCTTCAGCCAGCCCGAAGTGGACACCTACCTCGGTTTCCGCGACCGGTGCATCATGGAGCTACTCTACAGCTCAGGGCTCCGGATCAGCGAAGTGGCTGGCCTCAATCGGCGTGACTTCGATGAGCGGAATAAGATTTTACGCATTCTGGGAAAAGGGAAAAAAGAGCGGGTCGTCCCCATCACCGACATGGCGGCCAAATGGCTCAGTGACTATCTCAACCACCCCGAGCGAAAAGTGGATGGCAAAATGCACCAGGCCCAAGTTGATCCCGACGCGGTCTTCCTCAATAAGTGGGGCAAGCGGATCACCCTCCGCTCCCTCGATCGCAATTTTGCCAAATACCTGCTCGCCAGCGGCCTCTCCGAAGATGTGACCCCCCATACGATCCGCCACACCATTGCGACCCACTGGCTCGAAAACGGGATGGATCTGAAGACCATTCAGGTGCTGCTCGGCCATAGTTCGCTGGTGACAACGACGATCTACACGCAAGTCTCAACAAAATTGAAACGGGAAGTATACGACAAGGCTCATCCGAGTGCCCGCGAGGGTTAAAAGAGGTCATCAAGGGTCAATTGCTGATCGATGAGGCCGATGGAATGGCTATTTTCTTTGATGCCAAAGGGGGTAATTAGGGTTAAAAAAATAGTTTTGCGAGTTCCAGTCGCTTTTTGGAATACTTTTTTCTTACCCTCAAGCTCGCTCGCATAGCTTTTGCTGATCAGAAACTCATCATTGTTGAATTTGATCTCGCAAAGATTAATACAGTTATCAGCCCGATCGATAACCAGATCTATTTGGGCCCCTTTGTCTTTTTTTGTCCCAAAATGTTGCCAATGACTTTCGAAAGTGGTTATACCTGCAAGACCTAAGGCATTTTTTATTTTATTTGAATGCTTAAGACAAATATTTTCAAAAGCATGTCCTGCCCATGAATGCCATGTTTGTGAGCTGCTCATCTTATTCCAATATTCTTTGTCAAAATTTCTCAAAATACTGTTTTTGATTTCTTCAATCCAGCAGAGATAGAAGAGGGAATACTCATCTAAGAGTCGATATAGCCTCTCTTTAGATTGTTTCCCAAATGCAGGCATTGCCATGATGAACCCAGCCTCTTCAAGTTCAGTTAAAATTTCTGTGGAACCTCCCCCAGAAGAGAGGGCAGTTTCTGCGAGCAGATCATCCAGTAGCATACCCTTTCGTTTCTTTGCTAGAGCCTGTACGATTGCGATATGTTTTTCATGAGAATCGAAGAGAGAAGCATAAAGTTTTGGAAATTCTCCAAAGAGTGGACCGCTGGGTGAGAAACAGAGCTCATTAATAATCTGAGCTGAGGATTTACCAGGAGAGACGAACGTTAAATATTTGGCAACTCCTCCAATGGCCATATAAAGTTCCACTAATTGCTTTCTTTTGAGATGACTGCCTAGGTCCTTGAGAAATTGTTCTGATTCTGAAAGAGTAAATGGTTCTAAGCGGATTTGAGCCGTTAATCTTCCATGCAGCCCACCTTTATCATTGATGACTTTTTTAATCATCCAGTGCGCGGCTGAACCGCAGACAATGAAGATCACATTGGGCATGTGGGATAAATGGTGGTTCCAGAAATAATCTAGTGCCGGCAATAAGCCTGACTTTGGTGTGGCAAGCCAAGGGAGTTCATCAATGAAAAAAATGAATTTAACGGAAGGATTGAGCTGTTTAACCTCCTCACCTAGCAGATGGAAGGCATCAGACCAATCTCCGATTTTTTCATTCACATCCTTAGAGGGAAATAAGGCCCGAAAGCTTCGATGAAAGTTGTTGAGCTGCTCACTCTTCTTGGCTTTTCTTGTTCCTGTAATTCTAAGATAAATGCCTTGATTTTTGAAAAATTCATGGATAAGAAAAGTTTTTCCGATTCGGCGCCGTCCGTAAATTGCCAAAAACTCCGCCTTCTTCGAATGAACGAGCTTATTTAATAGCGCCTTTTCTCGGTCCCTGCCTAGAATCATCTATGTACCTCTTAAGAATAGAGTAGGGCGTAGAGGTAATTTTATTCAATAGATTCCGCGAGATATCGTCGATATTTCGCGGAATGTATCAAAAAAAAATGAGATTTCGCGGGATATCGTCGATATTTCGCGGAATGTATCAAAAAAAATGAGATTCCGCGAGATATCGTCGATATTTCGCGGAATCTCATAAAAAAAAGGGGGAAAGCGATAAGCCGGATTCTGTCGTGGGCAATCATTCCTCTAGGAGATATGTCGCCATACCTCTCAAGCGATAGTGCCGCAGGCCGTGCTAAGAAACACCTATGGCCCAGCGGCTCTTGCTTCAGATGGGGTTTACAGCTTCAACTGCATTACTGCAGAGAGATCGACTCCTAAAGTCGAACTTTTCATCCTGTCTCCCCTAAGGGAGCGGTATAGTTTCTGTTGCACTTTCCGTAGCCTTGCGGCCCCCAGTCTTTCACTGGCATCTTTCTTTGCGAAGTCCAGACTTTCCTCTTCTAACGAGTAGAAGCGATTGCCTACCTTCCCCCAAAAATTGTGATTATCGAGGCGATTGCAAACAGCAAAATCGCCCTTTTGAGCCATTTCGCTGCGCTCGCTGAGTTTTGCAATTCCCTCTATGAAGCGGCGACTTTGCGGCGTCTGCGCTTTGTGGGCTCGCCTTCGGTCACTTCGGCTTCTTGCCAGTAGTGGATGCGGGAGCAGTGTTCGCAGAAGACCAGGTTTTCCCCTTTGCGGACGATGTTCTCGTGCTGGGCGGTGAGGGAAATGTGGCAGCCGCTGCAGTTGCGGTTTTCAATTGGGACAACGACCCGATCTTTCTTATTGCGGAGCAATCTTTCGTAAATGCGCAAAATTTCTGGATCGGCATGTTGGGCGAGCCCATCGCGCTGTGTTTTCAGTTGCGAGCCCTCTTCATTGATGAGATCGATGCTTGCCTGGATCTCTTTTTCCAAAGCGATACTGCTCTCTTCGGAGGTCTTTAAGCTTTCACGAATTTTGTGGAGGAGCTCTTCTTCGGCCGCTTTGGAGTCGACGAGGTCAGAGATCTTTTGCTCTTCTGCGACACGCTCGCGCTCGGTGGCAGTCATCTCCTGAGTCAGAGCATTAAATTCTTCTACTTTTTTGATTGTCGATTGGCGTGCTTCGAGGCTTTTAACTTTTTCTCGGATTTCGTCTAGGCGGATCTCTTTTTGCCTAATCTGTTTGCCAATTTCTTCGACTTCAAGTTCTTTGGCCTTCAATTCGCCATGAAGATCGGCGCGCAGCTCTTCGATTTGCTTGAGCTCTTTTTGACGCTCACGCTTGACCCGCATCAGACGGACCATCTTCATATCAAGCTCTTGAATATCAATAATAGGCTTAAGTGTTTCTAACATGGGCATATTTGGATCACCTTTAAAGTAGCAGCCATTAGATTAACTGGTGAGGAGAATATTTCTCAAGTAAAATCCCGATGCTGTCCATCGGCTTCAAAAATTGGCCGCTACAGAAATGAGTCGAACAAAATATCGGCTTTTACCCTGTACATCATGCCAAGTGTGATCCAGCACATCCTTCCTCCCTCCCATAAAGGCCGTCTCCATGGCGGCTCTGCAAGCTTATGGTTGTAGTGTATTGAAAATCAATGAGATATAATTGAATCGAGTGTTTGATATTGAAATATAATATATAAACATTATAGAATGTATCGTAACTTAAATCAACTGGAGTTAATAAATTGTTTAGTGTTGTTAATTTTCTAATGTCTGCTTACAAAATTGCCGACCAATTCCCTGCCGCATAAGGGGGTTACAGTCCCGATGAAGAGGAGAAAAAGCTAGCGACCTGTTCCAGTACTAATGCCGGCACTTTGATCCCCAGGGATGTCGTTTGGCTGATTTTAAGGCATTTGCCCCCCGAAGAATTGCCTCGGCTTTGCGCTGTTTGTCGAGTGTTCAATCAAGTGGCCTCTAGCGACTTGCTCTGGCGATCCTATAATTTAAGAGAAGTGTTTCCAAATGCCAGGTTCATCGGGAGAGACGAATGGGAGAGGTATGTACATGTGGATCCATCAACCCTAGTGCAGAGAGGCCGTCCCTATGTAACGAAACAGGACTTTAAAGAAATCAAGCAGATGGAAAAGCAAGTAGAAGGGAAGCTAGGGATCACGATTATGACCTTCTTTAAAGGGAGGACGTTACAAGAAGCCCGTGACTCTGCAGGAAATCCTAAAGAGGGCAACGTAACACGATTTCAGTTTTT
Organism: Verrucomicrobiota bacterium; assembly: GCA_018239985.1. Classification (GTDB taxonomy): domain Bacteria; phylum Chlamydiota; class Chlamydiia; order Chlamydiales; family Rhabdochlamydiaceae; genus Sacchariniichlamydia. The sequence continues at coordinate 100,767 of JAFEGK010000013.1, read as the reverse complement.
TAACCACGATCGTCTTGAACAGCTTCGGAAGGTACAATGCCCTGAAACGATCACAGTAGTGATCGCAAATGGAGTCTTTGAAGGCAGCAAAAAGCAACCGGTTGATAAAAGAAAGCAGATGGTAAGAGACCTGAAGTGCAGACCCCTTACCTTAAGGGAGGCGGTCGATTTTGGATTAATGGTCTACCGGATGACTCCTGGAGATGCTCCCGTGCGGCTTTTTGGTGGTAGCCCCGATCATACTTATACTCTTTGTGTGGATGAGGAAAAAGATGAAAAAACCGGCGAACTCATCGAGATCTTTTCGCATTATGGGGACTTCGAACCGGCCGGCCCCTGCGTCAGCAACAGCGTCCTCTTCCGAAACGGCGGGGGCCGCGGGGTCTGTGGTCTGCGGGAGTTGAAGGTCCTTGATCCTTGAAAACTCGGTCCTCGGCTTAGCCCTCTGTAAGCGACAATTTTGCCTTGCGAAATGGCTGCTGCTTTGCCAAATCAATCTTCCACCAACACGGGGACCTTCAGTTAAAGAGTTTTCTTTAGCAATCCTATCGCTTCGATCTGGTTTTACCTCTGTAACCTTCCGTGTCCGAAAGTTCTGCTCTAAAAAGAGTGTGCGGTCAAAATACAAATTGCTTCTTAAGCTCTGGGTTTGTATCATCTTCAAGTGCAATTCGTGTTTCAAATTAAAAATTTTAAATCCGAGTCATATATATTAATTACTTGAATTGATTGTTAACTTAAATAAGTTGGAGTTGAAAAGTGTCTGGTTTTATTCCTGTTATAAGTCTTGTGTGGCAAATGTCTGGTCAATTTACCTATATGTATGGGGGTTTTGAAGTTGAAGTAGAGGAAGAGGGGGCTTCAAAGGAAATGGACGGGCGTCCCCCTGGTCCGGTCGAAGGCGGGGAGCTGGTTGCGGCATCAGAGGAGAAAAAGCCATTAAAATTGGAGCAAGTACCCGCTCACCATTTATCGATGGGTGGTTTTTGGATTCCCAATGAGGTCGTTAGGGTCATTTTGAGGCATTTGCCTCCCGAAGAATTACCTCGGATTTCCACAGTTTGTCGAGTCTTCAATGAAGTGGCCTCGAGCAACTCATTTCGGCGATCTTATCGCCAATTCCCCGCCCCATATGGGGATGACGGTGCAGCGGAGGTCGAGAAAAAGAGGGCTTCAGATGAAATTGCGGCCCGCCCCCCTGGCGATGGCGAGGCGTCTACAGCGGAAGCGGACGAGAAAAACCTCGTAACATTGGTGCCAGGGCTATCGATGTCAGGCATTTGGATACACCTGGATGTCGTAACGGTCATTTTAAGGCATTTGCCTCCCGAAGAATTGCCCCGGATTTGCACAGTTTGTCGAGTCTTCAATCAAGTGGCCTCTGGCAATCCACTTTGGCAATCCTACGATTTAAGGGAAGTGTTTCCAAATGCCAGATTCATCGGGAGAGAAGAATGGCAGAGGTATGTAGACGTAGATTCATCAACCTTAGTGCAGAGAGGCCGTCCCTATGTAACGAAACAGGACTTTAAAGAAGTAAAGCAGATGGAAAAGCAAGTAGAAGGGAAACAAGGGATCACGATTATGACCTTCTTTAAAGGGAGGACGCTAGAACAGGCTTGTGATTCTGCAAGCTGTCCCAAAGAAGGTCTTGTAACTAGGCTTCGTTGCTTCGAGTCCAAGTTTGTTAAGGAGCTCAACGTAGAATGCCCTAAGACGATCACTGTAGCGATCACAAATGGAATTTTTCAAGGCAGCAAACGTAAAGGCCGCTTTAATCAAAAAAAACAGTTGGTAAATGACCTGAAATGCAGACCCCTTACCTTAAGGGAAGCGGTCGATTTTGGATTGATGGTATACCGGATGAGTGATCCAGGTGCTCCCGTGCGACTATTTGAGGAGGGGCCCCCAACTAAGTACACGCTTTGTGTGGATAACAAAAAAGATGAAAAAACCGGCGGTATCATCGAGATCTTTTCGAACTATGGAGGCTTCGGCTTCGGCATGGCCGGCCCCTACCTCCGGTCCGCCAGCGAGATGAGTACCCTCGATGGGATCGCTGGTCTGCGGGAGTTCAAGGTCCGTGATCTTTGAAAAGTTGGTTTTTCCCTCCGTAAAATGAGCAGAGACAGGATCTTCCACATCCTGTCTCTCTTCTATGAACCTATCCAACTAAAATTTTTCGCCGATTTTCGACTCAAAAGAACCCAAAAATCGACTAAAACTTTTTAGTTGGATAGGTTCATAAAGGGGCGTCTCGTGGTCTATCTATAGCCGTAACATATTAAAATCGATCGATTGTGATTAAGTAAAAAATATTTGATATTGAAGTGTAATATATAAATATTGTAATATATTATTATATATTACGCAAGACGGGTTTTATTAAAGTGTTTAATGTTGTTAGTTTTCTAATGTCTGCTTACAAAATTGCTAGCGAATTCCCTGCCGCATATGGGGGTTTCGGTTCAGAGGAGGCGGAGAAAAAGCCCGTAACAGTATCGATGTCGGGCGTTTGGGTTCCCAAAAACGTCGTTTGGCTCATTTTAAGGCATTTGCCGTTCGAAGACTTGCCCCGGATTTGCGCGGTTTGTCGAGTCTTCAATGAGGTGGCCTCGATGGACTCGTTTTGACAATCCTACGATTTGAGAGAAGTGTTTCCAAATGCCAGATTCATCGGAAGAGCCGAATGGGAGAGGTATGTACATGTGGATCCATTAAACTTGGTGCCGAGAGGCCGTCCCTACGTAACGAAAAAGGACTTTAAAGAAATCAAGCAGATGGAAGAGCGAGTAGAAGGGAAACAAGGGATCACGATTATGACCTTCTTTAAAGGGAGGACGTTACAAGAGGCCCATGACTCTGCAGGAAATCCTAAAGAGGGCAACGTCACTCAATTTACAAATTTTGCACCCAAGCTTCTGAAGCGGCTTGGGAAGGTACAGTGCCCTAAAACGATCACGGTAGTGATCGCAAATGGAATCCTTGAAGGTAGCAGAGGTTTAGGAGTCTCCCAAAGAATGTGGATGTTAGAAGACCTGAAGTGCAGGCCCCTTACCTTAAGGGAAGCGGTCGATTTTGGATTGATGGTATACAGGATGTCTCCTGCAGATGCTCCCGTGCGACTATTTGGTGATGACCCCAAGTCTACTCATACGCTTTGTGTGGATGAGGAAAAAAATGAAAATTCCGGCAGAATCAGCCGTTTTTTTTCGAACTATGGGAACTTCGTCCCGGCTGGCCCCGATGTCTCCAGCCTTTACTTCGCACACCATTTCTACGGAGTCAGCGGTCTGCGGGAGTTCAAGGTCCGTGATCTTTGAAAAGATGGTTTTCCCCTTCCTAAAATGAGCAGAGGCAGGATCTGCATGATCGCTACGCGTCAGCGGCCCTCCGAGCTCTTGGTTGTAACATATTGAAATGCAATCAATTGTGATTAAATTAAATATTTTGACTTTGAAATATAATATAAAATATGATAAAATTATGTTTTTAATTTAAATATTATGTAATAAGATGACTTTTGTTGATTTTATAAATTCAGTGTGGGCAATTGCCGGCGAATTCCCTGCCGCATATGGGGGTTTCAGTTCAGGGGAGGCGGAGGAAAAGCCCGGAACAGTATCGATATCGGGCGTTTGGGTTCCCAAAAACGTCGTTTGGCTCATTTTAAGGCATTTGTCCCCCGAAGAATTGCCTCGGCTTTGCGCTGTTTGTCGAGTGTTCAATCAAGTGGCCTCTAGCGACTCGCTCTGGCGATCCTATAATTTAAAAGAAGTGTTTACAAATACCAGGTTCATCGGGAGAGAGGAATGGGAGAGGTATGTATATTTGGATCCATTAACTTTAGTGGAGAGAGGCCGCCCCTATGTAACGAAACAGGACTTTAAAGAAATCAAGCAGATGGAAAAGCAAGTAGAAGGGAAACAAGGGATCACGATTATGACCTTCTTTAAAGGGAGGACGTTAAAACATGCCCAAGACTCTGCAGATCATTGTAAAGGAAACGAAACAGCATTTGTATTTTTTCCACACTTTTATCAGGAGAAGATCTGGGATGTAGAATGCCCTAAGACGATCACAGTAGCGATCGCAAATGGAATTATTGATGGCACGAGAGGTAGATCCCCCAGAGATGCAAGAGGCCAGATAGGAAGAGACCTAAACTGCAGGTTCCTTACCTTGAGGGAAGCGGTCGATTTTGCATTGATGGTCTACCGGATGTCTCCTTCAGATGCTATGGTTCGACTATTTGGACCCGAAGATAATAATATATTTTGTAGGGATGTCATAAAAGACTATCACGGTCATCCGATGGAGGTCTATTCGTACTATGGGTGGAGCTCCGTTGGCCCGTGGGCCTCGATCGTAGATGGTATCTTCTTTGACGGCGCTAGACGTGTCGGAGCCAGCTGTGTGCGGGAGTTCAAGGTCGTCGACGATCAACCAGTTTGACTTGATCCTCTCGGAAGGAGACCAGAGTTTAAGTTCTGGTTTTTTCATCAAAGCCATTTCGACAAATTTGTCTTGCCAAATTTTGCCCTGAAAGGGGACAGTGGAGGGGAAACCAACCCAAGGGGTGAATCTTCTCTACATTGATGGCAAAAGGATATTTACAAAGATATTTTGAGCAAACTTCTGATGTCGACCGGTCGACGGCGGCGATCGCTTTTTTGGCTGGGCTCGATCACATCGAGGCTTCGTCGCCTGAAGTGGCCCGTAGGATTGTGCAGGAACTGAAGGATCAGCGGAGTAACATTAAGTTGATTGCTTCTGAGAACTATTCTTCGCTGGCGGTTCAGCTGGCGATGGGCAATCTTTTGACCGATAAATATGCTGAAGGATATCCGCATCACCGCTTCTATGCGGGGTGTGAAAATATCGATGCGATTGAGGAGATGGCGGCAAATGAATTGCGCTCTCTTTTTGGTTGTGACCACGCCTATGTACAGCCCCATTCGGGGGCTGACGCCAATATGGTGGCGATGTGGTCGGTGCTGGTCCACCGTTTCGAGGATAAAGAGGTGCAGCGGCTGGGCAAAAAATCGATCGATGAATTGACTCCTGAAGAATATGAAAGGGCGCGGCAGTTAGTCCTTTCCCAGAAGATGATGGGGCTGGGATTGGGGTCGGGGGGGCATTTGACCCATGGGTATCGGCGCAATATTTCGAGCAAGATCATGCAGGCGGTCGCCTATGATGTCGATCCGAAGACGGGGCTACTCGATTATGGGGCCCTGCAGAGCCAAGTGAAACGGGAAAAGCCGGCGCTGCTGATGGTGGGCTATTCAGCCTATCCGCGGCTGATTAATTTCGCCAAGATGCGGGAAATTGCCGATAGTGTCGGTGCGGTGATGATGACCGACATGGCCCATTTTGCTGGGTTGGTTGCTGGCAAGGTTTTCCAAGGCGATTATAATCCGATTCCATTTTCACATATTGTCACGTCGACGACGCATAAGACGCTAAGGGGGCCCCGTGGTGGGCTTGTGATGTGCCAAGCGGAGTTTAAAGAGGTGGTTGATCGGGGTTGTCCGCTGGTATTGGGAGGACCGCTGCCGCATGTGATTGCTGCGAAGGCGATCGCTTTCAAAGAGGCGAATACGGCTGAATTTAGAGAGTATGCCCATCAGGTTGTCAAAAATGCAAGAGCCCTTGCGAGCTATCTTGTCTCGAGGGGGGCGGCGGTGCTGACTCAGGGGACCGATAATCACTTGATGGTGATCGATGTGATGCAGTCGTATGGGCTCACGGGGCGGCAAGCGGAAGTAGCTCTGAGAGAGGCTGGGCTGACGGTCAATCGGAATGCGATTCCTTTTGATCCAAACGGGGCTTGGTATACGTCGGGGATAAGGATTGGGACGCCGGCGACTACGACTCTGGGAATGAAAGAGGGTGAGATGGAAAAAATTGCCTTCATGATCCACGATCTGCTCAAGGGGTGCAAAAAGGGGCAAACTAGGTCTCAAGTGGTGATCGACCCCCAAGTTCGGGCTAGGGTGCAGATTGAAGCAAAAGATTTATTGGGTCGGTTTCCGCTCTATCCCGAACTGATCATTGAATGAATATAGGTCTCTATGAATAATAGGGTTTTAGTCTAAAAATTAGGAGTACATATGTCCATGCAAGAAGAAAATACAGCACACCGTTTTCATTCCTCGGTCGATGATAAAATCGAAGAGGCGCTCATGAAATCACGCCGGATTTTCTTTTCCGATGCGGTCGATGAAAAATCGACAAATACCACGATCAGAAAGCTCTGGTATTTGGAGCACTTAGATCCCGGTAAACCGATTCTTTTTGTGATCAATTCTCCAGGTGGGGCGGTCGATTGCGGTTTTGCGATTTGGGATCAGGTGAAAATGATCAAATCGCCGGTGACCACTTTGGTGACGGGGCTGGCTGCATCGATGGGATCCATTTTGAGTCTGTGTGCCGCTCCTGGGCGCCGTTTTGCAACGAAGCACTCGAGGATCATGATCCACCAACCACGGGTCATGGGTTTGATTCAAGGACAAGCGACCGATTTGGAAATTCAGGCGAGAGAAATTTTGAAGACGCGCCAGGCGATTGTCGATATTTACGTTGCAGCGACTGGAAAAGACCGCAAGACGATTGAAAAGGCGATTGACCGAGATACGTGGATGTCGGCTGAAGAGGCTCTCGAGTATGGACTGCTCGATAAGGTGGTTTCTTCGTTTGCCGAAATCGCTTGACGGTTAAATCCCAAGAGCGGAAAATTTTCCCTATTTTATGAAATTGTTTTCAAAACAGGATCTAGTTGAAGGGAAACATCTGCTCGAAGAAGGCCGGGTTAAAGGGGTCCTTTTTTCAGAGGGGACCTATCAGGTTGAAGTTCTTGCCCGTCCAAAGCCCAAAGAGACGTTTTGGCCTTTTTTACAGCTCCACGATTCCGGGGAGCTGATCGATGCTTTTTGCACCTGCGAGAAGGCTGAGAAAAAAGGGTCGTGCCCGCACCTGGCTGCTGCTTACTCGAAAATCATGCAGCAAGAGCCGTTGCATGTCCGCTTTCGGGAGAGTTTTTGGAACCAAATCGGGATGATCTGTGCAGAGCGGCACGGCTATGAGGCCAGTTGCCTCAAACGGTCGCATGGGGCTTTCGAGGCTTTTTCCCAAACGGGTAAACGCCTTTTTTGGATGAAACCGAAGAGGAAGTTGAAGGAGTTTGAAGAGGTTCTTTATCACCGTCCAATTGAGACAGAAGAGACGTCGCTGAAATTTTCCAAGTTGGATCCTGAAGAACTCACTTTATGGCGCGAAGGCAGACCCTCTGCTCATCTGAGCTATGAGCTTTCATTTTGGTCTGATCTGGCCAAGCAGTGGATGCTCTATCAAGAAGATGGGGTAGCTTATAAGATCCTTTTCTCCGATGAGGAGTTGCCCCATTTTATCTCGATCGATTTTCCCGATATTGCGATTGAATTTTACCTCGATCTTTCCCATTGGCCACAGGTGATCCCCTCATTGCAGACAGTCGATTCGCCGCTAAAGGTTCATCCTTACACGATGGGCAAATTGGAGAGCATTCACTTTATTGAAGGGAGTTTTGTCCTTGAATTTGAGGAAAAGGGGCAGGAGGTCACTAAAGCGCCAGAAGGGGAGAAGAAAATTCCTGTTGGCGACTGGCTCTATGTTTCTGGTGAGGGGTTTTATCCAAAAGGGGTCGATCCGCTGCTTGATCAAAAGGTGATCAGGAAAGATCAGATTTCTCTCTTCTTCAAAAGGCATCTCAAGCTGATTCAGAAACACCTGAAAGGGGAAAAAATCCACCCCAACCCACTTCCTGTACGCTATTGGATGTTTTTTGATCAGAAACAGGCGCTTCATGTCGAGGCGTACCTGTTCGAAAAGGGCGATTTGGAGCCCTACTATTTTGGCGACTGGGCCTATTTGCCAGAAAAGGGATTTTTTCAACTCGATAAGCAGCTGTTTGATTCCCAAAAACAGGAAATCCCCAAAGAAAAGGTGTCCGACTTTGTGAATAGGCACCGGCTCTGGTTGCAGAGCTTTGAAGGGTTTCAGACCCACGTTTCGGGTGTCGAATCGAAATTGGGATTCAAATTTAATGGCAAAGGGCGGCTGATCTTTTTCACTCGGCATGAATTCACCGAAGAGGGAGAGCAGCTCATCGATCTTGGCGAGTGGATTTACGTCAAAGGCAAGGGGTTCTATGCCAAAATTGCAGCGAGGGCCGGTTCGTTTGTGAAAGCCGGGGTAGAAGTTGAGCCTTTCGAGGTCTCCTCTTTCATCCATCGGCATCGGGATGAATTGGAACCGGTTCCTGGCTTTTTTACCGACCATTGTCCTCTGCAGAAATCGGGGCTCAATATCGGTTTTAATGAAAAAGGAAGAATCGAGATCAATCCCGAATTCTTCTTCTTGCCTCAGTATGCACCGCAAAAGGTGAAGATTTTTGGCGACTACACCTATGTGGAAGGGGAAGGATTTGCCCTCATCCCCCACGCTTCCCGTCTTCCCGAGAGCTACAAAGTGGAAAAAGTGATCGATCCTTTGGCAGAACCTTACTTCATCGGCTATGAACTCGAGCTTCTTTACCCGCATGTGCTGACGATCGATCCAAAACTCAAAAGGCCACAGAAAATGGGGCTCCGTCTGCTCGGGCTCAAAAGACAGCCGAGCGCAAAGACGGGACAGTGGGTGCTAGAGCTCAATGTGGAGACCGATATTGGCGCGGTCCCCATTTTTGAGCTGTGGAGGGCAATTTGGGATGGGAAGCAATATCTCTTTTCTTCTGCAGGGCTTCTTTTCTTGCGCAAGAAGAACTTCGACTGGCTGAGGCTGAAAAGCAAAAAACGGTGGCTGAAAAATGGGGAGGCGATCCGATTTAATACCCTTGAATTTTTACGCCTAACGGCAACAGAGGATCTGCTCGAGCCAGAAGGGGAGTCTCGTAAGGCCAAAGAAACGGGTCGTCTGCTGCGCGATCTGCTGGCACTTAAAGCGCCGACAGAGCCTGATCTGACGGGGTTACAGAGTGATCTGCGCCCCTATCAGAAAACGGGCGTTGCCTGGCTCTGGTTCCTGTACTCGTATGGACTCTCAGGGATGCTCTGTGATGAGATGGGGCTTGGAAAAACCCACCAGGCGATGGCCCTGATCGCGGCGATTAAAAACAGCAAAAAATCGAAATTCCTCGTCGTCTGCCCCACTTCGGTCATCTACCACTGGGAAAAATTGATTCAAACCTTTTTGCCCTCGCTTAAAGTCTATGTTTTCCACGGAATCGGCCGCCGCTTTGAAGCCTTTAGCAAAAACTCTTACGACCTACTGCTCACCTCGTATGGAATCGTCCGGACGGAGAATAAAGCGCTATCTAAGGTCCACTTTGATTTGAGCGTTTTCGATGAGCTCCAGACGGCCAAGAATGAAAAATCGCAGACCAACCGAGCGCTGCGCAATATTAACGCCACGATGCGGCTTGGCCTGACCGGTACTCCGATCGAAAATCGGCTCACCGAGCTCAAAGCCCTTTTTGAGCTGATTGTTCCCACCTATCTTCCCACGATGTCGGTTTTCCGTGAGCTATTCACAAACCCAATCGAAAAATATCAGGATGCAGAAAAACGGGAGCTTTTGCGCCGCCTCATCCACCCTTTCCTGCTGCGGCGCAAAAAGAGCGAAGTGCTCACAGAACTGCCCGAGAAAATCGAAGAGGTGGCCCTCTGCGATATGTCGGAAGAGCAGCACCGCCTCTACCATACTCTCGTCATCCAAAATCGGGATCAGCTGCTGCGCGATCTCGAAGACACCAGCAAACCGCCTCCGATCACCCATATTTTCTCGATGCTTTCAAAGCTCAAACAAATTTGCAATCACCCTTGCTTGATCACCAAAGATATCGGCAACTATAAACATCATGCTTCTGGCAAGTGGGAACTCTTTCTCGAGCTTCTCGATGAGACGCGCGACAGTGGCCAAAAATTGGTCGTCTTCTCTCAATACCTCGGGATGCTCGATATCATCGGGAGCCACCTCAAAGAAAGAGGGATCTCCTTTGCCGAAATTCGGGGCTCAACACGCGATCGGAAAGCCGAGGTTGAGCGCTTTGCAGAAGATCCCACCTGCGAAATCTTTCTCGGTTCTCTCCAAGCCGCCGGCGTCGGTATCGACCTCATCAGCGCGTCGGTCGTGATCCATTACGACCGGTGGTGGAACCCTGCCAAAGAAAACCAAGCAACCGACCGGGTCCACCGGATGGGACAAAAGCGGGGAGTCCAAGTGTTTAAACTCGTCACTAAAAACTCGATCGAAGAGCACATCGACAGTCTCATAGAGAAAAAGCTTTCGCTAGCTAAAGGGATCCTCAGCTTCGATGACCAAGACCAAATCAAAGGGCTCCAGCGCGAAGATCTGATCGAGCTGCTGCAGTTACTGGAAAAAGATTAAAGCGGTTTAATTGCCAAGACCTCGATGAGGGCATCGATCGAAGTGGCCAGTTGTGTCCTTTGGAAATCGGAGCAGAGTTGCTCTTGGTAGGCATTGACATGTTGAATCTGGAATCCGGCAGATTTTAAGTAGTCCTGTATCGTTTCTTTGGTATGAAAGAAGCGTGTGAAGGAATAGCCTTGCGGCGAGATGTAGGTTGTCATGCCGGTTTGAAGGTCATGGGTATTCTTGGGGTCCTTGGCATCGGGACAATTGGTCGAGCGGACGACGACGTAAAATTTCCCCCCTTTTTTGAGCACCCGAAAAATCTCCTTGAGAGCTAGGGTCAGTTGGTCTTTGGAAAGGTAGTGCAATACCAATCTGGCATAAATGAAATCGAAAAATGCATCGGCATAGGGGAGCTTCTCGATGATGCTTTCAATTTTGATCGTAATTTGATCGGAAAGATGTTGCTCTTGGATGATCCGTTGTGCAAATTCGGCCCCTTCGAGGTCGATGGTAGAAGCGGTGATGCGCCGAGCGGGGTGGATCTTCGCCATGCGGATTTCCGCGCTACCTGCTGACGATATCCCTATGCTGTAGATTTGCAAATCTTGATCGGTTAAAAGTGCAAGACCGTTATTTTCACTCGTTGATGTAATCATATGGCGTGATTGTAACAAAAGTGGATTAATTTTTGTCAGCGAAGTTCTATTGATTGGAAAGGATTAATTTATAGGTGGGCTGAACTTGAGGATGTCGTCTTCTATTCGGCCATACTTGTAGTAAAAGTAATCGTGCCGGTAGCTTTGGTAGACTTTCCAGGGGTCTTTTGTCCCTTGTTTGGGGACTTTGGAGAGGCTTCTCTCGGCATATCCAGGGGTGAAATCAGCTCCTCCAAAAAAGGGTGCTCCTTCGATGTCGGTTGGGGTTGGGGCGACGACTTGATGGGCCCCTAGGTTGTCCATTGTGTTCAGTAGACGGCAGAGGTAATCGGAAATCAATTCTGCTCGCAGGGTCCATGCGGCGTTGATGTAACCAAAGAAAAAGGCAAAATTGGGGATGTCGGAGCAGAGGACTCCTTTGTAGAGGAACGATTCTGCGATCTTCATCGGTTTGCCATCGACAATCAGTTCAATGCCGCCACCTGGGAAGAGGTTGAAGCCGGTCGCGGTGATGATGATATCTGCCTCTAGCTCTTTACCCGATTTCAATTTGAGTCCCTTCTCGGTATAGTTTTGAATCTGGTCTGTGACGATGCGAGTTTTTCCTTCTTTTATCGATTTGAAGAGGTCTCCATCAACAGATAGACAGACTCTTTGGTCCCAGGGTTGGTAGGGTGGAGTAAAATCTGCTGGATTAAAATCTTCTTTCAGTAATTTCTTGATATCTCTAAGTAACATTTTTTTTGTGAAATTGGGGAATTTTCTAGCTACCCAATACAAAAAGAAGAACAGGTGGATTTGGATCCAGCGGTCGAGTCGAAGGGCGATTTTCTCAGGTAGAATGTGTGTGAGGAATGATAGGGGGTTCTTTTTCGGGTAGTTAAAGATAAAGCTGGGCGATCGTTGGAGCATGGTTACCAAGGCAGCAGTTTTGGCGATGTTTGGGACGAGGGTCACGGCTGTGGCTCCGCTTCCGATAACGATGATTTTTTTGCCGGTCACATCGAGGTTTTGTGGCCAATTTTGGGGATGGATAATCTTGCCCTGAAATTTTTCTTTAGCGGCGATTTCGGGAGTATAACCCTCGTCGTACTTGTAGTAGCCACTGCAATTAAAGAGGAAATTGCAGGTGAATGTGTCGATCTCGGTGCCCCGAGCGACCTCCAAGCTCCATTTGGCTTCGTTTGAGGACCATGTGGCTTGGAGCACTTTGTGGCTGTAGCGGATTTTTTGATCGATCTGAAATTTTTTCGCTGTCTCTTTCATGTAGGCGAGGATCTCGGGACCATCGGCAATCGCTGTCTCTCCCTTCCAAGGATTGAAGGAGAAGCCGTAGGTTTGCATCGTCGCATCTGAGCGGATACCAGGGAAGTGAAAAAAATCCCAGGTGCCCCCCATAGCTGTACGCCCCTCTAGAATTGTGAATGTCTTTTTCGGGCATTTTTTCTGCAAGTGGTAAGCTGCACATATGCCCGAAATGCCTGCGCCTATGATGATGAGATCAAAGTGGGTTGAGGAAGTTTTTGATTTCATTCATCGCCTCTTTAGCTTCTCTTGCAAATGGAGGAAGGAGGATGGGCCAAATGTGGAACATCCCTTCGCCAATAATGTGTTTTAGGGGCACTTTTTGGTTTTTGAGCCGCTCTGCTAGTGCTAGGTCTTCTGTGATAAAGGACTCTGCGGTTCCTGTAAACATGAGTGTGGGGGGAGCTCCGGTGAAATCGCCAAATAGAGGCGAAATCAGGGGATTATGAAGATCTTGGTTCGGGGCATAGGCTTTTGCAAGAAAACCTGAGCTGAGGAGCACTCTAAGGACGACATCTTTTTTTAAGATGTTCTCAGGGTAAACGACTTCTGGAGTGAGATCAACATAGGGACTGAGAAGGATTAGACGGTTGGGTAGGGGCTCATTTTTTTGTTTGAGATAGAGGACAAGCGCTAGGGTGAGGCCTCCTCCTGCAGAATCTCCACCAATTACAATATTTTTCGGATCGATTCCTTTTGATAACAACCATTTGTATGCTGCGTAGGCAGACTCTAAGGCTGCTGGGAAGGGGTGTTCGGGGCTCAAAGGGTAGTCGAGGGCTAAGACGTTAATGCCCACTTTGTAACAGAGTGCGTTGACAAATATTTCGTGACTGGCTGTTGCCCCTAAGGCATATCCCCCTCCGTGAAGGTAGAGGAGGGTACGTTCTGAGGGTCTTTTTTTGGGTTCTATCCAGTCTCCTTTCACCTGATCATTTTCTAAATGAGTTATGGTTACTGGCGGATGACCCTTTGGCAATAGGGCGTCTATTTTCGCTAAATTTGCCCTCATTTTTTTAATGTTTCGTCGTGGAATGTAATAGTTGCAGAGGATGTTATTCAGCTGCTGCCAAATGTAAAAGGTCAGACTGTGTTTCATATTTTACATCCTGAAAAATTCGGCAAATTTTTGAGCCAGGAAAATGTTTCCTTTTATCTTTAGCTTGCCAGTCATGTAGGCGGTTGTTGGCTTAAGTTTTTTAGCGGCCATCGCAAGATAGTTTTCAGCATCCATCGTTAATGTCACTGATGGGTTGGGATGGACGCCCTCTTTGACTTCACATTTGCCGTCGTTGACAATGACTTGCCACTGGCCACCTCCTTCACCTGTGATGTCGTATTGAAAAACGATGTTTTTCCCTTTTGCAGCCTCAGCATTGAATACTGAGGGGAGTTTTTCGAATATTTCTTTTATTTGTGACATAGTTAGTTTTTTTCCTTCCAATAGTTGGGTTTAATATCTTGCGGCAGCGAATTGACTGCCTTGAAATAGTTTTCATAGATGTCGCCGTCATATCTGCCTAGGGGAGATTTGAGGACAAAATCGGGCAGATCCCAGGCGTCGACGAGCGGGGCGACATAGGGCCTAATCGCTCGGTATTTTTCTAGAATTTGCTCCCGTAAGAGGGGGCCTCGGGTCGTTGGGAAATAGTTGTTTTCATAAAAAATGCTCATGAACTCTTGCAGATGTTGCAAGGCAAATAGTTCGGCCATGTGGGTGAGGGTGGGGAGATCATTTTCTTGGGTGAAGCTTTCGATCAGCAGGTGCATATGGTGGGCTTTGGCCGCTTGTATCACTTTCAGCTGACAGGCATTCCAAGCTTCATTGGGATCGCTATTTTTTTGTAGATCATGCACGCTCTCTTGGATCAATCTGAGCGCAAGCCACTCGGAAGCATCTACCAGATCTTTTAAGCTTAGGTGTTGCTCGGCAGCGCATTGGCATTTCATGCTCGGCAGATCGCTGATTTTTGCTAAATACTGGATGGAATGCCCTTCTAGATTTTGGGATTCGATTGCTTTAATGAGGTAGTGGGCGGTTTGTTGGACAAGGACGATCGCGTCGCCTTCCCAAGGGATGTTGGGGGCAAAGTCATTTAGGATGGAGGGGAGGCCTGAGAGTTTTGAATAGGAGTGGCCGCCCAGACAAAGGATGCAATCGTTGATGGTTTGGTTGGCCCACAAGGCTGAAAATCCTTTTTGTGCAGCGACTTGATTGTGCAGATCTTTGAGGTTTTTAATCTCTTTTTTCTCGAGCTCACGATTCACTTGCTGCAGGTATTTTGCGAGTCGTTGCCCACCAAAATCGTACGCGTAGCAAGCGCAGAGGGCGCTGATCAGTCGCTCTTGCTGTGTGGTGTAATCCAGGAGGCATTTGCCTTTCATGCTATATTGATCCCGGACGATGGAGTAGCGACTGGCAATTGTCACGGCTCTTTTAACGAATTTGACAATGTGGCTGGCGATCTCAACTCTTGATGGGATGAGGGTTGCATAGGCGAGTTGAATGAACTGGCTTTTGATGTATTTGCCTTCAGGGGTGACTTGGCTCCATTTCATTAACATCTGGGTTCTGGGAATGCGCACCTGATCGAATCTTACCCACGCATTATCGACCCCCTCTTGACCTCTCTTTGGTCCTATATCTCCTAGGGTAATTCCGGGAAGAAGATCAAAATTTTGATCTCTTAATTGGACGATGAAGTTGTGGGGGCCGAGATCTTCTCCATTGAGGATGAGTTTGGCGATGACGATCGTGTGGGTGGCTGTTTGAGCTGCGCCGCCAATCCACCATTTAGTGGCGGTGAGGGTAGGGGTGTGTATGAGGAATTCATCTGTGTTTTTATCGTAGATCGCGGTAGTTTCTAGTGATTGTAAATAGGAGCCTTTGCCCAATTCGGTCATGCAAAAGCAACCGTAGATTTCAAAAGTATCGGTTTTCGGGACGTAGTATTCGATTTGTTCCTGAGTCCCTTGTGTTTTGATCGCACCGACAAAAAGGCCTTGATGGACAAGGATTCTTGTACCAAATTGGGGGTCGGCTTCTAGGAGTGTATTGAAGAGGGCAGTAATGAGGTCAGGATCTTTGATTTCTCTTGATAATTTGTTAAAGAGGACTACTTTTTCAAACGTTTTTTTTCGAATTTCTGCTCTGGTGATGTCGTATGCGGTGAAATCTGTATCGATGAGTTCGGGATGCTTAAGTAGAATTTCTTGTGCTTTCTTCCGATTTTCGCTGCTGTTTAGAAGGATCTTTAGCCGATCCATCGGAAGAGGATTAGATTCTCTTTCTTGTTGGAGTCGGTTTTTATTGGCCATCCTTATTTTCTCTTGTTCCAATAAGGGGGTTTGATTTCTTGGGGCAGAGAGTTCACTGCTTGGAAGTAGTTTTCATAGATGTCGCCGTCAAATCTTCCCAGAGGAGATTTAAGGAATTCATCGGGGATTTCCCAGGCATCGACAAGTGAGGAAATATAGGGTCTTAGGGATTGATAGAGGGAGAGAATTTGCTCTCGAAGCAGATTGCCCCTTGTGATGGGGAAGTAGCCATCTTCGTATAGGATATTGAGGAATTCTTGCAGATGCAGTAGGGCAAAGAGTTCGGCAACATGGGTGAGGACCGGCTGGAGCTCTTTTGGGAGTTCATTTTCGAGCTTATCTCTAAAAATGGAGATGATCGAAAACATCAGATGGGCTTTGGCAGCATGGATTAAATCTAGCTGACATCTATTCCATCCTTCATTCTGGTCCCCTGTTTCGCCGATTTGGGTTTGGAGCTTCAGCGCGCTATTTTTGATGATGTTCAGCGCGAGCCATTCTGCCGCCTCTTCCATTTCTTTTAATGAGAGCGGTTTGGAAGGGTCTGCTGAGCATTTTATATCAGATACTGTACCCAGTTTCTGCAGATATTGAATAGAATCTCCTTGCAGAGGGGTCCCTTGGAATAGTCCTGCGACAGATTTCATCAAATAGGCTGCGGTCTGCTGTACCATAAGAATCGCATCGCCTTCCCAGGGGATATTCGGGGCAAAGTCGTTTAAGATGCGGGGCATTCCAGAAAATTTCGAGTAGGAGTGGCCCCCCATACAAAGAATGCAGTCATTAATCGCCTTTCCGACTGCGAGTGTGCCAAATCCTTTCATCGCCGCAGCCTGATTGTGAAGATCTTTGAGATTTCTCGTTTCCCTTTTCTTCAGTTCTTCTTCAACTGTTTCTAGTTGGACAAAGAGTCGATCGCAGGCAAAATCGAGGGCATAAGCGGTGCAGAGCGCACCTAAAATTCGCTCCTGTTGTGTTGTATAATCCATCAGGCATTTGCCTTTCATGCTGTATTGATCTCGTACGATGGAAAAACGGCTGGCAATCGTGATTGCCATTTTCATGAAATAGGTGACGTTTTTGGCAATCAAGACTCTGGTGCCGATGACCGCCCCGTAGGCCAATTGGGGGAATTCGCTTTTTGTATATTTGCCTTCAGCAGAGACTTGAGCCCATTTCATTAGCATGTTTGTCCGTGGGATCCGGACCTGATTGAATCTTACCCAGCCGTTGTCGATCCCATCGCACCCTCTTTTAGGACCGGCGTCCCCAATCGTGATTCCTGGACAAGGATCGAAATTGTCATCTCTGAGGCGAACTAAGAAATTATGAGTTCCAAGATCTTCTCCATTGAGGATGAGTTTGGCATAAACAACCGTATGGGTTGCTGTTTGCGCTGCAGACCCAATCCACCATTTTGTCGCGGTTAGTGTTGGGCTGTGGATAATAAACTCATCGGTTTCTTTAATGTAGGTTGCCGTTGTTTGAAGCGACTGTAAGTAGGACCCCGTTCCAAGTTCAGTCATGCAAAAACAACCATGAAAATCTAAGTTATTGAGTTTTGGAATGTACTCGTCGATTTGCTCCTTCGTCCCTTGCCCTTGTATTGCCGCCCCAAAAAGGTGGGTACTGACCCCAAATCTGATGCCGAAGTTGGCGTCTGAAATTCCGGCGAGGTCAAGGATTGCTTCTAAGAGCTTAGGATTTTTGATTTCCTTGGCTAAATTTTTGAATTTACAGATTTTTTCAAAGGTTCTTTTACGGAGCTCGCTACGGGACATGTCATAGACTCTATAGTCGGTTGATGTATCGAGCAGGTCGGGGTGGTTGCGGAGGATTTTTAACGCTTCTCTATAGAGTTTGGCTTTCTCTTCGCCTCCGAGGAAAATCGTTTTTAATTGGTCAATGGGTAGAGGATGAGAGGCTCTTTCCTCCGTTAATCGATTGCTTTTTGGCATATTCCCCTGTATTCAAAAATTTATTTTACTGTTAGCAGCAGTCGGGCAATTTGTCAATCCTATTGCTTTGGTTTTTATTTTCAAAAAGAGTATAATTTTCCTACTATGACAAATCATTTGCCAAAATTAGCTATTGTCGGACGGCCCAATGTCGGGAAATCGGCCCTCTTTAACCGCCTATGCAACCAGAGAATCAGCATTGTCGATGAGGCTGAAGGGGTTACGCGCGATCGTCTCTATGCCAAGGCCGATTTTTTTGGCCGCCCTTTTGAGGTAATCGATACGGGCGGGATCAACCCGGGATCTAACGTCGATTTTAATGAGGCGATCCGTAGGCAGGCCGAGGTGGCGATTGAAGAGGCAGATGCGCTTGTTTTTGTGGTCGACGGAAGGGTCGGGCTGACGGAACTTGACCACCAAGTGGCTGAAATTTTGCACAAAAAGGGCAAACCGATCACGCTGGCTGTCAACAAGATCGATAATCTAGATCAAATGGAACGGGTCCACGAATTTCATGGCCTGGGATTCTCCGAGATGGTCGGAATTTCGGCGGCGCACGGCATTCAGGTGGCCGAGCTTTTAGAGATCGCCTTCAGAGAGGTCAATTGGGATCGAGAAGAGGAAGTGGATGATGGGGCCATTAAGGTGGCGATTGTGGGACGGCCGAATGTGGGAAAATCGACTCTGATCAACCATCTACTCGACGAAGAACGGTGTATCGTCAGTCCGATTGCCGGGACAACGCGCGATAGCATCGATGTCGATATTGAAGTTGAGGGTAAGCTCTACCGGCTCATCGACACGGCGGGGATTCGACGCAAGCGGGCTGAACACGATGTGGTCGATAAATTTGCCGCAATTCGGACGCAGCGGGCGATTGAGCGGGCTGACATCTGCATTATGGTGCTCGACGCAAACGAGGGGATGACGGCTCAGGAGAAAAAAATTGCCAGCGACATTGAGGCGCTTGGGAAGGGGTGTATTCTGCTTTTCAATAAGTGGGATCAGGTGAAGGGTTTTAGGATGGAGCATTGCCTACAAGGGGTGCGCCAAGAGGTCTCTTTCTTAAGTCACTGTCCAGCGTTGTTTGTTTCCGCGCTTACCGGGCGCAATTTGGAAAAGATCTATTCTGAAATCAATCAAGTTTATGAGCAGGCGCATCACCGGATCTCAACTGGGGAGCTCAACCGTTTCTTAGAAAAGGCTCTGCAGGCGTATCATGCGCCGATGCTCGCTGGCAAGCGGCTGCGTGTCTATTACATTGCGCAAGTGGGGGTTCACCCACCTACCTTTGTGATGTTTGTCAATAAGCCGGAGTTGATGGTCGATTCGTATCGGAAGTACCTGATCAATGCATTCCGCAAAACATTTCAATTCACTGGAGTTCCGCTGGTTTTCTCTCTTCGAGGGAAAGGTAATGGGTAAGTCTTTTCAGTACGATTTTTTCCAGAAGTTGACGTGAAATAAATTTCCGTAGAAACAGAAGAATTTTTAGATCCCACTGTTTCCCTGTCGGCGTGATCACAATTTTTTTTCCAAGAGCTCCAATTGCTTCCTGAACTAATTCTTTTGGTGTTATGCAACGTATGTAGGAAGGGGGCTCCCAATTTGCTTTTTTGAATATGTCGGTCGCCACAAAACCAGGACAGATGGTTAGAATATCAATCCCTCTTTGGGTATATTCAGCGTGGAGATTGATGCCGAAATTGAGGATGTATCCTTTCGCAGCACCATAAACACTAGAAAAAGGAAATGGAACGTGGGCGGAAAAACTCGATGTGAAAATCAGGGCTCCCGATCCTTTCGCAAGCATTCCTGGGAGAAATTTGAAAGTCAAATCAGTTGTAGTGAGGCACATCAGTTTAATAATATCTAGCAGCTTTGAGCGGTTTGCATCATGAAATAAACTAACTGGTGTTGAAAATCCTGCGTTGTTAATCAGTATACCAATCTGAATTTTCATTTTCTTCAGTTCATTAAAAAGGAAATCGGCAGAATCGAGATCGGAGAGATCTTTGTGGATAGCGATCACTTCTGTTTTGTAATCTTTTTTCAGCAGCACTTCAACTTCTTTAAGTTGCGGGCCATTCTCAGAAATAATCACAAGATTAAAGCCTTGCTCGGCCAGTTCTTTTGCAAATGCCAACCCGATTCCACTTGAAGCGCCGGTAATTAGCGCATGGCCTTCATATTTTTTCATAAACTACAAATAGGATATCCGCAAAGGCATGTCAACATTTTGCTTTATTCAAATTTTCTACTTTTGCTAAAGTGGTAGAGTACTAATTTTTGTGAAGGTGTTCTGATGCGTCACAGCTCTACGTTGTTTTTTGTGCTCATGTCAGTGGGAGGTGTTCTTTTAGCAGAGGAACCCTGTTGCTGCCCTACCATTATGTGTCAAGGGGAGCCATTTGATCCGTGTGAATTGCCTGCGGGTTATGGCCAATTTGCGGGGGTTGAAGTCGATGGTTGCGTCGATATTTCTGTAACTGCCGACTTTATCTATTGGAAACCTGTGAGACGCAATCGCGTCGATATTTTTCAATTCCAAAATGATCCATCTAATACGATTTTGATGTCGCCTGAAAAAATCGGTTATCGTCCCGGATTTAAAGTAGGATTAGGGATGACTGTCCCTAGCTGGGATGACTGGAACTTTCAAGCTGTGTATACCTGGTATCATCACGACTTCACCAAGACTTTCGGCACTTCAGGCAATCAGACCATAAGTCCTGTTGCCGTTCCGCTTTTGTTCGTCCCTTTCACATCGATTAAATCGACAATGAAGTTTGACTACGACGATATCAGACTCTCTGTCCATCGCCCCATCTATGCCGGTTGTAAGATGATCTTTGATCCCTTCGTCGGATTAAGAGGGGTATGGAGAAAAACGGGGCTGTCACAAGAGTTGAGATTGATTCCGCCCCTTGTACTTCCTGGTACAGCTGGACTCAATTTTCAAAATGCTAAAGTACATGCATGGTATGCCGCGATGATTGCTGGAGGAAATGTTTGTTATCTTTTCGGCCCAGGCTTTAAAGTACTCTTCAAAGCTGAGCTGGGACTGGGATATGAGCGTATAACCAAGAATCGTTCGGAAGTGTTTAATAACTCTTTCGCACCCCTTCCAGCTGCTATCATTCAAGAATACCCAAAAAATCCTTGGGTTGTACAGGGGATGGCCACAGGCATGGGTGGCATAGGTTGGGGGAGCTATTTCTGCTGTCAGAAATATCACTTCGACATATCGGCTCAGTACGAATTCGAAGCGATATGGGGTGGCTTCTTAGATTACAACACGGTCCTTTTCTTGACAGATACTGTCTTCCGGGGACTAACTGTGCACGCTGGCTTTGATTTTTAATTAGGATGGGAACATGAAAAATAGAAAATTTATTAGCGCACTTTTCACTTTAGTTGCCATCCAGGCTCTGGTTCAAGCAGAGGAGTGTTGTGAGCCCGGCCTTGTTGCCGGTGAGCCGGTTCTCTGTGATCAGATTCCGCCGATTTTCCCCTATTCAGCTTCTGTTGATTTAGATTGCAAGCGAGATATGTATGTCACTGGGGATTTTATCTACTGGACTGCTTATAGTAATGCTGCTCAAGTAGGGATCAGAAATACGGCGACTGGCGGCTCTAGGCTCTTATATCTCAAAGATGGATATCGTCCTGGATTTAAAGTAGGATTCGGCATTGAACTTGATGAATTGGTTGTTGAAGCTCAATACATCTGGTGGCACCACAGGTATAAAACAAATTTCTCTGCAGGGCCTGGGGAGTCAATTACCCCGTTCACCTTTTCGGCTCAAGTTCTCGGAATCGCTATCCTCCCTGGATTTGCTCAGCTGAGAACTGAATGGCGATACCATTTTGACCAACTTCTGCTCTCTTTTCAGCGTGCGATCTATTTGGGATCTCGATTATCTTTAAACGGTATGATCGGTGTCATCGCTGATTGGGTGAAAGAAGACACGCTCAATCTCGGTGTAAACGAAATTGTTGGACCAGCTCCTGGAGTTAATGGCTTTGTCCAAGGTAATTACAAAAGATGGTCGGTGGGGCCCACTGTTGGGCTACGGGCAAAAGTCCTATTGCCTTGCAGCTTTAGGGTAATCGGAAACCTTGACCTCAATATCGCCTACTTGGAATGGAAAGGTTCCGGGACTCTCTCTTTTCCCCCTTTCAATCCCGCTAATCCATTTGCCAACAGTACTGAAAGATACAAACATCCTGTTGACTATTGGAAAGCAGGAGCTGCTTCTCAACTGGGATTGGCGTGGGAGAGATATCTTTGCTGTAACGCTTTTCATGTCTACCTTGGCTTGACTTATGACTACATCACCACTTGGAGTGCTGCGGTCGCTGCGTTTGATCATATCATCAGGTTCGATCCGGTTTTGCATGGATTGACTTTAGAAGCCAGGTTTGATTTTTAACATAAGAGGAAGAAATGATGCTCACGAAAAAAATTTGTCAGATATATTTGGGAATTCTTCCAATTCTTGGATTTGCTCAAGAGTGTTGTCCAGTTGTCCCTGGGGAGCCTCTTCAAGGAGATCAGGTCTGCCCAGGATATTTTTATCCAGCACAATATGAGGTAGCCTCTTGTTTAGAAATCAGCATATCTGCCGATTTTATCTATTGGACAGCAGGCAAACAGCTCAATGCGATTGCCTTTGAGGATGAACTCATCAATAATGGCACTGGGGTCCATCACAATGTGATCATTCATAAGCCGGGATATCACCCAGGTTTTAAAGTGGGTCTCGGGATCGGATTGCCCTGTTTTGATCATGTGAGTTTAAATAGTGAATATGTGTGGTATAATCACACGTCGACAAAGACACACGAAGCCGGATTGACAACTGCTTTACTTCCTGTTACTGGAATTGCTCAAGGGCCCCCTTTTTCTGCAGCTCCACGCCCTTTTTCTTCTAGGGTAAGATCAAAATGGGATCTTTCTTTAAATATTGCTCAGCTCACATTAAACCGCCCTTTTTATATTGGAAAAAGGATCATTATTAATCCCGGCTTTGGATTAAAAGCTTTTTGGTTTGATGAGAAGCAATCGATCATTTTCGATCTGCGCGCCGGAGGGCTTGGAACCGAAAGAAGCCACTTCAAAAGCTGGGCGGTGGGGCCCTATGCTTATGCTAACGTCAAAGGCCTTCTCTGCTACGATTTGTATTTTATAGCGAAATTTGGGTTTCTCTCTCCCTACCAAAGGCATACAAAAGATCTTTTCCAAGCTAATTTTCCTTTTACAGGAACAGATCAGAGTGATTTCGACTTTGGTTCACGAAAACCTTATACATTCGAGCCCTATATGGAATCTGAGCTAGGATTAGGTTGGGGTCGCTATTTCTGCGGTTGCAGCTACCATGCGGATATCGCGATTACTTATGAGTACTATGCGACACTGTTCCTCTTCTTGGCCAATATCGGGGGGCCGATGCCTAAAGACCACTGGTTCCATGGACTTACAGTTAAAGGACAGTTTAATTTTTAAGTCGATAGGGGTTAAAATTCTGTACCTAAAGTGCGTTAAGGCCTAGAATTCTGGGCCTTAACTATTTTAGAAGCTGTACTAAAACCATGTGT
>JAFEGK010000013.1:43591-77398 GCA_018239985.1 Verrucomicrobiota bacterium | reverse complement strand
ACATCTGGTTTTAGTACAGCTTCTTAGAGACTGTCCACAAACTCTTAAGCGTTCTTTGCATTTACTTTATTTTTTAGGTGGATCCCACTTATATAGTGCCCCTTTGATCTCCTTGGTTCGGTAGATCCAAGGGTCGCTATTTTCTCTTAGGAGTCTATCGCACCCCATGATGTACCCTTTGCAGAAGCCATATTCGCGGATGGCTTGGAGCATGTATTGGGAAGAGGTGGGGCGGAAGTGGCTGCGGGGGCCGGTGGTGTGGGTGAGGACGTTGTGGTGAAAGAGGATGACCTGTTCAGCGAGCAGTCCCATTGGGGAGAGGTTTTTTCGGGATGAACGGGAAACGGGATGGGCGATGAGGTCGGCATCTTTGCCCCAAGGCTCTACATAGCCGATTTCGGCGAAGAGGGTGAGGGGAGTTAAGAAAAACAAGATTTTAAAACGCATAATTGAGTCTGAAGATGGGGAAGAGTCGTTCGCAGTTCATCATGGGGTTGGCGAGTCTCTCGTAGATCCGTTCATTGTAGAATTTGGCTTCGTTGGCAGCGCCGTAGATGCCGCCGAAGTACCAACCGGCTTCAAAGCTGGTGGTGATGATGCCTGCGTAGATCGGGCCATGGATGAAAAAATAGACCGATGAGGCGATAAATAGGCCGTTGACGAGGAAGGCGGTGGCGGCTGTTTGTCTTTGGCCTACGTAGAGGTAGCCGGCCCCAGGGAGGATCGCATTGAGGACGGCGGCTGTTGTGGGCGATTTTTTTTGGGTGTCGTAATTGCAGAGAAATTCCCGTAGGTAGGGTCGCTCGGGAGGGCAGGCGGCAAAATGGTCGAGGAGGGGGAGGTCTGCGGACTGGAGGGCAGAGGAGAGGGCCAGGGTGTCGTAGTCGTCGGGGTAGTATTGTTGGATCAGTTCGAGGATTTGGGCTGCTTGGGTGCATTCGCCAAGTTGCTGGTGGATGTCGTAAAGGATGATGAGCAGGTCATGGAAGGCGGCGAAATCGGGGGTCGCTTTGAAGAGGGGGCTATTTTGATAGCTTTGGGCCGCTTCGTCGTATTT
The DNA here is from genome assembly GCA_018239985.1 of Verrucomicrobiota bacterium. Lineage (GTDB taxonomy): Bacteria > Chlamydiota > Chlamydiia > Chlamydiales > Rhabdochlamydiaceae > Sacchariniichlamydia. The sequence continues at coordinate 76,341 of JAFEGK010000013.1, read as the reverse complement.
TTGGCCAAGGTAGTAGCAGAGGAGGATCTCATAGGAGATTTCGAGTCTGCGGGCGGTCTCTTCTTGGGGGATGAGGATTTCTGCGCGCCGGAAGGCGGTGATCGCTTGGTAGAGGTCGAGGTTGCGGGCCATGCTGATGCCGATTAGATATTCAGCGCCCCACTGGGTTTGCCGCTCAGCGGGTGATAATTCGGGGAAGGGGTGGGGGAGCTGCCGTAGGTACCTGTCTTGGACGACGTAGTTGATTTTAGGCTCGATTTCTTTAGGGACGCGGTAGCAGGAGCCTAAGGTGAGGCTAATTGCAATAAGGGTTCCTAACTGTGTCGATCGCTTCATCAATTTCTTCTTTAATAATTTGTTTTGAGCCCCAATCTTTGAAGTTCTGTTCTTGATTTTGCGTGACTCGCTCATATTCTTCAATAGAATCGATAATTACGGGGCGGATAAAGAAGATGACGTTGTTTCGGGAGTTGAGCCGGTCGTTTTCGCTGAAGATGGCCCCAATGACGGGAAGGCCGCCAAGGCAAGGGATCCCTGACCTGAAGTGGGATTTGGTGTCTTGGATGACGGCGCTTAGGGCCACGAAGTGTTTATTGGGGACGTGGACCCGGGCGTTGAGGGCGGTGCGGCTAGTTTGTAGTCCTTGGATGTTGGCGCTGGCTCCGCTGTTGGTGGTGTTTGCCACTTGGGCGGTGATCTCGTTGGAAATGTCGAGGGTAATGATGTCGTTCATCCCGAGAATTGGGGTGATGGAAAGGCTGATGCCGACGTCCCGATATTCAATGTTTGTTTGGGTTTGGGAATTTATCCCCCCAAAGGTATTTACTTGCGAACCTGAGAAGGGGATGTTTTGGCCAACAAATATGGTCGACTGCATATTGTCTTGGGCGATGATTTTGGGGTTCATCACAACAACTGCATCGCCGTCTCCCTGAATTGCGCTGACTAAAGAGGCGAGGGAAATGAACGATTTTCCTTTGTGGAGGATGATATCGCCAATAACACCTAGGTCAAATCCGCCTGGCAGTGATCCTGCTCCACCGTTGGTCCCTGAGGTTGTTGTAACGGGATTAGGAATATCATTCGGCAGGGGTGTTCGAGTTGCATTTACGCTCTGAAGACCTTGTGCAAGCGGAGTATTGCCCGCTTGAGCCGTGAGGGGGTTTGATGTGGGGAAATTGCTGACGCCGCCGGCAAATCGATTGAGATATTGGAATTTGCTGCCCCATTGCAATCCGAAGGATTGGGTATTGGCCAGTTGTGTCTCGATGATGAGCACTTCGATGAAGACTTGGCGCAAGGGGACGTCGATATTTTGGATGAGTTCTTTGAGTTGGGTCAGTACTTCGGGGGTTCCGGTGGCCAAGAGCGAGTTGGTCATTTTGATCCACTGAATTGAGTTGATCGCTGCAAGTAGATCGGAGACGGTATGGGGGTTGGCGCTCGAGAGGTCTGTTCCCACTTTTTTGAGTGTCTCTTGGAGCTCTGAACCTTGGTGGTACTGCAACTTGTAGACGAGGAAGCTGGTTTGCAATTTGTTGAGTGCGGTGACGGTTCCGACTCCTGTGACGTCGAATTTTAGGAGCATTTCACGCACTTTTTCAACCGATTTTTCATCGCCAGAGATGAGGATGTAGCCCGATCGCTGAATGTATTTGAGGTTGTCGATGGTTTCGAAAAGATTGGGCTCTTTAACGCCTGTTTGCTGCAGGTTCTTCTCAAAATCGCGCATCATTTCGAGCAGCTCGGGGCCGCTCACGTTGACCGGTTTGTAGACGACGTAGCTGCCAGGCTGTCTGCCAAGTTCACCAATCGCTCCGCCTGGATTATCGAGTTGTTTGAGGAGGGTGCCGATTTGATCCAGTGCTGCGGTCGGGCCTGTGAACATCAGGGAGTTGGTCTCTTTGATTTCCTTCACGTTGTGAATGGCGGTGGCGACGGCGTTGTTTTTGATCGAGTCGGTTTTCTCGAGGTTTTGGGCCACATTGTTGAGCAGTTGCAGCAGTTTGTCGATTGGGACGTAGCGGACTTTGTAGACGAGGAAGGTCTGTGCACCAAGTTCTGTAGTCTCTCTTCTCGTTGCTCCGGTCACGTCAATTGTAGCGATGATCTCTTTGGTCTTTTCAAGCGACTCTGGAGTGCCGGTAAATAGGAGCGAGCTGGTCAAATCGACGGTGCGCAGGGTGTCGATCGATTGGAGGAGGTTTGGATCGACAAGTCCTGAGTTTTTGAGATCATTGGCAGTCTCTTTTAATGCCTCTTCGAGTTCTCCTGGGCTGAGATTGACTGGCTTGTAGATGAAGAACGAGGTTTTATCGAAAACTGGAGGAGCGGCATCTTTATCGTCGAACTGGCTGATCAGCGCTTTGACTTCATCAACGGCCCGTTGTGTTCCTGTCAGTAGAAGGGCATTGGTGTCTCGCAGCAAGGTGGCGTGATCGATGACGAAGACGAGCGCTTTTTGCTCGGGATCTTTATCTGGGAGGCTCTTGGCAATTTTTTCAAGATGATCGAGCACATCTTCGCCACGGGCAAATTTGAGTTTATAGAGAAAATAGGCACTGGAGATTGATTGAGCTTCTTTTGGGGTGTCGATGCTTTTGAGGAAGGCATCGATTTTAGCGATTGTCGAGGGATCGGCTTTAAACAAGAAGATCTGACTATCTTGTATCCACGTGAGTTGATCTATTGCCTTTGCAAGGTTTTTGTCTGAGAGGTTTTTGTGGTCGAGCTTATCGGCTAGCTCATCGAGGGCCACTTCGATCTGCTCGTTGGTGATGTTTTTGGGTCTATAGATGTAGATCTCTGTTGGGGCGCCTGAGGCAACGTCAATTAATTTGATGATCGATTGGACGCTCTCGAGCGATGAGGGGCTTCCGGTGAAGAGCATGGTATTGGTTGAGGGGACCCATTTCATTGTTCGCAGAGAATTGAGGAATGGAGGATCATTCAAGCCCGATTCGCAAAGGTTAGACCCTACTTTAGCCAGCGCTTCTTCAATCTGTTTGCCACTCAAAAATTGGGGCGTATAGAGCCAGAAATGGCTGGTGGGAGACGAGGTTGCTACTGCAGAATCGAAGGCTGGGAGGAGGTCTTTTAATTTTTTGAGCGCGTCATCAGCACCGGTAAAGACGAGCGAGTCGCTCTCTTTGATGTAACGTAGGCTGCAGATGGCTTCGATTAGATCTCGATTAGTGCCCCCTTTCTTCAAGCTTTTGCTCAGCTCTTCCAAAGAAGTTTCGATCTGCTCTCTTCCCGCTCTTTGAATTTTATACACAAAATAGTCGTTTGTGGCTGAAGCAGTATCTAGGGTCTTGATGAGCTCTTCCAATTTCGGCTGGGTCATTAGATCGGTCACAAAAAGAATCGAATTGGAGTCTTTGACCCATTTTGCTGTCTTAAAGGCGGCAATCAATTTTGCCGACTGTGGACCAGTTCCTTCTAATTCGGTGCCTACCTGCTTGAGGGCCTCGAGTAATTCGGGTGCCGATTTGTTAACGAGCGGATAGAGGAAAACCTGATCCCCCATGGGGCCACGAGCATTTTTTGGCTTGCTGTCGAGATCTTCCATCACAGCGACAGATCGCTCGATGAGGAAAGGTGTTGAGACAATGAAAACCGAGTTTGTCTCCACTTGTGGGACATAAATCAGGGGGTTCTCTTCTGCAAAGGGTTGGACCAGTTGTCTTGTGAGGGCGATCAAAGATTCGGCCGACATATTGTGCGCGCGAAATGTTTCAATATCGAGGGGAGAATGGTGTGAATCAATTGAGATAAGCAGCTGGGCGATCTTGTCGACGTTCGTGGTGATATCGGTGACGATCAGCTGACGGGTTTCAGGAGATACATCGAGCATGGCCCCCTTCGAGATCATCGGCCGAATGATGTTGGCGACTGATGTGAGGCTGGCATTCTGGATCCGGAAAACTCTCGTGACAATCGGTGAGTCGAGCTTATTATTTGGATTTTCGGGGGTCACCAGCGTCGCAATTTGGTTGATATCGCCACTTTTAGTGATGAGTAAGTTGTTATCTTGTTCCAGAAGTGTGAATCCACGGGCACGCAGCGTTTGAATCAGAGCAGACAAAATGTTTTGTACGGTGAGTGGTTCTTCTGACACGACGGTGATGTTGAAGGTCATGTCCCCTTCTTCATACTGGAAATTGAGGTTGGCGATTCTGCCGACAAAGCGCAAGTATTCGACAATCGGCACGCTTTTAAAGTTGATCACATATTTGTCTTCATCATCATTTTTACCAATCAGCGACCAGGCGACTAAATCATGAGAATCGGAAGGCTCTGCGTTTGCAGAGAGAAACGATTCATCGTCGTATTCATCAAATTCATCAGAATAGACAGGTGAAATCAGTAAAAATGCAGGAAGGAGTTTAATAAAAATTTTCGTATGTTTGCGCATTTTTATCATACAGTCTCTAAATGCGAACTTAGTGGATTTCGGAATTAGGCGCAAGATGAACGCAAGGTTACAAAAAAATTTCGATTGTTCAATCGAAATGAATATTGCTTTTGTGGATGATTATAATGCGATTATCAACCTGGATCAAACCGCTTTATAGTAAACGGTGCTAGGGCCCTTGCCTTTTTTCTTTAGCACTCCAGACTTTAGGAGTGTGTTAAGTTTTCGGATGGCGGTTGTTTTTGGAAGAGATAAATTTTTGGCAACATCCGAAATGGAGACCTCAGTCGCGAGGTCAAATAATCCTAAAATCTGCTGAAGAGCTGCATCTTCTCCCTTTAGTTGTTTATGAGGCTCTCTGGGTAAAATGCATTTCACGAAGCCTTCTCCCTCGATGATCATAGGGGTTTTTAATCCTTTTTTTTCGTAGGAGTTAAATATAGCAATGAATCCAGATCCCATTTTTTCAATGTAGTCAGATTCACGAAAGGCTTTGCAAATGGCTGCATTGCGAATAAAACTTAATCCTAATTTTAAATTTTGCGTATTTAGGGGGCCGAAGAATGTCCCTGGACTAAAAAATTCAATTCGATTTTGGTAAATGGCAATTTTTGAAGGGCTTTTCTGGTGGTAATTTCTGTGGACAATGAGATTTAGAAGAGCTTCACGAATAGCCTCCTCCGGAACTTCCAATGTTTCTTGGCGGCGAGGCCCTTTGATCGTAAAGGACTTAGTTAATCTGCTGAAGATGAAGTCATATGCCTGTTCAAATTGCTCAAATAGTGTTCCTGTGCAATCAATTGTAGCTAACGCTTCTCTTCCTTCAATGCCTTTGAAATGCGAGCAAATGATCATAGCTTCGGTAAAAAAATATTGCGGTTGCTTTCCAAATAGTAGAATCCCTGCTGTTGTGGCATACAAATGAGCATGTTCTTGAGCAATTAAATAATATGAGCGTAAAAGCTCATTAGAAATTTTTGCCTTTCGATCTGTTTTACGGGACTGAATAAATTCTTTGAGTTTCTCAGGATCTAAATCATTTTCACTAGATCCATAAACAGGCATCATGTCATAGGATTTTCCGCGTGCTTGCCATTTGAGTTCTTCAATGAAATCGGCTGTTGCTTTTACAGTAAGTGGGCCTAATCGAATATAGGTCCCTTTTTCTAGCCCTTCCGATTTTCGATAATAGGGCTTATTTGTTCCTGATGAGACTTCTATCACAAGCAATGTTTTATCGTGGATGGTTTGGATGTAAACAAGGGGTAAAATCGGCGGGGTTGACGCATCGTAGATCGCGTTACTCAGAGACTCAATTGCATCTGCAGCCTGTTCAGGAGGAATCCCAATAATCGATCCATTATCAGCAACTCCAATAATTAATTTTCCGCCATTTTGATTACAAAACCCTATGACCGTTTTAAAAATCTGATCCTTCTGGGGCATTTCCTGTTTAAATTCTAAAGTAGATGATTCGCTATCTGGGTATTTCATCCTGTTCTCCTTTCTCAATCCATGGTATCAAAATGGTTCGATTGGTTCAATTTTTTTTGAAAAATCGAACCAATCGAACCAAGTTCAAACCAGGCGGTTCGATTATGAAATTGATTATTAATAACTTATGAAAATCGAACCAAAATCTAAAAGGCGAAGTCGAAGCGGATGTCGCCTTCGTTGATGATCGTTTTGTGATTAAAGTAGCCTTTGTAAAATAGCGAGAAAGAGCGCCCGCAATTTGTTGTCCACTTCATCCCTAGCTCGGGGGAGAGGAATTGGATGTTCGAATGGGAACTAATCGTGTCGATCACGCAAGTTTGGAAAGCGAAACTGGCACGTTGATGAATATTGCCAAGGGGATATTCTCCGACCCAGCTGAGGGCAATGTAGGGTGCTGAGAAGTAGGAGCAATTTTCCCAAATGTGATAGAGCTTGAAGCCCGCTTCGCCACGTAGCATGTGTTGGTTGTCTTTCTGGACGCTGAGGTTGATGCCGCCGCCCCCATGTTCGGTGAAGCTTTGCCGATGGTAGTAGTGGTAATCAGCAAGGACAAATGGCTCGAAAATTTTGCTGCACCAGTGCCATTTCCAGCCTAGTCCTAAATGTCCTGTGGCAAAGTAGGCGTCGGGATGGCTGCGGGCTTTGCGTTCGATGGTCACGGGTGGCGTCGGCGGCGTGGAAGCGGGGTTTCCGGTTGTGGTAAAGCTGACATTGCGTGTGAATTGGTAGTCGCTTTTTCCTCCGATTGCTGAAAAATCAAGATCAATATTGCAGGTTCGAAGGCTGCTATAAACTGCGCCGTAGTAGGTGTGGTTGTTGCCGTTGCCGAGATGATTTTTCCAGTGGATCCAATTGTAAGTATAGCCACCGGCTACTCCGATATTGAACAGTTCCCATAAGGAAACATCGAGGCCACCAATTGCACCGGCTGCATCAGATCTGTAGCGGGCTAGATTGTTAGATTGCTGTTTGTTGTGCATCAGTGCGCCGTAGAAATCGACCCAGAAATTGAATGTCTCACAGGGTTCGCAACGCAGTTCCAACACTCTTTCAGAAAGGATTCTGGCAATGAGGCTGTTGTTGCGGGCGTTGATCCAATCGAATGTGCCGTAATTGACCGGCGACATGGAGTAGAGGGCCTGATTGAGGGCGGCATTGCTCAGTTCGCCGAGCGCAAGGATGAGGCTGGCAAAATCAGAGGGGATGGTGATGTTGGCGTTGTTGATGCAATTGGCAATGGTTGTCGGAATTCCAGGATCGAGTCTTTGGTGATTGAAGAAGGAGTGTTGCAAGACGGTGAGGAAGACTCCATCGCCATAGGTGATGCCTAAATTGACAAATGGAGCGGCGGGGCCTGTCGGGATGAAATTGAAGGTGCCTGCTGTGGGGCCACTGAGGAGGGTAAATACAGTCCCTTGGACGTAGTTGCCGGAGTTGAGGAAGACTTGAAGATCGCCTGCGAGTGTCGCAGATCCTGCAATAAGGGAGTTGTTTGGAGGAGAGGCGACGGGGTGAATGTTGATGAGGAGTGTCGCTCCTGGATTATTGACAAAGGAGCCGACGGTGATGATTCCTGGAGAAACGATCCCATTATTTGTCAACGTTCCGGGTGTTGAGAATGTTCCGGTCACGGTTGCGTTGTTGGTGATGCTTGTCAAAATGGATCCGTTGATGTTGAGTGTTCCGGCATTGACGGTCGTCGTTCCTGTGTAGGTATTCGCCCCATTTAAATGGAGGATTGCTGGGCCATTTTTTGTGAGTCCACCTCCTCCTACTACGGTATCTCCGGCGATTGGATTGGGGATAGTGACGTCACTTATAATATCGAAGCTGAGTGTGGCGCCGCCCATCATAAAGATATCGGCCCCGGCTGCATGGCCTCCTGTTGCTCTGTTGTCCCCAGCGCCTCCAGCGGTTACAGAGTTATTTTCGAATGATGCTCTGCCGTTAATTGTCAGTGCTCCTCCAGCTTCGATGAAAATCGCTCCCCCAAACCCAGCGCCGCCACCACCGCCGCCGCCTGTTGAGCCTCCACCAGCAAGGGTCCCAGGGCCTCCGTTTCCTCCGCCAAAACCTCCACTGGCTCCAGGGCCGGCAGTGCCAGGGCCAGCATCCACTCCGCCGCCGCCACCGCCACCACCACCGAAACCGCCGGTGCCCCCACTTCCTCCGCTGCCACCAGGATTAACGTCTGCTAAACAAAAGGCGCCTCCGCCCCCTCCGGCTCCAAATCCACCAAGGCCTCCGGTTCCACCATTGGCCCCATCCCCTAAGCCGCCGCCGCCACCACCACCAGCATAACCCCCATTTCCTCCGTTTCCACCTGTAAAGCTTCCACCGCCTGGCGCAGATCCACCGCCGCCACCGCCGCCGCCGGCTCCCCCAGCAGCACCATTTCCTCCATTCGCTCCAAGTGGGCTTGCTCCGCCGCCGCCACCGGTTCCACTGGCTCCTGGACTTCCATTAACTGGACCTGCTGCGAGTCCTCCAGTACCTCCCGCGCCACCGCCAAAATTTGTCCCCCCATTTCCACCATCATTAATTGGAGCATCTGAGCCTAGACTTCCAGTTCCGCCACCGCCGCCGCCGCCTAATATTCCAGATCCTCCAGAAAACCCAAAACCGCCGCCGCCGTTACCACCGGTATTTCCAATAATCTGTGTTGAGCTGCCGAGCATGCCTCCGCCGCCGCCGCCGCCTTGATTGAGTTGAACATGAGAGCCTCCGGCACCGCCACTGGCATTACAGCTGGTGAAAGAAACGTTGTTTAAAGTGACCGAAGTCCCCGCACTGACAAATAAAGCGCCGCCAAGACCAGCGCCCCCGCCACCAGCTCCTCCAGTTTGACCTGTGGTGCCGCCCGCACCCCCTTGCGCTTTTCCACCGCTGAAGGTGAGGTCATTAATGGTCGCTGTGCCGCCGCGGACGAAAAATAGTCGAAAAGAATTCGCTCCACTCAGTGTGAAGTTATTTCCGTTGATCACAAAGGCCCGATTCACGGGGGTAAAGGTGTTATCGGTGCTGAGCGGGCGGAGGAGGGGAGCGATCGTCGGGGTCAATGTGATGTTATTTAAGAAATTGATTGTTGAATCGCCGCCAGCATTGGCGCTGATGATATCGCTATTGAGCGTCGTGTCGTTTGTAGCGTCAGCGGCAAACGCAGATGTAAACAGGATTAGTGAGCTGAGGATTTTCTTCGCATACATTAAAACCCAATCTCCAATCGAATGTCGCCTTCGTTGATGATCGACTTTTTATTAAAATAGCCTTTGTAGCCTACTGAGAAGGAGCTTCCGCAGTCGTTTGTCCATTTCATCCCCAATCCTGGCGAGAGGAATTGTACCGAAGAGGGGGAGCTGATCGCGTCGATCACGCAAGTCTGACCTGTGAAACTGCCCCGCTGATGGATTTTCCCAAGAGCGTACTCGCCAACCCAGCTCAGAGAGATATATGGAGCAGAATAGACGACGCAGTCTTCCCAAACGCGATAAAGCATAAGCCCTGCTTCGCCCCTTAGCATATTCTGATTGTGAGCTTGGACATTGAGGTTAAGGCTGCCAGCTCCTTGTTCTGTGAATTTGCCCCTGCGGAAATAGTGATAGTCGGCTAGTGCGTAAGGTTTGAGGATTTTGTTACACCAATTCCATTTCCACGCAAGTCCTACATGACCTGTCCCAAAATGGCCTTCTGGGCGTCTGTGGGCTGTCCTATTGAGGTTGATGTTTACAATTGTTTGGCTAATAGAAGGGGTGCCGCCGCAAAGATTGGGCGTAGAATTTGTCTGGGTGAAGTTTTCTTGAAATGAGACATCACGATGGAGCCGGTAGTTGCTTTTTCCGCCGATTGCCGAAAAATCGAGATCGAGACAGCTCCATTGGAAACTACCATAAGCCGCGCCGTAGTAGGTCCTCTTATGGCCCCCCCCTAGATGATTTTTCCAATTGATCCAATCATGGGTGTAACCTCCAGCGATCCCCACATTGAGTGCTCGGCCAAAGCTGACGTCAAAACCGGCGATTCCACCAGCAGCATCGTTTCTGTACGAGGGCCAGTTGTTTGAATGTTTCCGATTGAACATTACCGAGCCGTACCCATCGATCCAGAAATGGAATCGCTCGCAACGGCTGCAACGGAGTTCAAAAACTCGCTCAGAGAGTATTCTAGCGATGAGGCTATTGTCCCGAGCGTTGATCCAATCGAGAGAGCTGTAAATTGCGGGCGACATCGCATAGAGCACATTGTTGAGTGTCTTATTGGTGAGCCCTCCAAGGCCGATCACGATATTTCCAAAATCTGTCCCCCCAACAGGGTCTGCCCTTTGGATGCAATTAGCAACGGCTGTTGGGATGCCAGGGTTGATCGTTTGGTGAGCGAAAATAAGGCTGTTTAAGATCGTCACGACCACGCTGCTGTAGTCAACTTGCAGATTGACAAAGGGTGCTGCAGGGCCCGTCTTGACGATTGTATTAAATGTGCCGATTGTTGGCCCATTGACCACAGTATAGGTGGTCCCTCGGATGTAGTTGCCAGAGTTGAGGAAGAGCTCTAAAGTCCCACCTAGAGTAGCGGTCCCAACGTTTAGAACGTCTGTTCCTGGAGAGACAAATGGGGTGAGGGTGATTAGGAGAGTCCCTCCTGGAGCATTCGTGAAGCTAGCAGCAGTGATCTGACCGACACCATCAGCGCCAGGAGAAACGATCCCATTATTTGTGATGCTTCCCGGAGTTGAAAAATTGCCCGTCAATGTTGAATTGTTGAGAATATTAGTCACAACCGAACCATCAATTCGCAGCGTTCCAGCGTTGACCGTAGTCGTTCCCGTGTAGGTATTGGCTCCATTTAACCTCAGCGTCGCACAACCAGCCTTCGTTAGCCCACCGGCAGCAATCACTTGATCTGAGGCTATCGGATTGGGGATATTGACATCGCTTGTGAGATTGAATGTGATCGCAGCGCCGCCCATCATGAAAATATCGGCGCCTGCTGCGCTTCCTGCTGCAGCGCCATTACCCCCCGAAGCCCCTGCAACGACCGTATTGCCTTCAAAAGTCGCCGAGCCATTGATGGTCACGGATCCTGCATTTTCTATAAAAATCGCTCCGCCGAATCCAGCGCCGCCGCCACCACCCCCTCCAGGTGCCGTGAAGCCGTTGCCCCCATTGCCGCCGTTGCCGCCGCCGAATCCTCCAGCCCCTCCTAGGCCCCCTGGATTTGGCTCCTCTTCCGTGGCCCCGCCGCCGCCGCCACCGCCGCCGAATCCGCCAGCGCCACCGTTTGCTACAGGAGCTTGTGGAAAATTGAGTCCGCCGCCGCCGCCCCCAGCGCCAAATCCGCCAACGCCACCGGCGCCATTTCCATCGCTACCACCACCGCCTCCGCCAAATCGGCCCCCATTTCCTCCAAAACCAGAAGTAAAGCCCTCTTCGGTCGAGAAGCTTCCGCCTCCGCCACCGCCGCCAGGCCCCCCATTTCCTCCATTGCCGCCATTTGCACCGGTGGCCCAACCAGCGCCACCTCCACCCGCCCCAGATGCACCAGGTGATCCACTTCCCCCTATTCCCCCTGCACCTCCGGCGCCACCTCCCGTGCCGATAAAATTATTTCCCCCGGCGCCGCCAGATGCCGGAGTCGCACTCGCGTCTACTCCTGCGGAGCCAACACCACCGCCGCCGCCGGCGTTGCGCCCATTATCAAAATTTGCGCCGCCTCCGCCATTGAAAGCGAAGCCCCCACCGCCAGAGCCAGAGTCAGAACCAATTTGCGATAGGCCGCCATTGCCCGTTAAACCGCCGCCGCCGCCGCCAGCGCCCAAAGCGATTGTGGCATCGGTTGTCCCACCTGAGCCACCTGTAGCATTGCTATTTAAGAACGAAGGATTGTTTAAAATGACCGTAGTCCCATTGCTGACGTACAGAGCGCCGCCAAGTCCGGCCCCGCCGCCGCCGCCACCTCCAACTGCCGCGATACTTCCATCGCCTCCTTTGGCTCTCACATTGGAAAACCGGAGATTTTCAATCGTCACAGTCCCACCCTGAACAAAGAACCCACGGAAAGTATTGGAGCCATTCAAAGTGAAGTTATTTCCCAAGATCGTGATCGCATTCGCCACAGGGGTAAAGTCGCCGAGGGGTGTGTTGGTATTTAACGGGCGGAGGAGTGCTCCAATCGATGGAGTAATCGTGATGTTATTTTGGAAACTGAGCGTTGTGTCGACGCCGGTATTGGCAAAATTGATGATCTTATTATTGAGATCAGTATCACTAATCACAGTTTGAGTCGCCAATAATGCCGACGAAGAAAATAAAATCAATGTGCTGAGAAATTTCCTTGCTGACATTACACTATCTCCATTTTGGAGCTTAGCGAATAAACACTTTTTCACAAAGAGGATAGAATAGCTTTTAGCTCTTCTAAGACAGCTTTGGCATCACTTTCCTTTACGAGCTCCTCGGAATACCATAGAGACATAGAGAGCTTTCCTCGAAAAGAGGCCGTTGCTAAGATAAAGTTATTTCCATTTTGCAGAAAAGGGACAGCATTGGCACACACAAACAGATCGTTTAGGGTAAGATTCCCATAATCCCCAGAAAATTCGAGATTCCCCACATTCGTCACACAAACCCCATTCTTAGGAAATTGCGACCTGCGACGCAATTCTTGCCCCGTAATGCCCTTTTCCAATAAGGCTTCTATCAGTTTGAGGTTGGCCACATGTTTCCCATTTTGCAGCTGCGTGTAAAGCCCCTGATGGAGAGTACTGGCAACAGCGGCTAAATCAGATTCTTTCGATACAGAGATCTTATCCGACAAGGCGGTCCGCATCACACCCAAAGTTTCCTTGCTAATCGGGGGCGAAAATGAGCTGCGGAAATTGACAGCAGTCATCGCAGAAAAATCGGAATACTTTGGATTGAGCACCTTCCGCACAGCCAGCGCGAGGGCCGCGAGCAAAGTCGCATTCATCCGGATCCTCTGGTCTTTTGTCCATTTCACCACATTTTCTGCAGGGATAATATCGTGAAGAAAAGAGGTATGACAGCCACGATTCACTCTAACAGATGGCGATGCAGGAATAGTTGGCTGAGCAGGTGATAAACGGTAGAGAGATGTGAGATCTGGAATCCCCTCCCCCGTACCGTCCAAATCTGGGACCTCATCTTTCTTCAAAGACGACAGAATGGAAAAGAGGTGATTCATCACCTCCATGGCGCAGACCCCATCGGCGATCGCATGATGAAATGTGACAATCAGTTGCCCCTTACCTTCCCCCTTGAGCAAAGTGATACGCCAAAGAGGCTCATCCACCTTGTTAAACCGGCGGGTCACCTCATCCTTGACCACATCGCGCCACTGGTCCGGCCCCGTATAACGATCCTCCCGCAGCGGACATCTCGCATGTGAGCGAACAAAATGAGACACTTTTTCAGCAGAATTGGGACTCATCTGAAGCAGAGGGTGCATGATTTGAAGATAGAAAAGCCCTCTGTTCACAAGCGTGCTATCTAAATCTCCTTCATAAGTGCCCACCACACAGAAATTGCGAGTGCCACTTGGAGTAGAATCCAAAAGAAATTCACTTTTTTCAAATAAATTTAAAGCACGCACACCCATCGCTTAACTCCGGACTAATTGATCAAGTAATATATACAACAGGGGAAGTGAAGTCAATGAGCCTATACCCGTTCCGTTTCAAAGGCAAACGGAAGTATTATTAACCCGAGCCTCAAATAGGTGACAATCTGCTTGCTGCGGCTGCGCCATATCAATTCTCTTTCGTCGCCCATAGTTCTACTATGGGCTCCTCATTCGAACCGCTGCGCTTTGATCTGGCTTTGCCTCGCTGGCGCATAGTGTCACCTATTTGAGGCTCGGGTTAATATATTTCCCAGTTGAGGCCTCATCGAACCAAAAAGTAATACTTCTCCAAATAATTAGTGATCGGCTATACAACAAAACAAGTTGAGGTATTGTTTTTTGCGACTTTTTTTGCAAAATTTTCAACTTTTGAAACATTTTCGTTATATTTGTACAACAACTCCACCTTTAAGAGGCTATATGCAATTTATGTTACTTTCAAAAACTATTGTTTTTTCAGTTTTTACCCTATGCGCTATCAATTCTGCAACTTGGGCAAAAGAGAATTATATTCAAAAAACTAGGTCAGAATCTGTTGCTAAAGTCAAATCAATTACGATGGCTTTGGGAGTAAAGGGTGAAGAGGCAGAGCCTGTGAACCGCACTGACATTTTCAAACCTACTGATACCATTCACGCTGTTGTGAAGGTTGCTGATGCTCCCCCTGATACGAAGGTGAGCGCAACATGGGTTGCAGTCGATATTGGAGATGCAGGTGAACCTGATTCAGAGATTTTGACGATAGATATCACAGTCGAGGGGACTAGAAATATTGATTTTACTCTAAAGCCTACAGAATCCTTTCCAGTTGGAACTTATCAAGTTGAAATCTCAATTAACGGTGCTTTAGAGAGCACCAAGAAATTCAGAATAAAATCATAAGATTGGCAAATTTATCCTTCTCCCGAGAATAAGGTGGGCCGAATACGAAGCTCGGCCAATCCGACATAATCCCAGGCCTTAAGGCCTGGGTTTCACTACGAGATGCGCTGCAATGTCACAACGACTTTAGGGTGTCGCAGATGAGCGTACGATTCCTGCGCTGCAGCTGCCTCCAGGGTTACGTCGCAGAGGCGGTGGGGAGAGAGGAGGACGTTCTTGCTGAGTGTATGCAAGAGCGGCTTTTCGAAGGGCTCTTTGGGTAAATTGGTAAGTAGCAAGAGATCGCCATCGTTAAAGGTGTCGACTGTTTCGGCGAAGGAGGCGTTCATATTTTCGCCAATTAGCCGATTTTCAGAGTGGATTGTCCGGGGGGAATTGCTCCCTTGGGGGACGTGGAGCAAGGGGACGCTTGGGCCGCAGCAGAGGAGTGAGAGGGTGTCATTATAGGGGATCAATTTGAGGATGCTTAGACTGAAGCTCTCTTGCAATTTGTCTTGGTAAATAAGGGTGTTGAGGGTGGTGGCAAACTCGGTCGGATCGAAGGCGATATTGCTTGTCAGATAAGGATTTATAAGGCTTTTGATCATCCCACGGAGTACTGCAATGTGGATAGAGCTAGAAATGCGGCTGGAGGTGGTGTGGGCGAGGATCACGGCTTCGGTGTTGTTGGAGAACTTGAAGAAATCGATGTAGAGGCCCACTTGTTCGGGGGTCCTCTCTTTGGCGATGCCAATGTCAAATTGGGGCCAAGTGGGTCTTTCAAAGGTGGAAAGGGCCTGTTCGCCTCGCTGGACTATTTCCATCAGCTCAATCACCTGGTCTGTTGTGGGCCGCTCTTTATTAAGTTCGGGCGATTTGGCGTACGCGGTGAGGTCGGTAATGAAGTCGACGATATCTTGGTACCGCTCTTTGGGGGATATGGCGATCGCTTTGCCGATGATCTTTTGCATGCCTGGAGGCAGCAGAGCGAGGCTGATCACTCCGTAGCTGAGTTTGCCAAGGATCAACTCATAACTGATCACTCCAAGGGAGTAGATGTCTGAGACAAATGTAGCGTTGGCAGCATGTTCTTTTTGTTCGGGGGCCATGTAGTTGGGTGTCCCCATCACTTGGCGGGTTGATTTGGGGCCATTGTCTTCATGGAGCTGTGCGATGCCAAAATCGATCACTTTGACTTCCCCATCTTGGGAGATGAGGATATTTTCAGGTTTGAGATCACGATGGATGACTCCATGGGTGTGGAGGTGGCTAAGGGCGTAGGCCACTTGGAGCAAGATCGAAAGGCACCGTTTGAGAGAGAACGATTGCTGCATCAAAAATTGACTTAAGGAGACACCTCTGATGAATTCCATCGCAATATAGAGGCCCCCCTCCCATTTCCCATATTCGTAGAGTTTGACGATGTTGGGGTGGTCGGCCATGCCGATGATTTTGGCTTCCCAGAGAAAATGGTCGATCATTTCTGGGTGGTTGAGATAGGCAGGGGAGAGGACTTTGATGACCCTCGGCTCTTTAGTCTGGGGGTCAAAACCGAGGTAGAGGAGGCTCATCCCCCCTTTGGCCAGGAGGGTTTCAACGCGGTAAGGGCCAATTTTCTCAGGGATTTCGACGGGCCCTTCGTCGACGAGCGAGGGGAGGGTTTTCTGCTGGTAGAATTTCTTCTCGCCGCCTGCCATATTAGTCCCCTAGCTGGAGGATTCTGACACCAAGCGCATCTCCAAGTTGGACCAGTTCCCCTTTAGCAACCCGTTTGCCACCGATCGTGAGGTGGACGTTAGGAAGGGGGGCAAGTTTCAGGTCGAGCACATTGCCTGGTTTGAGTTTGGTCACCTGGTCAAGAGGCATATGGAGTCGGCCTGCTTCGACGACGATTGTAAGAGGGATTTTTTTGCTGGAGAGCAACTCTTCAGTTTTCTCTTCATTTTCGTCAGCTGACCAAAGGTGTTTCTCTTCATCCATTCTTGAGAGATCTTCATCCTCGTTATTTGTCATGGGGGTCTCCTCCAGGAAAAGGGCATATTCTAATATTTTCACTTCGTTTTCTTTGATTCGGATATCAAAGAGGGGTGTGGTGCCAAGAGTTAGGCTCCCATTGCCGCGGTGGTGATTGAGATCATATGAGCAACGATCGAGCAGCAGCAGATCCCCCTGCCGGAGTTTTTTCCATTCGGAGGCGCTCAGGGAGGTCGTGCCGATTTCTACTTGGAGGGGCAGCGGAATGTGGGCCAGTTTAGGATCGGAGAGCAGGGGTGGTTTTTGCATCGCAAAATGAGAGTTGAAGCTGGCATGGGTTTCCTTCGGGCAGAGGATCCTTCCCCAGAGGGAGGCGGAACCCCGTTTGATTGAGACGTCGATGGCCAGTCCCCCCTCCATGGGAAGCTCGCTCTCTTCCGAGAGGGAGGCGACGATATCCCCATAAAAGCCCTTGCTATTGAAGATCGAAAGAACATTAAGGAGGATATACTGATAGAATCCTTCTTGCAGAGGCTGATCGGAAAACCCTTTATTTGATTCATCTTTGGTCAAAAGAAACTGGATCAGAGTGTCTCGACTTTTCTGAGGCATGATCCAGAAAAAATTGCCGTGGATGGGCGAAAGGCTAATGGCTTGGACAATCGGATGAGTTCCCATCCCTGCTGTCGAGTTTTCCCCACTTAGCCACTCAGTTTTATGATGGGTGATTTCGAGCTCTTTTAGGTCGAGTGCCTTCGATAGCTCAGCGGAAAAAATCTTCCAAGGAAAAAGTGGAGCCGATGCCCATAGAGGGATCAGCTGCAGCTCTTTTAAGGCGCTTTGAAGTTTTTGCAGTTGCAGAGCCATTAAACGTCTTCCTCACGCTCAACTTTTTTAATCAGATAGTTTTCCACCTCTAAACTGGTGTCGATTCTATTCACGGTAAAGCCAAGGTCCTGTTTTTGCAGAGCGATGAGCATCTCGGCGGCGTGTGACTGGAAGAGGCTGACGGCCCTCGCGTCGGCTGAGAATTCGATGTTGAACACCTTAGGGGCTGTGCTGTATTCGGTGATGGTGATTCTTGCTCCTTGAAAGACATTGAAAGCATCCCCATCGAGAAAAAATGTCGTTTCCTGAACCCCTTCAGAGTGGGTGATGACGATCATTTGGAGCAGTTTATCATAGAGGGCTCCAACCTGAGTTGAAGGGTCGATTTTGATGTCGACATGGGTTGGCTCGTAATGAGAAATAAATTGTTTAATAACCTCTAAGGAGCCCTCGTGGAGCTCTTGAGGAAGTTTATTTTTTTCTTTTTTGTATGCAGTGGGCTGTCTTGCCCCCTCTCTCTTGGGCAATTCTCTTTTTTCAATTTTGGCCAGTTCTATAGGTTGTGGAATCATTCTGCACCTCTTTTCCGTTTAACGCGACGCACTTCTTTCTTCCGCTCTTGGGGAGCAGCGAGATAGCCGGTATCTATCCGGTTCACTTTGAAAGTATAATTGCCTGCCTGAAAAGCTGCCACTAATTCCTGTACGTTGTTGCTGAAGAGGGTGACGGCCTGCTGATTCCCAAGTAGTTGGATGTTGTAGGCTTTTGGGGCGGTCGAGAATTCTGAGATGACGATCTGCGCTCCATAGAAAACCGAATTGGCATATTTGGGATTGTCTAAGTTGATCGTCGTTTGGGTGACCCCTGTCGTCGTCATCACCGTCATCACCCCGACCATCCGCTCAAAGAGGGCAGCGACAGCGGCGGGAAGATGGGCAAAAGGGGCTGCGAGAGGCTGCAGGGGCTCGCCAGGCAAAACAAGCGGGGCTCCTGGAGGAGCTGGGGTTTGGAAAGTGGTGGGGATTACAGGCTCCTCTTTTTTCACCGGCGCCACTTTTTTCACCAATTTCTCTTCCCCTCTTTCTAAATCTTCTGTCGCCTCCCAAGCGCCTTGTGGTAGAGCAGTAAGCGGGGGAGGGATAGCGGCTTCTTCAGTGGGAGTAGGCTCCTCTGCTTTTTTCAGAGCAGAAGGTGCGGGAGGTTTTTCTGGACCTTTGGGGGGCTCTTTTTTCGTCGCCTGTGCTTTGACTGTTGTAGCAGCTTTTTTTTCAGCCGGTTTCCCCTTTTCAGTCGGCGTCACTTTTTTAACAGGCTGTTGCTGCTGCTCAGCAGGCTTTCTCCTCTCTGCTCTTGGCTGCTGTGGAGTAGATACAGAGGGTTCAGTTTCGGCTACAGGATAGTTCTCTTCAGGGGGAGGTTCATAAAAGGAGGGCTCAGACTGTGGCGCAGGCGCCGCTGATGCCTCTTCGGCAGGGGCTACACCTCCAGTATCGGGGATCTTAAAATCAAATTCGGCCGATGGGGTAGGGGTAATGATATCTCGATTCGAAGGCTGGGCTGTGGTCATTTCGGCTGCCTCTTCCTCTTCTCGTTCTGCCTGACTCTTCCGTTTCCGCTGCTCTTCGGGGTCAGTTTCACGTACTTTGCCCGATTTCATCATCTCCCGAAAGCGGTCCGGCTCACTCCCTTTTTTTCGCTTTGGACCTTCTGGGCCGGGTCCTAATTTGCCCCCTTCAATCTTTCCCACGTCAGCCATTCTCTTCCCGCTTTTTTTTCTTCATGATGAAACGGGTGCTGCCCATCTCATCGGTCTCTTTGGCCTCTTCCTTCTCGAGCTCTTTCGCTTCCTCTTTTTTCCATTCGTGGGCGTGCTCTTTCAGCTTCTCAACTTCGCGCTGTTTTTTGACCATTACCTTTCGGGCCTCTTCCACCTCTTGCTCAGCTTTTTCTACCTGTTTGATTTGATCTGCAACCTTTTTTTCGTGCACCTTTAGCTTTTCTTCCACCAGCTTCAAGTAGAGCCGCTTCTGTTCGATCTTGTCGGTCCTCTCACCCTCATCGAGAGCCGCCCGCAGCTGCGTCAGCTTATCTTGCTTGTGCTTTTTGACCTTATCCCGCTCTTCCTCGATCTTTTTGAGCTTTTCCTCTTCCTGTGCTAGCTTTTCCTTTTTTTCGCGCAGCACCCTTTCTGCTTCTTCAAGCTTTTTCTTTTTGATGACCTGAAGCTGGTGAAGGGGGTACTCTTTAGCCATTATCGGAAGAGAGCTTTCAGTTGGCTCAACGTCTCATTAAAAGAACATTTTTCATCGACACGCTGCTTCAAGAAGCGGTTGACCTGATCGACATAGCGGATCGCAAAATCGGCCTGCTTGTCGGAGCCTGGTTTGTATTCCCCAATGCGGATCAGCAGCTCGTTTTTTTTGTAGTGGGAGAGAACCTCACGGATCTTACCGATCAACTCCATATGTTCCTTGGTCGCCACAAGCGACAAAACCCGGGTAATCGAGGCGAGCACATCGATCGCAGGATAGTGGTGCTGGCGGGCCAGATCGTTTGAGAGAATGATGTGACCGTCGAGAATCGATTTCGTCTCATCGGCAACAGGTTCATTGATATCGTCGCCGGCGACCAAAATCGTGTAGAAAGCGGTCATGAACCCTTTGGCCGAGTTCCCAGAGCGCTCGAGCAGCTTTGGCAGCGTTGCGAAGACAGAAGGGGTAAAACCAGCTCTGGCAGGAGGCTCACCAGCAGCGAGCCCAACTTCACGCAGAGCGCGGGCGAAGCGGGTGACCGAATCCATCATCAAAATCACCGTTTTGCCCTGCTCGCGGAAATATTCAGCAATTGCTGTTCCCACATAAGCAGCGTTGATCCGGACCTGAGCCGTCTGGTCGGAAGTCGAGACAATGACTACAGACCTTTTGAGCCCCTCTTCGCCAAGGTCATTGATCAAAAATTCGCGCACCTCGCGACCCCGCTCACCGATCAGCGCGATCACGTTGACATCTGCTACCGCATTGCGGGCGATCATCCCGAGCAGAGTTGATTTTCCGACCCCCGCACCGGCGAAGATCCCCATCCTCTGCCCCTTACCGACCGTCAGAACACCATCGATCGCCCGAACCCCCGTTTCTAAAGGTTCGTCGATCAGTTGCCGCTTGAGAGGATCTGGAGGGGATTGAATAACAGGATACGATTCAGTGAGATTGAGAGGCCCTTTTTCCTCTACATCGATCGCTTCCCCATAGCCGTTCAAAACACGGCCGAGCAGCTCTTTGCCCACCTTGATCTGCATCGACATTTTGAGAGGGATCACTTCAGAAGAAGGGCCAATGCCGATCATCTCGCCAAAAGGGGAGAGATAGACCTCATCTCGGGTAAAGCCGACCACTTCTGCCATCAAAGGATCTCCATCCCGCTTGATCATGCAGATTTCACCCATCTTCACATCGGGAATAACCGCTTTGATCAGCATGCCGACCACCTCGGTAATTCGCCCGTGGACAGTCGTCAGCTCGATCTGGTCGAGGTGGGAAATAATTTTATCAAAATCTGGGGTTTTGGCCATAAAGGACCCCTAAGTTATAATTGGATGTTCATCATCATCTTCAGATCGTCGATCGCTTTTCCGAGCAACAGAGATGAGTATTCCAATTCCTGTTGAGCCTTATTCAATTTAATCTGGAGCATCAACATATCGGCAGGACTCATCTGCTCACCCTTTGCCGAAATCTGTGCGAGCATCTGCTGAGTGGCATCTAGCTGCCTCTGACCGGAAGTGACCAAGTTGACAAACTTCTGAAGAGGGCCACCTTTTTCACCCTTCTCTTCATCACCCACGATCGGAGCGCCCAACTTGCCAGCAGCAGACTGGATGTGCCCATTTGCTGAGGAGAGCTTATTTTTCAGCAGATATTTGGTCGACTGCTTCAGTTTCAGCTTCGGCGTATTGAGCTGATTAGAGATATCGCCCATCGTCCCCTGGGCCACCTTTGCTTGCTCTTGAATCGACGCTAGCGTCGGCCCTGGTGGCGGCACCTTCCCGTGGGCTAAATCAAAAGGGGAAACCTGCGTCGACTGCCCAGTACCCATCAACGGATTGGGCTGGCCACCCTTCATATAAGAGCTAAACGACTTGATCTGATCATCAGGCTCTTTGGAGGGCCCCTCGCCTACGCGAGGTACCATCCCTGCAGCTTCCGTAACATCTTTAGGATTGGGGATACCAGTACTCATTTCTTTTTCTTCTTCTTTTCGGGCTGTTTTTGAACAGGTGTCGGAGCTTTTTTGATGAATTTTTCTACGAAGTCAAGTGCAGTATCGGCAAGTTTCTTTACTTGAGGATCTTTTGATTTCTCTGCAGTCTCCTCGAGTAGATGCTCACCTCTTGCAACATCTGTCGCAGTCAGAGCATAACTGAGGCCTAAAAAAGCCTTAGCCATCTCATTGTTGGGCTCTTTTGCAATCACCTCGTCAAAGAGAGTGCAGGCTTGCTTAAGCTCGAGCTTCATCATATGCATATAGCCGCGACCCACCTTTGGAAGAGTATTGTCTGGTCTAAGCATCTCGGACGCCTTAAAGAGCTTGGCGGCCGAATCTTCGTCGGCCTGATTGACCGCGATGAAACCAGCTTCGCAAAGGAGAATAAAGTGGTCTTTGAACTTTTGAAGATCTGCCATAATATTTTCCCCCTAACCTTATTGAGTTTTTTGGTTTCTAATCGAGTTATTGATCACCGACATCACCTGACTGATAACGTTTGAGATCGATTCACCGATCTGCGTGACTTGGCTCATTTGGAATTGCAATAGCAAGAATTTACCAGGGGTCGCCTGAGAAATGCGGCTTGCGACAGCGCGTACAGCAGAAACAACCTGGCTCTGCAATTTGATGTAAGCCTTAATCATCGTCGAAAAAGTAATCGTTCCCGACCAAGGCGAGTGATAAGTAGGTCCACTCATGACAAATTCTCCTTATTTTTTCTTCTCAATAACCCGTTTTAGGACTCTTTGCAGCGCTGCATAAGCATGTAAAAGCACACCATATTCATCGAAATCATCGGTTTCTGCTCCTTGCCTAAGCAAGTTTTTCAGCTTCCCAATCCGTTCATCGATCTCCTTCATCAAAGCCTTAGCTTTGGTCGGATCCTTGTGCATTTCAGCTTCTAAATCAAACTGGAAGGGCTCTTTAGGTTTTTTTTCCAAACCAAACATATAAACTCCTGGTTACCCCATACCGCATTGTGCTCAACGCCAATTTTTTGTACAACATTTAATGTTCACTGCAAGTTATAGTCGATTCTGAACATCTGCCCTTCTTTCTCAAGCAAAACCATCTTCGGCTTAATCGCTGTGATCAACATCCCTTCGAGTAGGTCACCTTTTCCCAAAATCTTCCCATTGATCACCACATAGTAGTCCATTTCATCGCGCTTTGAATACCCAGTCACCTGAAACTGACTGGTTATATCGGTGAGAGAGCTTTCAGCGGTTGTTACCACCGCATAATTTTTCACTTCACGGATACCTGGCACCTTTTTGAAGGCATCGATCAGAGTCAAGTAAGCAGAATCCTTATCTTTAGCGACCTTTCCAGCTAGCACCAGCTCGCCATCGACCAAGTCAAAAGAGACACCGCCGAGCCCCTTGCTAGCGAGCATACTAGCAATCTCACTTTGCAGATTTTTCTCAACGACAACCTGATTTTGGAGACGATCCAGATAGTTGAAGTTGAGATTGACATAGTCATTTAAAGCCACCGCATTTTCCACCGTATCGATATAGCCTCTGAGAACAAATTTCCCAGGTTCAGGTGCATACATCGAAACACCGACCCATTGCGGATTAAGGGCAAGCATAGCATTCATATTTTGCCAAACCAGCTCATCGACAATCACATTGTCTTCTACAGAGCGAACGAAAGAGAGCTCCTTTAAGGCAAACAGCAATTCTTGGTGATTGACACTCGTTAGCACATGGCCTACTAGGAACAACTTCCCCGAGGGGTGGTTATAGGTAAATTGGACACCGGGGAAGCCAGCAATGGCCTGCTCTATGCGGACACTTTCATCGACCTGCTTGACCACAATAGGTTCCGATTTGAAAAGCGAGATCATCGCAAACACACTGACAAAAAGGACCCCGGCAAGTACCCCTGCCACAATCAAATGCCGTTTGGGGATTGACATCTCCTTCCAATCCTCTTTTTCCTTGCGGGCAGCGCGCGCTTCTTGGGCCTTAGAAGGCATGGCTGGCATCCCTACTGCAGGCGACAGAATCGTCTCCCTAGCCTCCAGCCGATCAACGACCAAGAAAGTGGTCGTCCCCAAGGCGATCAAGTCCTGAGAAGTGAGCAGCGTCTTCTCGCCGATCAGCTCCCCGTTGACGATTACCCCGTTGCGGCTGCCCAAATCTTCGACGAAAGCATTTTCATCGGCATCAATAGAAAGTCGGGCATGTTGCCTCGAGACACTCAAATCCTGGAACACAATGTCGCAGATATTGGGGTCCTTCCCAATCAAATAAGTGGCCCCCTTGTGCATCGCAAATTCAGCGCCTGCATTGGGCCCTGAGATCACCTTCAAAAGCCACCGAGTCTCAGGGTGAGGCCCAAAATGTAGCTCAGAGGCCATTTCAGCTGAAGGCCCCCCAGCTCGGGGCTGCTCTGGCTGTGCTATAGGAGGTGGTAGGACGTCTTGCTCAGGGGGAATTTCAGTAAAGTTGAAGAACGTCGAGCCAATCTGAAGAATGTCGCCCTCTTTGAGCAGAACAGGGTCGGCGATCACCATCCCATTTTGCGTAGCGGGGTTGACCGTGCTCAAGTTTTCGAAAATAAACCCTTCGGGAGTCAGTCTTACAATCGCATGGCGTCTGGAGACCATCGGATCTTCCAAAAGAACATCACTAGTCTCAGGGTCCCTTCCGAGTGACCAGACATTATCCCCAGCGCCCTCTTCGAAGACAATCGTCGTGCCAGCGAGTGGCCCCTCTTCAGCAATTAGATATCCGTTCATAATATTCTGTCTTCCGCTTGTTTCACGTGGCGGTCAATTTCCTCTCTCCAATATTCGACGATATTGATGAAATCCTCCAAAGCCCCCCTAAAGGCCCTGTAATCCATGTCATAAGCCATACCCCGAGAGAGTGTCAAGAGGTTATCGTTTCCGTTTAGGGCAATCGTCGAACCCATGGTCCCCTGGCCAAAGAGATTCGCCTTCATCAATTGGATAAAGAGCTCCTCCTTTTTTACATTAGGGCAAGAGCGGATTGGGGAGTGGAAATAAACCCCTGGTTCTAAGGGCTTTACCTCCACAGTTGCAGAGGGGAAGGGCAAATAAAAGCGGCCATTCTCATTCCTGAGATGGGGGTCAAGATTTAGCTCCTCACACAACTGCTTTAGATAGTCCATATAACTCATTCAATACCCGGGGCCTGCGTAAAATTAAAGCCCCAAACGAATTTAATTGCAATCCTAATCTTCAACAGCCTCACTTTTAGCTCCTTAAAAAGGTGGTTAAAATTTAAATAATAATTTGATATAATGAAAGTATGATAAGAAAGGAATACGAAAGGCTGTTAGGGCTCCTGAGCCAGGGTGAGCGTGTTAAACTCGAAGAGGTCCTCCAGGAAGCAGTAGTCTTTTTTGAGACCCTCCGTAAAGAGTTTCCCAATGCCGATAAAGAGACTAGAGAGGAAATGGTACAGATGATGACCCAGCTCCATTCAAAACTGCAAGAGGTAGCTAAGACAACGGCCGAGGCGTCTGGGATGACTGAAGAAGAGCTGACCGCCTACGCAGAAAACCCTAGCAATTTTACTCCCGAGCAATGGCAGCTCGTTCAAAAAACGCGCCGTGAGCTTTACGATTCAGCCCGCAAATTTTCCTCTACAATGTCAGAGCAGCCCTCTGAAGCGCCAAAGAAAAAAACTGTCAAAGAACCGGTCAAAAGGGCTAAGCGCCAAGACTGGACTAAGTCTTAAATTTTTCCGTAATATTCTAATTATCAACGGCTTACAACGCTGTAAGCCCCCCCCTTCTCTTTTTAAACTTCATTACTTAATTTAATTTTAACAAAAATTTGACAAAAAATTAATTATTTGCTACAATTGCGATTAAGGAAAGATAGATTTAATTAAAAAGAGGTAATAAAAATGAGTTCAAGTTCAAATAACTTCCTTCCAACGCTTAACCCTCAAATTGCTAAAGACTTAGCAGCTTACGAGGCGGCTCAGGAAGCGTATCAATTCGACTGTCAAGAGATTCAAAGGCTAGCGGCAGCTCTCTCCCACATGAAGAACCCTATGTTCGGAGTTCAAGAGGTGATGAGCGCTGTTATGAACATGAGCGGTGACCAGATTTCGACACTCTCTGCAATGGACAACATCGATACTGATATGCGTAACATGCTTCAGGATGCCCAGAATGGATGTAATACTCTCCAAACGGCTCCTGGTAACCCTGATGTTCCGAGTAAGCAGCAGATTGCTGATGCTCAACAAATTATCAACAACATCGATGGATTGGAGGCCTTCCTTAAGTGGCAGCAGTCGCTAGGTAAAGACTCCATTTTCGATCAGGGAACGATTAGTAACATGTTGTCTGCGATTAAGAATATTAAAGGGGACTTCACCGAATCGGATGGAAGTGGTCAAACGATAAATGTGTGGGGAAATGCTTCAGGGATGGCTGCATGGCTTATGCTCGCTAATCAAAATGCTGGAAACGGTTATGACTCAGCCCTAAAGACCCTTCAAGATGGATTCCAGACTCTAAACCAGTCAACCTCAGCGCTTTCCACAACGACAAATACCCAGCTTCAATTCCAGACAGAGCAGTATAAGCAGTACCTTGGTATCGACCAGAGCTCGATTCAGGCTTACTTAAAGTTGACATCGGCGATGATCCAGAACGAAAAAACAAGTTAATAAAAATATAAGGAGAAAAATAATGGCACAAGAACCAATTAATTTAATTCCAGCACCAATAGCGCTCGAACCGTCTCATCGTCAGAACTTTATGTACGCTCTGATGACGGCGGTAGGGAAAGACCAAGACTCAATGTCGATGCAGCAGATCGTCGATTCTAAGACGACGATGATTGACGCTTCTATAGAAAACGCGATGTATAATCACTACAATCAAATTCTGCAAAACGATGCCGAGGCCATCCAAAAGGTACCAGAAGGGCAAAGCTGGACCTCAGATGAAATCAATAAATTGCAGGCACAGTATAACGTGGACTCTTCTACAGCGCAGTCAAACGAGTCTCAGCAGGACGGGATGGTGCAATCGGGGCAGGGGCAAACCTCTACGGATGCTTCTAACTTACAGATGAAAGCCCAGATGCTTCAGGCAGTTAACGGCATTCAGTCAGCCTTGACAAATATGCTTGGACAAGTTGTGGCTTAAGCACTTAAGTAATTAATTAAAATTTGACAAAAAATTAATAATATATTAAAATTATTAATAAGGGAGAATATTATGTCAGCGCAAAATAATAATTTAGCAGTTACTCAGCCGGCTTTTATTGGGGAAAATGGGCCTGCGCTTCTTATCTCTGAAAAAGAGAAGAAAAAACAGCAAGAAGAGCTATTGAAATTAGCCGCCGCTCTTAAAGCTGTAGAATCGGATGTAGCCAGAAGCAAATCGGCTGCTAAAGAGGGCAAAATTGTCGAGCTGACGCCAGCAGATGGAAGCCAAGATGCATCGAATGATGAAGGAACATCAAGTTCAGCCTTTATTCAAGCGATGACAGAGATGGTGCTTGCGCTGCAAACCCTACAGGTAAACATTTCAAAATGGGGCGAGAAGAAAGCCAGCTATAATAGTGATATCTCAAAAGTGCAGCTCGCGGTTGCCCAACAAAACCTTGAGAAAGCGATCAAGGCGCTCAATGACCTCCAAAATGAATCCTGGTGGCAGAAATTGATCGAAGCGTTCGTCGCCGTGTTTTCAGCGATTGCAGCGATTGTGACTTGTAATCCAGAATTGCTCCTCATTACAGCTCTGTCTATTCTTGCGATGACAGGTGCGTTGTCAAAAATTACACAGGGGATTTCAGACGTGCTCCAAGATATGGGAGTGCCTAAGGATGTCGCAGACGCTCTTTCGGCCGCTATCGTCGTTGTGATCGTCATGATCGCATCGCTCGGAACAGGTGAAGCTGCCGCAGCAGAGACAGTCGCTGATACGGTTGCAACAGACGTAACCGAGGCAGCTGAGACAGCTGCTGAGGGAGCCGGTACTGCTGCAAGTGATTCAACATCTCTGTTAAATAGACTAGGCTCTGGATTGAAGAATCTTCTGAGCAAAATAAGCCCAAAAGCTGTTATCGCACTTCAGGCGATTTCTGGAACAGGGCTCGTCAGCAACATCGCTGAAAGCATTATGCTTCATGCCAGTGTATCTGAAGAAGAGCGTAAGAAAATTGAGCAGATCCTTTCGATGATCGTCGCAGTGATCGCAGTTGTTGCTTCGCTCGGGAGTTCTTTTGGCGCAGTTGCACAATCGACAAGCGATATAGCAGAGCAATTTGGCCAGAACTTCGTCAAGTTTTCTAGAGCACTGTTCCGCGTTGGAGGACTTGTCCAAGCAGGTGGTCAAGCCGCAGAAGGGGGAATCAATATTTCTCAAGGGTTCTTAGAGAAAGACCTTGCCGTTATCAACGCGAACATGACGCTGATTAGAAATGCGTTAGAAATGAACAACACCCAAACAACTGAAGACCAGAAGCACGATGCAGACATTATTAAACAGCAAAACGTCGGCAACCGTTCACTCATGGATTTAATGAAAGGTGAAGCGGGATTTGCTCAGTTGTTTACGCAGTACGCACCAGTTTAATAAACATAAAAATAAAAAGAGGAAAAATAAAATGGCAACATTAGTTAATGGTCAAAATAATGCAGCTCCTAACCAAGCTCAAGGGAGTTCCGATGCTGGTGCCGGCAACGCGTTGATGAAGATCTCAGCAGGCCCCGCAGCTCTAGCGCAGCTGCTCATCTACGAAATCATGGCCCTTTACGGTCAGATCCTCGCGATGGACCAGAAGCAGAAAATCAACATGGTCCAAGCCCAGAGCGCCGAAGCTCATGGAGCAGCTCAAGCGCAGATCGCTAGCGGTAACGACCAGTTGATCATGTATTCCGTCATGGGTGCACTTTCAATAGCCAGCGCTGCAGCAAGTCTTGGCGTGCAAACCTATATGCAAAGAAATGAGGCCGGACAAGAAATTGCGAAAGAAGAGTCGGATACATTAAATAAACTCACTCCGATGAAAGGACTGAAAGCGGCTCTTACAGTTGCGCCTGATGAGGCTGAAATGAATGGTCCATTCCAACCTGGACGAGGTTCTAACGCACTTCGAGATCAGTTTGAAAATGGGAATTTCGAAAATGCTTCAGATGCTCAAGAAACCAAAGATGCAGTTCGTATCTTGAAACAAGAAAAGAGTGCTGCTGAGTTCAACGAGTGGGAATCAAGGGTCAATAAAGACTTTGACCAAGCCTCAATGAACTATAACTCTGCCGTACAGAGAGCAAACTCTAGACAGCAAGTCATAGGCACCTACACGCAGATGACAACCCAAGGAGTTACAGCTGTTTCAAATGGTGTTCAAGGGGGGTTGACTGCTCAAAAAGCAAAGCATGATGCTGACAACTCGTTGCAGCAGACATCAACGCAAATGGCAGGTTCTGCAGCTTCAGATCTTGGCCAGGCTGCAAACAAGGCCTTCGAGTCTCAGAATGCTGAGATCCAAGTCTTGGAGAACATCAACAGAACAAACAGTGTCAACGGTTAATCGTGATACGTGGCCGCCGGACGATGGGTTCGGCGGCAATCTTTATTAGATAGGAGAACAATGAGTACTTCTTCAGCAACCTTAAAACGGATTAGAGACAATTATTCCGTTACATATAAAGGGTACAGTGTCAAACGGGATCTCACTCAAGAGCGAGAGGATTATATCGCAGTGAGAGAATACTTCCTTAAACGAGAAGTAGCGTTAGGTCGTATCGATGCTGCTCACCTCAATGTTATTGAAGATTTTTCGTTTCCTTCGGATACTCTAGTTGCGACCTACACAAATCCCAAAACTGGTTTTCAAGAGCACATTTCCATGCGCGATGTCAAAGAAGCAAATGATGTGCTTCAACCTTTCCTAGAAAAATCAGCAAAAGTGCAAAGAGAGATGGGCATTTCTCTACTTCCACACTGCAAAGGGAACAACTCAGATAGAGCTAAAGAGTCGCTGCAGAAAAATAACGATAAAGCTCTTAGCGCCCTTACATTGACCGAGCAAGAGGCATTTGATAAGTTATTGCCACAAACTCTGGCTCATTTGCCACCCCATCTCCAGGCAGAGCCAGGAATCAAGGCCATCATTACGAGACGAGTGCTTTTTATCGAATTCTATCAAAAAAGATTAATCGACACTTTGAAGGGCAAAATTGCAGATAGAGAACAAGCCTTGCAAGGGCCAATCAATGATCAGATGGTCGCTAATAAAATCCATCAAGAGATCCAGCACTTAAAAGGGCTTTTGGACAAAGTTGAGAAACTCGATAAATATGCTCTTTACCATGCACTAGTTGCCCATCCAGTTGGTCCAGAGGATAGGAATGCGGCTGCAAATAAACTCTATGAACAAGTAAAGGCCGATATTGCTGGGCACACTGGTTTTACTTTCAGCAAACTGAATCCGTTTTCGAAAGGATCCAAACCTACAGAAGTGCAGAACGAATATGCATTGGATGTGGCAGCGCTGCTATTTACCGATGCCCGTAGTAATCTAGACTTTTCTCGGCAAACCCAGCGCCCGCTGAAAAGAGAACGACTTGAAGATGTTTTCATGCGCGAAGCGATCAAATTTGCGATGCATGTAGACGCAACACCTGGAAATGAGTTTCAGGCAGAGGGTTTTCAAAATACTATTTTCCTCAATGAGATGAAGGAAGGGCTCTTAGATGAGGTCAAAACAGAACTGTCAGCCCTTGGGGCGATTGCCACACACGCGATTGGCTTCCATCAAGGTAACGAGTATCAGACACCTGCTCCAGAAGACTACGCGCAGAATGCGACTGCTGAGCAGAAACAAGCGGTCGATAAAAGAAATGAAGATGCAGCTGTGCAGAATGCAGCAACCTTAAAAGGACACATCGCAGCGCACCGGACGCGGGTTAGGAAAGACTTAACGCTTGATCAGGTGCCAAAACCTCAAAATCAGAATACTGGACTGCTTGCTAACCCGGTTGCGCAAATAGGCCCTGTACAGGTTGGCCCCTTAGCCCTTGTCACGGCTGGAGCCACTGTAGCCAGTCAATTGCTTCCAGAGGTGGCCGTCCACACATTGACAAATTGGATGCCAGAGTTTGTCGTTAATGGTGTAAGAGCTGTTGCGAACCACCCGATTACAGCCATTTTTGGAGCAACGATCGCGGACCAAGCGATCTCTTATGCAGCGCCGAAAGTGCGGGGGCCAGATCGGATCGTCCGCCGAGAGTTTAAAAAACGGCGTGCACTAGGAGTGGCTGCAGTGGGAGCTGGAGCTCTCATGCTGGTCAGAAGTGCCCCACAAGCTACCCTCGATTCAGTCCTCGCAGTGACAGACTCTCTGAAACAATACTGCTTTATCCCGGCAAACACAGCTGTGAAATTAGTTGGCGGGATAGTTGTTGCAGAAAAAGTGGCAAGGCGTGTAGGCACAGATATTAAAGAGCGCAATTATACCCGTTTGGCTGTTATGGCAACAGCGGGAACTTTAGCAGTCCTGATGTACCAAGCCGTCAACGATGGAGTTGTTGATAATAGCCTATTAGAAGTCTCTGGAAATGCAATCGGCTCAATGTTGAACTACGTGGCTGAAACAGCGTATAACGTCTATAGCTATAACAGACTCACCCAATGGGCGAGCACGATCGGAGTTTCGGGGCTCCTTGCCCTTACAGAAGGCAAGCCGCTACAAATGGCGGCAATCGAAGGGGCCGTCTCCATTCCAATGGGCGGGATGCCAATAAATCGCCTTGCCGTCGCAGGTTCAAAAGTCGCAGATGATGTTCTACCAGAAAAAGTGGCCAAAGTTGTCAGAGTCCCTGCCAATATTGCCACCCGCTTTACTGCTAATATCGGCATGGCTAAAAATGGCGAGATGATCGGCGGAGTCGTCGTTGGAGTCTGCAACATTGCGGGCAGAGCCTTTGGCCTATTTGCTAGCTTTGGCAGAGGCGTAGCCAGCGCCTACGAGACGATGCGGCAGTCGAATAGCACTGCACTGTCGATCATGTAAATTTACCCTCCAAATCCTTGCGCTGGATATAAGTCAATATTCAGCGCGAACTTTTCCTTGCAATTTGCCTCCTAGAGGAGTATGAATACTCGCTTCCTATTCTAACCAAGGAAGAAGATGTTTCAGAAACTCCTATTTTTCGCCCTTTTAATCCTTAATCCTTTATACCCTTCAGAAGAGGATCAAATGCTCTATGAACTACTTCCCCCAAATCCCTTCGTCCTAGCTCCCGAAAAGGTAGAGCAGTTGCTCGATTGCTGCGGAATTGACGTGGAGGAACTTTTGCAACGGCTCATCCCTGTAGCGCAAAGATTTGCAAGACCGCAGATCTCCAACTATAATGTGGGGGTGGCAGCATTGGGGAAAAGCGGCCGGATCTATTTGGGGGTCAATCTCGAATTTCCAGGAAACCCGCTGAATTGCTGCATCCATGGGGAGCAATTTATGGTCGCGAATGCTCGCAATTATGGCGAAACTGAGCTCATCGCGATGGCCCTTTCCGCTGCCCCTTGTGGCCATTGCAGGCAGTTTTTAAATGAGATGGGTGGAGATGGCCATTTGTTGATTTTAACCCCGAATAACCAGCCTACAACCCTTGCAACCCTCCTTCCCTCGGCCTTTGGCCCACAAGATCTTGGCCTATCAGGAAACCTCATGACACTGCCCGATCGATGCCGGCTCATCGTCCATGGATCAAAGCTGATAGCCCGAGCGATCGAGGCTGCCGAGGCCTCCTATGCTCCCTATAGCCAATCGAAATCAGGGGTGGCGATCGAAACCCACGATGGAAAAATCTACCTAGGATCCCATCTAGAGAACGCCGCCTTTAACCCGAGCATTTCGCCACTGCAGGCAGCGCTCATCTCATTAGTGGCTGATATGAAGGACTATAGCGAAATTAAAGCGGTCGCCTTCTATGAGAATGGGGGTGCCAAGATCAGTCAGGAGGCCGCTTCGCGAGCTCTGCTCAAGCACATCGCGCCTGAGGCTGTTTTCGTAGTCGAAAAAAGTGGAATGCTGGAGAGGTAGTCTATTTTTCATCCTTCTTCGAAGGAGACCCGGTCCTTAGGGGCCGGGTTTTTTCAAAATAAGGTGGGCCGAGTACGAAGCTCGGCCCATCAGCCACAATCCCAGGCCTTAAGGCCTGACTATTACCCACATCTTTCATAGAGAGCCCGAGATTGTTGCACAATCCGCTGGCGTAGAGTTGGTTACTTGTGGCAGTAAAGCATATACATACTGTAATCGCGCTTA
>JAFEGK010000013.1:0-43555 GCA_018239985.1 Verrucomicrobiota bacterium | reverse complement strand
AAGCGCGATTACAGTATGTATATATCACAAAATATTATGGAATGCATTCCATAGTCAATGCAACTAGCTGAAGTTTAAAGAATTATTCTCTGACGATTGTTGGGGGAACCCGTTTCCTGATGCAGTCGCTCTCGATGATCACTTCTTTGATGGAGGGGTCGGAGGGGATCTCGTACATGGTTTCGAGCAGGAGGCTTTCGGCTATCATCCGGAGAGCTCGGGCGCCGGTGCCGGTTTCTTTGGCTTTTTCTGCCATAGCACGGAGGGCATCTTCTGTCACGTGAAGTTTGACGTTCTCTTCGTTGAAGAGCTGCTCATATTGCTTGATGATGGCGTTTTTGGGCTTAGTCAGAATCTCGACAAGGTCTTCGATTGAGAGCTCGTTGCAGTTGGCGATACTGTTAAAGCGGCCGACGAATTCTGGGATCATTCCGAATGCGACTAGATCTTCCATCTCGACTTTTGAGAGGAGGTAGTTGGTCTCTTGAGAGTCGAAAGCAGCGGTTTCTGTCGTATCGAAGCCAATTGTGCTCTTGCCGAGCCGTTTGGCGATGATTTTTTCTAGGTTGACAAACGCTCCGCCGACGATGAAGAGGATATTTTCGGTGTTGACTTTGATATACTCTTGGTTCGGGTGTTTGCGCCCTCCCTTGGGGGGCACGTTGGCGACTGTCCCTTCGACGATTTTGAGAAGAGCTTGTTGCACCCCTTCGCCGGAGACATCGCGGGTGATAGAGACGTTGCCGCTAGTTTTGCGCAATTTATCGATCTCATCGACGTAGATAATACCCAATTCGGCTCGGGCGATGTCGTAGTCGGCGGCTTGCACAAGGCGTAGGATGATATTTTCGACATCTTCACCGACGTAGCCCGCTTCGGTGAGGGTCGTCGCATCGGCAATCGCAAAAGGGACATCGATTGTTTGGGCAAGTGTCCGAGCGAGCAGTGTTTTACCGCTACCGGTTGGGCCTAAAAGTAGGACGTTTGACTTGCTGTATTCGACACCCTCTTTTTTGCCGACCGAGCGGACCCGTTTGTAGTGGTTATAGACGGCGACTGAGATGGTCTTTTTAGCTTTTTCTTGCCCGATCACATAGGCATCGAGTGCTTCTTTAATCTCTTTAGGCTTGAGGACCTTTAGCTCATGATGAACAGGCTTTTTCTCAATAATATCAACGCAAAGGTGTACGCATTTATCGCAGATGTAGCTGTTTGGGCCGGAGATTAGCTTCTCTACGGCTTCCTCTGTGCGCCCACAGAATGAACAGGCAGGGGTCTCTTTTTTTGTCATTTCTTATACTGTTGCTGCTTCTGGTGTCCGTGATGCAATTTTATCGATGATCCCATAATGGGTAGCTTCGACTGGATTCATGTAGTAATCGCGCTCTGTCTCCTCAAGGATTTTTTCGACGGGTTGCCCTGTTTTTTCTGCAATGATCGAAGAGGTGATTTTTTTCAGCTCCAAAATCTCTTTAGCTTGCAACTCAAAATCTGAAGCTGTTCCGGTTAATCCTCCAATCGGTTGGTGGAGCATAATGCGGCTGTGAGGCAGAGCGTACCGCTTGCCTTTCGTTCCGGCCATCAAAAGGATAGAAGCCATAGAGGCGGCCATACCCAGACAATAAGTATTGATGTCATAGGTCATGAACTGCATCGTGTCATAGACGGCCAATCCCGACGTGATGTAGCCCCCAGGGGAGTTGATGTAGACGTTAATGTCTTTTTTAGGGTCTTCGGCGCGCAAAAACAGCAACTGCGCAATGACCGTATTGGCGACCTGGTCGTTGATTTCGGTCCCAATGAAAATAATCCGGTCTTTCAGTAGACGCGAATAGATGTCCATTGCTCGCTCGCCGCGTCCTGTATCTTCAATGATATATGGAATATATGACATGTCAAACCCTATGCTGTTTTGGTGGCTTTTGCACTGGCCTAATCATTGCAGAGTTGGGAGTTATTGCGCAAGTCCCTTGCGCAGGGCGAATATAAATAATTGCAAAGCGACATACCCGATGGCGGCAGCGGAAATGACATCGCAGAATAGTCTAGCTCTGCCTCCCAAGGGGTGTGGGGCAATGTGGACGACTTCGGCGCCATTGTCATCATGCTGAATCTCTGCCCGAGGGTAAAAAAAATTCAGATCAGAAAAGGCAACGGTTAACCCGATGAGATAAGTAGCAAATCCAATTACTAAACAAGATACCACGCCTATTTTACTATATTCATCGGGGATGGCATCTGCTAAGATTGGAACAATATTTCCAGAAAGGATTACACCAATAATGATACCACCTACGAACCTCACAAAGGCTCTAGGCTTCGGTGCATCTTGGTTAGGAAAATTTCTGTAATAAAGATTTTCCCAATTAGCCTCTCTTGCAAAGTGGTGCTCCCGGAGGGGTTTGTTTTGAATTGATTCCGTTTTTTGATAGATTTCTACGAGCTGTTTAAAAAGAGTAAAGGTCTCTTTGAGAGTTTGTCCCATTTTTTCGACTTCTCGTGGATCGAGTTTTGCGAGTTCAATCTGAACTAATGTCTTGCAATTCTCTTCTGCCTCTGCAATTTTGTGTCTGCTGAAATTTGAAACAAAGAACCAAACAGCCTCTTCGATATCAGGCTGGGGGCATTTTTCCCCTATTTTTGATTCTTTAGCGGCCACTTGTGCCCTAATAACAGGGGAAACATAACCTTCATTTTCGCGCGGGCCTATTATTTTAATGATAGAACAGGCGATCTCACTGAGTTTGTGATAACAGGCGCGAGTTTCTGGGTTTAAAAACTGACTCGTTTTATCAAATAAGACAGATCTTTTGTCAAGTTCATCTGTGCCTTGACAGGCGGCGAGCAATTGTGCAGCTAGGGGCGCATTTTGCGCTCGCCATAAGAACCGTAATTCAGCAGGAGCATCTTCCGGATTTGTTGCCCATGGACGAACTTCTTCCTTCTCTTCATCTGCGAGAGGGCGTTGCATTAGGATAGAATCATAGATATTTAAGAGATTTGAAATAAGCGTGTTGCGAGGAACTGTCATGACTTCGCCTACAAATCCGCAGGCTCTTTGCAAGCGGTCCGGGGCATTGAATTGTTCTATTCTTTCCCGGCATTTTCGGCTCACTAAAGCACATGTGCTTAATTCTCTGGGTGTTAGAAATGAAAAGAGAGTAAAATAAACATTCTTATCTCCCCCGGGAATTAATTCTAAGCGTTGTGTTGATTCAATAGTCATATTGTTTTAAATTCTAATATAAAATCATATAAATGTCAAATTAAATTATTATTTATATTTCGATGGTTGACAAAAAATGATTTTTTTTATATAATTGAACAAGAACTTTGCAAAATAGGAGATCAAAATGAGCATTAGTACAGGCTTAGTTAACGCGGCAAAGCCCCATTTAAATCATATGGGTGTTTTATTGCAAAATGCATCCTATCACGGTGCCAATATCGCCCACCATGCCGTAAAAGGTCTTTATTTAGAGCCGCTTAAAATTAATTTTATGGTCGTTGCAGCGCTCTGTTTAACCGGTAAGGCCTTGGCTAATAGGGCCAATAATCTTCAGTTAGAAGGGTGCTTGCCTGTAACTCATGCACCAAATGGGTATAATTTATCAGAAAAGGGAGTGTTTTTAGCAAAGAAAGTTGCCCTCTATGCTGGCGCTGCATTTTGCTTTTCTCTTGCAGCTTACGAGCTTTATCATACATTGTCAGAATACCATTTTGTTGGTAAATCTTCTAACTGTAAAGTGCTTCAAGAGGCTGTGAAGGAATCGGCTGATGAAGAAATAAGATTAAAAAATTTGCTAGTAAAATCTGAATTAGATCATCGGGCCGCTTGCAACGGTGAAGGGAAAAGAATTTGTCCGGCATTTCTAGACAGTTATACTGATCAGATCGAAACGGTTCAAACAACCTTTGCAGAGCTTAAAGACCAACTTAGACATTACGGCTGCCTAGCTCTTTCGGCTCGAGAAGATTTATAACACTCAGTTGCCCCCCTCTTTTTCTCTATGGAATAGCGACTGCCCAGATCCTGCAATTCGTGAGGAGGCAAGGTGGGCGCATCTTGCTGACGAACGAAGTGCTGGCGGTGGGTAGTGCAGCTTTCTTAGAGGAAATAGGGGTTGGCAACTTGGGTTTATAACGTGAGTATAATTATTCAGCCGCCCCCTCGCCTTCTTCATCTCATAATAAACTGAAAGTCAATGAGTTATGAGATTTTTGTATAATTTGAGATTTTTTCAATTGTGTGATATAATTTACCTATGCTAACGATAAGTGATCTAAATAATGTTAATCAAACTCTAGAAGAGTACAAATGGCTTTATTTCCAAGAAAAGGGAAATCATTTAGAGAATATCCCTTTTTCAAAATTTTCCCAGTTGAGTCGGCAAGAAAAAGAAAAGGTGCTAACCATTCTAGAGACCGCCATTCAAACTGGCATCCCGAATAGGGAAACCCGTCATAAAATCCAACAAATCAGAAACGTCATTTTCACTTCCTTACAAGAGGCTCCTAGCGAAGAATTAATGAATAAAGTTCCTGGAGATCTTTGGGGCAAAATTCTAAGTTTCACAACGCCGAAAATTGTAGAAGTATGCAGAACAGTAAACAGAAAAATAAATCGGGTCGCAACAGGTAAACTGCAAATCCTTTCAATCAATCAAGGGCTGAGAATGGATGGTGCAAAACCCCCTCATGTAAGGGCAACTAATTGGCTTGCGAAAACTGGGCATGGCCTCTTATTGGAATATGGCGATTTTTCAGATTTTATATTCGAAAATGTAGAGATAGTCGAAAAATTATTCGGCGATTGTCCCAATCTTAAGTATCTAAAAATTGATCTTCCGTACTGTTCGTCGCTACCCGAGTTTCCTAAGGGTCTTCAAGTGCTTAAGTGCAGGTACTTGTTTCTTTCCCACGTCCACTTGCCCGAGCTTCCGGAGGCCCTTCAAGAACTTGAGTGCTGGGGGAGATTGACACGTCTGCCTAAGCTTCCCTCAACTCTTCAAATCTTAGCACTGATGGGCAGCATATCATTGACGCAACTGCCCCCATTGCCTAAGTCTCTTCAAACACTTTACCTCAGAGACGTTAATGTATTATCAAATCTGCCCCCACTGCCTGAATCTCTTCAAACACTTAAGCTCATAGCAGCTCATGCATTGTCAAACCTGCTTGCTTTCCCTGAGTCTCTTAAAAGGTTACACCTGTCTGGATGCCTTTCATTAAAAACACTGCCCGATTTTCCTGAAGGTCTTAAAGAACTTACGATTTTTAGCTGCAATCGCGACTTAGAAAAGTTACCCAAACTCCCACAGTCTCTTCAAATACTAAATCTCCAAAAGTGCCCATCATTATCGGAGCTGTCCGAGCTTCCTGAAGGGCTTCAAAAACTCATCATCCTTGATTGCGACGAACTAAAACGGCTACCAAAATTCCCCCAGTCACTTCAATTTTTACATATCTCGTCGGACTGCAAATCGTTAACAGAACTGCACGAGCTTCCTGAAGGTCTTCGAGAACTTATAGTCTCTTTGGATCTTCAAAAGTTTCCAAAATTGCCCCAGTCTCTCCAATTTTTAACGATTGCCGACTCCAGATCATTGGCAGAGCTCCCCGCGCTTGCCGAAGGTCTTGAAAAACTTGAAATTTGTCGCTACAAGTTACTAAAAAAGCTGCCCAAACTGCCTCAGTCTCTTCAGTTTTTAAGGATTGTGGATTGCAACTCAATAGCCGAGCTCCCCGCGCTTACTGATGGTCTTCAAGAACTTGAAATCCTTCGGAGCAAGTTACTAGAAAAGCTGCCC
Organism: Verrucomicrobiota bacterium; assembly: GCA_018239985.1. GTDB lineage: Bacteria > Chlamydiota > Chlamydiia > Chlamydiales > Rhabdochlamydiaceae > Sacchariniichlamydia. The sequence goes on along the minus strand of JAFEGK010000013.1, from coordinate 37,745 downwards.
GAACTGCCCCAGTCTCTTCAATATTTAACGATTGAGAAGTGCAAATCGTTACGAGAACTGCCCGCTTTTCCCTTAGGTCTTAAACAACTCAGGATCTGTGACTGCGATAACCTTGAAACGCTGCCTGAGATCCCTGAAGGTCTTCAACAATTTACAATCTATGACTGCTATGGCCTAAAAAGGATGCCCAAGTTGCCCAGGTCTCTCGAAATTTTAAATATCTCCCATTGCCAATCAATAACAGAGCTTCCAGCTCTTCCTGAAGGTCTTCAAGAACTTAACATCAGTTGCTGCGATAACTTAGGAAAGTTGCCCACACTTCCCAAGTCTCTTACAGTTTTAGAGGTCAATCATTGCGAATTACTATGCTGCGAATCGTTAAAAGAATTGCAGATGGGTCAATACGAGCTAAAGTTGCGTGAGGAAACAGGCAACGAAGCTGAAACTCTATTGCGATCATTAAAAGAAACTTTGGCAAACGATCCACCCTCTCAGAAAAAGCAAAAAATAGATTCGTTAGACCTAGAGGATTCTTCGGAACTGCCGTCACTGGACGACGAGATCGAATTTGGAACTCAGCCAGTCGGAAAGCGGGAAAGGGAGGACTCAGAACCTAAATCCGATGAATCGGCCCGTTCTGTCCGCTCTAAAAAAGAGGGTAACCCCGATCCAGAATAATTGGTTAATTATGTGAGAGTGCTCCGGCTCAGGCCTTTTCTTTCTTAGGCTTCGGAGCGGCCTTCTTTTTAGGCTTCTCTTCGGCAGTAGTTTCTTCAGGCTCATCTGCTTTTTTAGCAGCTGCTTTGCGCTTAGGCTTTGCCTCTTTCTCTGCTGGAGCTTCTTCAGGTTCTTCTTTTTTCTCGGAGTCGGCTGGCGCTGTGCGAGCATGGGCGATGATCCAGTCTTCGGTCTTTTCGAGCAGAGCGCGAGAATAGGCCTCGGCTTGCTTGATGTCAGGCTGACGGGGATCGTGGTGCTGTTCGTAAGGGTATAGGAGCGCTTCGAGTTGGTCGGCGGCCCCTTGGGGGAGATCTTTTGCTGTGATCGGCATGTTCTGGTCGGCGGCGATTTTGCGGCAGAGATAGAAGATGCGGACTGCTTTTTCTGCTTGATTTTTCACTTCATCGACAAGGGCTCGACGTTCTTGATCGTTGCTACGATCCCAACGGGCTTTGAATTCGGGGTCGCGGATCATTTGCTCGAGACGGAAGCGGGTCTCTTTTTCGATGACGGAGAAGGGGAGGGCAAAATGGTGGGAGAGGAGGAATGCGGTCACTTTTTCCCGTTTTAGCTCCCGGACGTGTTCGTCGGCTTTCTTATTCAGGATCTCTTCAACTCTACTGCGGAAGGCATCAACGGTTTCCACGCCCAGTTGCTTGGCAAACGCGTCGTCTAGTTCTGGGAGTTTGGCTGTTTCGATCGCTTTGATCGTCACGCGTACTTTTTTTGGTGGAAATTCAGCTTTTTCTTCTTCAGTGGCTGTGTCATCGGGTGTGCTAATTCCTTCCAGGACATCGCCCACTTTTTTCCCTTTGATCAGTTTTTGCATCCACTGGGCCATCGATTTATCGGCTACTTCGAAGCGGGTGTTGTTGAAGATCTTTTGTGGAGGATCTTGCTCGGTGAGTTCGACGTCGAGTAGGACAAAATCCCCTTTTTTGATTGGGTGGTCATTTGCAAGGGTCCATTCTGCGAAGAAGAGTTGGGTTTGACGGATGGTCTCTTCAACTTTTTCCTTGCTGACCTCTGGTCTTTTCACCTCTTTAAGGACACATTTCGCAGGATCGACTGTAGGGATTGTTGGAATGGTCTCGAATGAGAGGTTTACTTTTGCCCCTTCGGGACTATGGCTTTCCATCTTAAAAGAGACTTTAGCATCTTTGTTGATGAGGGGGACGTTGGCTAACTTCGCTGCCTCGCGATACGCATTATTGGCTATCTCTTCTTGCCAAATCCGATCGAGATCATGAGGGTAACGCTTGGCTACCATCTCTGGAGGCGCTTTCCCTTTTCTAAAACCAGGGACGACCACTTCCTTTCCAATTTTTTTAGCTGCTGCTTTATAAGCTTCATTGCATATGGGACGGAACACTTCTACTTCGTACTCGACGACGCAGTTGGGTTTCCGATGCACAATGACATGAACCTGTTCATTTTTATATTCTGGATTAGTGTGTGTCTTTTCTTCGGTTTTTTGTGCCATTCTGAATCTCTATGTTAAGGAAGCGGGTAATGAGATTCGAACTCATGACCCTCACGTTGGCAACGTGATGCTCTACCACTGAGCTACACCCGCAAAAAAAGGAGAGTTTAGGGGATGCCGAATTTTATTTCACTAAAAATATGTCCCGCTCGAGCCCGTTCCTGAAAAATAAGGGGAAAAATGTTGGGGTGTGGGAAGTAAAAAAAAGATTTTGCTTGAAGGTCTTTTCAAAACTATGTAAAACCATATTTTAAATTGTAGGGAACCAAGCCATGCTCAATTTTCGCAAGTTAAAACAGGACTTTTCTTCTAATATCCTCAAAGAGGGGCGTGATTCTTTTGAGAGTCAAAAGGTGGTTTCTGCTAAGTTGATTCACCTCGATTCTAAGACAATGCGAGTCAGCGGGCGGGTCTTGGGGCAATACGAAAACTATTATGAAAGCGAAATTGAAATCGATCGGTTGGAGTGTGAAACGATTCATTCGAATTGCGACTGTCCGTATAACTACGATTGTCAACATATTGCTGCACTTTTGTTCTATTTGGAGCAGAATCTCGACCAAATTTTGGTCGCTTTTTCAAAAGAGGCCGATCTTTCTGAGCATTTAGAAGAGGAAGAGAAGGAAGAGCTCCAGGAGAAATTCAAAGCTGCAAAGAACAAAGAGGTGCAGAGGCAGGAGGAAAATCTCCAGCGTCAGATTCTTCAAGAGTATATCACTTCTTCCGAAATGCTCGCCGCCTCCCCATTTTTTAGACCAGAAGAGAAAAAAGAGATCGATTCTGCTGAGTTTTCGCTGATTTATAATTTGCCCAAGAAGGGGGCTGGACCCGTTGAAGTGCAGGTGGCTCTCCGCCTTCCATATCGCTCCAAGCCGCTGCATGTGCCCAATTTGCGCGATTTTATCGAGGCGCTCCGATTTGCTGAGCCGATTTTCATGGGTGGGAAACGTTTTTGTTTTTCTCTTGATTCGTTTGCGATTAATCAAAAGGAGATTGTCCGTATGGTGATGGATCATCTCCAGTTCCCTGAGAATGTATCGAGCGAGAGGGGCTTAAGGCTCGGGCTCATTCAGCCAGAATTTTTTGGATTGATTTTAGCCAGAACTTTCGAGCTTGCCGAACAGGAAATTTCAAAAAGTAGTTTCTCTCTGTCGGATGGCGATCTACCTGTGCTTCCCGGAATGTACGACTCGGGATTTGAAAATCCGCTCCATTTTTCTTCAATGCCGGCCCAATTTTTGTTCCAAATCGAATATATCCCTCCTCCCACTTCTAAAATTCTTCTGAATCCTAAGATTGTCATGGATGAGAAAGAGCTGACGCTCGAAGATGTGACTCTTTTTCAATGTGCTCGTCCTGGCTTGCTTTATGAAGGGACCTATTGGCGGTTCCCCCATCTGATCACAAGACGACATTTGCTCAATCTGAAAGAAATTAGGGATATGACGATCCCTGAGCCCCTTTTTGGTTCTTTTGTCGAAAACTCCCTCCCCGAATTGATGCAATTTGCTGAGGTGTCCAATCGGCATGTGATTGAAAATTTTGTGACGTTACCTTTTGTAAATGAGGTTCAGACGATCTGCGATTTGTCCTATTTGAATGGCGAGCTGGAGGCTGCCGTTCATTTTATCTATGATGGGAATCGCATTCCTCAAGCTCCTTCGCAACTGACTTATGACCAGATCAATTCCTTTAGCACCGATGAGGGGATTTTAGGACGCAATCTTGTCGAAGAGAGAAAAATCATCGAGGATCTATTCCAAGACTTTATGTTTAATCCTGAGCAGGGGATTTACATTTCAAAATCGGATAAGAAGATTGTCGAATTCATGACTGATGTGATCCCTCGCAATAAGGACCGGGTGAAATTCAATTGCCCTCAAAACTTGCTCGACCAGTTCATCTATGATAAGACCGAATTCGTTCTCCATTTTGATCATCTTGACAAGGTGGATAGCTACCGCATTCAGTTAAAAGTTCAAGGCTCTTTGAAGGGAATCAAGCTCGATCAGCTTTGGGAGTGTATCGCAGCTAAGAAGGCATTTATCGAATTGGCCAGTCCCAAAAAGGTCAAGCTTGCAAAAATTTTGGTGCTCGATCTCGATAGGATCACTGGTGCGATTCAACTCTTCGACGAATTGGGGATTACTGTGCTCGAAGATGGGAATCTCGAACGGCCTCTCTGGAGTTTAGCTAATATCGATGAGAGTCAATTCGAAGGTTTGCCGATCAAGTTTTCGATGTCAGAACAGCTGAAAGAGATCCGCGCTCAGATGCTCGGTGAGAAGAAGCTCAAGGCTTCTCCAATTCCAAAAGAGGTCAATGTCGAGCTCCGCTCATATCAGACCGAAGGGGTTCATTGGCTCGAAAGGATCCGCTCGATGTTTCTTGGGGGAATTTTGGCCGATGATATGGGTCTTGGTAAGACGGTCCAAGCGATTGTCGCTATTACGCAGCAGCAGAAGAAACATCCAGGTTGTGCTCTGATTGTGTGCCCAACTTCACTGCTCTATAACTGGAAAGAGGAATTTGCCAAGTTCAATCACAAGTTAAAAGTGATTGTTGTCGATGGAATCCCCTCTGCACGAAAGAAAATGATTGGAGATCTCGAAAATTACGATGCTGTGATCACCTCTTATACGCTGCTTCAAAAAGATATCGAGCAATATAAGTCTACTCTCTTCTCCTATGTGATTCTCGACGAAGCCCAGCATATTAAAAACCGAGGCACTCGCAACGCCCGCTCGGTAAAAATGGTACGGGCCCAGCACAAGTTGATCTTGTCTGGTACGCCGATTGAAAATTCACTGGATGAGCTTTGGAGTCTGTTCGACTTCTTGATGCCTGGATTCTTGAGTTCCTATGACCGCTTTGTCGAAAAATATGTGCGGGTCTCGGGAGAAGAGCAGGTCAAAAATATCGAGTACTTGCGTAAGAAAATTTCCCCTTTCATTTTGCGAAGGATGAAGGCCGACGTGCTAAAAGATTTGCCGCCGGTATCCGAAATTGTCTACCACTGTCAGCTCAGCCCTGTGCAACAAGAGCTTTACCGTTCATACGCCGAATCGGCACGCGACGAACTGGTCAAATTGGTAGAACGGGATGGTTTCGATCGGGTACAGATCCACGTATTGGCGACGCTCACGCGCCTCAAGCAAATCTGTTGTCACCCAGCTATTTTTGCAAAAGAAAAAGCCGAGGCCAACGACTCGGCAAAATACGAAATGCTTCTTGAGCTGCTTCAGACGCTGATGGAAGGGGGACACAAAACGGTCATCTTCAGTCAGTACACCCAAATGCTCAAAATCATGCGTGCCGACCTAGAGCAAAGGGGGATTCGCTTTGCTTATCTTGATGGCTCGAGTAAAAACCGCCTTGAAGTGGTCAAACAATTCAATGAAGATCCTTCAACGTTCGTTTTCCTCGTTTCCCTCAAGGCTGGCGGTACCGGTTTGAACCTCGTCGGCGCCGACACAGTGATCCATTACGATATGTGGTGGAACCCTGCTGTTGAAAACCAAGCAACTGACCGCGTTCACCGGATGGGACAGACAAAATCGGTATCGGCCTATAAGCTGATCACCTTGAATACAATCGAAGAAAAAATTGACGAAATGCAGAAGCGGAAAAAAGGTCTCGTCAAGAAAGTGGTAAGTTGCGATGATGAAGCCATCTCCAAGCTCACTTGGGAAGATGTCTTAGAACTCTTGAAAACTTAGAAGGAATTTATGTTGAAATTGAAGCCCTCTGATCTTCTCTCCAAACTCCGATCACGCGTGGTCAATAAAGGGGGGGCATTTTCTAATCTGATGTCAAACGACATCGGCATTGACCTCGGCACTGCTAACACGCTCGTGTTCGTCCGAGGCAAGGGGATCGTCCTTGCTGAGCCATCCGTTGTCGCCGTCGACTCAGAAACACGAGAGGTCCTAGCGGTTGGACATAAAGCCAAATTGATGCTCGGTAAAACTCCACGCAAAATTCACGCCGTCCGTCCGATGAAAGACGGGGTAATTGCCGATTTTGAAATTGCCGAAGGGCTCTTAAAGGCCCTGATCAAGAGGGTGACTCCATCGCGTAGCCTTTTCCGTCCCAAAATCTTGATCGCCGTCCCCTCAGGGATTACTGGAGTTGAGCGTCGTGCCGTTGAGGATTCCGCTCTGCGCGCTGGCGCTCAAGAAGTCGTGCTCATCGAAGAACCGATGGCAGCAGCCATTGGGGTCGATCTTCCTGTCCACGAGCCCTCTGGGAACATGATCATCGACGTCGGTGGAGGAACAACTGAGATTGCGATTATTTCTCTGGGGGGCATCGTCGAAGCCCGTTCCTTGCGCATCGCAGGCGATGAATTTGACGATTGTATCGTCAATTACATGCGCCGCACCTACAACTTGATGATCGGTCCCCGCACAGCTGAAGAGATCAAAATGGCGATCGGTTCCGCCTATCCTCTGGGTGAAAATGAACTCGAGATGGAAGTTCGCGGCCGCGACCAGGTTGCCGGGCTGCCAATGACTAAGCGGATCAATTCGGTTGAAATTCGGGAGTGCCTAGCTGAACCGATTCAACAGATCATCGAAGGGGTGAAATTGACTCTAGAGAAATGCCCGCCTGAATTGGCTGCCGATCTTGTGGAAAAAGGGATGGTCCTTGCGGGCGGAGGCGCTCTAATTAAAGGACTCGACAAAGCGCTGATGAAAGAGACAGGATTGCCCGTTAGAGTCGCCGAGCATCCTCTTTTGGCTGTCTGCCTTGGCACAGGCAAATCGCTAGAATATATCCACAAATTCAAGAAAAGACGTACTGCTTAATGTTGACGCGTGATGAAAAAACTGCTTTTATTTTTGTTTGTCTCATTGCGTATTTGGGCCGAATTTATCGAGTATGAAGAATTCTATGACTTTGAAGAGTTTTCCTCTATAGAGCCCCCTGTGGAAGAGGTGGTTCTTGAACACCCTGTCGATGAGGAGCGTGAATCTAATATCACACAGTTTTTACGCTCAGAAATGATTGCAGAGCAGGCCAATAAAGCAGCACTGATCGATTGGGTCCGCTCCTTTTCTGAAAGAGAGTATCAGCTTCTGGCAACTGATGAGGGCTATTTTTTTGTCCCCCCAAATGAAACTCTCGACTATCCTACTCATATTCACTTGCTCCTATCTCCCCATCTCCAAAAAGGGGGGACAGTGGTCGATTATGGGGCAGGTAGCGGGATCTGGACAGTGGCCCTTTCCGACTTGGTGGGTCGCGAAGGGAAGGTGGTCGCTTTTGAACCCCGTCTAAAGCATTTTATCGAGATGTTTTGGAATCTTTCGCTCAATCATATCCATAATGCCCAGCTCTACTGCATACTGCTAGATGAAAAGGAAAAGACGCTCGATTCTCTTGAGCTTGAAAATGTGGCGCTCATTCGGATTAACGCCGACGGAAAAGAAACAGACTTTTTAAATGGGGCGGCCAGGACGATTCAAGAGCAAAAGCCTGTACTGATTGTTCGGATGCTTGGCGGTATTCCTTTTGGGTGGGCTGACCGATTCATTCGGGATGAGTATCAACGGCGGCTAAAGGCTATCGAAGCTCTGGGGTATACAACCGAGCAGATCACTTCGGGGGAGTTTTTGGCTCTGCCCGTTTCAGCACGAACTCTTTCAATGAATTCAGAATAGGATTATCGAAACTTGCCAATACATCTCGTATCGTTATAGTCTGCTCGGGAGCGAGACTTAGGGCTTCGATGATATATTTTGAGAAAAATTTATAGCTTTCTAGATCTGTGATCAATTGGCAACAACTCCTTGTAAGCTGGCTTACTAGGGGGGTGTTGTCTGTAGCAATTTTCTGGAAGCAGAGGGCCTTAAGCCAACAGAGAGGGAGTTCTATCGCCTGAAAGGGGTCTTGGATTTTTGGCAACAACTCCAGGCATTGTTTTAGCCCTTTAGCACAAAAATCCAGAGCCTTTTTTCCCCTTAAAACTGTTGTGTGACGAAGTAGCCGCCCCAAGCCTAACAGATTCAGATAAATTTGCCCAGAGCCTTTCGTTGGATCGATGGTGAGAAGCCGGGTGCACATTTTCTCGACTTCATTTTCGCGCAAGGTCATGATCAAATTATTCCACTCTGCTTCTTTTAGACATTCTTGATAAGGCATAGAGATAAGAAAATCGGTCATCAGTCCGAGTGAGAGATTGACCAAAACAGGAGAGAATGTGTTTGCAGTTGGGTGTACGCAATGCAAAAAGACGTTGCACAAGACCTTTGCAATCTGTGGACGTTGCGCTTCGCATTCTGACAGAGAAAAGGAGAGCCCAGTTATGAGAGAACTCCAACTATGACATTCCCCAGGGGTTGCTCGTTGCACCCATGAGAGCCCGAGCAAACTATTGACAGCCTTTTCAACTAAACCTGGAATATTAGGATGATCAAGGGACAAGATAAGGGGTAGACGATTTCTAAAATCAGCGATGTGCGCTGCACTGTCTGCATTCAAAAAGGGAGCAACGGTGCACAGATCGGTCAAAGCCCTGACTACTAAGGGTGGCTGTAAAGGTGTTTGAGCCAAAATTACGCTGCAGATATACATTTTCATGCGCAGCATAGCAGCTGATTGCTGATTTTTAGGGAGATGATAGATACAGTCTTGTAGAACCAGATTCCAAATGTGATCAAGATACCCGTTTTCCAAGTTGCGTTTGAGCAAGAGTTTTGTATTCAAGAAAAAGAGTTCGCAGTAGTTGAGTAGGTGCTCTTTCTTTTGAGTTTTAAAGCTGAAAAGAAGCTGTTCCCATAACTGAGATATTCTTTTATTATCGGCATCGCTTCCTTTGGCAGAAGGCGATTGATAAGAGCAAAGTGTCGTCATTAGGTGGCTCTTTTCCATCCAGCCAAGCTGCTGATATAATTCCTTAGGCTGGCATAAATCAATACAATCGAGAAAAATGTCTTGGACTTCTGGCTTTCTTGGGACAAATGCATGCTGGGAATAGAATTTCAAAAGTCTTGGGAGATTGGTCATATCTCCAAATTGGGCTTGAGCCATTTGGTCAAGACACCATCCTATTCCTACCTCAGAGAGCTCATTTTCTGGTTGTTTAGCCAGAAGAAGATTCAATAGAGTCAGGAAGTCAAAATGGAGCAGGCTTGACGGCACTCCCATTTTTTCTATTAGTAGAGGATTTGTATCGATTGCCCGAATTTGGCGCAGGACTTCAGTGACGTGTTGTGTTTTACAATTCCACACCAGCGGGATCGCAGTCTCTAGACAGGTGCCAACCAGTTGTGCGCTCGCTTCCCGTCCCAATTTCTCTGCATAATCGATGGCATGATTCATGAAAAATGGGTAAAAACTGGCGTCAGTTCCATCTAGTTTTGCCAAAAGGTGTTTAATCGCATTAAGCCAGTAAGTTTCAACTTCTGGTTTGAATTCTCCGATTGGATGCTTTGCTAGCCATCCGTTCCAACTCTCTTCTAATATCGCCTTAGGTGGTGAGGATAGGATAAAACGGTCCCATAATGCCCATGCAGGAGGTGGAGCTTTTTTTAAGAGAATCAGTGCCCGGCCGTGCTCCTTTTTTTCGATTGCCTCTTCGATTTGCTCTTCTAGAGTGGGAACTCGAGGCAAGAGCTCTGCTATCGACCCGGTTGTTTGATAGGTTTCTAAATGCCTTTTCCGCTCTTGTGCTCCAAGCGCCTTACATTTCTCTAAGCACTCTTTTTCTTGACCAGAAACCAATCCGATCAGTTTGTTAAGGAGCTTAACATTTGAAGGATTGCGGACAAGGGCCTGAATCAAAAGAGGCTTTGAAGGCACCCGCTCTAACAGCACTTCGAGATCGCGAAAGGGGGCCTCATCCTCACTCGCAAGCGCCCTATGAGCAATCCATTGTAGATGATCTTCTTGAGTTGACCTTGCTAAAACACAAAAACGGGTAAATTCTCTCCAGGTCTCTTCTTGTTTCAATTGCCCCAAAACCCAAGACGAATCGAGAGGAGCTTGCAGGACTGTAGCATCGCCACCGATTGCTGCGAACGTCGCATAGGCCTTAGCGAGGCGCCCTTTTTGTTCTTTCGACAACCGTTGTCCCGGACGAGTGAGCGTCGTCGTCATGCAACATGCCGCATTTGGCAGGGAGCAAACAGCCTCCAACGTTCCGACAACTTTTTCGAGCAGAGCGTCATCTTTCTCAAGTGCTGTCAGCAAGAGAGACAATTCGGTCCAGTTTTTTGAATCCTGTGATTCTTTCATTAAGAATGAGGCCAATTCTGGAGCGCTGCCTAAGTAGCGTCGATGTCCCTTAATGAGTTCTCGGAGCTTTGGCTCATAGCTTAGCGCAAAAGAGAACGGCGGATTTTGCTTTTTGAGACGGAGTAAATATGCGGCGAGCAATTGGACTCTTTCTGTAGGGGAAAGGGGACTAGTTTTGGGAGTACACAATTTGCAAACAGCACAAAGGGCAAAGGGAAGGGCCTCTTGATTGATCGTGGGGGCAATTTTCTGAAGAAAATCGTATCCTTTCAAAATTTTTTCATCGCCCCAAACTTGACTTAGAACAGAGAGGTCATTGGAGGCTAAAAGCTCTTGGTAAACCTCTTCACGGCTGGTTTTTTCAAACAAACGAGCAAAAGATGTCCCTTCAAAGACCTTTCTCATCTCAGAATTGTGAATGAGGTCGGGAATTTCGGCTCCGCTTACGATTTCAGTAATGTCCCACCCAGAGCACTTTAACAAGTATAGAAATCGGGTGGCCGTTGTTAGATCCTCGAATTTGCAAAAACCCTCGTAGATTTCACGCAGTTTTGGTTCTGCTGCTCGTTTAGGATGTTGAGGGGTGACGTCGGGAATTGAGGGCAATAGGATCGCCAAGGCTTGGGCGAGGCAGCTGAGGGTAGCTCTGTCATCGATCTTCAGATTAGTAGAAATGCATTCTAAGGCTTGTTCAAAATAGGTAGGAACAAGGAGATAAAGAGGGGGGGAGTGATCCCATTTGAGCACAATTTGATGCTCAGAGATTTTACTGCATTGCTTTCCAAGGCTCGATTCTAAATAACAGACCAGAGGCAAAACAGATAGAATCAGTGTGAAATTATTGGCGCAGAAGAATTGGCCTAGCGCAGTCTTAGGGAAAAGCGTCCTTGTAACTGGGATAGGTTCATGCACTAACTCGAACAGTGGGAATGCGTTGAAATAAAAAGCTAAGAGCGCATCATCGCCCTTAGGAAGATCTGCTTTCCCGAGTGCATAAGCTGTGACCAATTCCTTACTTGAGAAATTCTGTGGAAGGAGCTCTCCAGAAAAGCCCTCTTTTGTGAGGGCAATTAAAAAACGCTTTAATTCTTCCGTTCTTGGATAGGGTAATTGTTCAGTTGTAGTCGCAGATTCAGCGCAGGGAGTAACAGATGTCGTCATCGAAAAACCGGTGTCAGAGAAATTCTAGCGAGAGAGGATTTCTTGCGGCTTAAAGAAGAACGGAATCTCAATCTTGGCTGTTTCAGGGCTGTCTGATCCATGCACCGCGTTTTTGTCGATTGTCTTCGCAAAATCAGCGCGGATGGTTCCGGGAGCTGCCTCTTTGGGGTTTGTGGCACCCATCAGCTCGCGGTTTTTTGCAATCGCATTAGGACCTTCGAGGACCATGACTAGAATGGGGCCTGTGATCATGAAGGCGACAAGCTCGCCGAAGAAAGGGCGATGAGCATGGACATTATAGAATGCTTTCGCTTGATCTACAGTCAGAGCTAACATTTTTGCGGCGACTACCTTGAGTCCAGCTTTTTCAAAACGGCTGATGATTGCTCCAATATTATTATCAGCTACGGCATCAGGTTTGATGATCGACAGTGTTCGTTCAGTTGACATTAGAGATACTCCTTGAATTTTCAGCGCGTTTCATTATAGACTAACCACTGATTTATGTCCTATGGAAATTATCCGGATTTGACCGGCACTGGCCGGATCTTAGTCATCAAGTTGCGCCATCTGGGCGATGTTCTCCTCTCTGCTCCCGTGTTTTCCTATCTAAAAAAAGTTTTTCCCGATGCTCAAATCGATGGATACATTTGGGAAGAGGCAAAACCGATGCTCGATGGTCATCCTGCCATTTCCCAATTGATCCTCCATAATCGCAAATGGAAAAAGCTTCCTTTCATCTCGAGAATGAAAAATGAACTGCATCTTTTACGACACATCCGCTCCCAAAAATATGACCTCATCATCAACCTCACTGAAGGGGATCGTGGGCTAATCGCCGCTACCGCCAGCGGGGCAAAAGTAAGAGTGGGGATCGATCCAAAAGGGAAAAAAAGAAAGCTCCTTACCCACATCGTCAAACCTTGCCCTACTTACCGTCATACTGTTGAGCGGGACCTCGATGCTCTCCGCCGGATCGGCCTCTTCCCCGAAATGGACGAACGGGAGCTCTATTTTCACATTCCTCAAGAGGCCCACCAGTGGGCAAAAGAGCGGATGGGAGATACCCCCTTCGTCGTCGTCCATGCCCCATCGCGCTGGCGTTTTAAATGTTTGCCCCCCCACCTCATGGCAAAAGTGATCGATCAACTCGGCGAAAAAGTGGTGCTAACCGGCTCCCCATCCGAGCGCGATTTTGTGCAAGAAGTGGCCAATCTTACCTCCAAAGAGGTGATCAATGTGGCGGGAGAAACCTCCCTAAAAGAAATGGGGGCGCTAATCCAACTCTCAAAAGGGCTCATCACCGTCGATTCGGTCGCCCTCCACATGGCATCGGCTCTGAAAGTGCCCGTCGTGGCTCTGTTCGGCCCCACTTCAGAAAAGAATTGGGGGCCCTGGCAAAATCCTCAAAGCGTCGTCGTCTCCCAAAATCGGGAGTGTCGACCCTGTCACATGGATGGGTGTGGAGGTAGCAAACGGAGTGATTGCCTCTGGACCCTCACCGCTTCCGAGATTGTCGACGCCTTTGAGAAGCTGTTAACCGATTTCGTTTCGTCGCTTTTTTGAGGATTTTTGGCTTTTCGAGCATCGTGAATTTCGAATCGGCCAAAAACCCAGGCCTTAGGCCTTAAAGTTACCCACATCTTTCATAGAGAGCCCGAGATTGTTGGACAATCCGCTGGCGTAGAGTTGGTTAACTGTGGCAGTAAAGCATGTTCTCATCTTACGATCATGAGAATTGTGGTATGACGCAAGGCGCTGGAGAAACTATTTACATAGCCAGGAGACAGGATTTGCACGAGCGCTTTGCGGCATGATATGCATGATATCAAAATTTTTTATCCTGCTTATACTGCGCCCACCCAAGTTGTGTGAATTTTGACCGCGAAAGCTCTCGCGGTCAAAATTCACACAACTTGGGTGGGCGCAGTATATCATGCCGCAAAGCGATCATGCAAATCCTGTGTTGCCTGTACGATCGAACCCATCCTGAAAGGAGGAGTTGAAGGATGTGGGTAATTGTCAGGCCTTAGGCTTGGGTTTTCCAGGGTTGGTTGCAAAAAAGATTTCGCGCATTAATTGATTAGCATCGGTTTTTAATAAGATATAATTATCGGCGATATTTTTTATGTCTGTTTTATTAGTCTCTACTATCTGCTCTGCTGCGCGTTTTCCTTCATCAAAGATTTCCTTTTGGGCTAAATACAGCTGGGGAGTATGGAATTTTAAAAACTCTGTAAAAAAGTGACTAGTGGAATCTCTGAAGAAGGAAAAAGGGGTTTGGGTAATTTTTTTTACCGAGATTTGAGAGAGCTCTATCACCTTATTCTTCAATCGGAAACAGCCATCATAGAGCTCTTTGTGCTCAGGTTTATCTTCAAGAGTTCTAAGTTGTTGGTTTAAAATAAGCCATAATTGATAGATCAAATTATCTAGTCTAATCATTTCTATTTTCGTTAGAATATCAGAGCTTGACAAATCACAAAATTGAAGGATCATTTCCCGTTTTTTTGTTAGGAAGCGGTGAAGAACTTGTTCGGTCTCCTTCACGGATAGTTGATCTGATTTGCATTGTGACAGGGTCATATTTTTGATCTGTTGAAGTGCGGAATCGATAGTCTGTATGCAATTACAATAATTACGTATCGTTAGTTCTATTTCTTTGAAATCTATAGATGTCTTAGATAATTCAGTTGTGATTGGATCCATCGAACAGTCTTGCCCGAGAGTAAAGAATGTAGTTTGGACAATATCAACCCTTTGAATCTTGGAGCGGTCGAGTAAATAGGTGTACAATTTCCCGATTGAAGTTGCGATTTGAGAACAAGGGGCTGTCCATAAGGGATCGACAACTTCGACAGTTTTAGCTAATTCATTTTGGATTTCTACCACTTCTTTGGTGAGCTCTACCGATGCAAAGTGATCGTGGGGAATTAAAGTAATGAATGGGATTTTTACTATAAACTTCTCCTTAGCTTCAACATAGAGGATTTCAGAATTTATTCGATTTCGTAATAACCATGCAGCAATTGTCCGTGCTTTGTTCTCGGTTTCAACATAGCAATAACCGTAGCTATCTGGTTTCAAGGGGGGGTTAGGGGTGTGTATACCAAATGCTGGAATGTCAGCTGGTTTGGCGTCATTAAGTGCGTTTAAAAACATATTTTATTATTTTTTTTAACTAAGTTGTGAAGCCTCTTCGCGCATCTCTTCTTCTACAGAGGCAGCCTGCAATTCCGCCTCGGCGCTCTTGACTTTGAACTCTTTCGAGATATGGCGGACCGAGTAGATCCAAGCGGCGAACACCACAGCCAAAATTCCGGCGATAAAGGGGGTTGAGAGGGCGATGCTGCCTGTTCCCAGTATGAGCGCCTGATAGGTCAGCGAAGAGCCCGATTTGCCGATTCCAGAGCCCAGGCCGTCGATCGCCGCTTTTCCTCGCAGGCGCGCTTCGGGCGGAAGGGCCAGGAAGGCGAGCTCTTTCGAGGCGTCGAAGACAGAATATTTCCCTGCCTTGGAGAGGCAATTCTGCAACGATCCGAAGTAGACGGTCATGACAAGAGGGGTGACGCCGAAGAGAGAGACGCAGAAGCCAGTTAGCGCATTATCGAAGAAGATGAAGCTGAAAAATCCAATCGCCATGAGGACCATTACGGCGGGGGTCAGGATCGCAACGAAAGTCCAACCGAGCCGGCGTACCATGAGCGAGAAAAGGAGGCCGCCAACTGTGGCGATACAGCCGATACCGATCGTCACTTGGTTCATATGACGGAGGATTTCATCAGGGGTAAATTGCTTTTTGAGCTGCGCTTTCCAAAGAACATCGGTGAAGTTGATCGCAATATTGTAGCCAAGGACGATGAGGGCCAGGCAGGTGAGGTAGCGCGATTTAGAGATATAACGGATGCAGTCGCGGACCGAAAGGCGCTTTTTATTGCTATTCTTGACCGATTCGGCGTGGCTATCGACGGTCTCAGGCTCAAAAGGGACCACTTTGCGGTTGATCCAGTAGAACAGTCCCATTGCGCAGATGGCGAAAATGCTGATGAGGATGATCGAAGAGGTGAGTGATTGCTCTAGCGGATCGGACGATTTCGAGACGAAGACCAGGCTACTGGCGATCAGCCCGAGAGCACCACCAAAGATGGGGGAGAGGTTAGAGCCGATATTGAGGATGCCGTAGCACCGTTTTGCTTGGGGAAGGGGCGTAATGTCATTAGCAAATCCCCAGAAGAGTACAGTGAGGACGATCACAGACCAGAGTTCGGAGATCACGTAGAAAAGGGTCACACTCCAATTGCTGATCATTCCGATAAGGCCGGAGAAACCTGAGGGCAAGACTCCTCTCAAATAGGTGTCGACGCTGCTGAGGTGGAGGGCTTCGCTATTGGGATAAAGGACAAAAGCGTAAAGGAGGTAGTAGGAGACAAAGCTGCTGACGAGGATATAGAAGACATTTTCTCGACTAAAGAAGCTGCGCAATTTTGTGTAAATCCAAGTGCCGATGATTGCCCCGGGGAGCATGCCATACACTTTGATGAAGGGGATCGCTTCGGCTCCAGAGGCTGCCAAATTGACCGAGTCTTTCAAATTGCGCAAGATGCTATAGCAAATGCACAGAAGAAAGAACATGATCCCCATCGAAACGATTTTCTTGAGTTCATTCCGGTGCACAGGCCAGGCGACCGAGCGCCAAAAACCAAATTTTTTATCTGACATAATTACCTATAATCTAAAATCTTCTCCAAAATAGGAAGATCGTGCTTCTTTGTTTTCTAACAATTCATTTACAGATCCCGACAATAAAACCTTTCCCTCTTGGATCAGATAGCTCCGATCGGCAATTGAGAAAATTTCTCGGGCATTGTGGTCGGTGATCAAAATACTAATCCCTTTTTGTTTGAGATGCCGGATCATTTTTTTCACATCGATCACAGCTAAGGGGTCAATGTTAGCAAACGGTTCGTCGAGCAGTAATAAAGAGGGGTCGGTGACAAGGGCCCTTGTGATTTCGAGACGCCGCCTCTCGCCTCCCGATAAACTGACAGCCTTGTGCTTGGCGAGCTTTTCCAAATGAAGCTCAGCTAAAAGTTCTGCGAGTTTCGCTTTGCGCTCCTCCTGGCTTAATGGGAGAGTCTCTAAAATGCAGAGGATATTCTCTTCAACCGTCATCTGCCTAAAAATCGAAGGTTCTTGCGCTAGGTAGCCCATCCCGAGGCGGGCCCGCTCATGCATCGGCAAACTCGTTACATCTTTATTTTTAAAGTAGACGGTACCTGAGACCGGCTCGATAAGCCCGATCGTCATGTAAAAGGCCGTCGTTTTCCCAGCTCCATTAGGCCCAAGTAGTCCGACCACTTCCCCTTCGCGCACCTGGAAGGAAAGCCCCGAAACGACCGATTTTTCTCCATAAGATTTGGTCAAGTTTTGCACTTTTAGAATGATGGGTCTAGCTGTGTCGCTCATTCGCCATCCCCCTTGTAGAACGGGAAAAGCTTCTGTAAGAGCTCGTTTTCAGTGGTAGAGAAGGCAAAGCGGACGCTCCCAACTCCTTTGATGATTTCCTTTTGATCGACACGGGCAATATGCACCTCGCGGGCGCTAATCGACAGATCTTGATTTTTATCCCAAAAAAGGACATTCCCCCCTGTTTTCGAAGAGAGGATCATCTTTTCCTCATTAGGGAAGTAAATAAATTGATCGGCTCTGGCGCAGCGCGAGCCTGTTTCTTCAATCTGTAGCTGCACATTGCCACTGAGCTCAAGCTTTTCAGGGTCATATTCAGTGGAATATTCCAACTGCGCATAATCGGAGCAGAGCTTCATCTGATCGTGGAGATATTCAATCGGGCGGTGTTGTGGGCTCTCAAGCGTGAGCAATTGTCTCTCTTGATCTAGCCGCATCTGACCATAACAGATCAGCAGCTGCTTAAAGCGTGTGGTTAATTCGGTTTTTCCGTTTGCCACCATGCTACTCAACACCCACTTGCCATCTAGCTGTTTTTGATTGAGCTCGACCTCGTCATCGCAATGAAGCGTGCCAAGCTCTGTATCGCGCACCGTCACATTGCCTTGTAGCGTCAGCTGCTGGGGCTCATTTTCCCAAGTCATTTTCTTGCACGAGAAGGTCATCCCTCTGGGGTTCAATACCCCTTTTGGCCCCATCAATACAGCAGTCGCCGTATTGGGAAAAAGTTCTACTTTTTCTGCCTCAATCCTATCGTCATGATGTGTCAGTACGCAGCCTGGCATCGCAGTAATATGCGGAGTTGCCTCATTAACATAAGTGGCGTGATCGGCGTCGAGTTTGAAATCGGCTCCATACTCAACTTGAACCTGACCGTCGGCATCGATTTTATGCACCTTGTAGGATTCTCCTTCCTTGGTGAATTCGAGATCGGCCTGACAGCTGGCCAGAGTGAAATGATCGGGACCTTGATTGACAAACTTGATGAGTTTCCCCACCTCTGGAAGCAACTTCCCTTTCATCGCGACGAAGTTGAGATCAGCAGTGGCACAAGAAATTTTCCCTAAATTCTTTAACGTAATCAGCACATCTTCCCGCAGCGCGATTGACGAGAATGGCCCATCTTTTTCCTCTTTTTCTAAGCGGGCGCTGCCCGATGCCAACTTCCCAAGCCCATGATCGACCTGCACATCTCCGTTGAGGATCAGTGCGTTGCCATCGTAAGTGGCCTTTTTGGAGGAGATCTCTGCAGCGCTTAAGAGAACTGGGAGAAGTAGAAGGGCAATTTTCAGAGGGAATTGCAAAACTCCCGGTCCCCAGAAAAATCGATGATTTTGAGCTAGTTTGCCAGCCGCGGAGGGGCCGAGGCCCGGCTCTCGAGCACATACTCGAGTTGAGTAGGGCTCGGGGGTAGGGTGGCAAAATGGCTCAAAAGGGCGATTTTGCTGGGCACCGGAGTTTTGCAATTGCCTCTTCATTCTTTCACCACCGTCGCTTCAAAATTTTCAGCCTGGAATTGGGGCGTCTTACCGCTGAAGATCACCGAAATATCCTTGGCGATGCCGCTCAAGAAAGGTTCATCGCTTTCCAGGGGCTCGAGAGGAAGAACATGTCCTGGAAGTTTGAAGAGAGAAAGCAGAACGCTGTTTGCAGTGAATTCTTGTGTTGTGTACCGATACAAACCAGTCTCTGCTTCAATCAGTCGCGCTTGCTGCCCCTCGCTTGAGAGCTTGTCTTGCATCCAACATTTTACCCCTTGCAGCGACTCGACGATATCGAACTTATTGCCAATCGGCGTTAAGCTCAGCAGAGAGCCCGTACTGGCAATTTGATAATGGAGCCGTGAGCCGTCGCTCTGGGAGAACCAGATATCTTTGCGCACCTGTTTACGGTGTTGATTCGTTTGGGATGGGACTTCAGCAGAGGCGATATTGCGCTCTTGAATCATTTCGTTAAGGTGGTTCACATCGGAAGCGCGTAGAGCGGCTATTTGATAAATCCAAATACCGATCATCGGGAGCAAGATGGCCGAAAAGATGATCATTTTTTTATTAAAGATGGGCCACCTCCACAGCTGCATGGATACGCTTCAGCTGCACGAGAAGATCTTCAAGTTGGTCAATGGGCAATTGCGTATCTTTATCGCTCTTTGCCATCGTAGGATTTGGATGAGCCTCGATGAAAACCAGATCGCATCCTGCCGCTACCGCTGCTCTTGCCAGCACCCCAATGAATTGCCGCTGACCTCCAGAAGAGGTTCCATTACCGCCCGGCAATTGCACTGCGTGTGTCGCGTCAAAGCAAACCGGATAGCCAAATTCTTGCATGATCGGGATGCCCCGCATATCGCAGACTAAATTATTGTACCCAAAGCTTGTCCCCCGATCAGTCAAAACAATTTTTTGATTCCCCATCGACTCAATTTTTTCGACCACATTCTTCATGTCCCAAGGAGCCATAAACTGCCCCTTTTTGACATTGACCGCTCGACCCGTTTCTGCGGCCGCGGCAACCAAATCGGTCTGCCGGCACAAGAATGCTGGGATCTGCAACACATCGCACACCTCTCCGGCCGCTTTGGCCTCATCGGCGCTATGGACATCCGTGATCACCGGCAGGTCAAATTCTCGCTTAATCCGCTCTAAAATAAGAAGGCCCCGCTCTAAGCCGGGGCCTCTAAAAGAGTGGACGGACGATCGATTCGCCTTATCATAACTGGATTTATAAATGAGGGGGATGCCTAGACGATCGCAGAGCTTTTTGAGGTATTCTGCGGTGAAAAGGGCACTGTCCTCGCTCTCAATCACACAGGGACCGCAGATGAGTGCGAGAGGCTTGCCGTTACCTAGGGAGAAATTCCCAACCTCTACTTCGCGCATACTAGCGTTAATTATGACCTAAAGAGCTAAATAAATTCAACGGGAAAAAGGTGGGGGAGGTGAGAGGGAAATTATATATAGTTTTTCTTTAAATAACCTAGGCGCCCTGTTTTTTACAGGGTCATTTCTAGGGCAGTTTCTAGGGCAAATATTTCTCAACACACTTGATATTAATATGTTAGTCTTGAGGTTTTTGGGGCAGTATAATTTTCCAATAACCTTTTCTGCCGCGATAGAGTCTGAGCTTCGGACGTCAATTTTGAATTGATTTTGACCATCTTCACCATGAGGGATGATCTTTTCTAATTCCATTAAACTCATTTCAACCTTTCTGGTACTGGAGCTTCCGGGCGTGAACCTCTCTCAAAAAACCGTTTAACATTTGGATCGAGTCGAGCAGATTGAAGAGAGCCGATCGGTCTTTTTCGAGCAGAGCGATCGGAGTGGACTTCGATTTCTTCGAAAGAATTTTCTCCTTATACTCTTCTAGTTGCTTCTTCTCTCGCTGCTCTTTTTCCTCATCTTGTTCGTTTTCGACCCAATCGAATTCGGGGGAGATCACATAGGAAAAAAAACGATTGCGCATCAGATTGAACTTGGGCGGGGGAGCGAAGGTGGCGAATGGGTGCTTGCTGATGTTTGTTTCAAAGAGCTCTTCCCATTTAGAACTGATCGTCGATTCAGAATTGGCGATTTCAAAGTGGCGGGGGATCAGATTCGCATCTGAAAGATAACTGACATCAAGAAGCGATTGATCGGTTGCATATCGCTCATGGGCTTCGATTTGGTAATTATCTATTGTGACTGCATTTGTTTTTGCCATAATTCATCCGTTTGTATGAGGCCGCGAAGAAAGTTTCTTTGAAAAGAGAATTTTTTTCAAGTTCCATTTTTTTGTGGAAAATAATTTCGACGGCAGTTAACATGTCCGTGTCCAAGCCCTGAATTTTGTGTGCGAAATGATGAAACAAAAACTGCTCCCACTTCTCCTCACGATGCTTCTTTTCTCACGACTCGGCTTTGCCCAGTCGGAGCACGAAGCACATCACATCAACTTTAACGATGTGCCTGTGATTGAATTCATCCGTTTTGTCAGCAAAATTTCACAGGCTAATTTCATTTTCGATCATCGCGAACTCGGCTTTAACATTACGATGTCCTCGGGCAAACCGCTCAGTTCAGATGAGGTGGTTGAGGCCCTAGTGCAAATGCTCCGGATGCATGGGTTTGCTGTTTCTGCAGAAGGGAACTATTTTGTCGTCCACCGCTATAGCGAAGAAGAGCTGAAAAATGGGGTCCATATTAAACGGGCCGACATGAAACTCGAAAACCTCGTGGCGGGAGAAATCCCCTCGTTATCGCATGACAACCTCGAGTTTGCCACCTATAAATTGCGTTATCATCAGGGAGAAGAGATCGAAACTGCATTGAAAAGGATCGCTTCCGACATGAGCGCGCGGCCCGACCGTCCCATCAAACTGATTGAGGCAATTAAGACGATGCAAGTAGTGAAAGCGACCAACTCCCTATTCTTTTCAGGCGATGAAAAAACGGTGCAGGCACTCGACAAATTGATTAAGACGCTCGATATCCCAAGGCGGCAAGTGTTCATCGAAGTGCTCGTCCTTGAGACCGACGCCAAAAAGACGACCGAATTTGGACTCGACTGGGTCGGTGGCGGAAAATTTAAAGACAAAGTTTCCTTCGGCGCTGGCAATTTTGCGGGCAGACACACTGGTTTTGCCGATTCAGCCAGGACACTCAATAGCGGTGAGGCGCATACAGGCCTCGATTTGATCCCTTTTGGGCGCGGCTTTGATCTCGGCATTATTGGTGACATCATCTTGCATAAAGGAAAAACATTCTTGACCCTAGGTTCTCTGGTCTCGGCTTTGGAGCAAGATGGGGAAAGCACGATCGTACTCAATCAAAAAATCATCACCCAGGACAACAAAAATTCGAAGATTTTTGTCGGCGACAACGTCCCATTCACCGGTTCTGTTGTATCGACGGTGGGACTTACCCAACAGACGACAGCTAATATTGAGTATCGCGATATCGGCGTCTCTTTAAGTATCACCCCGATGCTTGGTGAAGATGGAGTCATCAGCCTCGACATTAATCAGGAGATCACTGAAGCAATAGACGATCATTTAGCCTCGACTGTAGAAGTGGAAGGAATTCGAACAACAAAAGCCAATATGTCGACCCTTGCCCACGTCCCCGATAACCATTTCCTCATCCTAAGCGGCATGGCCCGCAATTCCAAATCATACCAAAAAGCAGGGATCCCCTGCCTTGGTGGCCTCCCAGTAATTGGGGCCGCCTTTTCCAAAAACAAAAAACTTACCGAAAAGCGCAACGTGCTGATCTTTGTAAGACCCCACATTATCAATAGCTTCGAAGATTATAATCGGATCACGGAGCGGCAAGAGGACTACTGCAAAGTACCTGAATCTGCCCGCTGTAGTGACGAAGGGTAAATTAAATATTTAAATGCGTAATTTGCAATTATTATGCAATTATGCTATAATTTCCATTATTATAAATGGAGAATTTTTATGAATATTACATCTGCGTTTTCAAATATATCAAGAGATATGGTCTTTAATGAATTGGTTATGACAGGACTCACATTCGTCAGCGGCAAGCTTATAGCTGATGCATTAGATAGTAGCAAATATTTTAACGGTAAAGGGAGAATTTCGTATCAGCTTAGCTTAGGTATGCTTTCGGCACTATCTATCGGTGTAATAGGGGCATGGGTTGGTATTGGTAGTAGCACTAGAGACAATCCCGATTTTGTAAATATTGCCTTAAAAGCAGCCTTAGTGACCGCCCCCGTTTTATACTCCCTATCAAAGAGAACGCAGGTTCTGGTCTATTCGAGTCTGAAAGCAGCAGAAGGAGATGTCGTGGTTGATGGAGATATAAAAGACTCGAATGGAAAAAGCATAAATCGAGATTTTATGAATTACAAAATGAGTTTTCTGGGGAATCAGCCTTTCGATGTAAAACAAACCGACGTTCCTGAATACCTCCTTAATAGAAACCCTACCGAGACTCCCTTAAGAGTATTCTACAAAGGATATCCTGTTGAAGTGATCCCAAACAATTTCAAATGCACCAAAATCAAGTTCCACAACGCGCTCGATGAGTGGGATCCAGCAGGGCTCTTAACGCAAGCAGACGGCTCAAAAATCGTCCGAAAACCCAATGAGCGACTCGTCGAGCTTGAGTTTGGGGAAAATGCCATTCAAAAGAAAGGATATCTGCCCGAGAGCTTTGCTCGTAGCCTGACACCTGGTCAACCACTAGAGCTCAAGTATCGGGGGATCCCCATTCTCATCACCATGGCGCCCAATTGTGCGAATGAACTTCCTCTACTAGATGAGGAATACGACCCTTATGATGAAAAAAGGGATGCAGAAATATGCAAAATCCTCAATGGATCCGGAACCACAGATGAGAAAGATCTGCAAATTTTAACCCTTTTATATTCTCTAAAAAAATAATCAAAATAGGGCGGGGTGAAAAATCATAGCCCCGCTTCTCACTTTTTCCCTTGAAAGTTGCTCTGCCGATTACTTACACTATATCAATAATGGACTGATAGCTCAGCTGGATAGAGCATCCGCCTTCTAAGCGGACGGTCGCAGGTTCGAGTCCTGCTCAGTCCGTGAGTTTTCTATGGGCAAACAGACTTTACAGCGTTTTGTGAATAAGTCCAAAAATTTGGGCGATTTCGTCTTATCGGCTTACCGTTTTGAAAATCTCGATGAGATTTTTAGACAGTTCAAAACGCAAGAGTTTAGTCGTTTCAATCACAAACAAAAAAGTGACCTTGTTAACAGGGCTTTGCTCGAGCTGATCGTAAAAGCGCCCGACACATTTCTTCTGATTGCCATCCTCGAATATTTAGACAAGATTGCTCGAGAGAATGTGATAATCAATTATCTCCTCACCAGCTTTGAGCTTTGGCTCAATCAGTTTTCTGGCCTCACGGCCGAGGAAAACTATAATGTGCGGGGCAAAATCGTTGGGAAGAGGATTCCCCGCGATGAGTACCAGCTCCTTTTCCCAGTAGGGATGGGAAAAATCCATCCTGGAAGCCACTATGTCACAGCCCATGCCTCCCCCGATCTCGATACGACAGTTGCCTCCTTTTGGGGGTGGGTCGATGCGTTTGCTGCCCGAGTATCTGAAGGGATCCACATTTGGAACGTCCCTGGCGGTGCTCCGCAATCGAGCATCGAAGTGGCTCTACTTTTTTATCATATTTTTGGGCAAAGCGTCTTCGGCCATTTGGCGAAAACGAGGAGCACGCTGGCGCTGTCGAGTTTAGAGCTCATGACCCAGCGGGGGGTGATCAATCAACTCACTAACCAATCTTCGCTCATGATCGACCATGAGAGGGCACAAAAAGCAATTATTTTGGTCGACCAGGGGGGCTATTATTTAGGCGACTGGCGCAACTTCGATATAGAAGGGATCCGGCAAGTGATTTTGCTACTCAATAACTGCCTGCGCTGGTTTGAGAGCAATCTCCATATCGGCCTCATCGCGCTTTTTGCTCAGCAAAATCTCTCAAAAGGCGATTTTCCCAAATTTGTCGACAAAGCCTTTGAGCTTAAAATCCGCGACTGCGATCCTGCCCGCGAGTTCAATGAGAAGCAAGTGCGCCATATGGAATCTTACTTGCGCAAAGTGCTCAATATTGGCCAGGGATTAAATGCGACATTTGCTGAATTTGCCAGAGGGATACAGAGCTGCGGACTTCCCCTTTTCCAAGAGTGGATCGATCGTGTTAGGGGCTTGGAGCAGTCAGCTCTGTTTGATAACAAGGGCAAGCTGATTGAAAATCGGCCCCAAATTTTCCACCACCTTGAAGAGCTGATTGGACAGCTCGATCAGGCGATACAAAGCATCGGCTCCTACACAGAGCGGCTCGATGTCGCTCTCAAAATCAAAAGCGAGGTCTTTGGCTACCTTCCCCAAGTTGTCAGCTACCGGGATGAAGTAGAAGAGCTTCGTAGCAAGATGGGCAATTACCACTATTTGACTGTCACCTCTAGCGACGAAGAGGGGAAAATGCTCCCTCTTGGCGTCGTTCGGTCCCGCGACCTCTTCCAACCCATTTTGGGAACCGTCACCTTGCGCGATTTCTGTAACCGCGATGAAACGAAAATTCCCTCCTATCTCGAAGTGATCAGCGTCATCGACCATCACAAGTGCACCTTGCAAACCTCGATTTCCCCTGTTGTCTACCTCTCCGATGCCCAGTCCTCCAATACCGTCGTCGCCCAGCTGGCTTTCTCGATCAATGATCAATACAGCACAAGCGGCATGACAGCCAAAGAAATCGAAGAGCAGATCAATGAAGTAAAAAAAGATCTCTCTTCCGCCAGCAGCAAACGGATCCTCCAAAAATTGCTCAAATCGCTGCAGGCAGCAAGCTCGACCCAAACCTATTTCATCGATCCGCTACGTGAATTTGTCGAATACCTCCATTTCCTCTATGCAATTCTGGACGATACCGATCTATTGACCAAAGTCTCACGCCGCGATGTTGAGATTGTTGCCGAATTGCTTAACCGTCTGAAATCTCTCATGGAAGGCAAAATCGTTGAAATCATCCACCTCGACGACATCAAACGAGATGACACCTACGTGCAGAATGCCGCCAGCCGCATCCTCCATAATGCCGATATGTACTCGCTCTATCGTAAAATTTACCTGGCTAAAGAGCAGCTTGTCGAAGAGAACTTCCTACTCTGCGCGCAAGGAAAAGAATCGAGCATATTCGTCGATACCAAACTGCAAAACGGCTGCGCCCGAGTCGGGCAAAGCAAACTCTTTGCTAATAATTTTGCCTCATTCAAGGTCCACGCAGATAAATTGCGTGAAATTTGGATCCAGCAATCGGAAGATTTTTTCACCGAGCGGCGCGAATATGATTTCTACCTCCATATGATCAGCACCGTCCCTGGCGCCGAAGATCTGTTCACCGGTTCTGACAAAAAACTCGCTTCCCAAGATGAGATTTGGCTTTGGATCCCGATGACCGAGCAGTCGATCGAGCACTTGAAGAGCTTCCTCAACGAATTTCGCGCCTCACCTCAAATCCTCGAAATGCAAAAGGACATCACCCTTGAATTCATCGGCCCAAATGGGCACGAATTGCACAAGATTTTCAACGAGAGTTTCCTCCACGCCCCCCACAAAATCACCAATGAGCACGCCAAGTACTCACTATCGATCATCCGCTTCCCAGCGGGCAAGATCAACTCCCGCAAGGCAATGATCTCCCCCTATCTGCCAAATTTGATTAGTTAATAAAATCAAAAAAATAGTCCCTCCCACTTTCTTCAGTTTGACTCGGTATAAGTATTTTATGTCTAAGTGGTTATATTGAGAGAGCCCAAAAGTGTCCAGTCAAGTAGACAAATTAACCCAAAAAGTGTAAACTGCAGATTACACAAATAGGGTGATTTTCATGCTGGAAGATCAGTTTTTTTTGCACAATGAGGTGATGTCTTCGCTGCCTACAAATTTTAGGCGATATCTTTACCCAAAAATCAACTGGAAAGCTAAGGGGATTTGCATTGTTGGGGATCGTGGAGTTGGCAAAACGACTCTCCTATGCCAAAATTGTACCGAAAGGTACCAAACTCCTGAAAAAGGACTCTATATTTCAGCCGATCATATTAGTGTTCTTTCCTATGGTCTAGTGAATATTGCTAAAGATTTTTACTCCTATGGTGGAGAAACGTTATTCATTGACGAAGTGCATAAGTATCCCAATTGGTCCATTGAGATTAAGAATATTTTGGATACCTACAAAACCAAGCAGGTCATTTTTTCTGCAAGTTCTTCCTTAGATTTAAACATGAGTAAAGGGGATCTTTCAAGACGGGTCGTTTATCATCGACTGCTGGGGCTTTCATTTCGTGAATATCTTTTGCTGTCTGAAAATATTGAGCTACCTTTATTAACCTTATCAGAAATTTTAGATGATCATGTAAAAATTGCAACAGTATTAAATTCCATCCCAGTTCTCAAGCATTTTAATGATTATTTAAAACATGGGTATTATCCATTCTTTATAGAAGGATTGGAAGATTACATTTCTAAAATTCAAAATGTCATTGAAAAAGTCCTCTTTGAAGATATTGCTGTGGTCTATAATTTAAAACAAACAACCGTCCCGAATTTGAAAAGAATCTTATGGCTCGTAGCAACGTCAAATGGTCTGACGCCCAATATCGATAAAATGAGCAAAAATCTCGGGATCTCTCGGGAAACAATTTATGAATGTTTAGACTATCTGAGTCATTCCGGTTTGCTAATGGATCTTTACCCTTCGGGAAGAGGGAATGCTCTAGTTCGTAAACCAGGAAAAATCTATCTGAATAATGCTAATCTACTCAATGCGATCCACGGATCCTTAAAACTTGAAAGTGATGTAGGCGGAATCCGAGAAGCATTCTTTGTCAATCAAGTAAGTGCACTCCATAAAGTCGCACTCCATGATAAAGGAGATTTCATCATAGATGAAAAATGGATCATCGAAGTGGGTGGTAAGGGTAAAAATGGGAAGCAAATTAAAGGGGAGCAAGAGGCTTATTTGGCAGTCGATGGGATAAAAATTGGTTTTGGGAAAAAGATCCCTCTATATCTCTTCGGACTTTTGTATTAATCAAAAAAAAAGGGCCTGATTCCTCAGGCCCTGTGAGATGACTGAAAATTATTCTTCCTCTTTGGACTGGCCCTCGCCGTCTTCTTCGATGATTTCGAGGTTGACGCGGATGCCGTTGCGGCTGGCAACTGACATGAGCAGGGTGCGGATTGCGTTGATGGTTTTTCCCTTTTTGCCGATGATTTTACCGATATCAGATTTCTCGACACCAAGTTCAATGATTAGCGTGTGTGTGCCACCAATTTCATTGATGCGCACTTTATCTGGATTATCTACTAGGTTTTTGACGATGTATTCAACGAATTCTTTCATTTTCGATCCTCATTCTGAGTTAGAGAAGTTCAAATCAACATACCCTAGCTTCGATCCAGGGATATGTCAAATTTCAAAATCAATTTTACTAACAGGGTCGGATGAATTCAATAAAATTTTTCATGTCAGGTGGGATGGGAGCAACAATTTCAAGTGGCACACCTGAAATCGGATGGGTGAATTTAATAGTATGCGCATGAAGTAACGGCCTTACGGCCCGATATTTTTCATTAAGCGATTTGCTGCCGTAGACGGGATCGCCAAGAAGAGGGCAGTTGAGATGTTTGAGGTGTGCCCGAATTTGATGAGTACGGCCGGTAATCAGCTGCACAGTAATCAAGCAAAGGCCATGATTTCTCTCTAAGATCTTAAAGTGGCTGATCGCTTCTTTCCCTTCATCACTGACAGTCATCTCCTGCCTTTTAATCGGATGCCGTTTAATCGGTGCCGATAGCGTTCCCTCTTTCGGAACACCACAGCAGATAGCAAGATAATGCTTTTCAATAGAGCGCGTTGCGAATTTCTCGACCATTTTTTTGTGGGCAATCGACGTTTTCACTCCGATAAGGACGCCAGTGGTCTCTTTATCAATCCTATGGACGATGCCAGGGCGTAGAGTAGCGAATTCGGCAGGATTAAGTTGAGAACAATGATAGAGCAGAGCGTTGGCAAAAGTGCCCGAAGGGGATCCAGGGGCGGGATGGACCACCATGCCGGCCGGTTTATTGATGATGAGCAGATGGTCATCTTCGTAGAGAATATCGAGAGGAATTGCTTCGGGTTTGACATCGATTTCCGGCGTGAGCTGGAAAGAAATCTCAATTTCATCGCCGATGGCGGGGCGATATTGTTTTTTGACTAGCAGTCCATTGACAAGGACACATTCTTCATCAATCAGATATTGGAAATAGGTGCGGGAGTGATCGGGAAAATGATTTTTGAGGATTTTGTCCAGACGCTGTCCAAGATCCTCTTCTGAAATGACGAGGCAACTACTAATCATCGTCAGTTCCTTCGATCACCTTTTTGAGTTTTTCGTAGGCCTTTTTCGCTTCCGCATCTTGTCTTTTGATCTCGTCGATGACCGATTTTAGCAGGTTATTGATGATCGCCTGCATCTCTTTTGCAGTGGGCATGGCACCCGTTTTAGCAAACATCTTGGCGAAAGGGGAATTGAGGAGCTCCGCATCATAGGCGCTTTGGGCAGGCGTTTCGGGCTTCAGGGGGCCGGTTGATGGTGGGGGTTGCTGGGGCTCGGGGCGTCCTGGGGGAGTGACTGATGGCATAAATAACCTCTCTCACTATAGAATAGTCGAAAATTGATAAAGATTCAAGGTTGTCTTAATTAAAAAAATATTTGCTTTCGAAGCTTAATTGACTGAGAATGAATGAGTATGAAATCGACTAAAACAAAGGCCTTTGCCCTCTTGGCTAGGAAGGGCTACTTTTCTAAGCAATTGAGGCAGAAGCTCACCGAAAAAGGGTATCCGGAGGACGAGATTGAGGCGGTCATCGCCGAATTGACGCGTCGTGGATGGCTCAATGATCAGGAGCTTGCCAATCGGTATGTCGAGCAACAGAAGCAGAAAGGATACGGGGCGAAGAGAATTGCCCTTCAACTGCGAGAGAAGGCGGGGCAAGTCGAAGTGGATTTAGGGGAATCGGAAGAGGCGCTAAGAGACTTGATTCAGAAGCGGTATTTGAGTAAGTTGGCAGTCAGTAGGGACAAAGTGATCCAGGCTTTGCTGCGGCGCGGTTTTTCCTATGATTTAATCGTTAGAGTATTACAAACGGACGAATAATGAAATTTCTCATTGCAATTTTCTTAAGCTTCACAACCCTTCTCCTTGCTCAGGAGGTTCATGAGGGCGACTATTTTATCACTGGCGGCACTGTAGAAATCACCATGGTCGTCAAAGGCGATGTTTTTGCTGTTGGCTCGCAGATCTTCGTGAAAGGTCGTGTTGATGGCGATGTGATCGCTATAGGAGGCACCCTACAAATCGATGGCGAAGTGGTTGGTAATGCCCGGTTGATTGGCGGTCAAATGGTTGTGAACGGCAAAATTGGGAAAAATTTAACGGCATTTGGTGGCAATTTAATCGTAAATCCCGGCGCTTTAGTGAGAGGCAATGCCCACTTTACCGGTGGAGAAGTGACGCTCGCCGGTAATGTCAGAGGTGGGGTCACGTTGAATAGCTCCTCAGCTGAAATTAAAGGGGAAATTGGGCAGAGATTGAAGGGCAGTATAGGGCAGTTGCATATTGGGCCCCAGAGCGTTATTGGTGGCGATGTAGAATATAAGAGCAGCAATGAATTAAAAATGGATCCGGGTGCCGAGATTGATGGGGAGGTGATTTACCAACCTTCCCACCTACAGGAATTTTGGGGTGAGGAATGGAAACAAAAAGTGATTATCGGGTCGAAGCTGCTAGGGATTTTGATGAACCTATTCTTCAGCTTCGTCTTGGGGGCATTGTACATCAAGTTTTTCCCTCAGGGATTTCATAGCGCCCTCAACGTGCTTAAAAGACGCCCCTGGGCAGCCGTGGGAGTCGGCCTTCTGACGCTGATATTGATCCCCATTATCTGCTTGCTTCTTCTCGTGTCCATTTTAGGATTCCCAATCGGTCTTGCCCTCATCGCATTCAGCTTGCTCACCTTCTATACTGCAAAGGTTTTGCCGATTATCTGGATAACCCGTGGGATTTTCCCAAAAATGGGGAACTATTGGGCCCTTTTCATAGGGCTGATCTTCTTTTTCATTCTCCTGCAGATCCCCTATGTAGGCGGATTGCTGTCATTTAGCTTCATCTTGCTTGGGCTTGGGGCGGCAATGATGGGCAGCAGCACAATGCACCCTGGACACGACAAAGCGAGTTAGGCCAGTTTCAGCGCGCGCCGTATAACTTTTTTTCATTGAGTTTTGACTCCTCCGCGTGGATTGCTACAACCTGTTGATTATCAGTTTGTTATGAGATTTGGTTTATTTTGTGAGCATGGAAATCGGAAAATGGTTTATATTTTGAACATGGATTTGAAAATTTGGTTTAGTCAATTTTGGAAGAAAAAGCGGTTTCTGGAGTTATTCATGATCAAATCACAGAACTTTTATCCCATTATTTAGTGATTGGTGGGATGCCTGAAGCCGTGGCAGAATGGGCTTCCACGAAAAATCCTGTGACAACACGCGATGTTCAAAGGCAACTCATTGAAACATATCGTGCGGATTTTCCAAAATATGCTAGAAAACATCAACTTAAATATCTGGAGCCGCTCTATACTCAAATTCCCCATTTTATTGGTGAGCAATTTAAATATTCTTCAATCCATGGTGGATATAAAAAAAGAGAATTGGCCCCCTGTTTAGATCTTCTGTGCCATGCGAATGTGGTGCTTCGAATTACTCATTCTGCTGGGCATGGTGTTCCCCTTGGATCGGAAGTGAATTTGGAATGGTTTAAAATGATTTTTCTCGATGTTGGTCTTGCTATGGCTATTTTAGAGCTAGATTTGAATGCCTGGTTTTTAAATTCCGATAAGGATCTCATTAATCGAGGAACCATTGTCGAGGCATTTGTGGGGCAAGAGCTACTCTGTTATTCGACCCCAAAATGGAAAAATCAACTCTATTTCTGGAAAAGAGATACTGCTGGAGCAACAGCTGAAGTGGATTATTTATATGATAATAATGGGACAGTTGTTCCGATCGAAGTAAAAAGCGGTGCGGGCTCTACGTTGAGAAGTATGCATCAATTTTTATCCGAGCATGAAACATCTCCTTATGGAATCAGGTTTTGGTCGCAAAATTATATGATGAGAAACGATAAATTACAGTCGCGCCCCTTATATGCCGTGGCAACACTTGCCGACGATGATCAAAAAGAAGCGATCAAGAGTTTATTTTTGACGGGTCCTCAGTTGCGATGATGAGCCGAGTTCGAGGCTCATCATCGCAGAAAAGCGATTAGAATATTATCCCAACAAGAATTCCGTCTTTGTATTCGCCAATCTCTTGTTTTCCACCTGGGTACTCTTTTGTCCCTGTTCCATTCAGTTTGTTATTCTTAAAGTAGCCCCGATGAATAGTTCCATTTTTATCTGTGCGAGTTCCTGAAATGAAGTTGTCACCCCTAAATTTCCCTTTCAGGATAGTTCCATCTTCTAATTTTCGTTCGCTTGTTGTTACGCGAACGGCTTTGGGCTTCGATGGAACTTGCGCAGAGGGATTTCCTGATTGTATATGCTGAACTTGTGGAGTAGCAGATGCCTCGTTTGCTTCATTCAATGGATTTTCAAGAGTTGCTCTCTTTTTAAGAGGTTTAACAGAATCGTTTTGTTTGTTTGGCAAAGGAGAGGATGCGACTTTGCTTTCAAACGTTGTTTTAGTGCTCTCTAAAGTTCGTTTCTTTTCTGGAGTTTTTTGAATCTCTTCGGGAACCTCTGCTTCGTATGTGTTGATGGGGGCGCTAAAATTTTGGGTACTTCCTATAGGTGATGTGTACATTATTATTCTCCTTGAATAAAAGTAATTATATATTGTTAATTATATATGATTTGATTTATTAAGACAATTTCAAATATAAACTTGTTTATTAATTAATAACCTATGTAGGCCACAAGTAGAAATGTCACCTTTCCGACAAATTAATAAATATATTTTGAATTATATATTTTCATTGTTATAATAAAGATATAAGCGTGTTATTAGGAGGTTTTTTTATGAAAAAATTATTAATAACGCTCGGAATCCTAATGGGTTGTGGTGTTGGCGTCGTCTTGATTGCGCAAGCGGGGGCGGAGGCAGGAGGTAATGAATTTGACGTGGGTGACCTTACTAAAGGAGGTGCAGGGGAAACTTTTGGTTCGGGCCCCTCTGCAGAGGAAAGAAAAGCTCAAGCAGAAGAAGATGTAAAGCAGCAGCTATTGGAGGAGTATTGGCAGAAAAAACAGGCCGAAGGACAATAACTCGCCCAACAGATCCTACTGAAACTGATGCAGTCCGATCCTAATACCGTTGAAAATGAACCTATTCGCCATAAACTAACCTAAGAGAAGATCTTAAACCGGATGATCTTTTCCTTGCCTTTCAGGGGGTGTTTTCCTAGGTAAAATGTGCCCCTTTCGATATTTCCCATATAACAAATATAATTTGATTTATATTGTTTAATTATCGTTATAATGAAGTTGAAATAGTAAACAATTGGTCTTTATGAAGAAGTTATTAATAACGCTCGGAATCCTAATGTGTTGCGGTGTAGCTGTCGTGTTGATTGCTCAAGCGGGGGCGGAGGCAGGAGGTAATGTATTTGACATGGGTGACGTTACTAATATAGGTGGAGGGGCAACTTTTGGTTCGGGCCCCTCTGAAGAGGAAAGAAAAGCTCAAGCAGAAGAAGATGTAAAGCAGCAGCTATTGGAGGAGTATTGGCAGAAAAAACAGGCCGAAGGACAATAACTCGCCCAACAGATCCTACTGAAACTGGTGCAGTCCGATCCTAATACCGTTGAAAATGAACCTATTCGCCATAAACTAACCTAAGAGAAGATCTTAAACCGGATGATCTTTTCCTTGCCTTTCAGGGGGTGTTTTCCTAGGTAAAATGTGCCCCTTTCGATATTTCCCATATAACAAATATAATTTGATTTATATTGTTTAATTATCGTTATAATGAAGTTAAAATAGTAAGTGGGGAGTCCTTATGAAGAAGTTATTAATAACACTAGGAATCCTAATGGGTTGCGGTGTAGCTGTCGTGTTGATTGCTCAAGCCGAAGGGGGAGATCCCTTTGATTTAGGCGTTCATGGCAAAAACCCAGATGAAGTCACGCCTCAAGAAATGGAGGCTCTAAAGGAGTCTGTACGACAGCATGAAGAGCAGGGGCGCCAAGAGCATGAAAAGGAAAAAGAAAAGCTAGGATATGACCCCTTTGATCTAGGCGTTCATGGCAGAGTGTCCACGGGAGTGAATGAGGATGAACTTGGAGATGTCGAGGCAAGAAAACAGGCTGCGCAAGACGCTGCACATAAGCAGTTACTCGAAGAGGCACAGCAAAGGCAGCAGCAACAACCCGGGAAATAGACCCTTCCGGTGCTGGACACTAAAACGGCAGGCAGGAGCCATTGAAAAAGAAGCTGTCGGTTTCAGGAATCTATAGTGTAAAGCTCCCAGAAATCGGTGTGACAGAGAGCGGGGGGATGAGTAGCAGTGGTTCCAAAGACTATGTAATATGGCCCCGCAATTAAGGGGGAGCATATTCCGGGCTAAAAGTCCCCCGTTTGAGATTCGCCTCCCATCAACAATTCTATCTCCTCTATGATGGGCTCAGGTCTTATTTCCGTTTTATTGATAAAAAATATTTTTAATTATTTTGTTTCATTATTATAATGAATATATATGGATAAACAAGGTGGATTTATGAAAAAAAATGTTAATAACGCTCGGAATCCTAATGGGTTGCGGTGTAGCTGTCGTGTTGATTGCGCAAGCTGAGGGAGATGGGGACTGGACAGCAGTAGGTGAAGGTGCTGGACTGCAGCAAGCATTAGGAGGGGGGAAGCCTGAAGACGTAGAGGCAAGAAAACAGGCTGCGGAACAAGCTGTACAGCAGCAGATACTGCAGGAGTATTGGCAGAATAAAGAGGCCGAAGGACAATAACCCGGTCAATAGGGACTTCAGAAAACTGGACATTAAGCAGTAGGGATCAGCCGGAAGGGGCAAATGGCCTTATTCGAGTTGAAGGGGGTGCTCCGGATCGATTGATCTGAGGAATTCTTCTGCAGGAATGCAAAGAATATCATGATATTTTTCTTTGCGGGAGCCTCCATAGACGATACAACATTGGGCTTCCGGATATTCCTTTTGAAATACTTTTATTCCTTTTACATCTTCAGGAGTAAGATGTGAGTTGCGTTTCACTTCAATTGCCCAAAATCCCCTAGGCCCGTAGATGATAAAATCGACTTCTAATTTAGTTCTAGTTCTCCAAAAAGCAAATTGATGAGTCTCTACCTGAGAAAGGGTCCATGATCTTAAATGTTGCGCCACGAGCCCTTCCAAGGCATGGCCTTCGAGTTCTGATACTTGATCTAGAGGTCCTTTTGGGCGCAAATGGCGATAGATGCCCACATCGAAATAGTAAAACTTTGGATGAGATACCACTTCCCGTTGCGCTCTTCGATTAAACACAGGAAGAGTAAAGGATAAAAACAGATCCTCTAAAATTTGGAGGTAATTTTCTGCAGTCGTCCGCTGAATATGCGATTCCTTGGCGATATTGCTGACATTGATCAGCTGCGCTTGCGAAAAGCTGAGGGCTTCCATGAACTGAGCGAAATCTCCCAGATTGCGCACCAATCCCTCTGCTTTCACCTCTTCTTTCAAATACACTCCTACATAGGTTTTCAATTTCTCAAGAGGGTCGTTTGCTTCCCAAATGAGTGGGACGAGTCCAATTTTCAGCGCCTTTTCAATGGAAAATTCTTCTTTCAATTCAGAGGCAAGAAAGGGTCCCATATGGCGCAGAAGAGCTCGTCCTCCTAAAAGATTAGTGACCTTGGTGCGCAGTTTTCGGGCGCTGCTTCCCGTCAGAATAAAATAGACGCCGCAACCTTCTTCGATAAGTAAGTGGACGTTGGAGAGAAGCTCAGGCACTCTCTGGACTTCATCAATACAGCAATAAGATCCGGCGTCAAGGCGACGGACATCCTCAATCAACCGCTCAGGTTTAGCTGAATAAATCCGCTCAAGTTCCGAATTTAGCAGGTCGATGCGGAAGCAATCCGTTAAATGAGTGATCCAGGTGGACTTCCCAGTTCCCCGTGGTCCGAAGAGAAAAAAACTATCTTTTGGTAACTTCAACCGCCTGGGTATGAATTTCATGAGCAAATTTCCAACTATTTTGTCATTTTGCATGTAAAATTGCCAAAACCGATGTAATTTTGAAAGAAAATTACCTAACGCCTTTTTATTCAATGTGTTAAGGTTCGCGTTGTAGCCTTTTGCCTTCATCTTCAATCCCTTAAGCTATAAATGCGGAGAATAACTCTCTTAATCTCCGCAAAAATGCGGAGATTTCGCTTGTTTTTTGCGGAGAATAGGTGATAGGATAGGACTATGGGAAAAATCACTTATATCTATCAGCGGCCAGGTTGGCCCAATTTCCTATGGGATAAGGAAAAAATTGCCCATTTGCTCATCGAGTTACGCCATTTACAGGGCCTTTTGATTGGAGGAATGGGATCGATTGGGTTCTATAAACGGGATGAAGCCATCCTAGATGCCCTTACTCAAGATGTTCTCAAATCAAGTGAAATCGAAGGGGAAATTCTCGATCAATCACAGGTCCGCTCCTCAGTGGCGCGTCATCTCGGAATGGACATCGGCGCCTTACCAAAAACCGATCGGCATATCGATGGAGTCGTAGAGATGATTCTCGATGCAACTCAGAAATTCGACCAGCCCCTTACTAAACAAAGATTGTTTCATTGGCACTCCTCCCTTTTTCCCACAGGAAAAAGTGGATATTCGAAAATAAAAGTCGGCGCCTGGAGAGCGGGGCCTGTCGATGTCATTTCAGGTTTTATGGGAAAAGAAACCGTTCACTTCGAAGCCCCTCCCGCCCAACAAGTCGATCATGAAATGGAATTGTTTTTGAAATGGTTTAATGGATCGAACTCTTTAGATCAGGTTTTAAAAGCGGCGATCGCCCATCTATGGTTTGTCACCATTCACCCTTTTGAGGATGGCAATGGTCGGATTGCAAGGGCGATCGGAGATCTCATGCTTGCCCGTTCAGAAAATAGCTCTCAGCGCTTTTATAGCTTATCGGCCCAAATCCAAAAAGAGCGTAAAGACTACTATAGGATTTTGGAAAAGACCCAAAAAGATGGCCCAGATATTACCCCGTGGCTTGAATGGCTCTTTAATTGCCTTAAAAGAGCCATCGAAACTGCAAATGCGACACTCAGTGCGGTGGTGTATAAAGCCCATTTTTGGGAAAGAATTGATAAAATTGCTATAAATGATCGGCAAAGAAAAATGATCGCTCGGCTACTTGACGATTTCGATGGAAAGTTGACCTCCTCAAAATGGGCAAAAATGACAAAGTGCTCCCAAGACACTGCCCACCGCGACATCCTCGATTTAATCGAAAAGGGAATCCTCCAAAAAAATAGCGAAGGGGGGCGCAGCACAAGCTACTCACTTAAGGCGGAGTCAATGTAATAAAGCTTTAGGGGGCGGCTATGCAATTTCTCAATTGCATAGATGAGATATATCTAACTGAATTCTAAATAGTTACATAATCACGATCATGTTTTTGCCAAAAGCGGGTTATAGTGATCGTATAAATATAATTTGAATTATTTTGTTTAGCTATTATAATGAAAATAGAAGCATTTAAATGGTATTCGTTTATGAAAAAAATGTTAATAACACTCGGAATCCTAATGGTTTGCGGTGTAGCTGTCGTGTTGATTGCTCAAGCCGAAAATGAGGTCCTTCCCGAGTGGATGGAGGAAAGCCCCAACGTGTGGTCGCAGGATGCCAAAGGTGACACCCCTGAACTGATTCAGGAAAGCAAGGATCGAGCAGAAGAGAAAGTACAAGATTATTATCTTTCTCCCCAAGGCCAAGCAGAGTTAAGGGCAAGGAGTGGTGGGAAATAGTGACGGTAATTTGGAATCGACACGGAGGCATCACCAGGAAAAAGTACCTTTCTGCTTCTAGCAACGTATAGTGTAAAGCTCTTAGAAATCGGCGTGGCCGGGGTATCTTGGGA
>JAFEGK010000012.1 GCA_018239985.1 Verrucomicrobiota bacterium | reverse complement strand
CCTGCAAAAAGTCTAGTTCAGTATATTGCTGCCCTTTGAGAGGCTGTCCACAAACTAAGTTTCAGCCAATTTGCGGGTTCTTTTGAATCGAAAAGCGGCCAAAATAAGCCCGAAAATTGGCGAAACCTGGGTTTGTGTACAGTCTCTTATATCAACCAACGAATATTACCCCCAACAAAGGAAGAGAAAATTTGCCAAAAATCCTCAAAAAAGCGACGAAACGAAATCAGTTAACAGTCTCTTAGTCAACTCTATTTACGGATACGGAGTTTGTCGCCAGGTTTCAGGTGTCGAGCTTTCTCTTCTGTCAGGTTGTTAAGCTTGAGCAATTCATCGACTTTAAGATGATTTTTCACAGCTATCGCCCAAGGATTGTCTCCTTGTTTCACCACGTAGTATTCGGGTCCGCTGCTCTCTATAGATGCTTTTGCGATTGATGCTGTTTGTCCCTTGCGAGGAATTTTGAGGGTTTGGCCTATTTGTAGCATCGAGCTTTTCAGCTGATTCACGCGGATGATTTCATCGACAGTACTCTGGTTAGCGCGAGCAATTTTCTCAAGCACA
Organism: Verrucomicrobiota bacterium; assembly: GCA_018239985.1. Lineage (GTDB taxonomy): Bacteria > Chlamydiota > Chlamydiia > Chlamydiales > Rhabdochlamydiaceae > Sacchariniichlamydia. The sequence continues at coordinate 43,322 of JAFEGK010000012.1, read as the reverse complement.
TCCCCTTTTTTCACAGTCACTTTTATAAAATCTGCTGACTCGGTGCTAGCCGCTTCTTGAGGCATCTCACTGACACTCTTAGTGATCGCTTCTAACTCTTTTACAAAATCAATTTTGGCGGTGTCTTCTACCGCGGTAACTTCTGTTTTCTTCTCGGAAAATTCCTTCAGAACAAGATCAATTTCATCCCCTTGAGCCGCTTTAATTTCATTTTTGTCAGTTTCTGGAATGGCGATTAACTGAGTATTGGCTGCGATCTTTTCTTCTTGGTGTGGAGTATCTTCACGCTTAATGGCTGTGACGAATAATGCAATTAAAAGCGCAGCGTTGACAAGAACGGCTATAATAATTGTGTCTTTGCGGGTCATCTCTCACTCCTTACATACTGTCTAAATGCCTCTCCACGTTCGGCATAATTTTTAAACGCATCAAAACTCGCACATCCAGGTGAAAAAAGGATGGTTCCCTCTTTTTTCACAAGTCTCCGTGCACATTCTACTGCCTCTTGCAGCGTAATGACGACATGGACATCTATCATCTGTTTTAAAGCAGTGGCAATTTTTTCGCGAGCCTCTCCGTATACAACAACTGAAGACAACTGATCTTTGTAAGCACAAAGGGGATCAAAATTGAGTCCTTTATCCTGCCCGCCTGCGATCAACACCACTTCTCGATTTAGCACTTCGAGAGCTTTGATGATGGCTGCGGTATTAGTTCCCTTGCTGTCGTTATAGTAAGAAACTCCGTCGATTTTAGCGACAAATTCTATCCGATGAGGTGGTTTTACAAAAGAAGAAAGCGCTGCATCGAATGACTTTCGATCGATACCAAAGTAGGCGCATGCAAGATAAGCAGCCTCATCGTTTTCACCAGAATATTCGATGATTCGGCTCGCAAATAGTTTCGGATCTACCGAGCGGTGAACATAGAATTTCCCTTCTGATTTGATGCAGTGCTCAAGGCGCACTTTCGCCCTTGCGTACTCCCCAAAACTGTCATAACGGTCTAAATGATTTTCGAAAATATTTAGGATGATTCCCACATCAAAAACCTTCGCAGTCAGTGTCTCGAGTTGATAGGAACTCAATTCAACGACAAGAATTTCATCCCCACCAAGAAAATCAGCTATCGGATCACCGACGTTACCAACAGCACGGGCTTTCTTGCCGCACGCATTGAGGCAATGCTCGATCATTTTGACGGTGGTTGTTTTGCCATTAGATCCCGTGACCCCGATGCAGCTCTGCTTGCACTCGCCAAGGGCCAGCTGGACATCGCCTGCTATCGGTATTTTTTCTTCAACTGCCATTTTGTAGAGGCGATGTGTTCTGGGAATTCCAGGAGAGGGAACAAAAAGGTCAAAGTCTTTTAAGGTTTCAAAATTTTGCGGTGCAACTTTGTCATCAACACCGATGACGGTATACCCTCGCTTCTCGAGAAATTTGACGACGCTTTTTCCACTAATTCCAAGGCCTAAGACGAGTGCTTTCATTGTATCTTGATCGAAATGACCCCAATTAATCCTAAAATGAGTGCGATGATCCAAAACCGTATGACAACTTTCGTCTCTGGCCAGCCTTTAAATTCAAAATGATGATGAAGGGGGGCGCACAAAAAGATCCTTTTTTTATTCCTATACCGATAACTGAGGACCTGTAAAATGACCGAAAGAGCTTCCATCACAAATACCCCTCCCACGATAGCGAGAAGCACTTCTCTTCTTAATAATACGGCTGCGATTCCGAGGATGCCCCCAAGGGCGAGCGAGCCTGTATCACCCATGAACACTTGGGCTGGATAGCCGTTATACCACAAAAATCCAAGGCAAGCGCCGAGCATTCCAGCCAGATAGATGCCGATCTCTCCGCTCCCCTCAATATAGAGGATGTTGAGGTAACGGGCTACTTCCAGATTATTTGATAGAAAAGAAAAGAGAGCGAGTACACCTGCAACCATCGTGATCGTTCCAGCGGCCAGTCCATCTAAACCATCCGTAAGGTTGACTGCATTGGAAGATCCGGTAATGACAAAAATAGTGATCAACAAGCCCAAAATGAGCAGGGGTCCACCCAAAGTAAAAAAGGGCCCTTTCATGAAAGGGAGAAAATAGGTTCCGAAATACTCTTTGGGGGCCCTAAACCACTCTCCAAATTCTAAAAGTCCAGGGGTCCAAATGAGATAGATGCCGATCAGGGAAGCAAGGAGCAATTGAAGGCCAAATTTTTTCTTAGAAGATAGTCCTTTGGAATTTTTGTGCTTCATCTTCAGATAGTCATCAAATCCACCAACGAGGCCTAAAAAAATGGTGCTGATAAAGAAAATAAGTGTGTAGATACTTCTGAGATCCATCCATAAGACTAGCGCGACCAACATCGAAAAAAGGATGAGGATTCCTCCCATCGTGGGGGTATCTTTCTTTTTCTTATGGAGTTCGACAAGCAGGGGGCAATCTTCGACCCTAATCGATTGGCCTGTTTTCAATTCATAGAGTCTGCGAATGCAGTAAGGCCCTACAAAAATGGTGATCAGCAGGGTGGTGATCGCAGCAAGGAGCATCCTGGTTGAAGAGTAGGAAAAAGCTGCTGGGACATGAATCCCAAAATAACTTTGCAAAAAGCGGATTAAAAGCAGTAACACAAATTTATTCTTCCAAAAGCTGCCATAATTTAAAACCATTCCCCCCTTTAATCAAGACCACATCCCCAGGCTCAGCCAGAGCAAAAAGCTCTTTTTTGATTTCGGCCAACTGGCTAAAATGTTTGGCATCTTTAGCAAATGATGCCGCATAATTTTTAGCATCTTCTCCTATGCAGAGCAACCGATCGAGATATTCGCTGGCCACATTGCCCACTTGCAGGTGGAAGTGGGCGGACTGATCTCCCAAATCTGGCATTGCCCCCAATACTCCAATCGTTTTTCCTTTCGCCTTGGGGAGGTTTTTCAAGGCTGCTAGAATCGACTCAGGATTAGCGTTATAACAATCTTGGATAAAAGTGATACCATCTCTTTCAATTTTTTCAAAGCGATGTTTGAACGGCTTGAGCAGAGGCGCTTGCTGTCTAATTTCGCTCCAGGTCAGCCCCATTGCTTTTGCCACTGTTGCGGCTGCCAAAAAATTCTCTCGAAGATGGCGTGCTTCAAATCCAAGGGCAATCGGAGGGCTGTCATTAATGACCACATCCTCCCCGCTCTCTTCCATGATGAAATCGCCCATCTTCGGATCCTCAAAATCTTTTTTCCATCCGTAAATCCATTTGGGTACTCCCCCGCCATAGAGCACTTGCTTAAACTTTGCAGCTTGGCAGCTGATGACCCCAAATCGGGTCCGTGGATGGGAAAAAATTTCTGCTTTTGCATGGGCAATCGCCTCAAGTCCCCCTCGAAAATCGGTCATTCCAGCAGGCGCTATTCGGGTCAGCAAGGCTAAATCGGGAGGAGCAATCGAAACGAGCGTTTTGATCTCGCCTGGGTTACTCATCGCCATCTCGAGGACAAGAACATCATATTCCCCTTCTAAATTAAGAAGAGTCAAGGGGAGAGTAAGTTGTGAATTATAGCTGTCTGGGGATTTGGCTACTCGATATTTTGCTGCGAGCAAAGTCGCCACAAACTCCTTCGAAGTGGTCTTCCCCATGGAACCGGTAACTCCAATGACTTTTTCTTTGCGCTCATTGAAAGCGGTCTTTGCGAGAGTATGCAGCGCCTGAAAAACATCGGGAACTTTGATTAATTCTAATCCAAAACTCGGGCCAGAATAATGTTTGGAGACTATAGCCCCCAGAGCCCCTTTTTCCGCAACTTCCTTTAAAAAGAAGTGACCATCGGCTTTGGCTCCCGGCAGGGCAAAGAAAACCCCTTGCCGCTCAATCTTTCTGCTATCAATAGCAAACTGAAGCGCCGGTTTACTCTGCTCTATCCGTATGTTGAGAATGTGGGCAATTTCTTTGAGTGGTTTATTTTTCATGCGATCCAAAAGTTGACACTTTTGTTCTTAATTTTCTACTAAAATCAGGATGAGTTCCGATACACCGATGCAAAAAATGAATACCCAAAGGGTATCAAAGCAATGCCACCTAGCAGCTTTAAATTTTTTTCTTTTGTAACGTGACCAGATGAGGTATAGGGTTATCGGCACAGACAAAGGGATGCAAAAATAGAGCAATGTAACCAAAAGAAGAATTCCCGAGGGAATACTTGGATCGTCTCCAAAAAAAATTGTTAGATAACTCAAAAGTAGGAAAAAGGGGCTAGCCAAAATATGAGCGACGGTTGCTACCCAAGCGATTATTTTTGTTCTCTTTCGCTCAATTTCTTCTCTCTTAGGGTCCATTTAGCCTCCGGAATGGAACGGGTATATTTTCTTTTAATTTACAGGAAAGCTTGACCTCTTTGCAAACTTTTCGCATACTTTGTCTATCTTTAGGGTGGCATGGCCAAGTGGTAAGGCAGGAGCCTGCAAAGCTCCCATTCCCCAGTTCGAATCTGGGTGCCACCTTATGTTATTTTTAGTCGCAACTCCAATTGGCAATCTTTCAGATATCACCTATCGTGCAGTCGAGACCCTAAAAAGTGTTGACTACATTCTCTGTGAAGACACTCGAAAAAGTGGCATTTTGCTCAAGCAATATGGGATCGAAAAACCGCTTAAGAGCTTCCATAAATTCAGCGAAAAAAAACTGGAGGAGTGGGTTCTTTCAGATCTGGGGGAGGGGAAACAAATCGCACTGATTTCAGATGCAGGCACCCCAGGAATTTCTGACCCTGGACAACGGTTGATTGAGCGGTGTATTGAACAAAAACTCCCTTTTACCTCCCTTCCAGGCCCTTCCGCACCGATCGTAGCCCTTTCCCTTTCGGGATTTAAAATGGATCGGTTTCAATTTTCAGGCTTTCTATCCAAGAAAGCATCAGAGAGAAAAACTGCTTTGATCGATGCACTTTTCTATCCAGGAGTCAGCATCTTCTTCGAAAGTCCCGAACGAGTTCATAAAACTTTAGAAGAAATCGCTCAACTTGGCCCCGATCACCAGGTGGCTGTCGTACGGGAGATGACAAAGATTTACGAGGAGTGTCTCAAAGGCAAAGCAATAGAGCTTCTCAATGCACAGATCCGCGGTGAAGTGGTCCTACTGATCGAAGGGCATGCTAAAATCCACTACACCCAATCCCCTGCAGAACATGTGCGTGAGCTCCAAGAGCAATTCGACCTAAGCAAACAAGAGGCGATCAAATTGGCCGCAGAGTTGCGCGGTGTGCCAAAGAAAGAGCTCTATTCTTGCTTGATATCTGAAGAAAAATTATAATTTGGCTCCGATGGATTTAGTTTTAGATATAGGAAATTTCAGAGTGAAAGGTGCCTTTTTTGAAGGCGATCGTCTCGTTTCGAAATTTCGCATTCCTTATGAGATGGAGCAGCTAAAGGGGATTCTCTCATCTGTCAAATGTGATGCGACCTTGATCTCTTCTGTCAATCGTTCTGGAGAAGAGAAAGTCAAAGGGGTTTTCAATGAGCTTGGCCTCCCCTTCAATTTACTCGATTTTTCTAAAGTTAATGTTGTTCTAGATGTCGACGAGCCCGAGCAAGTCGGTCACGATCGGATCGCCAATGTCTATGGAGCACTCTTTCATTTTCCACAAAATGACTGCGTTGTGGTCGATATCGGCACTGCTGTCACTTTTGATTATGCGGCTTGCAATGGTCATTATTTGGGCGGAGCAATTTATCCTGGCGTTGATATTAGCGCAAAGGCTCTAGCCCAATATACGAGCCTGCTGCCAGAGGTTAAAATCGCAAAACCGGCATCCTCGATTGCCAAAACCACAGAAACCCATATCCAAGGTGGCCTCTATTGGGGGTTACTAGGCGCTGTGGAACGGATCACCTTTGAAATGCGAAGCCTTTCCCCCTCACCAAGTGATGTGAAGGTGATTGCCACTGGGGGTTTCTTAGAAAGGATTGAGGAATTTGCACAAGACTTAAGTGATATCGTCGATTTAATCGACCCTGCTCTCACCCTAATCGGTTTACATGAAATTATGAAGGAGAAGAAATAAATGTCTGACAAAGCTAAAGAGCTCATTTTCGATGAAGACGCACGAGAATTCTTACGGCAAGGAATCAAAGAGCTGACTGATGTGGTTGGCGTTACGCTTGGACCCAAAGGAAGATACGTAGGCCTTGATACCGGATGGGGGGCTCCTCAAATCACAAATGATGGCAACAGCATCGTCAAAGACATAGTGCTCAAAAACCAATACGCCAATATGGGTGCTTCGATCGGAAAAGAGATGGCGACCAAAATGAAAGAGACCTGCGGAGATGGGACAACAACTAGCATTTTGCTTTTAGGGGCGCTTGTCGATAATGGGATAAAAAATATCGCCTCTGGCACTAGCCCGATCCTGGTAAAACGGGGGATGGAAAAAGCATGTGAAGCGATTGTTGCTGAGTTGACAAAACGGGCGAAAGAGGTCAACAACGACTCAGAAATAGAAGAAATCGCCACATCCTCAGCCTCTGGCGCGCGTGAGGTAGGCAAGTTGATTGCACAAGCATTTAAAAAAGTGGGGAAGACTGGGGTCATTTCAATTGAAGAGGCTAAAGGGGTCGAGACCACAATCGAAATGGTCGAGGGGATGCAATTTGATAGAGGCTACTTAAGCGCCTATTTCTCTACGAATACTGAGAAGATGATCTGCGAATTAAACAATCCTCGTATTTTGATCACAGATGCAAAAATCGGCTCTGTCCAAGACATCCTCCCAGTCTTGCAAGCAGTTGCTGCAACCGGGCAGGAGCTATTGATTATTGCAGATGATATTGAAGGGGATGCCCTTTCGACACTGGTGATTAACCAGCTCCGAGGTAAATTAAAAGTGTGTGCGGTGAAAGCCCCCGGTTTTGGGGATCGAAGAAAAGCGTGCCTCGAGGATTTGGCGATTCTCACCGGCGCAGTCCTTGTTTCCGAAGAGACAGGAACGGCTTTAAAAGATGCAGATAGCAGTATGATTGGTTCAGCCGAAAAAATTGTCATCACCAAAGAACACACAACCATCATAAGCGGCGCTGGCAACCCTGAGTTGATTCAAAAAAGGGTCAAACAGATCGTTGCAGAGGCAGAAAAGGCAACGAATTCCTATGACAGGAACAAATTGGAAGAGCGAAAAGCAAAGCTATCTGGCGGTGTCGCTGTGATCAAAGTCGGAGCAACCACGGAGGCTGAGCTTAAGCAGAAGAAGCAACTATTTGAAGATAGCCTCAATTCGACACGATCGGCCATCGAAGAGGGAATTGTTGTCGGCGGAGGCATCGCTCTACTTAGAGCCAGCAAGGCTATAGAAAAAGAGCTTAAACTCTCCAAAGAAGAAGAAGTAGGCGCCCGGATCACATTTGAGTCTTGCTCGATTCCGTTTAAGAAGCTTGTAGCCAACAGCGGTTTCGATAGCTCGCTCTTTCTTGAAGAAATTCTAGGTGAAAAAGAGCATGTCGGCTTTAATGTGGCTACAGGACAAGTAGAAAACCTCTTCAAAGCGGGCATTTTCGATCCGCTAAAAATGGTGAAAAATGGCCTTAAATCTGCCATCTCTGCCGCAGGGGTTATTCTCCTCTCTGAATGTTTAATCGGGGACGCAGCAGAGGAAAAAATTTAAAGAAATTAGGAGGAAATGATGAATAAGACCCGCAAATCTGTAGATAAGAATGTAAGAAAAAAACAGGCTAAAGAAATAAAAAAAGCTCAAGCCGCTTATGCCGAAGCTGAAGAAGCACCGCGCACTGATAAACTCAAAACTGCCGAATCGTTAAAGAAATATCCTGTTAAAACGAAAAAATCGCTAAAACCTTTGGTAGAAGAAGTGGTTAAAGAGATGGCGATAAAAAAGAAAAAGCGCAAGGCTTCTGTTTCTAAAAGGACAACTCCCTCTGAGCTCGATCTTCATGAGTCTCCTCGCGCCTATGCGCACCGAGAAGGGGAGCGTTGGGAAAAAACGATTGTCAAACAAAATGTTGGGAAAGGGAAGGCTTTGACTGCAAAGATCGTCAAAAGAGCCTCAAAAACGACAACTGCAAAGAGAAAAAAATAGCCTATAGTGCTATAATGGGTAGCCATGCGCTTTGCCCATATTTCAGATTTGCATTTTGGGTCGGTTTGTTTAAGCCCCCTTCAATTTTTTTCTAAGCGGTGGCTTGGCAATTTCAATTTTCTTTTTAATCGAAGAAAAGGTTTTGACCATTCTCGCCTCGATGAATTGATCGATCTCTTTAAAGCTGAGCACGTTACACATGTGATCATTACCGGAGATCTAACGGTCACCTCGAGAAAGATCGAGTTCAAAAAAGCCAAACAATTCATCGATCGGCTGAAAAGAGAAGGATTTGCAGTTTTTACCATCCCGGGAAATCACGATCAGTACACCAAGCAAAGTGGTCGTAAACGGATTTTTTACACTTTTTTTGATTCTCAGTTTGACCAGAGCTGTCCTCTTAATCTGAAAGACCACCGTGTGACCTATATGAAATGGGGCCAGTTTTGGCTCGTCGCTATTGATACAGCCGTCGCCACCCCATTTTCCTCCTCGCAAGGTTACTTCTCCCCGGAGACAGAGGACAATCTCAAGCGGGCCTTAGAAGCGATTCCTCCTAAGGAGCCGGTCATTTTACTCAATCACTTTCCATTTGTTCTCAATGATGTCGAAAAAAAGCAACTGCTCCGAGGGGCTGAACTGAAAAAATTATTGACCAAATACCCGAATATTCTCCTCTATCTACATGGCCATTCCCACAGGCAAACAGTTGCAGATTTGCGACCAAATCGACTTCCCATTCTCTCCGATTCTGGCTCGACCCCTTATATTAACAATGGGGCCTGTCATCTCTTCGATGCTCGAGAGAGAAGATTAAAACTCTGTGTCTATCGCTATGATGAGCATTGGAAACCCGATGAAACCCACGATTTTGCTCTATGACCGAACCCTGGTATAAAGATGGCCTTCCTTTCAAATGCACAGGCTGTGGAATGTGCTGTACTGGCTCACCCGGCTTTGTCTGGGTGTCAGAAGAGGAGATCGTTGAGATGGCCAAGGCCCTCGATATCCCTGTGCTCGATTTTGCCAAGCGATACTGTCGCCTAGTCGAAGGGGAAATTTCGCTAAAGGAAGACCCTGAGAATTTCGACTGTGTTTTTCTTAAAGATAAAAAATGCCTCGTCTACAAGGCCCGTCCAAAACAGTGCCGTACTTTTCCTTTCTGGCGGGAAAATCTCAGGACAAAAGAAGATTGGGAAGAGACCGCCCAGCGGTGTGAAGGGATCAATGACGATGCACCAATTATCCCCTTAAGCTCTATTCTGAAAAATTTAGAATAATCAATTTTTATGCTATTGTCAGAAGAATGCTGTCCAATGATACTCAGAGGCGTGTTCAGAAGTGGCTTAATGGCCCCATCGATCCAGTGAGCAAAGGGAGCATTCTCAACTTGTCCACAGAAGCGCTAGAAGATGCCTTCTGTCGATCCCTCTCTTTTGGCACCGGTGGGCTTCGCGCTCCGATGGGTGTCGGCACAAATCGTCTTAACCGATATACAGTGCAACTTGCTACTCAAGGAGTTGCCAATTATTTGCTCAGCCAACCTCCTCTTCTTGAGCGCCACTGGGTTTTCATCAGTTACGATACACGTCATCACTCTGCACAGTTTGCAATCGAAGCTGCAAGGGTCCTTGCCTCAAATGGAATTGGGGTTTATCTGACGGTGGAGTTTCGGCCTACCCCTTATGTCTCTTTTGGTGTTAGGGAAAAGAGATGCACCTTAGGCGTCATGATCACTGCCTCGCACAATCCCAAGACCGATAATGGATATAAAATCTACGGCAGTGATGGTGGGCAGGTGACAGGATCCCTGGAGAAGGCTTTAAGCGCAGAAATGGAAAAGGTGATCGATTTTGAGCAAATTAAACTCTCTCCAGAAGGTGAGCCGCTCATCCAAATCGTCGATCGTGAGTTCGATGAAGAATATCTCGATGCAATAGGCGCTCTTCGAATAGGGAAACAGCAGGTCGGCGATCAGCTTAAAATCACCTATACTCCCCTTCATGGAGTCGCTTTTAAATTACTCCCCAAAGCTCTTTTGCGCTGGGGCTTTTCCAACATCAATCCTGTCGACCATCAACTGTTGCCAGATGCCGATTTTCCTACTGTGACAACTCCTAACCCAGAAAATCGTCAGACTCTCAAAATGGGTCTTGAGCAACTCCAAAACACCGCATCTGACCTCTTAATTGCGACCGATCCCGATGCTGACAGGGTCGCCGTTGCAGTCATGCATCAGGGGCAGCCAGTAGTTTTGAGCGGGAATCAAATCGGTGCGATTTGTCTGGAATATTTGTGCAGTTTAGCCCCTCCCCCAAAAAGTGCTGCAGTAACCACAATCGTCTCCTCCGATCTGCTTTCTGCCATTTGTGGTCAGTATAAGATTGAATGCTTTAGGGTGCTGACCGGTTTCAAATATATCGGAGAGCTGATGTACCAATGGGAAAAGGATAAAAGGCACCACTTTCTTTTTGGAGCTGAAGAGTCTTATGGCTTTCTCTATGGCACCTACTGCCACGACAAGGATGCGCTCATTGCAAGCTGTCTGGTTTGTCACATTGCCTTAGAGCTGAAGATTGTGGGAAAAACCCTCTTAGATTATCTAAGAGAGATCTACCAAAAGTACGGCCTCTATTGGGAAGGGCAACGCGTTATCGAAATGAAGCAAGACGAAATCAAGCAGATCATGAAAAAGCTGGAAAATGAGCTTCCTAAGAAATTTGAGGGAAAGTTTATTACCTATCCCGCAAATCTTCTCTATTTCGCACTTGAAAATCGGAGCAAAATTGTCATTCGCCCTTCTGGGACGGAGCCGAAGCTTAAGATTTATGTAGGGATTTATGAACCCCAATTCACCACTATGGATGTCGGAGAGGAAAGAACAAAAAGGATATTAGATGAAGTCGAAGCACTCTTTTAAACGGGCACTGGTTACAGGATCCAACAAGGGACTGGGAAAAGCTTTAGTTGATCTTTTGCAGGAAAAAGGGATCGAGGTGATCCACACAGAGAGGATCGAACTGACTGGTAGTCGGCAAAAATTGTTGGAGATTATCACAGAGAAAAAGCCCGATCTAGTCATCAACAATGCAGGCTTTGGCCTCTATGGGAATACGGTGGATCTGGGAATTCAAGAACAGCTCGATATGATAGAAGTGAATGTGAAAGCGCTGGTTGAAATTTCAATCCACACAGCTAAAACATTGCTAAAAGCTGGCAAGACAGGGACAGTTCTCAATGTTTCTTCGGCTGCTGCCTATGTTCATTCTCCAATGGCCAACGTCTATCACTCCACAAAAGCTTTTGTTAAATCTTTTTCGTTGGGCATGGATGCAGAATTACGCGAGCAAGGAATTCGTGTCCTCTGCTCATGCCCCGGCCAATTTAAATCCCATTTCCAAGAAAGAGCTTCAAAAGGTCTTTACCGAAAGGTCGACTTAAAGTCTATGTCCCTTCAATATGCTGCGAAACAGGTTTGGCATCAGATCGAGAGTGGAAAAAGGATCTCGCTTTTCAATTGGTTCTATAAATTTCTCATTGGACTCACGAAAATTTTGCCAGACTTTATCGTAGAAAAAACCCAGAAAGCAGAAATAGGTTCACGCATTTCACATTGACTATTGAGGCAATTGCAAAACTAGGATGCCTGGAAAAATCGCCCTTTTGAGCCATTTCGCCACCCTGCCCCCGAGCCCTACTCATCTCGAGTATGTGCTCGGGGGCAGGGTGGCGAAATGGCTCAAAAGGGCGATTTTGCTGGGGGTCTGAGTTTTGCAATTGCCTCTATTTTTTCTTCTCGGGATATTTGACCCGTAGATGGCCTGAAATGGCCAGTGTTTTGACTAGGGTCTTTTTCACAATTCCCAGCTCTTCAAACGTAAGCTGGCAGTCGTCGAGTTGGCCATCGTCGGTCTTTTCTTTAACCAATTTCTCTACCATCGCATTGAGCGCCTCTTCGCTAATCTCATCTAGAGAGCGAGAGGTTGCCTCGACAGTATCGGCGAGCATGATGATCACCGATTCTTTTGTGTGAGGTTTAGGGCCAGGGTAACGGAACAGTTTTTCATCGACTTTCGATTCATCTCCCCCTACCTGTTGGAGCTGTTTGTGATAGAAATAATAGACCAGTGTTGTGCCGTGGTGTTCCCGGATGATGTCGATGAAGCTTTGGGGAAGCCGATATTTGCGCGCAAGCGCCTCCCCCTCTGGGACGTGAGCGATGATCACCTGGGTCGATTCGAGAGGAGTGAGCAATTGGTGAATATTGAATCCCCCCAACTGGTTTTCTGTGAAGTAGTGAGGATTAAAGAGTTTCCCAATGTCGTGGTAGAGAGTCGCCACGCGACAAAACAACCCATTGGCCCCAATTGCCCTCGCCGCACTTTCGGCCAAATTGCCGACGACGAGGCAGTGTTGATAGGTGCCAGGAGCTTCGACGCTGAGCCTCCGGAGCAATTCGTTATTGGGATCCATATACTCCATCAAAGTCATATCGGTCATGACATGGAAGAGCGACTCTAATAGGGGCAAAAGTCCGATGACTAAGACAGCGATCACGGTGATGAAAATGAGAGAGCTGACCACATCTTCGAGCAGATGTGCAACAGCGAAAACGTTTTGGGCTAAATTAAACGCAATAATAACAGGCAGGCAGGTGAGCCAAACCTTGGCTAGAACCGTGAAGACCTCTTTCCGCTTGTGCATATTCCGGGCAAACAGGATCGTCACCCAAGAGGCAATTAAATTGATGATCAAAAATCGATCGTGATCGATCGCCAAGGTCACTCCTATGACAATCGCCAAAAATGCAGAGGCAAACAGCGCTACCTCGGCGCTCACTAAAACAAAAATCAAGATCGAAGCAAGGGGAACGATGATCGGATAACGGAAGAACTCGATTAAATAGGTGCCCCGGTTGACAAGGAAATATTCAGCGCATTTGGCAAAGATGAGGGTTAAAATGATCACGGTGACCAGAAGAGTCATTTTACGCACAGAGTTGAGAATCGCAGGGTGATTGATCCTAAAATAGATGACGCTCAATGTGGTAAACAGCAAGGACATGAGTAAGCTGCCGACAATTGTTCTGATACTGAATAGATTGTGCTGCTTGGCAATCGAATTCTTCATTGCCTGTATCATCTCCAGATGACGGGCAGTGACTTTTTCACCGGGATCAATGATGTGTTCTCCAGCATTGACCTGGGTAAATTGTACAGGTACTTTTTCTTGGATCAACTGCCTAAGGTTTCTTTCGGCAACCCCATCGAGTTGCAAATTCCAGGTTTGATTTTCAAAAGACTCCAAAATAAAGTCGGCGGTCTCGGGATTGACATTTTTCGATCCAAACACTTTGGCCCGAATTTGCCGCCAAAAGGTGCTCGGCAGCATCGCTGGTTCTTGAATATTTTCAGGCGTGAAGAGGTAGTAATTATCTGTTAAGAGGCCGTAATCCTTCATTTTTTGGATCGTCCTCTGGTTGGTGAACCTGGCATCGGCTAAAGCATCTTGGAGGGCATCGGCACCGCGGTAGAGTTCATCAAATGTGGTCTGTTTTAATTTTTCGCGCCAATCCTGCCGTGTAAGCAAATAGCTCTCGAAATCAGAGCGTATTTGTCTCAGCTGTTTGTCGTTGATCCGATAAATCGATCCAACATCACGGACCGACTGCTGTTTGATCACAAGCGTCGTATCTTCATCAGCAAATTCGAAATCGACTTGGGCAATAATGTATTTATCGGCGATCGTCCCCTGTTCTAGGACCTCCATCCGGACCTCTCTAAAATGCAAAAAGAGGGCCAAAGCTAAAAAAAAGAATAAGGCAACAGTCAGCCTTCTTCCAAAGTGGCCATGTCCTAGCCAGTCCTTCCAATGTAGCTTTTTTTTGTCTTCGCCGACGTTCATAATTTTTTATTTTTTTCGGGCACAGGGGTATGTATAGGGCGCTTAAAATATTGCTTTACCGAGCGAGTAATATACACATCTGTGGAAAAAAGTTCCATTCCTTTATAATTAAACTTAGCATGGAAAAATATCAAATCATTCCTAGAAAATTCCGGCCAAAGCGCTTCTGCGATGTATTCGGACAGGACGCAACGGTCACCACATTAAAAAATGCCCTCTCTCAAGGACGCATCGGGCAAGCCTATCTCTTTTGCGGCTCCCGGGGCTGCGGTAAAACTACCCTAGCTCGCCTATTTGCCAAAAGTCTTAATTGCACACAGCTTGTCGAGGGCTATGAGCCCTGCTGCTCTTGCATCAGTTGCGTCGAAATTGCTGAAGGGAGGAGCCTCGATGTGATCGAGATCGACGGAGCCTCCAACCGAGGAATCGACGATATCCGTCAAATCAACGAAACTGTCGGTTATGCGCCAAGCCGTGGCCATTACAAAATTTACATCATAGACGAAGTGCACATGCTCACGAAAGAGGCCTTCAATGCTCTGCTAAAAACCCTCGAAGAGCCCCCTAAGCATGTCAAATTTTTCTTCGCTACCACAGAACCACATAAGCTCCCCCCCACGATCATCAGTCGCTGCCAACGTTTTAACCTAGTCCGGATTCCAGAAAGAGATTTGGTCGAAAAACTGCGATGGATTTGCACAAATCTCAATGTCACTGCCGAAGAAGAGGCTCTGATCCAAATCAGCCATCTTTCCGAAGGATCGTTGCGCGACGCGGAGTCGATGCTTGACCAACTGATCTGTGCTGGGCAAACTACTATCTCGCTCGATGTCGTTCGGACAATTTTTGGACTCTTGACACACGATCTTTTAGCTAAACTCGACGAGGTGATTTTAACGCACAATCTCGATGGGGCAGTTGCCCTTGCCAGAGAATTCTACGAATCAGGCAAGGACATCGGCGCCGCCCTCGATAGCCTCCTCGAGCATTTTCGGACCTATCTTCTCATTCAACTCGGCCAGCCGGCACGGGGCATCTACAAAAAAGGGGCCTACACCTCCGAGCAGTGCCTAGTGATGCTCGACAAAATGATTCTATGGCAGCAGTCAATGCAAAAGACTCCCTTCAAGCAGATCCACCTCGAAATGCTTCTTCTTGATCTCACCCGCTCTTTACGCAAAATCTCTTTGGAATCGCTGGTGACCCGACTTATTGAGCTTGAAGCTCGACTTAAAACGGAGGCGCCTGTGGAAACAGCGGTGATCGAAAAAGCCCCTGAGATCCCCGAACCTATCGCGGTAGTCATAGAAAAAGCCCCTGAGGAAAAAGGGAGCGAAACCCAGACCTCAATCCCCGAGCCTCCTTCGAAGAAGGATGAACCAATTAAAAAACAACCCCAACCCCCGAAGCAACATCCCAGCAAATATGACACCTTAATCCGGTTTGCTGCTGTTGAATTGGACGGGTCGGTCAAATAGGAGTAACATCATGGGAAGTGGATTTTCCAAAATGAAAAAACAGGCCCGCGCAATGCAAGAACAGTATTCT
The DNA here is from genome assembly GCA_018239985.1 of Verrucomicrobiota bacterium. Lineage (GTDB taxonomy): Bacteria > Chlamydiota > Chlamydiia > Chlamydiales > Rhabdochlamydiaceae > Sacchariniichlamydia. The sequence continues at coordinate 27,788 of JAFEGK010000012.1, read as the reverse complement.
AAAATGCGCGAGGATATGCAAACTAAACGGATCACAGGCATAAGCGGCAACGGCCTTGTGACAATCGTCTTAGATGGCGAAGGATCGATGGTCGAAATCAAGATCAAGCCAGAGTGTGTCGATCCAGCAGATGTCGAAGGATTGCAGGATTTAATCAAAGCTGCTTATGAGAATGCTTCAGCCCAACTTTCCGACGGCAAAGAAGACATCGGCAGCCTCATGGGCTCGATGCCATTTTCTCTTTAACTCGAATTTGCAACTTTTTTGGTCCACCAGCCTTGCCTATTTGTCCTCGGACGTTTGACCTAATGTCAAACTGGGAGATTATTTAAACCGGGGAGGGGTTTCTAACCCCTCCCCGGAGAACAAATATCCCGAAACTGGTGGACCAAAAAAGTTGCTAAGTCGAGTTTAATTTTGCTCGTAAAAATCACGCCAAGGTTGCGGAGGGGATGTCGCATCTGTTGGGATAATTCCGATCATGAAGAAAAGAATTCCCAAAGCCATATAGTTCTGTAGGGTGCTCTCCATCGGATCCCCTTTCAAAACGTAGGCCAGAGCTATCAGATACAAGCCAACCACCAAATTGCAAAGGTGCATTTTCTTCAGTGGTTTATAAAAACTGATCAATGAAAAAAATGCGATCACTGTGCATGTGATAAAGTCATTTACCCAAAAGAAAGTAGCGTCGCCTGGATAGGCAAAAATGAAGGGGGAAATGGCTAGCCAGCACGCTAACATAAATTCTACCACTCGAGCCCACATGAGTCTTATCCCTCTGAATCAATTTTTTGCGACATTTCAGCTGCGATTTCATGAGCAATTAATGAGGGCCTGCCCCAAAAAGTATTCCAAAAAACTGAAAAACTTTTGCTTCTCTTGTGAACACGATAGAGAAAGATGCAACTCGACCAAACCTCATCATAGGCAAGGACGACCAGGATTAACGAGAAGACCGCAGTCACAAGACACAAAAAACACCAAGACCCGACTACGGCCCCTTGCATAAAGATCAATGTTGCACTCACTATCCCCAGAGGAATGACATCGAGGCCAAACACCACTACAAGCCAAGGGCGGTCAAACCACCGTCTAGTGGAACCTGCTAGTGCGAAAATGATATCCCCCAAGTAGGCTAAAGATCCCAATATAGAATCTGGAAGGCGAACCAAAGAGGTGATCCAATGAGAGACATTGGAGTCGAGGACTTTCATTGATTGGTTTCCAAAAACGGGATCCCATACCGAATCAATCAGCCTCCATTGATAAAGTCCCATATAAATCGCGATTATCGTTGGAATGGCTGCAATGAAAGCGATCCGGAGGCGTTGAGACCATTTGGAGGGATTATACGACCAAGGCTCAGGGATAGCATTTACATGGACAGGCTTCATAAGAACCTCTTAACAAGTTCCCTATTTTTTTGTACATAAAATAAACCCAGTTTTCCAAAAACCGATTCTTCAGGTTCTTTCGGTTTACCGCTTCTGGGCAGCTAGTAGCAAAGTGGAGATTTCCTTTGGGTCGCCCATTGTTAGTGCGTGTTGGGCAAGCTTGTAGGCCTCGACGACGGTCCACTTTCGAATGGTTTGCTTAATGTGAGGTAGATAGCGAGGCGTGACGGAAAAATCACGCACTCCAAGGCCTAATAGTAGCGGAATGATCAAGGTGCTTGAAGCAATTTCTCCACAAATGGAGAGTGGGATACCCTGCCGGCCCGCTTCTGCAACGACCATTTTAATCATCCGCAAAACACTTGGGTGGCTTGGGTAATAGAGTTCGCTCATCAGCGGATTGCTCCGGTCTACGCCGAGAGTATATTGAACCAGATCGTTGGTCCCGACTGAAAGGAAATCGCAATTTTTTGCCAGGGCATCGCTGATCATCACTGCTGAGGGGACTTCTATCATACAGCCGACTAGAATATTGGGGATTTCGGGAATTTCTTGACGTAAAGCCTCTTTGACTTCTTCAATAATCTCTTTGGAAATGCGCAATTCATTGATATCAGAAATCAAAGGCAATAAAAGTCGGACATCGCCACCTATTGCAGCCCTAAAGAGTGCTCGCAGCTGCATTTTAAACAATTCACGGTTGCGAAGTAGGTAGCGTATCCCCCGATTGCCTAAGACCGGATTGGGCTCTTTCTGACGATTGAGGAATAGGCCGGGATGTTTATCTCCTCCTAAGTCAAAGGCCCGGACAACAATTGGGCGCCCTTGCATTTTAGCTATCAAATTAGCGTAGGCCTCTTGCTGATACTTTTCCGAAGGGTAAAACTCTTTGGATTGCAAAAAGAGGTATTCGGTTCGGAAAAGCCCGACTCCATCATGCCGGTAGGGGAAAATATCGAGATCTTGAGGGTTACCAACATTGATGTAGAGTTTGACCCCAATTCCGTCGATAGTTTCTGCCTTAAGATGATCTTCATCGAGGAAGATTTGATACCGTGTTGCGAGCTGCTTTTGTTTTTCTTTGTATTGCGCCCTTGTTTCGGCCGTTGGAGAGAGGATCACCAGACCCTCATAAGCGTCGACAATAATGCTTTGCGGATTCAATCGCTCGATTTCAGCAACATTGACATCGGCAACATAGGGGATCCCTTTTGACCTAGCAATAAGGGCAGCATGTGAATTGCCACCACCAGACTGAGTCACAAAGGCGCTGATCTGAGCCACATGAGCAGATGCGGTGTAAGAAGGGGCGACCTCTTCGGTGAAAACGATTGATCCCGAAGGAATATCACTAAATTGACCATTTTGTTTGGTGCGCAAATGGCCTAAAATCCTCTTGGAAAGGTCCTGTACGTCTACCAGCCTCTCTTGAAAAAAGGAATCGGTTCTCTCTGAAAAACGGTCCGAATAATCTCTGATGACAGAATGGAATACCGATTCGGTGTTCCGGAGCATCTGCCGAATTTTTCCCTCCATATCAGTGGTGATCATCGGATCTTCGAGCATCTGGATATGAGTTTCAATGGTGCTGACTGCCTCATCAGAACCTTCTAGAACGAGATCATGACGCAACTTCGTCAGATCCTCTTTGCTAGAAAACAGAGCCTTGCGGTAGCGGGCCACCTCAGAATCCACTTCTGTGTAAGTGATTTCAAAATCAGGAACATCTTCATCGATTGCTTTGAGAAAAAATGGGCTGCCAATAGCGATCCCTTCGCTAACAGGCACCCCTTGGATCCGGATCTCTTTTCCCTTTTCAGGACTCATTCGTTGTTTCCCCAAACTGATTGTTGAAGGCTTCGACGAGGCTATCCATCGTCTCTTGGGCATCGTCCCCTTCAATGGTAATCAAGATCTGCGCGTTTTGATTCGCGGCAAGCATCAGTACAGACATGATACTACGAGCGTTGATAGTTTCCTCATGAAAAGTGAAAAGGACCTTCGATTTGCTCTTTTGCAGCAAACGAGCAATCACGCTGGCGGGGCGGGCATGCAAACCCAAAGGATTTTTAACTTTAACTCGTTTTTGTAGTTGCTTCACGGTCTTTTTCTTTTTGTTTGCGGGAAATCGTCTCTAACAATTTCACATTAAATTCTCGAGCTGAGTGATAGCCCATCAATTTCAATCGGTGGTTAAGCACAATCGTCTCAATGAGCAAAACCACGTCTCGTCCAGGTTTTACAGGCAGTATATGATAGGGAATATTTACGCCAAGCATCTCTATGAATTTTTCATCGAGCCCGATCCTGTCATAAAAGGCTTGATCGTCCCATTCTTCCAACTTGACAATCAGATCGAGGCTCTTAGATCCACGGACGCAGACGGCCCCATAGAGATGGGCGACATTGATAATTCCAATCCCACGGATCTCCATCATGTGCTTATTAAGCTCAGGGCCACTCCCCTCGATTGTTGAATCTTTGCGCAAGCGCAGTTTGACCACATCGTCAGAAATTAAGCGGTGCCCCTTTTCCATCAGACCAAGCGCCGCTTCACTTTTTCCAATCGATGAATCTCCCTGGATCAGAACGCCAAGGCCAAACGCTTCGATAAATGTGCCATGACAAGTTGTCATCGGGGCAAACTCGTCAATGAGCAAGGATGTTGCTTTTGTAAGAACCTCGGTCGTGGGCAACGTCGTCTTAAAAAGGGGGATCTGTTGTTCTCGACAAATATGAACGATTTTCTTTGGGACACTGTACTTCCCTGCAACAATCACCGCAGGGGTCTCTTCGGTTAAAATCGCTTCTAGGCGCTCTTTTTGCAGCTCAGTAGGCAATTCTTTGAGATAGAGCACTTCGCTGTTACCAAAGACCAGCAACCGATTTGGGACAAACTTCTTCATGAAGCCGGCTAAGCTCAATCCGGGGCGATGAATCTCTGGGCGGGGGATTTTCCGTTTCAATTCTACATTGCTAACGATTAAATCGAGCCCTAAGGATTTACCATGCTCACGCAGCAGGTCCTCAACGTATACCATTTCTGTTTGCCAATGAATTGTCTTTAAGTTAAGTTTATGGGAGAATACCGTTTTTTAAAAGAGAGAAGTATGCCCAATACTAAAGTGGTTATCGTTGGCGGAGGTTTTGGTGGTCTCAATGTTGCAAAGGCGTTGAGGAAGGCCGATCTCGATATCCTCATCATCGACAAAACCAACCACCACCTTTTCCAACCCCTTCTCTATCAAGTTGCTACAGCTGCTCTCTCTCCAGGTGAAATCGCCACCCCGATCCGTGAAATTTTTCGTAATCAAGAAAACATCTCCGTGATCATGGGCGATGTTGCTCAAGTTGATACAAAAGGGAGAAAGGTGATCCTCCAAAACGGAGATATCATCTCTTATGATTATCTGGTTCTAGCCACTGGCGCACGCCATTCGTATTTTGGCAATGACCAGTGGGAGCATTTTGCCCCGGGGCTCAAAACGATACAAGACGCTTTAAAAATCCGCGAACAAGTGTTGATTTCTTTTGAAAAGGCTGAGCGGATGGATCGGATTTCTGAATCGGAAAAATACCTGAATTTCGTCGTCATCGGCGGCGGGCCTACAGGGGTCGAAATGGCAGGGGCCATAGCAGAAATCGCGAATAAAACCCTGTTTAAGAACTTTCGACGCATCAAACCTGAAAGGTCAAAAATCTACCTAGTCGAGGCGTTACCTCATATCCTCCCCATGTACCCTGAAAGTCTCGCGATACACGCTGAAAATGATCTGAAAGAACTCGGCGTCCGCGTCATCACTGGCAAGAAAGTGACTAATATCACCGAAGAAGGGGTACAACTCGAAGATGAATTCATCCCCAGCGTCAACGTCGTTTGGGCTGCAGGCAACCAGGCTTCTCCCCTACTAAAATCCCTCGACATTCCACTCGACCGCGCCGGCCGCGCGATTGTTCAGCCAGATCTCACCATCCCTGGCCATCCAGAAGTCTTCATCATCGGCGACGCAGCCCATGCCAAAGGAAAGGACGGAAAACCCCTTCCAGGAATCGCTCCAACTGCGATTCAACAAGGAAAATATGTCGCAAAAATCATCAAAAAGCAGACCCCCAAAGAGGATCGCTCTCCCTTCAATTATTTCGACAAGGGAAGCATGGCAACGATCGGAACGAAGAAAGCGATTGTTCTGATGGGCAAATTCAAAATGACCGGATTTTTAGCCTGGCTCGCCTGGTGTTTTATTCACATCGTCTACTTGATCGGCTTCCGCAACCGTTTTGGAGTGCTAGTGGAGTGGTTCTACTATTTTATAACAGGCCAACGCGGTGTCCGTCTTATCTACCGTTCTATCGAAAAAGAGCTCCCCCCTCAAAGATAGGGCTCCACTGCTCCTATGGGGACTATACTTCCTCATCGGTTGCTCCAGCGCCCTTTATCGTCATTGGATCTACATCCTCCCCCTGCTATTGCTCACACTTTTTTCAAAGAGAAAATGGATCGGATGGTTTTTCTGCATTGCCGGTTTTGTGATGGCCTTTTCTAAGTATACTTTGCCAGCTGAATCGAAACTCCAAGGCCATGGAATCTTCAGCCTCGAATCGATTCAGCCGACCCAATCGCCCTTTAAACGCTCCATTGCTTTAAAAGGGACTCTCAAAACCTTCGAAGCAGATGGGAAAACCTATTCCAACATCCCCTGCACGCTCATCCAAAATAAACCTCCCCCTTTAGGAACCAAATGGAAAATCCACGGCACTCTCGAAAATAAAGAGCGGCTTCTCTTCAAACCCGACAAAAATATCCCTTGGGAGCCGCTCAAAGCCACCCCTTCTCTGGTCCGCTTTCGCTTTAAGTGTAAAGAATCGGTACGCAGCTATTTCCACCACACTATCTCCGACCGAAAAACTGCCCATTTTTTCGCTTCGATCGCCACAGGTGATATCGACCAGTGGCTGCTGGCCATGGAATTTCGCAAAGTCGGCCTAGGCCATATCCTCGCGATCTCTGGACTCCATTTCGCTCTCATCGCCACATTGCTCGGCACCCTACTGCGCGCCGCCCTCCCTCCACGGCCAGCCTATATCATCCTCCTTGCCTTATTGCTTCTGTACTTCATCTTTTTAGGCATCACCCCATCAGTTTTGCGAGCATTCACCATGATCACCCTTTATGTCTTAGGAATCCTACTAAAGAGACCTGGCGATCCACTCAATCTCCTCGGCGCCGCCCTCCTCATCGAATTGATCCTAGATCCCCTCACGATCAGCAACGTCGGATTTCAGCTCAGCTTTCTCGCCACCATTGGCATTCTTCTTTTCCATACCCCCTTCAACACCATGCTCCAAGGGCTACTTCCGGAGAGAAAATTCGGTGAACTTAAACAATTCTCTCTTCTCGACAAGCACGGCTACCTTCTCGCCAGCGCCATCCGCAATGGCCTCGCACTCAACCTCGCCGTCCATTTGACCACCCTACCAGCCATGTTTTACATTTTTCACTGCTTCCCCCTCCTTAGCATTCCCTTCAATCTTTTCCTCACCCCCCTACTTGGGATCGCGATCATGCTCCTTCCCCTCGGGGCCCTCATCCCACCACTTGGCAAAGTCAACGCCCTCTATACGAAGTGGCTTTTGCAAATCATCGCCAATCCCCCCGAAATCCTTAATTTCAAAATTTTCGTTAACTCCCTCCCATTCCCCATGGTCATCACCCTGACTTCGCTAATCTGCGCAATCGGATTGACCAAAAGGGAGCAAACCAGTAAAATCGGGAGCATTTCCTGGCGATCGTAGCTCAGTTGGTTAGAGCGTTGGATTGTGATTCCGAAGGTCGCGGGTTCGAGCCCCGTCGATCGCCCTCTTTTACGTATGAAATTCAAATCTCATTGGATCCCCACACCATTAGGCCCCATGCTTGCCATCGCAGATGAGAAAGCTCTCTACGTCCTCGAATTTGAGCACAGAAAACGGAGCCACAACACCCCTAGTGGCCGGACATCCCCCATCGACCAAATTGCGCAAGAACTTGAGCTCTATTTCGCAGGCAAAGTGCAAGAATTCAGGACTCCCATCGCTCCTCAAGGCACTGCCTTCCAAAAGCAAGTTTGGGAACAACTTCAAAAAATCCCCTACGGGGAAACGATTTCCTATTCTGATTTAGCCATTGCAGTAGACAACCCCCTTGGCTGTCGAGCAGTCGCACAAGCTAACGGTGCCAACCAACTGGCAATCATCATCCCCTGTCACCGCGTCATCAACAAGAGCGGTGCAATCGGCGGCTATGGCGGCGGATTAGATAAAAAGCAGTGGCTACTCAACCTTGAAAGCAAGGAATAATTAAATATTATGGAAATCACCGCAGCAGGAATTAAGCCGAATGCTTGGTCCACTGAATTAATCCATCACGTCATCAGCTTGGAAGACCTTTTAAAATTCTAAGAGAGTGTTAACGGAATTGGTTTCTAAGCCTTCTTTTTCCATCGGATGCTTTGTGCAATGAACAGAGGAATGAAGATGAGACATCCCCAAAGAAGGATCTGCCCTCCTTGAAAGACCATATGGAAAAAGACAGCCCCTTCTGCAATGTAGACGGCCCTATGGAGATTTTTCCACTTCTTGTAGGTCAATTTTTTGATCGAAAACTGATTGCTGGTCACAGCAAGCGCTAGCAGAATCGCCAGCGCAATCCATCCTGGAATAATGACAGGGTGGAGGAGATAGATCCACTCATATTCACCGATTCGGATACGCTTTTCGATAAAATAGGATGTGGCATGCACTAGAGCATAGAAAAAGGACGCCAAGCCAGTCTCTCTTTGATGGCGGTGCAACACGCTCAAGATTTTGGAAGCGGAAAACATTTTGTGCAGTGGAGCAGACACCAGACAGATCGCAAGCAATGCTACAGCTGTATAGCCACAGATCTTAATGTTCCAATGCCAAAACTCAGTGGACGCCAGTCCATTGCTCCAAGCTAAAACGAAGATGTATGCGAATGGGAGAGCGCAAAGTGTCCAAATGACCAATTTCTTCTTAAAAAGATTGAGCATGAACCATTATAGGCAGATCTTCCATTTTACTAGCACAAAATTTTGCATCTTTTCCTAGCTTATGCTATCAATGAGGAATGTCCCATTTGCTCGCATTATTACTTGGTGTTGTTCAAGGCATGACCGAATTTTTCCCGATCAGCTCATCGGCTCATCTCAAATTGACCAAGATGCTCTTTGGTGTGGAGGAAATGCCAGTTATTTTTGATTTGGCTTGCCATTTGGGCTCCCTTTTGGCGTTGGTGTGGTTTTTCAAACGGGAAATAGTCAAACTCATTGTCGAAGATCGAAAAGGGATGCTCTATTTGTTTCTTGCCCTTATCCCTCTAGTTCCGAGCTATTTTCTCCTTGGATCTTTGCGCAAAATAGCTTCTGAGCCACAATTTCTAGGATTTTGCTTAATGATCACCGGAGCGATTTTGCTACTCGGACAGAAAATACGGGTCAAGAGCCCGGGAAGACCGGTGCGCGATGCGTTGCTCATTGGAACGATGCAGTCGGCGGCGCTAATTCCGGGGATTTCACGCAGTGCATCAACGATTTCTTGCGCTAGCGCTCTGGGATGGGCTCCAAAAGATGCTGTGCGATTTTCGTTTTTACTCGCGATCCCGACAATTGTGGGTGGAAATTTGGTTGAGACGCTCCGCCTATGGAAAGATCAAGAGACGATCCAGCTGAATCTCGACTGTCTCATCGGTTTTGGAGCCGCATTTATTGCAGGGATCATTGTGATCCGCTTTGCCATTGCGTGGCTTGAAAAAGGGAATTTAAAACATTTTGCCTGGTATTGTATTCTACTTGGTATGATAGCGAGCTTCTTCCTATGGTCGTAAAGAAACAAGAAAAAAAATCGTTCTTCGCACGGCATCCTGAGGCTAAGGGGCTGCTTCTGATTGCTCTTTCCATCATCATGCAACTCTCGCTTTTTAGTTTTCATAACGATGCTCCGAGGGAAAATTGGCTTGGGCTAGTCGGCCATGCCATTGCGTTTGGCTTCACCTATGTGTTTGGACTCGGCAGTTTTCTCTTGATGTTTTATTTGGGCTATGTGGGAGTCATCACCTTGAGCAAAAATCCCTCTGAGAGCATCAAGGCAAAGAATTTTTATTTCGGCACTTTTCTCTTTGCCTTTTGTATTTTGCTCAACTTGATCGCCGAAGTCAAACTCCCCTTTCCAGATATTTTACTCCATAAGGTGCGCGTTGAGACGATTGTAATCAATCAGCCCTATCCCCATATGCACATACGGCACAATTTGGGCGGTGTTCCCCTCTATTATCTCTACACCGACTTGCCCACTTACAACTTGAAACATCTGCTGAGCAACGTAGGGATCGGCATCACTTTTTCGATCATCGCTATTGTCGCGACACTCTTGTTCACAGAAATCCAAGCGGTGACAGTATGGGAAAAATTAAAAAAGTTAGGATTTTGGGCCTACAAATCGGCCAAAGATTTCGAGCTGCCGAAAAAAGAGGAGGATCTTCCGGTTTTTTCCACAGACATGGTTCTCCCTCCACCTCCAGTTCCTCGAGAGGTAAAAGTCGTTGCTGCTCCGGCTCCAAAAAAACGGGAGGCAGCGCCAAGAAAACCGGCCCTTAACAACTCTGGGGACTATATTCTTCCTCCAGCTTCTATGTTGCGGATCCCCAAACAGGTTGATCCTGCCCTTCTGAAGAAGGATCTGCGCAAGCAGGCAGCCCTCCTAGAAGAGACCCTCCTAAGCTTTGGGATCGAAGCAAAAGTGGGCGATATCCACTGCGGCCCCACGATTACCTCTTTCGAAGTGCACCCCTCTGTAGGCGTCAAAGTGCAAAAAATTAAAGCACTGGAAAACGACATAGCACTCAATCTTCAGGCCAAATCGATCCGCATTATCGCACCAATCCCCGGAAAAGCGGTCGTCGGTGTCGAGGTCCCATCTCTAATTCCACAGGAAGTCGGATTTAGGGAACTACTAGAATATTACCAACATGGGAAACAAAAAGCGCAGATTCCGATTCTCCTTGGAAAGACCGTTACTGGTGAAATCGTGATGAGCGATTTGGCTAAAATGCCCCACTGCATCATCGCAGGTGCCACCGGATCTGGAAAATCGGTCTGTATCAACACCATCGTGATGTCGATTGTGATGAATGCCAGGCCCGATGAAATCAAACTCCTAATGGTCGATCCGAAAAAAGTGGAGCTCACCGGCTATACAAACCTCCCCCACATGATTGCCCCTGTCATCACCGAGGCACATGGGGCTTTTGCCGCACTCAACTGGCTCGTAAAAGAGATGCAAGTGCGCTACGAAATTCTGAAACAACTCGGACTTCGCAATATCACCGCCTTTAACATGCGCAAGCGGGATATCCAATTTGAAGAATCGCTCGATATCCCGATCCCCGAAACGATGCCAAAACTAGTTGCAATCATCGACGAATTTGCCGACCTGATGATGGCAGCTGATTCTGATCTCGAAACCCCGATCGCTCGTATAGCTCAGATGGCCCGCGCAGTCGGCATCCACCTGATTTTGGCGACCCAGCGCCCTTCTCGCGAAGTGATCACCGGCCTCATCAAAGCCAACTTCCCCACACGGATCGCCTTTAAAGTGGCCTCCCGCGTCAACTCCCAAATCATCCTCGACGATAGCGGCGCTGAGAGCCTGCTCGGCAACGGTGATATGCTCTTCTTGCCCCCGGGAAGCTCTCACCTCATCCGCGCCCAAGGAACCTACATCAGCGACGAAGAGATCAATCAAATCAACGAATTCATCTGCAGTCAGGCCCCTCCTAAGTACTTAATTCCCTCATTTGATCGGATGCCAAAAGAAGAAGTGCTCGGTTCTGAGGAAGGAAAAGACAGCCTCTATGACCAGGCCCGCTCGATTGTCATCGAAACAGGCACCGCGTCAACCACCTTCCTACAGAGAAAACTCAAAATCGGCTATGCCCGCGCTGCCTCTTTAATGGATGAGCTCGAGCAAAATGGAGTCATCGGACCGCAGGAAGGGGCCAAACCGCGCCGCATCTTGATTGGTGCCCCCAAAGATGAGGAATAACATGCAAAAAATTCTGATAGGCGACCCAGATACGGCACTTCTAAACAGAATAAGGAATGCCCCTGGGAGCGAACACTATACCTTTGAAGAGGCCCATACGGGCGAAGAGTTGCTTAAAAAACTGGCCACGTTTCAACCCGATCTAGTCATGATCGATTTGATGATCCCCCACATGCATGGAATCGAACTTCTCAAACGGATCCGGAGTAATCCCAAAACCGAAGGGATCGGTGTGATCATCGCCTCACCCAATTCGATGATCCAAAATTGCCATGCCGCTCTCCAAGCGGGAGCCGATTATTTCCTCGTCAAACCCTTCGAGATCCCCTTTCTCTATATACTCTTCAACCGCTTCTTTGAAGGAAACCTACTTCCCGATCCCCTTCCTTCGCCCCCCCCAACTGCGGAACACGAAGTCTATCATCCTAAAACACACGAACCCGACTCATACCTCCATTTTTGGGGCACACGGGGCTCAAATCCTGTTTCCGGAGCCGACTACGACCGCTTTGGAGGCAACACCTCGTGCCTAGAAGTGCGCCACGGTGATGATCTAATCATTTTTGACGCTGGAACAGGCATCCTCCCCCTTGGACAAGCCATCGACACGACCAAGCACAAAACCATCCATCTCTTCATATCCCACACCCACTGGGATCACATCACCGGCTTCCCTTTTTTCGATCCAGTCTATAACCCCAATGTCCACCTCGTGATCTGGACCCCAGTTGGCTTTGAAAAATCGACTAAAGAGCTCCTCACTGAAATGCTAGCCTACGACTACTTCCCCGTTCGGCTCGAAGATATGAAAGCTAAGTTGTCATTTAACGATCTGCGCGATGGCCATAGCGTCTCGATCGGCAATATCAAAATCGATTGCCACTATGCCTATCACCCTGGCGCTACCCTCTGCTTTAAAATCCACATCGCCGGCAAAACCTACGGCTACGCGACGGACAATGAACTCTTCCTAGGCTACCATGGCAATCCCAATAATCTTGGCCCCGACCATCCCCTCATCAAATCGCAGCAGAGCCTCATCGACTTTTACAAAAATACCGATGTGCTCATCCATGAAGCGCAATATACTCAGGAAGAATACGAAAAGAGAGTCGGTTGGGGCCACTCATCGGTCGCCAATGCCGCAATCCTCTGTAAATACGCCCAAATCACCGAGTGGATCGTCACCCACCACGACCCCAAACATACTGATCAAATGCTTCTAGAAAAATTGCAGCTGCAAAGAGACATTTTGCAGCAATGCCAGCTCCATTGCCATACACAAATGGCCTACGACGGCATGAAGTTGATGTTGTAAACCCAAGTTGCCACCCCATATTTCCTCTATGAAAGCTGCACTACCCACCTCCAGCACTTCGTTCGTCAGGAAGGTGTGCCCACCTTCCTACCTCACGAATTGCAGGACCTGGGCAGTTCGCTATTCCATAGAGAAAAAGAGGGTGGCAACTTGAGTTATACCGAAACAACCTGAAGAATCGGTTTTTGGCAAAGCTGGCGCCTGGAGTTTGAATCAGCCCAGCGGCGACGAAGCAGCTCAACCTGAATAGGTTGAGCGATGCAGGCGGATTCGAAATCCAGGATGCCGGCGCAGCCAAAAACCGATTCTTCAGGTTGTTTCGGTATATATAGTATTTAAAATGTTATATAAAAAATTTTCTCTTCTTTGTTGGGGGTTATATCAACCCACGTATATTACCCCCAACAAAGGAAGAGAAAATTTGCCAAAAAATCCTCAAAAAAACCGCCTTACACCACGCCCTAAAGGGCCATGTTTTTCGACGCTATTTAGGATAAAAAGGCTTCTTAATCTGAAAGAGGACAGCTCGTACAAGCAAGATTAAGCCGGCCTTCGATTAGGACTATTTCCAGCGGCTTCGTATCGCTTTCCATTGGACCATTTGGTAGATTGCAGCAAGCCCAACAACCACATAAATTACTCTTACCAGAACAGGGGCCATTCCAAAAATAAATTTTACAAGATCAAAATTGAAAGCTCCGACTAATAACCAATTAAGGCCACCAATAACAAGTAAAACTGCAGCAATTACATCTAAACTTTTCATCTTTTCTCCTAGATGCTAAAATTTCTCAAACTTAATCGATTCCTTATCATTCGATCGATCACCTTACGTATAGAATAAAGTTAATTTTTTGTCATAAATAGTTTTTCAATTTTTTATCTTCATACTGCCCAGATCCTGCAATTCGTGAGGAAGTAAGGTGGGCGCAGTATAGTTCACTCGCTATTGGGATCATTTTTACCGCTGGCATGAGACAACTTTCACCCCTAAATCAAGGCAGACTTAAAAAAATACTTCTAGGAGGAGTAGTAGGAGTAGGAGGTTGCTTAATGCTCTATTATGGATATAAAGACTATCAAATCATTAGAGACTGTCCACAAACTCAGTTTCAGCGAATTTTCGGGTTCTTTTGAGCCGATTTTCGATTCAAATTTTGGGGGTAATATCACTCTTCGAATATGACCCCCAAAATTTGAATCGAAAATCGGCCAAAATAATCCCGAAAATTGGCGAAACCTGGGTTTGTGGACAGTCTCTTAGGCAATTGGATGATCTTCATAAAGAAATGACTAAATTGGTTGCATTTATTAAGCATAATAAGTGTCTAGACTTTTATACCGAAACAACCTGAAGAATCGGTTTTTCGCAAAGCCGGCGCCTAGAGTTTGAATCAGCGCAGCGGCGACGAAGCAGCTCAACCTGAATAGGTTGAGCGATGCAGGCATATTCGAAATCTAGGATGCCGTCGCAGCCAAAAACCGATTCTTCAGGTTGTTTCGGTATACTCTAGCAAAACCATTTCTTACCCACAGTGCTCGATTCACTGTGCAAGAACCGCACTAAAGCTTTAAGGCGTAGCTAACAGTATCTTGATGGGCGATCGACACCTCGACATGGGCATCTAATTCTTCGAGCATCGATGAGATGACCATTTTGGCGACTTCAGGGGTGTTGCACTCGCTCGAGAGGTGGGCGAGGTAAAGGTGTTTTAGCTTCGGATGCATGATTTCTTTCAGAAGCTCGGCACACTGATCATTCGAGAGATGGCCCAAGCGACCAAGCACCCGCTGTTTGTAAACGGCAGGGCGGGTACTTGAATGAACCATCGATACTTGATGGTTCGCCTCTAAATAAAGATAGTCACAATTTTGTAATTTACTTGTTACTAATGAAGATGCAAATCCCAAATCAGCACAAACTCCGATTTTTGTCATTCCCATACGGATAATAAAGCCGACTGGGTCGGCGGCGTCATGCTGGATACTAAATGGGTCGAATTCGAGGTCGCCAAATTCAAACTTCTCACCAGTAGAAAAGATCTTAAATTTGGGAGCGTCGCCGAGGATTTCGTAGATGGCACGGGCGGTGTCACTGTTCGCAAAGACCGGGAAGCCCATTTTGCAGCCCAGGGTCGCAAGGCCGTTGATGTGGTCGGTGTGTTCATGTGTCACAACAATGGCATCGATATCGGAAAGGTCAACGTTGATTTCAGCCAGCCTTTTTTCTAACTGACGGGCAGAAATTCCAGCATCAATAACTACTTTTGTTTGTTCTGTTCCAACAAAAATTGCGTTCCCTTTCGAGCCTGATGCTAGGGGACAAAATCCTTTCATGAATACACTCTAAACTAATAATTCAAACTTTGTAACAGTTCTTTAAAAAGAGTGCAAGACATTTTTTATTTGACACGATGAAAATTAATTTCATATAAGTTGAATTATGAGAGACGAAGTATTGGCAGATATTGATGTCACGTTGAATGAACTGATTACTATTTCAGAAGCATTAAAGGCTGCAAAAATGAATCATCATTTTACAAATGAGATAGAAGCTCTTGAAAAAACACAGGAGAGTCTGCTAGCTCGTCTCATGCATCGTCAAGCAATGCTTGAAATGGACAATCGAAAAAAAGCTTTCGAAACTCTTAAGAAAGAGGCAATAGAAAGAAAGGTTGTCGAATATGCACGTGCGCAACCTAATCAAAAGAGGGCTAAATCGCGCAGCGCCCGCTCTAAATCGTGAGTTTGCGGCAGCACTTCATCCTCTAGAATCTTGCTATACGGAACTGGACAGTCGGCACCTGTCACACGGACAATCGGAGCATCGAGATAGGCAAAATGCTTTTCACAGATGCGGGCAGCAATCTCAGCACCAAATCCGCAATTGCTTGGCGCTTCGTGTGCGATGACAAGTTTGCCTGTCTTACGGACCGATTTGGCAATCGCCTCTTCATCGAGAGGGACGACGGTTCGTAGATCGATGATTTCAACGCTAATCCCTTCGCGAGAGAGTTTTTCAGCTACTTCGGAAGCCATGAAGATCATCATCCCATAGCCGACGAGGGTCACATCGGTCCCTTCACGGACGATGTTAGCTTTTCCAAGAGGAATGATCTCATCTTTGCCTGGCGAGCGGCGTGCGCAGAACACTCGCTGTCGATAGAGCCCCTTATGCTCAAGGAAAATGACTGGATTAGGGTCGCGGATCGAGGCTTTTAGAAGTCGTTTGGCATCGGCAGCATTGCTCGGGATGACCACTTTTAATCCTGGACAATGGGCAAGGAAAGCCTCGATGCTTTGGGAGTGGTATGGCCCCCCTTGAATGTACCCACCATAGGGCATCCGGATCACAACCGGGCAATTCCACTGGCCGTTCGAGCGGTAATAATAGGAGGCAATTTCATTGAAAAGTTGATTAATGCCAGTCCAGATGTAATCGGCAAATTGAATTTCTGCGACTGGTTTAAGGGGCTCGACGAGGGATATCCCCAGTGAAAGGCCCATGATCGTCGATTCAGCAAGGGGAGTATTGAAGCACCGCTTTTCGCCAAAGAGTGCGGTTAGCTCGCGGGTCACTCCGAAGACCCCTCCTTTGCCGCGGGCCACGTCTTGGCCGAAGACGACGATCCCAGGATCGCGCTCCATTTCTTCTCGTAGCGCTTCATTCAGAGCGTCGACCATTACGACCGCTTCAGAGGTATCGGCAACTTCTTTGTCGGGGAAATCCACTTTAGGAACTTCTTGAAAGACTTTTGTCGCATGAGATTCTTTGTCTGGATGGGCTTCTAGATCAGCCTCTTCAGCGGCCACTTCAACGCGGTTGAAGCATTCAGCACGCAAAGTCTCCATCTCTTCTTTGGAAACGATTCCCGTCTCTTGTAACCAATCTTCAAAACGGGGGATCGGATCGAGCATTTTGTCTTCTAATTGCATCTGCTCGTTTTTATATTTCTTTGGATCATCGCTACTACTGTGGGGCCCGATTCGTGGGATTTTTGCGACGATTAGGCTTGGGCCACTCTTTTTGACTGCGCTGCTCAGTGCAGAGGAAATCTGCTCAAAATCGCACCCGTCGATCTCGTGGACATCGAGTCCTTCGTAGCCGCGAGCCATCTTGGCAATCGTGCCGCCTGCTGTCTGCTCCCGCACTGGAACTGAAATCGCCCAGCCATTGTCTTGGACGACAAAAATGATTTTCAACTGGTGGATCGAGGCAAAATTCAGCGCTTCATGAAAATCGCCCTGCGATGTTGAGCCGTCGCCACCTGAGACGTAAACGATCTGATCGCGCCCAGCGAGTTGAACTCCTTTGGCAACCCCTACCGCTTGCAGATATTGCGATCCCACTACACTCGATTGGCAGGGAATATGCATCGTTTTATGGGTGAAATGCTCAGGCATCATCCGGCCGCCAGAATGGGTCGGTATTTCGCGCGCTAGAAAGGCAGCAATCATCTCTTTGAGATCGACTCCAAACCCGACAGCAAACGGACGATCCCGATAATAAGGAAGTCCCCAATCGTGACCGGCTTTAAGGGCGAGGCCACACATAGTACCGATCATCTCATGGCCCAAACTCGAGAGGTGAAAAGTTCCCCCTTTGTTTTGCCTTGCGAGTTTCGTCATTTTCTCATCGAGAAACCGAGTAAGATACATCGCTTCTAAAGTTTTGAGCTCAACGGATGAGGTGACTTGTGAAGACACTATTTCTTCGCTCCTTTTTTCTTAATGGGCGTAACAGTCTTTGCTGGACGAACCACCTGTTTTGCTGCTTCTTCTGCCTCTTCGGGCTTTGTAGCTGCTTTTTTCTTGGGCAAGAATCCTTTGACCACATGCATAATTCCCTTTTTCTTCTCAGGGACTGCTTCCTCTTCTGGGATGGCCGTTATCGCCGCGCGGATCAATTTCTCCTCCCCTTCAGGCCCTAGCTCTTTGAGGTCAGCAAGTCGTGAAGAGATGTGGCGCAAAGACTCCAGTCGCTCAGAAAGAGCTTGCAGTTTTTCATCCACTTTAATGCGAGAACTTCCACGCAAGCTTGCCAAGAGATCAGCTTCAGTTTCATAACGGGAAGAAAAGGTGATCCCCGTAGTGCTGGTGATATCAGGCACATAAAGAAAATGACGAGCGACTGCAGGCACCGTGGTGTAAATATCAATTGTAAACTGCGGCTCCATCTCGACTTTCGCCACTTGCTTAGGCGGACGGCCCCGTTTAGGTCTTGGATTGAGCGCCTCATTGGAGTAGTATGTTTTCGATTTGGCCTCGAGCGCTTCTCGAGCTGTTGAGATGTCGCGAGGGACTTTAGCATCAAATAAATGCTTTTTTACTTTCTCAATCAGATTCTTGGTCAGATCGAGATCCTCTTCGAATACAAACCGAATCCCCTGACCGCGGAGCCACTCGATAATCCGAATACGTGAGCGCTCAACATAAAATTGTTGCCACTTTTCTAGTTCGGTCAGATGGTCGTAAATGAATTCTAGGAAATTCTCGCGCGATTCTTTCGCCTGTATAATTTCTAATAGCTTCTCTTTGGTATCGATATCATAAACTTTTTCATTGACAAACCCTTCCATGAATTTCTTAGATTCATAAAAGGTCATTTTCGGCAAAAGTACGTAACGATCGGCATGGTCTTGCAGCTCTTTTTCCAAAGCGTCTAATTCATCCTGTCCCTTATCGAGATCTACGAAAAGAATAAATCCTTCAACTTTGTCAAGATAGAAATCCCGCTCATCATCGGATTTGGCAAAAGCATCCATTAAACGATGGAAGCGCAAAACTAACGGATTTTTTGGCTCGGGATAGCGAGACGTGGTCATAGTGCTTTACCTCATGAAACAGTCCAATTTTATCATAGGTTACCCGCCCATTCAAGGATATTTTTCTTCCCTCTGGCAATAAACTTTCTTTCCAGCTATAATAGCTCTATACAAAATTTTTTAGGTACGTTATGACAACCACAATTACACTTCCGCTCAAAAGAGAAGATTTTTCCATTGAGGTGCATGATGAAATCAAAAAAATGGAGACCCCCTGGAAAGAATATAATTGGATGGGGCGCATCATCTACTGGGTCCGTAATTCAGAAGGAATCATCCAAAGGACACTTGTCCATACCGGTGCTCTACTGGTCGCCCTCGCCCTGATGGTTAGCATCATAGGTGTCCCCCTGCTAGTCTATGCATCCCAAGAGCTAATACGACAACAAGAGCGGCACCAATTCGACAAAAAAATTGAACATTTAAAACTTTTAGTTGCCGATTCCAATCGCCTTGAATTCTTGAGCGGCCGCCTCGGCCTGTTCAATGGAGCTCAAATCTCTCTAAAATGGGGCACCCGCCGAAAGATCATCCACGATCTGCAGATGCTAGGCATTACCGATGAAAAGAGCAAAGTTCCCCTAGCAGACCTACCCGACCACATCCTGCTCCAAATGATCCTGTGCAAAGACAAAGATTCTTTGGCAAAATATAATTTGAAGGTTTCTGGGTAACTTTTTGAGGGTTGAATAGACAAGTCGAGGGGCTCCCGACATGTCTATGGTAAGTCTATTGCTTCACCACCAGAGAAAGGATGGCGTTATACTAAAAAATTAGGTTTTAGAGACTGTCCACAAAGGCATCCAAAATAGTAACCCAACTTGCCCCCTACCTTGCCCGAAGAGGCTGGCTGCAACCCATGATCTACTGCGCTTCTCTCCTCGCCAAGGTGACCACCTTGGCTTCGTCGAGAATCTTGTATCTCATGTGTTTCGCCCGGCTCTCGGGCAAGGTAGGGGGCAAGTTGGGTTAGTATTTATTCACCTCTATCCACATTGACATCCACACCAATTTCCATTACAATTTTTTGAGTATTATCAAAGGATGTCCCCTATGCTAGATATGAAGCTGCTGCGCAAAGAACCGGTCGCAATTGAAACAAAACTCAAGAGTAAAGATCCAAGTATCGACCTCACTTACATTCTGGCTCTCGATGAAGAGGTCCGCCATCTAAAGACAAAAGCCGAAGAGATCAAAAGTAGACGCAATCTGCTGTCGAAAGAAATTGGCGAGAAGAAACGGGCTGGCGTTGATACTTCAGTTCAGATGGATGAAGTTGCCGGTCTTGGAGATGAAGCTGCTGAATTGGACAGAGTGCTTGATGAGAAGGAGAAAAAACTCGACGATCTAGTTGCTCGATTACCTAACTTACCGAGCCCGGAAATTAAGGTCTCTCATAATGTCGCAGATAATGTCGTGATTCGGGTGTCTGGTCAAAAACCTGAATTCGCATTTGCTGCAAAGAACCATGTCGAATTGAATGAAAGACTCCATTTGTTTGACTTCAAACGAGCTGCAAAAGTTTCTGGCAGTAGTTGGCCTGCCTACTGCGGCGATGGGGCGAAATTGGAATGGGCACTGATCAATTACATGCTAGATTACCATTTGGAAAATGGGTTTAAATTTTGGCTCCCCCCTTTGCTCGTGAGGCCTGAGATCGCCTATGGGGCCGCACAACTTCCCAAATTTGAAAACCAACTCTTTAAATTAACAGACGAAGACTACCAATTGTATTTGATTCCGACAGCTGAGATGGCGCTAATGGGTCTTCATCATAATGAAATTCTCGATGGAGAGCAGCTACCTCTGAAATATGTCTCTTATACTCCCTGTTTCCGCAGAGAAGCCGGAGGATTGGGGGCACAAGAGCGGGGGCTGATCCGGATGCACCAATTCAACAAAGTGGAAATGTTTGCTTTTACAACGCATGAGCAAAGTGAGCCTCTTTTCCAAGAAATGGTATCTGCTGCTGAGGCGCTCATTGCAGGTTTGGGGCTTCATTTTAGAACGACCGAACTGGTGACGGGAGATATGTCTTTTGCTGCAGCAAAAACCATCGATTTAGAAGTGTGGCTTCCAGGACAAAATCGGTATTATGAGGTTTCTTCTGTTTCGCACTGCACCGATTTCCAAGCACGTCGCTCTCAGACTCGCTATAAAATTAAACAAGAAAAACCGGAATTATGCCATACATTGAATGGATCAGGACTGGCGACCTCCCGTTTGATGGTTGCCCTTTTGGAGAATAACCAACGGGAAGATGGTTCTGTAGCAATCCCACTGGTCCTACATAAATATCTCAACGGAATGAAGGAGCTTAACCCCTCGTGACCCATTTATTAGACGATTTTTCTGATTTTCTAGCCCATTCGCCCACTTCGTGGCATGCCGCAATTGAGATGAGCAATCGGCTAGCCTCTTTAGATTTTATTCCGCTCTATCCGGAAGAAAAGTGGAAATTGGAAAAAGGGAAAAAGTACTTCGTCGTTCACGATGGCTCCATTGCCGCTTTCGCTCTACCTGAGAAGAATCTCGATCGGATGTCGATCATCGCAGCGCACACCGACAGTCCGGCTCTGAAGCTTAAGCCTCATGCTGAGATCGAAAAAAAGAACATGGTCCAACTGGGTGTTGAAGTTTACGGGGCACCGATTCTAGCTACTTGGACTAATCGTGATTTGGCCATTGCCGGACGCGTAGTCGTGGAGCGAGAAGATGGGGAAATTGAAGAACTGCTTGTCTTCCTCGATGATGCCCCCGTGATGATCCCTGTGCTCGCTCCGCATCTGGATAGAGAAGCTTTTAAAAAGGGTCTTGAGCTCAATAAACAGGATCATCTGGCTCCAGTAGCGAGCTTGAAATTTGAGAAAAATTATGTCGAAAGTCTCATCCGAGAGCAGCATACCTTTCACGCCCTTTTGGACTTCGATCTGTTTCTGGTGCCAATTGAAAGCCCCCGCTTCATCGGCAAAAATGGAGAGATGCTCGCTAGCTATCGACTGGATAATCTCAGCAGTACACACGCAGGGATCGTTGCACTCGGCAATCTCAAAACCCCATCTTTAGACACTCTTTCGATGGGAATTTTCTGGGATCACGAAGAGATCGGCTCATCGACACAAATTGGCGCCGAATCGACCTTCTTCCACGACATCTACAGTAGGATTTGCGACTTCTACAAATTAAATGTTGAGGAAGAGATCATTTTGAGGTGCAATTCTCTTTGCCTTTCAGTTGATGTCTCGCATGCCCTTAATCCCAATTACGAAAATAAATACGATCCTCATCACGCACCTTTACTTGGAGAAGGGATCACTATCAAATACAATGCCGATATGCGCTATACCTCAAGCGGCAAAACAGGAGCTTTCATTTTACATCTGTGTCAGGTCCTTGGATTAAAATGTCAAAAATTTGTCAATCGTTCCGACAACTTGGCTGGATCGACTGTGGGGCCAATTTTTGCAACGAAATTGGGAATTGAAACGGTTGATATCGGTATTCCAGAGCTGTCGATGCACGCTGCCCGAGAAATCATCGCTTGCAAAGATCATATCGATCTTTGCACCCTACTCAGCTATTTCCTTCAAGGGGGATTATGACCCATCACACGCCTCCAGAGCATTTTCAAGGGCAATCGGTCTTTGAACATCTGAAGAATGCCCGAACTAAAGGGGCTCTAGCCTCTGCAGAAACGCACGGGGTTGAACTCCCAGGCCACCTTTTTGCAGGCGCAGATAGCGCAAATGAGACCGCTTTGGCTTTTCTGATTTTGTGGGCGATCGGCGTGCAGATGCCAATCTTCATCGCATTTGGATTGGGTTGGCTTATTTGGAAAACAGGCCGCAGCGCGCTTCTTGGTTACTCTCGATTAGAGCGTGTCCACCGGCTGATTGAAGAAGAGCGTTATGAAATCGAGCACCATCGTGAGCAAGAGCGTGAAGAGTTGCGCGAGATGTACGAAGTCAAGGGGTTTTCAGGAAAGCTACTTGATGAAGTGGTCGATGTTCTGATGGCAGACGACAATCGTCTCTTACGTGTCATGCTTGAAGAAGAACTCGGTCTGTCGCTTGAAGTGATCGAGCATCCCCTAAAACAGGCCTTTGGAGCCTTTCTGGGGACGTTTATCTGTGCCGCGGCTGCGACGTTTGCGTTCTATTTTTTCCCTACTTTTGGCATTCCAGTTGTCGCTGCTCTGATTTTGATCGTCACTTCCCATCTTACTGCCCGCTTTGAAAAACGAAAACAGATTACCCATGTGGTTTGGAACCTTGCTTTGGCAGCCTTTGCTTGTGCTGGAGCCTATTTCCTCACCCGGTTGATTGTATGAGCAATCCGTATATTTTTGATGAATTCTTTGCTTCTGGCCGTGACGAGGCGATCAGTCCGTTTCTCACCCCAAAATCGCGAAGCTGGGGCAAAAATATCTCGCTCAAAAGTGCGTTGTTTGCCGCGTTTCTTTTGGCCATCGCTTTCGGCCTCTCCTTCATAAGCTCCCACGCTTCTCATCTTTGCCTCGCCTCGGTCTATTTTCTCGTTGGCACACCCGCTCTGTTAAATTCCCTCGAAGATTTACGTAATTTCGAAATCAATATCGACGTCTTAATGACGCTCGCAGCCCTGCTCTCGATCCTTATCGGCAGTGGACTCGAAGGAGCGCTACTGCTGGTCCTTTTTGAATTTTCGGCCGCAATGGAAAATATGGTGACCGAAAAAACGAAAAGCGCCCTCATCTCTCTGCAGAGACTCTCCCCTAAAACCGCTTTTGTCATCGAGCCTGATGGGATGGTCATCGAAAAAGCGATCCGCGAAGTGGCCATCGGCACCCCTATCCTGATCAAGGCCGGAGAAGTGGTTCCATTAGATGGAAAAGTGATCGCTGGCAGCTCCTTTGTCAATCTGGCCCATCTGACCGGTGAGACGCAAGCCCAAGCACGCCATATCGGCGATGAAGTACCAGCCGGCGCTTACAATCTCGATGGCTCCTTGACCCTCTCTGTCACCCGCAGCAGCGCCGATTCAACCCTCGGCAGGATCATCAGCCTCATCACCAAAGCTCAAGGGGCAAAACCCCGTTTAGAAAGATTCTTCGACCGTTTTGGCAAATGGTATTCGACAACGATCATCCTCCTTTCTCTCTTTTTTGCCACCGCCCTCCCCCTCCTCTTCGCCATGCCCTATCTAGGCTACGAAGGCTCTATCTACCGGGCCCTCACCTTCCTCATCGCCGCCTCGCCCTGTGCCCTCATCATCGCGACCCCAACAGCCTACCTCAGCGCAATTTCGAGTTGTGCTCGCAAAGGGATTCTACTTAAAGGGGGTACCCTACTAGACGCCCTCACTGGCTGCTCTATTGTCGCTTTCGATAAAACCGGAACTCTCACTACCGGTAAATTGACCTGCACAGGAATCGAGCCTCTTAACGATGGCCCCCCTATCGAAAAAGCCCTCGCAATCGCGGCCGGCCTTGAAAGACATGCGAATCACCCAATCAGTGAAGCGATTTTGAGCCTTGCTACCGAAAAGAAAATCACCTCCGCCGAAATCCTCGACTTTAAAAGCGTCCCCGGGTACGGGCTGCAAGGGAAAGTGGGGCAAGAGGAGGTCTACATTGGCCATCCTGATTATATTGGAGAGTCGATCCCCAAAACAGAATGGAAAACGCAGAACACGTTTCTGCGTATCGGCCAAGCCCTCTACGTCTTTCACTTCACAGATGATATACGCCCAGAATCGGCAGGTGCAATCAACACCCTCTCAAAAAAACTCACCTGCGTGATGCTCACAGGCGACCATACTGAAAATGCCCACATTGTCGCTAGGACACTCAATATCTCCACAGTCTTTGCCAATCTCCGGCCCGAAGATAAATTGAACAAAGTGACCGAGCTCTCTGCCGAAAAAGGGCTCATCATGGTCGGCGATGGGATCAACGACGCCCCTTCCCTTGCCCGCGCTACCGTCGGTATCTCGATGGGCAAAATCGGCAGCGCAACCGCCGTCGATGCATCTGATATCGTCTTCCTCAAAGATGACCTGTCTCTGCTCGAATGGCTCATCTCCAAGTCACACGCCACCACCCGGATCGTCAAACAAAACCTGATCCTGGCCCTGTTTGTGATCTGCTTCGCCACCACCCCTGCCCTCCTCGGCTATATCCCCCTCTGGCTCGCCGTCATCCTACATGAGGGAGGGACCGTGATTGTGGGACTCAATAGCTTGCGTTTGCTGCGCTAAGAGACTGTCCACAAACCCAAGTTTCGCCAATTTTCGGGATTATTTTGNNCCCAAAATTTGAATCGAAAATCGGCTCAAAAGAACCCGAAAATTGGCTGAAACTGAGTTTGTGGACAGTCTCTAAGCGTTGATAAAATATATCGAGTTTCGGTATATTGATATAAAAATAGAGAACTCAAATTGATTATTTCCTTTTCAGATCAAGCCACCGAAGATGTTTACAATGGCTTTAATACCAAAAAAGCTAGGCAGAAGATCAATCACCTTTTATGGGAAAAAGCATGGACCAAGCTTGATATGCTCAACAGAGCTCATAGATTGGATGATCTGAAAATACCTCCGAACAATAGACTAGAAAAGCTTGTTGGAAATTTTGAGGGCAAATATAGCATAAGAATTAATGATCAGTATCGGATCATTTTTAAATGGGATGCAGAAAAACATGAAGCATCTGAAGTAGAAATAATTGATTACCATTAGGAAAAAATATGTTGCCAAAACAGAGAAAACCTACCTTACCTGGAAAAATTCTACTAGAAGAATTCTTAGAGCCACTTGGCATTTCTCAATCTGCTTTTGCCAATCATTTAGGCGGCTCATGGACTCAACCAAAATTAAGTGCGATCATTCGGGGCAAACGGTCAATTACTGAGGAAATTGCGCTAGATTTTGGCGATGCTTTGGGCACTTCCGCCGAATTTTGGATCGGCCTTCAATCAGACGTCCATTTATGGGAAGCAAGTCAGAATCGAAAAAAAATTGCACGTATCCAATTTCCCCGTACTGGGCGAAGAATTCAAAGAGCCGCTATAAAGAAACATAAATAGGCACATCAACACGACTTTGCAACATTATTGGGCCACCACCCTTACCCTCCTCTGGCTCGCCGTCATCCTACATGAGGGAGGGACCGTGATTGTGGGACTCAATAGCTTGCGTTTGCTGCGCTAATTAATTTTTTTTATATATAAAAGTAATGAATAAGCTGCTATAATACTCGAAGAATAAATCATTTTAGGAGAATTTTATGCCAATTGGCTCACTTTCATTTGACATTCGACATCTTCTTTGGGATACACCGGCACCAACAACCGAAACAGCAGCACCCATCCCGGTCAGCGCCACTGCAGAGCAGATTTTAGATTTCCAAAACGGGATTAAAGGTGGAGATGCTGCCAAAATAAGCAAATTGATTCAGGCTAATGTATCGGTTAATGATCCTCTTCCAAATGGAGAACTTCCCCTTCATTTCGCCATCCGCACAGGCCAAAAAGAGGTCGCCGAGATCTTAGTGCGAAATGGGGCCAACCCTGAGGCCAAAGATTTTCAAAACTTAAGCGCCATCGATCACGCGGTACTCATGGGAAATAAACCCGTTTTAGCGAGTATTTTAGGTAATAAGATTGGCAAAGACATGAAAGAGGTTGGGGAGCAAATCAAATGTAAAGGCTCAGCCAGGCATGTGAATCAGCTCCTTGCCAAACTCCAAAAAATGGGGACGATAGATCTTCAAGTTCTTAATCCTGTTAACAAAGCTGCCTACCAAGGAAACGTCCACGACATTTCATTTGCAACTATTAATTTACCAGATGCAAATGGCCTAACCCCCATTCATTATGCCATTTTAGGAAACCAAGTGGCTGCAGTAGAGAAACTGATCAAGCTTGGGGCAAATCTACAGATCCTCACACCCAATGGCGACTCTCTGTTACATTTTGCAGCTATTGCAGAATCACCAGAAATATTAGCTAAGCTCATTGCCTCTAAAGTCAATATAAATTGTTCAAACCGCTCAGGAGAGACTGCTCTTCACTATGCTGCTGCAAAAGAAAAGCTCTCTTTTGTTCAAACACTGATTCGAGGTGGAGCCGATCTTAATCTCAAAGACAATGTCGGTATGTCTCCTCTTGCCTTGTTTGGCGCTAGCGCATACCAAAGAGATCCCCTATCTCTTCCTGCAACACAAGTCCTCCTGTTTGCTTCTTCAGCTCTAATGTTTGCTGGTGCAAGCGGATTAATAAATCCCGATTATTCTGCTCTTCTCCTTATGGGATCTGTAGTTGTTTCACAATACACCGAATTTGCAAATTTGCTTAATAATTTAGATAAATCCTGGAAAAAGTCTCTCGCTTGGCTAGGTTTTTTTGGATTTGCTGCTCTCCCACCCCTCAATATCGGATTTCAAGCTTGGAAGACCTATCATGTTGCCTATTCTGCCTTACAAGGCTTGAAAAATTGCTGGAAGAATCTCGGTTATCGCAATTGGGCTGTGGCTCGAAATGCGGTTGTTTATAGCGCAAATACTGCCAATTCTATGCATACACTTTATGCTACTTGCAAAATCACCTACCAATTATGGATCCGGTTCCAAAAGATGTTCACTACAGGCAATACTGGTGACAATCATGACCATTACTCTGGTTTCGGCAATAACGGTCATTACAAAGAGGAAAATTTTGACGACTGGTTTCATGACTTCAATGACCGATTTAGACAACAAAGAAAATACAGGAACTTTGAAGAGAACTTCGACGACTTTTTTAAGAACTTTAAGAGCAAACATCGGTTTGACGATGTAGACCCCCTTGAGTGTGAGAAAGTTAACCCAAAGACCTTAATGGGGCTTTCTGTGATCGACCGGTTGCGAAAACCTGAGCTTAACCCTGAATGTCCTGATCATGCCTTAATGATGATAAATCCTCAGTTCACAATAGATCGTCTACGTGAAAATGGGGAGAAATTATATAAGCATGAATTTAGACAAGTCATGAAAATGGTTCACCCTGATAAGGCTGGAACAAGCAAAGTAGTGGCAGAAGCTTCCATGCGCCTAAATAATGCTGGAGACACATTAAAAGACTGGGTTGGAAAAAACCTCTAAGAAGCTGTACTTAAAACCATGTGTCGTCAAGATTA
>JAFEGK010000011.1:41064-104348 GCA_018239985.1 Verrucomicrobiota bacterium | reverse complement strand
TAAAACCATGTGTCGTCAAGATTAGGGATCATTTTGGCCAATTTTTAGTCATTGCGCTGAGGGTTGTATTGAATGAAATACAGCCCTCAGCGCAATGACTAAAAATTGGCTCAAAAGGACCCTAATCTTGACTGACATCTGGTTTTAGTACAGCTTCTAAACCCTCAGACTCGGGAAACATGACCGCCTCTGGCGCAAAATCGTTCCTCTCTTAGTTTTTATTGTAAAATTTTTTTGACTTCGCTAAAGATACGGTTATGGCGAAGATGAAGAAAGAGACGAGCAGCGAGCAGCAGAAGGAAAACCTGACTGCAGCGGTTCTCCAAGAGGGCAAAAAGTGTGAAGAGTGTTACCTTTGGCTCGAGCAGCATATGCCGCCAAGCTTCTTCGAAGAGGTCTCTAAAGAAGATATCCTCTTGATTGTCCATAGTTTAATGGGGCTCGATCTGCAGGAATTCTTTGCCCGGATTCATTTAAAAGATTCAGCCATAGCCCTTTGTCTCGATAGCGAAGATGCCGACCTACGCATCCTAAGAAATTACCAGAATCACGGGATCAAAGATTACCGGACGTTTATTTCCAATAGTCCTCCCCCCTTTGCCGGGGTGAAAACCAACTTGCGGGTAGCGGTGATCCATTTTACGACCGCTCCCGAACTCGAAGAACCGATCTTGGATCCGAAAACTAAAGAAGAGATCAAAGAGCTGGTGATGGCGCGGAACCCGGCAGTGACTGAGACTGAGTTTAAGAAACTGATTCAAGGGATGAGCCCTAGATTTTTGCGAGCTCTGACAAAAGATCGGTTGATTACAGCCCTCGACATGTTCTTCAGAGCCAAGAAGCGGGATAATTGCCAGTATGCAGTCAAGTACAATGAAGATTGGAAAGAGGTGAAAGACCTCCCGTCGATGCAGGTGGTTTTTGCCTGGCGCAACGTCCCTAAACACCACTTTTTGTATGCGTTTGCCAAGATGGTCCATAGGCATGGGCTCACCATGCGAAGAGTCAGCGCCACCTATATCGATCCCTATAGCCGCGATGCGATTTTGATCATGTCCGTTGGATTGCATGGGGCCAAAAAGAAGGCTGCCTGGGAAGAGTGCGATGTGACCGATTTCCTCCAGGAGATGGTGACGCTAAAGTATTTTGAGGGGCAAGAAATTTTCGATAAGCAATTTGTCGACACGGGCCTTGTCCGCGGCAACATGGGTAATCTGATCAAGGCGATGTCCAATTTCATCCACCAGACCCTAACTCATGCCGATGACAATATGTATAGCCTAAACAAGATCGAGGAGGGTCTCTGTCGCCATCCTGAGCTAACGATTAAACTCACACAGGCATTTGAGTGGAAATTCCATCCGGAAAAGCACGATCTTAAGGAATATGAGAAAATCAAGACAGAATTTCTTGATTTAGTTGCCAATTTGGATACAGGAAATGCGACGATCGATACTAGACGCAAGAATATTCTGCGGCAGGGAATGAATTTCGTCGATCATGTCCTCAAGACAAATTTCTATCGGAACAATAAAACCGCCTTTAGCTTCCGTTTAGATCCCAAATATCTCGAATATCTGCCATATGACCGGAAAGAAAAATTCCCAGAACTTCCCTTTGCGGTTTTCTTCTTTAAAGGGATGTTCTATATCGGCTTCCATATCCGTTTCAAAGATTTGTCACGAGGGGGGCTTAGGACTGTATTTCCTCAGCGAGTTGAGCAGATGCTCTGGGAGCGAACCAACGTCTTCTCCGAGTGCTATAATTTGTCCTACACGCAGCAAAAGAAGAATAAAGACATTCCTGAAGGAGGCTCCAAGGGAGTCATTTTCCTCGAACCTTTTGAGCGGCTCCAATCTGAGCAGCTAATTTACAAAGACGAATTGGGTGAGACCGGCTTAAGCGCCGAGCAGATAGACGAAAAATTAGCAGCCTATCAGAAAGAGCAAAAGCTCGAATTCCTCTACCAATCGCAGCGCTCCTACGTAGAGGCCTTTATCACCCTTCTTAACTGCGATCCCGATGGAAAATTGCGCCCCGGGCAAATCGTCGACTATTACAAGCGACCCGAGTATATCTACTTAGGTCCCGACGAGAACATGCATAATGAGATGATTGAATGGATCGCCGTCTACGCCAAATACTACAATTACAAGCCGGGCAGCTCCTTCATCAGCAGTAAATCGGGCCCAGGAATCAATCACAAAGAATATGGCGTCACCTCCTATGGGGTCAACGTCTATATGGAAGAGGTGCTCAAATTCATGGGGATCGACCCCTCCACAGATACCTTCACAATCAAAATGTCTGGCGGTCCTGATGGAGATGTGGCCGGCAACCAGATCCTCAATCTCTATAAATTTTTCCCAAAAACGGCCAAACTGCTCGCTCTAACGGATGTCTCGGGCACTATCTATGATCCTGAGGGGCTCGACCTCAAAATTTTGGCTCAGATGTTCCACGATGTACAACCGATCCGCCACTACCCCCCTGCCAAACTTCACGATGGGGGCTTCCTACTCGATTTAGGGACAAAACGGGAGCAAACCGCTTACGCCCAACAAACCCTATGCTACGAGAAAAAGAGTGGCAAAGTGGTCAAAAATTGGCTCTCCGGAAATGAGATGAACCACCTCTTCCGTAACAACGTCCACCAAACAAAGACCGATATCTTCATCCCAGGTGGCGGAAGACCCCGAACTTTGAACGAAAACAACTACAAAGACTTCCTCGATGAGACAGGTAAGCCGACCTCCCGTGCAATCGTCGAAGGGGCAAACCTCTATCTGACGCCCCAAGCCAGAAGAGCGCTTGAGAAACTCGGAGTGATCATCATCAAGGATAGTTCAGCTAACAAAGGTGGGGTAATCACCTCCTCATTCGAAGTCTTGACCGGGTTGATCCTGAAAGATGAGGAGTTTATCGAAAAGAAAAAAGAACTCATGCCCGAAATTTTGGGTATTATTCGCTCCCGCGCCCAAAATGAGGGGCAATTGATGCTGAGCACCCACGCCGAAACCGGCGCATTTTTGACCGATATTTCCGAGATGGTATCCGAGAGGATTAATACCTATAAATACCAGCTTTTAGACTACCTAGAAAGCATACTACTGCCCAACGATCCTAAGCACCCCTTAGTCCGCTGCCTACTCAATTATTGCCCTCCCCTACTCAGGAAGGGTTACCCAGACCGGATCATTTCCGAAATCCCCGACATCCACAAAAAGGCGATCATCGCCACCTACATCGCCTGCAAATTGGTCTACTCGAAAGGGCTAAGCTGGTCGCCCTCCATCGTCGACATCCTGCCCCTGATCGCCATGGATCCCGACATCCTCGAGGCCTAAGCTGGCCCGAAATTATACCGAAACAACCTGAAGAATCGGTATAAGAGTTACTCTACTTTTTCCTGAAATGGAACACTCAACGCTTCGAATGGAAGAAGACCTGGTCTTTCTAAACAGGTGCATAATATTTGATATCGATCATTGACCCTATCATAATCGACAACATTCAGACGCATCATCCCCTTCACCGTATCGATATATATCCCATCATCGAGCACAGCAACATCCTTCCCCTCAATCCACTCATAATGCGGGCTTTCTTCATGACCTTCACGCGCATCTAACTCATAACCAAATATTAAAGTGGCAGCGAATAAAAAAACCTTAACTTTTTTTCTAATCTTCATTGCGATATCCATTCGATTTTTGCACGAGTTTGAAAAGAAGAATTCTAACCTCAGACCTTTTTTTATTCTAGCCTTTACCTTTTGGCCGATATGTCTGGATTTGAATTTATACCGAAAACAACCTCAAGAATCTGTAATTTATTCTGGCCACGACTCTTTCGTGGCTCAGGCTTCTTCTCATTGATTTCCAAAAACTTAAGAAAAACATCAGCAATCTATAGCCAAGACTGCTAATTTTCCTTTACTTCCGCCTGCTCCTTTGCTATAATTAGGGGCATGTTGAAAGCGATGACCCTTAAAAGACCCCCAAAAGATGAGCGGGAAAAGCAGGTCCTGATGGGCCTGGTTGAGCTCTATCTCGAGACCGGCGCCCCGGTCGGCTCTTCGACTCTGCGCGATTATGGCTTCGAGCACCTCTCCTCGGCGACCATCCGCAACTACTTTTCGACCCTTGAGAAAGGGGGCTATCTGAAGCAGCAACACTCTTCTGGAGGGCGTATTCCCACCGAAGAGGCTTTTAAGCTTTATGTCCAGATGAATTTGAGCAAGCCCGACATCAAGGAAAAAGAGGCCTCAGCCATTCGGGAAAAGCTCTCTAAATCGACCAGAGAGGTGGCTAGCTACTTGCAACGAGCTGCGGAAGTTTTGGCCGAGAGCACTCAGTGTGCCGTTTTCCTCTCCTCCCCTCGCTTCGACCAAGACTTTGTTCTAGATATCAAATTGGTGGAAATTGACTCCAATCGTTGTTTATGTGTCCTGATCACAGACTTTGGAATGGTCCACACCGAAATTTTATACCTCGAGAAGGGCATTTCCCACGCGAATTTAAATCGAATTTCACACTATTTGCAGTGGCGCATTTCCGGGATAGAAAAGCCTAAGCTAAATGCTGAAGAGGAAAAACTGGCCGATTTTTTCTACAAAGAGATCATGCTTCGCCACATTGTCACTTATTCAAACTTCAGCGTTGAGGATATCTATAAAACTGGATTCTCAAAGCTGCTTAGCTATCCTGATTTCAACAACGCCACATCACTGGCAAGCAGTTTATCCCTTTTTGAAAATGAGGGCGACTTGCGGACCTTGCTGAAGCAAAGTTGTGAAAAGCAAGAGCTCTGCTGCTTTTTAGGCGATGATTTTAAAATGCTCGCCACTGAGCTTTCGGGCTGCTCGATTATTGTGATCCCCTACCGGATTCACCAGACGATGGCCGGCGCAATTGCACTACTGGGGCCCAACCGGCTCCCCTACCGGAGACTATTTGGGATCATGGAAACGGCGGCAGAAGCCCTCAGCCAGACGCTGACCAGCTCTCTATACAAATTTAAGATTAGTTTCCGGCAGCCTAAGGCGTCGCAAATTGATATGCAAACTCAAGTACCACTTATAGGAAAAAATAATGAACGAAAATGAAGAAAAAATTGAAGAGGTAGCAGCGCCGCCGCCGGTCGAAGAGGAGGACTTTAAGGATAAGTATTTCCGGCTGCTGGC
This sequence comes from Verrucomicrobiota bacterium, assembly GCA_018239985.1. Taxonomy (GTDB): domain Bacteria; phylum Chlamydiota; class Chlamydiia; order Chlamydiales; family Rhabdochlamydiaceae; genus Sacchariniichlamydia. Next base: position 99,163 of record JAFEGK010000011.1, on the reverse strand, counting down.
AGAAATGGAGAATTCCCGTAAACGTCTTCAAAAAGAGAAGCATGAGATGACCCGCTTTGCCATCGAAAATGTCATCTCCGAGGTATTAACCCCCATCGATACGTTTGAAAGTGCGCTGGGATTTACTGATCAGATGAATGAGGAGACACGGAATTGGGCGAAGGGATTTGGCATGATCCTCTCTCAGTTTAAAGAGATCCTGAGCAACCACAATATTGTCTCTTTCCACTCAGTTGGAGAGATGTTTGATCCCCATCATCATGAAGCAGTTGAAGTAGAAGAAACCGACGACCACCCTGAAGGGACGATCCTTAAGGAATTCCTCAAAGGGTATAAGAGTGGCGACCGCATTATCCGAGCCGCACGCGTCAAAGTTGCAAGAAAAAAATCAGAAAATAAGGAGTAACACTATGTCAGACAATAAAAAACGGAGCAAAATCATTGGAATCGACCTTGGGACTACAAACTCTTGCGTCTCCATCATGGAGGGCGGAACCCCGATCGTCATCGCCAATGCAGAAGGCTCGAGAACAACCCCATCAGTCGTCGCTTTTAAAGGTGCCGAGCGTCTAGTCGGGATCCCTGCAAAACGGCAGGCAGTCACCAACCCTGAGAAGACCATCTATTCTGCCAAGCGATTTATCGGACGCAAATATTCTGAAGTCGCTTCTGAAATCAAAAACGTCCCCTACAAAGTGACCTCTGGATCCAACGGAGAGGCTGTCTTCGAAGTAGAAGGAAAAACACTCACTCCAGAAGAAGTGGGAGCCCAAGTGCTCATCAAGATGAAAGAGACCGCAGAAGCATATTTGGGAGAAAAAATCACAGAAGCGGTGATCACTGTCCCCGCCTATTTTAACGATTCCCAAAGACAATCAACCAAAGACGCTGGCAGGATTGCCGGACTAGATGTCAAAAGGATTATCCCCGAGCCTACTGCAGCGGCTCTTGCCTATGGACTAGATAAACAAAGCGACAAAAAAATCGCCGTCTATGACCTTGGGGGCGGAACATTCGATATCTCTATCCTCGAAATCGGCGATGGGGTTTTTGAAGTGCTCTCCACTAACGGAGATACCCACCTCGGGGGAGACGATTTTGATAACGTGATCACTGAATGGATGCTCAAAGAGTTTAAAAAAGAGACCGGCATAGACCTATCAAAGGATAAAATGGCTCTCCAGCGTCTGCGCGATGCCGCTGAAAAGGCCAAAATCGAGCTCTCCGGCACGCAAACCACCGAGATCAACCAGCCGTTTATCACGATGGATGCCACAGGGCCAAAACACCTTCAGCTTACGCTTACAAGGGCCCAATTTGAAAACCTCGCTCACCAACTTGTCGAGAGGACTAAAGAGCCCTGCCTAAAAGCGCTGCAAGATTCTGGCCTACGTGCCGATCAGATCGACGAAGTGATTCTCGTCGGCGGGATGACCCGTATGCCTGCTGTCGAGCGCAAAGTAACCGAAATCTTCGGCAAAGAGCCTCACAAAGGGGTCAATCCAGATGAAGTGGTTGCAGTTGGCGCTGCCATTCAAGGGGGCGTGTTGACAGGAGACGTCAAAGACGTTCTTCTGCTCGACGTTATCCCCCTGACTCTCGGAATCGAAACGTACGGCGGTATCTTAACACCGCTTGTCGAGCGCAACACTACGATCCCGACACAAAAGAAACAGGTTTTCTCTACAGCTAGTGATAACCAGCCAGCCGTAACAATTGTCGTCCTCCAAGGAGAACGCAAAATGGCTGCGGACAACAAAGAGATCGGCCGTTTTGACTTGACAGACATTCCACCAGCGCCACGCGGTATGCCTCAAATCGAGGTTTGTTTCGACGTCGACGCGAACGGGATCCTCAACGTCTCGGCGAAAGATATGAAGACTGGCAAAGAGCAAAAAATCCGAATCGAAGCCAAATCGGGACTCTCTGAAGCTGAGATCCAAAAAATGCTCAAAGATGCCGAGCTTCATGCCGAAGAGGACAAGAAGAAAAAAGAGATGGTCGAGGTGCGCAACGAAGCAGAATCGCTCTCCTTCCGTGCACAGAAAGCCCTCGATGAGCACAAGGACAAAGTCCCAGCTGAGGTTGCTTCAAGCGTCCAAAGCAAAATCGATGCTGTCAAACGGACTCTAGAAGGGACCGATATTGCAGCCATCCGCGCTGCAACAACCGATCTCAATAACGTCATGCAGAAGATCGGCGAATCGATGCAAGGTGCCCCTCAACCCGGCGCCGCAGCCCCACCACCACCACAAGGCGGAGCAAAGCCCGACATTGAGGATGCAGAAGTCGAAATCCTCGATGAAGAGGACAAAAAGTAAGCCAATAAGGCCGGCGATTGCCGGCCTTATTTTTTTTTCACGATTCTACAATTGAAATAGTCTTCGTCAGCGACCAGATCCTCTCCAATGAGGTCAAAATACTGGGCGAGTTTTTTCTCCCACCACCCTTTATTTCTCTCGTCATCCTTTAGACAAATGCTCAGGTAACCTCCAAGACGCATCCGCTCGCCCATCTGGCCGAGGACGCTGTCGAGGCACTCTTTTGGCATATGTTCGAGCACATCGCAGCAGTAGATCCAAGAGGCATCCTTCAACTGTTTGGGTAGCTGCCAAAGGCAAGCCTGGACAAAATGGACCTGATTGGACAAAAGGATGAGCATGTTTCGGATCTCTTCATCGAGGGCGTAGGGGGAGATGTCGACGAGGGTGACGTTTAATCCTTTTGAGAGGAAAGTTTTTGTGACCCGTGCAGTGCCACAGCCAAAATGAATCAACGTTTGCCCTGCCCGCATTTCATTGCGAAAGCCATCTAAAAAGAAAGGGGCAAACGTCTCGCCCGCCGCACTGTCGCGCCAGACGATGTCGTATTTCATCGCTTCTTCTTCCATGTCCCATCTATAACCGAATGGGGAGTTTTCCCAAAGGGGTTAAATGGCCAAAGAGGACATCGGCTACGGCCTCTTTTGCTTCGGGAACATCCTCATAACCGACGACAGCCACCTGATGCTGAAGGGCATAGGGCGTGTCAAAAAGGGCAACTACTGCGTGGGGTGGTAAGTTGGAATGGTAATCCCCTTTTCGGATGTTGATGATGAGATGGGGATAGGCGGCAGCCAATTCGATTTCTTCAAATTTGAAAACTTTTACACCGGCGTACCTGCCCAAAGAGGCTTCAAAATCGGGATCGGGACGACTCTGCACGAGGGCGATTGTTGGGCCAATTTTAGGTTGAGGGCCAACAAGAGTCACGGCATTACGATAGAGGGTCCTACGCAACTCAGGATTCTCAATAGGCAAGGGTGGAAGAGCTCGCTGTTTAAACTTTAAGATTCGTTCCACTCGCTCATCGATGATCTCCTCAGGAACATTAGCTATAATCCACTGAATCGCTTGAGGGATCGCCTTTTGGATCAAAAATGCCGACATTTCGGGATGACTTGTCGCTGTGAGGAGAAGATCGGCGCCACCAAGTAGGGGGCGGAGCACAATTTCCTCCATCGAAAAATTCTTCGCCAGAGCTTGCATGTTGAGCGCATCGGTGATGATTAGCCCTTGAAAACCCAATTTTTGCCGGAGCAATCCCGTAATGATCTCAGGCGACATCGAACTGGGCAAATCGCTCAGAGCGGGCAAATAAAGATGGCCGACCATCACGATGTCGACGCCATGGTCAATTAACGTTCTGAAAGGGATGAGCTCTACCGCCTCCAATTCCTCCAAGCCTTTGTTGATTACTGGAAGATCATCGTGCGAATCGACTGCTGTATCACCATGCCCTGGAAAGTGCTTGGCGCAGGTCAAAATTCCCCCTTCCTGCATCCCCTCCATAACTGCTAGGGCTCTGCGAGCCACTTCGTGGGGATCTTCCCCAAATGAGCGGCGATGGATGACCCGATTCTTTGGGTTGCTGTTGACGTCGACGACAGGGGCAAAGTCGCCTTGGATACCAAAAATGCGGCACTGACGGGCCAGCTCACGACCAAAAGCTCGGAGGAGGTCCATATCTTGGATCGCACCCAAAGTGAGATTTTTGGGAAGCGTCGGGACATCCTTGAGCCTCATACCAACACCCCATTCGGCATCCTGGAATGTCAAAAGCTGTTGATCCTCAATATGTTGAATGATTTTAAGTTGCTGCTCAGAAACTCCTTCCATCAGGACAACTCCCCCGATGTGTTTCTCTTTCAGTAGGTTATAGACTTGATCGAGATGTTCTTGGCCGTGGGTCGGGCAGATAGGGACAACAAAGAGTTGCCCAACCTTCTGTTCCAATGACATAGAATACAAAGAAAAGCTTAATAATATATTTACAATTAAAGTAAATTTATATATAATGTAATTATGACAATAAGTAATTTTGTTGAAGAAAACATAAATCCAAAGGTTCAGTTTTTTCATGATGCCATCCTGATTGGAGATTATGTTAAAGCCGAAGGGTATTTTCACGCCATTGAAGACGATATTGCAACCGCGAAAGCGATTTACGAAGACGCTCTGGCTAATCTTGCTTCACTGGATGAATTGAGCAAAACACTAAAAGGCAGGCTCCAGAACCGTGATTTAAAGCCACTAGAAGTTACTAAATATGCTGCTGAAATGGCTCCAGTGGGGATTGTCAATGAGGGAGGAGATGACTGCTGGGCAAACGCTGCTATTCAACTGCTTGCAAATGCTCCTACTGCTGCAAAATCGATCTTAGACAACCCAGAAAAGAGGCGAGGTTTTCCTTTTCTTAAAAGCTATTTTGAGTCCCAGATGCACGCTAAACCTGTATCAACAATTAGCAGTCAAGCTGTTCGAAGAGCCCTTTTGGGTAAGGTAAAAGGACAGCAGGATGCTGCGGAAGGACTCCGAGGCCTCATGGCAAATGTCGGTTTTGGATTTCACATTTATGAAGAACTTTCTTCAAAAAAAGGCGATGGGCGCGAGCAAGCAGAGCCAGAGCCCATGATACAATTGGATATTCCTAAGAGCGGATCCACCGTTCAGACGCTCGTCAATCAAGCCTTCGCCCCTGCAATCCTCGAGGATTCCTCCACTAAAACCACACAGTTGGAATATACCCCTGATGATCTCTTCATTTCGGTAAACCGGGTCGAGGGGAAAAAAAATTATGAGATCGACCAAACAGAACAATTCACAATCTCTTCAAAATTTACCCGTTGGAACGAACCCGATATAGCTTACGAGTTGAAAGGATGTATTGTGCACCTAGGTAAAACAGGCAAATCTGGTCACTATGTTGCGCTACTTAAAAAGCCGGACGGATGGTACGTTGCAAACGATTCCAAGGTCACAAAGCTATCAGATCAACAAGCCCGCGAATACCTTAAAATGGGCTATGTATTCCATTATGCGAAGGGTAAACAAAGCAGATCTTGCTGGGCAGCAGCGAGGGGTGCAGGTGTCGTCTGTGCAATCGCCCGCACCTGCTTCCAAGTCATCTCCTACCCAGTTAGCGCCCTCTGGAGATTTACTGGAACAAGCCAGTAATCAGACGCACCAAGTCATTATAGGTCAGATAGACAAAGAATCCGATCAATAAAATGACAAAAGGTAAAATGAGCCGCTGCATGGTTTTTGCTTTGAGCGGTTTTTTCGTGACCAATTCCACAGCAGACAAGAGGATATGCCCCCCGTCAAGAACCGGTACAGGGAGGAGGTTGAGCACAGCCAAGTTCAAACTGATCATCCCGAGCCAGAAGAGGGCCTCTTTGGCGCCCATCATCCAGCTATGGTGCATCACTTGGATAATACCAACGGGTCCGGAGATATTTTTGGGGCTCAAGAATCCAGTAATGAGTGCATAGAGAGTCCTATAGGTCTCTTTAAATACCGAAACAAATAGATCGAAGGGGTTAGGATTATAGACCACCAACTTATCGGTCACTTTGACATTCAGAGCGAGCCGATTCAAAGAGGGAAGGATAGAGGTAATTTTGCTAAGATTCCCCTCTTTAAAAGTCTCTTCATCGACAGTCTCCACTTTTTTCCCTTTAGAAGGTTTTATGGCAACTTGTGGTTGACGAAGGGGCGTGGGAATCACAGGTTTCAACAATTGAAGGCTTCCAGATTGAGGAAGAGTAGCCCCAGTTCCCACTGTGCGGATGATTTCATTAAGTTGCTCGATCTCAAAGGAGGCCTCAAAACCTCTGTCGGCATCTGTGTAATGGGGAACTGCGCTCTCACCCATTTTTTGGACGACGATCAAACTCTTTTTGGTCTGCAGCTCTTGAAGGAGCTGATAGGAGGAGCTGATGGATTTCCCCTGGATCGCGACGATCTTATCACCCCGCTGAAGCGGGATTTCAATGCTAGAGCGACTGCCCCCGCTAAAGGCGTCTTGCGGAAGTGACTTCTCATCAATGTATGGAAGCGGTCCTTCAACTAAGCCAGTTGAGGTCAAATTATAGGGAATGAAGGCAAGTTGCTCGACTTTTGGACTGAGCTTTGCCTCATAACGCCAATCATCAAGCTCCTCTTTCTCAGCTGACTTAAGGCGCAAATCGCCGATCATCATCCTAGGAACCCGTGTCAAAAACGTCTCACCACCACGCTCGACAGTGAGGAGTACTCGGGGGCTATTAATCACTTGGATAAGCTGAGGCAAAGAAAAAACTAATTCCCCATCGACCCAAACAATCCGATCTCCTGGGACTGCGCCACTTCCGGCCATCGGGGAATCGGCTGCAATCCCATCAGGGGCAACAATCAAATACTGTGCTGGGGAGAGGACATTGACATTTTTGTCTTTTGGAAACGTATAGCTAAAAGGGGCCTTAGTCCCATTCCAATAATCGATCTCCTGACCATCGATGGCAAGCTCCGATTTATCGAGGGCAACTGCATAGAGAAAATCTGTAAATCCTTTATAGGGCCGGCCGTTGAGTTGTAGAATCTCATCGCCTGGACGGACGTTTGCTTCGTATAATCCAGAATCCTTCTCGACCCAGCCAATATGGTGAGTAAAAAGGGCAAATGGTTTTTCCCGTCCACCAGCGACCCACAAAATCGCAAAAGCAAAAAAAGCAAAGACAATATTCGCAAGTGGGCCAGCTAGAGCAACTTTGATCCGATCCCAAGGTTTAGCAGCAAAGAATCCCCCAGGGATCTGGTAAGGTTCCATGGCCCCCTTTTTATCCATCCCATCCATTTGGACATATCCACCAAAAGGAAGCACACAGATCCGCCACTTTACCCCTTTCCTCTCCCACTCAAGCAGCGGCTTTCCAAAGCCAATTGAGAAAGCGAGCACAGTGATACCTACTCGTTTTGCGACAAAATAGTGACCTAGCTCATGAATAAAGACCAAAAAGCCAATACCAAAGAGAGCGAGGATAATGTAGAGAATATTTAAGATCATATTTTAAATCCTTTTAGCCAGATCACGAGCCTGCAGATCAATGCTGGCGAAATCTTCATAATTTTGAGGTGTTGCGACCTGGTGTTTTTCCATGAGGGTCTCTAGTTTTTGACTAATATCCATCCACCCGATTTCTCTACCAAGAAACCGCCCTACTAGCACCTCATTAGCTGCATTCATGAAACAGGGCATACTTCCCCCAACACGCAGAGAATAATAGGCCAATTTCAAACAACGGTATTTATCTTGATCCCAAGGGGCAAAGTGCATCTTATGAGCCTGAGTAAAGTCAAAAGGGGTGAGGATTCCCTCCATCCGATCAGGATGAGTCAGAGCCACTTGGATCGGGACAAGCATATTGGGCTCTCCCATCTGCGCCATAATCGACCGGTCACTGAATTCGACCATACTATGGACGATTTGCTCGGGATGGATCACTACCTCAATTTGCTCGATCGATACCCCATAGAAATAATGGGTCTCAATCATTTCTAACCCCTTATTCATCATCGTCGAAGAGTCGATAGTCACTTTAGGCCCCATCAGGTAGTTGGGATGTGCGAGGGCGTCGGCTATCGTAATGCTTTTTAACTTCTCACCGGCAATATCGCGGAAGGGACCGCCAGATGCCGTCAGAATGATCCGCCGAATTTTCTTTTCCTCTTCCCCCTTCAAACATTGCAGAATTGCGGTATGTTCACTATCAACAGGAATCAGGTCCACCCCATGCTTTTTCACCAGATCGAGCACCAATTTTCCGGCTGCAACAAGTGCCTCCTTATTGGCGAGGGCAATATTTTTTTTCGCCTCAATGGCCCTAAGGGTCGGTAAGACCCCTTCAAAACCGGCAATCGCTGAGAGCAAAAGATCAACAGAGCCATGGGTCGCAACCGCTGATACCCCTTCTAAGCCACCAAGTACTTCGATCTCTGGCAACCTCTTTTGGAGCTCTTTCGCCTTCTCTTCATCCCAAACAGCAACGATTTCGGGGCGAAACATTCTCGCTTGCTGCTCGAGCAATTCAATATTAGATTTTGCAGCTAAAGCAGTTACCTGTAAATGATCCCCCAGATGCTGGATGACCTGAAGAGCTGCCTTGCCGATTGAGCCCGTACTTCCTAGAATTCCGATCCGTTTCATCACAGTTATTATACCCTACTTTTCCGTTTTGTAAAGGGTTTAGCCGAAAGGGCTAAAACAAAGCCTATTCCGATCAAAACCACCACCAAACCCGCGGTGGAAAGGGGAGCATTGTAGACCGAAAGGAAGTGGCGGGAGAGTGCAACGGCAAAAAGAGAGCACACCACGCCAAAGCCACAGGCAAGGAGCATCAACGTCCTCAAATGATGAGTGAGCATCCTTGCAGTCAAAGGGAGCCCAACCAAAAATGCCAAAAATAAAAGAACCCCAACAGCCCTAAATGCACTGATCGCCGTCGCGCTAGTGAGCAACATGAGCAAATAATTGTATAGTGGGGGTCTAAATCCCAAACTGGCCGCCAGCCCTTGATCAAAACAAACGAGTTTCCACTCCTTAAAAAAGAGCCCGACAAAAAAAACATTGGTCACAGCGACACCTAAGGCAATTTTGAGATCGTTCAGATGCAACGCGTCGGCATTGCCCATCACCACTTCAAGACCAATATGAGCATTGCGAGTGTACAAAGTGACCAATATAATCCCTATCGCAAATAGCGAGGTAAAGACAAGCCCTATGCTCGCGTCTTCTTGCAGTTTAACCACATGAGTCAAAAATTGGGTGAGCACAGTGGTCAAAATCCCTGTAACCAAGGCCGCAGCAATTAAGATCGGAAAATTCATGGCCAGCTCACCTGCACCACGAGCAGCAAAAAGCAAATAAGCGATAACAATCCCTAGCAAAATCGTATGGGAGAGCGAATTAGCTAGCATACTCATCTTCTTGAGAACAAGGAGAGTCCCAACCAGAGCAGCAGCGATCGCAATCAGTCCCAGTACAAAAACTTGAATTTCATCGGATGCAAGTGGCGCCCCAGCTAAAATATGGGGAACCCTCCCAAAAAAAATCGCAATGAATTGGAAAAAATTAGCTCCGGCGTAAGGATTCATGCCCGCCTCCTTTTGAGGAGAAAAGAAATCAGACATAACGTTGTCGCCACCAAAATGATCATTGGCCCAGTGGCAAGCGGCAAGTTGGGCTGTCCGACCCACCGAGGAATCCAAACCGACAAAACATTACCAATGAAACCAGACACCATTCCAAATAACGCCGAAAGGATGAAAAAAGAACCGAGCTTTTTCGACCACTGCCGTGCAGCAACAGCAGGAGCAATTAACATCCCCGACATCAGCACCACTCCGACACTACGCATTCCGATGACGATCGCCAGAACAAGCAAACAGTAGACCACCCCATAGATCAGCGAAGTGGTCATTCCGACCGCCTTGGCATATTCAGGGTCGAAATAAAGAATTTCCAAATAACGGAAAAGCAAAACAATCGCAGCGACGATAACAAGTGCCAGCACCGCATACAGGATCACATGGAGATCGACCATCGTCGCGGCTTGTCCAAACAAAAAAATCTGAATTTGCCGAAACCAAAGGGCATGGGTGACCTGGAGTCGGCTGGCGATCAAAACACCTACGCCAAAAAAAATCGACAAGACAAAACAGAGCGCTGCATCGCTACTGATTTTGAGCCTCTTTTCCATGTGGCTAATCACGGCAAGACCCAAAAGACCACTCAAAAAGGCCCCTAATAAAATCAGTAGAGCCGCACCATCTTCTGAGAAAGGGAGGAAAATAGCTGCAAAAACGACACTGAGAACAACACCCGGATAGGTAGCATGAGAAAGGGCTTCACCGACTAAAGAGCGCCTTTGCAAAAAGACTAAACAGCCGATAATCCCAGCCGAAAGACACATCAACATCGTCCCAATAGTGGGAGCTCGCAGGACAGGATCGGTAAAAAATTCAAGCATCAGCCTCTCATCGATCGCAAAAATGCAGAATGTCCGTAGGCTTTTTGTAGATTCTGTTCCGTAAATACCTCCTCGACGGGGCCGCAGCCAATCAAACCACCACTTAGTAAAATAAGCCAATCAAAATAACTTTTCACCGTCGTCAAATCGTGATGGACGATCAACATCGTTTTTCCTTCAGACTTGAGTGAGATCAGCAGCTCAACCACAGCCTTTTCAGTTGCCATATCGACACCGCCAAACGGCTCATCCATGAAATAAAGGTCCGCTTCTTGTAAGAGAGCCCGCGCCAGAAAAACACGCTGCTGTTGTCCTCCAGAAAGTTCGCTAATTTGCCGATGGGCAAATGGAAGCATCCCCAGCCTCTCGAGAGCTTTTTCAGCTGCGATTCTGTCCTCCTTACCAACCCATTTTAAGGGCCCCAATTTTCCGTACCTGCCCATCACAACCACATCGAGAACACTGATGGGAAAATGCCAATCGACAGTCGTCCGCTGTGGCACATAAGCAACCCGTTTGCGGACCATCTTGTAAGGTTTTCCAAAAAGACGAACAGAACCCGATTGTGGCTTAAGGGTACCAAGAAGCGCTTTGAGAAGGGTACTCTTTCCCGCTCCGTTTGGTCCCACAATGCCGACCAATTGATGCTCAGGAATTTCGAAACAAATGTCCCAAAGGGCTGGAGTCCGATCGTAATTGACCTTGAGATTTTCGACCTTTATTACTTTTTCCATTCTTCCTTCAGTACCCTTGCATCATGCTCGATCATTTTCAAATAAGAATCCGCACCAGAACCTACTCCCCCCATAGCATCACCATAGAGGGCCATCTTACTCATCCGAATAGTCCTTCCACAGGCTGTTGTGATTTTTTTTAATGCATCGCGGCTGACATTAGACTCAGGGAAAATCACCTCGACATGATGTTTGCAAATATATTCAACGACACGTTGAATATCAACACTGCTAATTTGGCCTTCGGGGGCAAGCCCTTCTGGAGCAATACACCTCTGCTCCCAGTCAGCCCCAAGATAGGCCCTAGTGAAATAGTTAAAGGCATCGTGGCTAGTGACAAGATACCTCTTATCTTCTGGTACCTCAGACAACTGATCTTTTACTTCCCTGTGAGCTGCCATCATCTTCTCGAAAAGCAGTGCAGCATTTTCATGATAAAATTGACGATTTTCAGGGTCTACCTCAGCCAGAGCGGAGACAATAGAATCAATCCCCTCGGCCCATAGAGAAATATCCATCCAGACATGAGGATCGGTGACACTTCCAACCACAATCATCCGCTCAGGGGATTTTTTCCCGATTTCATCTCCAATGAAAATCACATGAGAATGATGTTGCAGTTGGTATTTCAAACTTGCCCCGTGTTCAAGATTGAGACCATTTGCAAATACCACATTTGCCTGAGAGAGTTTTTCATCATCTCCCTTGACTAAATTATAGCTGTGGGGATCAATTTCACCTGTGATCAGCACCAGATGATCGATCCGATCCTTCCCAATTTGACTAACCAAATCATCGATCATCGCGGTCGTCGAGAGAACTTTGATTCTTCCCTCCCCCTTAAAAGTCGAAGGGGCATTAGAAGTGCAAGAGAAAAAAAGGATACATAAGATTAAGAAGATTCTCATCATTGCGCTAATTGTTCGAGCATCGTAATCGGATAGATTCCGCGACTACAGCCTGAAGAAAAAGTTATCCTTATAGCATACCGACCTACCAGAGAAAACTCAAGCAAAGAGACATTTTCGTCACATTTTTTTTGAATTTCACAACGGGCGCATGGACACCGTTTTTGCAACTCATGCAGAGATACCCTTTTCCCCATGACCCCCAAGTGAAAGGGGCCACTTTGCTCGACCTCAATTGTTGGCTGCACCAGCTGATTCTCTACTATCTTTAGACAGATCGCCTCAAAAGCCTCAGCTGCAACGCCTCCGATCTCAAAAAGCGACTCGCCCTGGTCCCCCGCAGCAGATACTGCCGGATCGATCGGAATTTGACCGAGAACGGCAATGTCAAACTCCCCTGCCAAAGCCTCCGCTCCCCCCCTACCAAATGGGAAAAGCTGCTGCTTGGAAATCGGCTCCAAAAAGTAACTCATATTTTCGATCACTCCAAGGACCGGGATCTTCATTTTAAGAAACAGTTGAATCGCCTTCCGGACATCGAGGGTCGCTACGATTTGAGGAGTCGTGACCATCACCGCCCCAGTAATTTGCCCTTTCTGCATAAGAGTCAATTGGATATCACCGGTACCGGGAGGAAAATCGATAATTAGATAATCAAGCTCCCCCCATTCAACAGAATCGAGAAATTGACCAATAATTTGGTTGGCAATAGGGGCACGAACAATTGAAGCCTCACGTCTAAAATGGGCAACTGAAATAAACGGCATCCCAAGAGTCATCCCCGGCAAAAGCTTTTTTGGATTCTCAATATCATCCGCTGGCTCCAGTCCCTTAGGCAACATTTGCTCTAAGGAGGGGCCATAGACATCAGCATCAAGAAGCCCAACCCGATAACCCTTTCTTTTAAGAGCCAGAGCCAAATTGACAGCAACAGAAGACTTACCCACTCCCCCCTTACCGGCCGCAACCGCCAGCACCGTTTTGATCCGGCTTAAGTTCCCCTTTTCAACGACATCATGTAAAATTTTTAAAGCACTCATAATACCTTCAAAACTAGCCTCATCTCTCAATAGTTGCAAGCCATTTTAAAAAAATAGTCTTGTGAAAAAACAGAGACAAGAATATGATTGAACTAATTCAATGACTGAGGAGATATAGATCTCCTATTTTCAAACAATAGCAAATAAGGAAAGAACATGACAGTTGAACAAAAAGGCAAAAGCTTAAAAGAGCTAGAAGATATTATTGCTAAAGCAATCAAAAAAGTTGGTGGAAATAAAGAAAACGATCTTTGTAAATATTTGCCGATGGACTCGGGGGGCTATATGCACCATTTTACTCTCCGCAAAATGAAACATAAAGAACCCCAACAACTTGGTAACCTTATTGAAAAATTTATTATTAAAATGGACCGCCCTTCATCTGTGGCTCCAAAGCGCAGAGCCCCCCGCGGATCCCGCAAACGTCGCGACAACCTCTCCTTTTCCCGTTTACAATTAGACAGAATGCTCCAAATCGCACGCCTTGCTGGAGATAAAGAAGTCATTTCGATGCTCAGCCCTAAAAAATCTTTACCACTTGTTAAGCGTGAGTTAATTTCCTCAATTCGTCATGGCAGAGTTGAACATGAACTCTGGAACAGCTATGTGGACTGCATGACAGCTGAGAATTCATCCTCATAAGTAAAATTAGAATTATTGACCCACGTGGGTTATTTTTGGTTGAATCCCCGCCCTTTGGCGGGGTTTTTTGATTGGAAAAATATCCTGAAACGGGGTATAATTCGTTACCAGATATACAGTGCAAACTTTTTAACAAAGACAAAGGAAAATCTATGTCCGAAACCAAAACCAAAGAGTTTGGGAAATGGCGTTCGATGCTATGGCCAGTCCATGCATTCGAACTAAAGAAGCTCATTCCCATGCTTTTATTAATGTTCTTTATCAACTTCAATTACACCATTTTGCGCGACACAAAAGACGCGCTGATCGTGACAGCTCCAGGATCTGGTGCTGAGGCGATCCCCTTCTTGAAAGTATGGGGAGTTCTTCCTATCGCGATCTTATTCATGTTGATCTATGCTAAATTGAGCAACGTTCTCAGCAAGACGAAATTATTCTACACAACGATTATATCGTTCCTCGTCTTCTTTGCTCTCTTCGCACTGGTTCTCTATCCAGCTCGCGATTTCCTCCACCCGAACCAACTCTGTGATACACTTCAAGCAGCGTTACCTAAGGGATTTGGTGGACTTGTAGCAATTTTCCGTAACTGGACATTCAGCCTATTCTATATTATGTCTGAGCTATGGGGTAGTATGGCACTTTCCCTCCTATTCTGGGGATTTGCCAACGATATCACCCGCGTTTCCGAATCGAAGCGCTTCTACGCGATGTTCGGAATCGGCGCCAACTTAGCGATGCTCCCTTCAGGAGAACTGATTAAGTATTTCTCCAGAGTCGGAAGCAACGCTCCTGCTGGAGTCGACGGATTCTCCCTCACACTCAACTCCCTCACACTTCTGGTACTCGGAGCTGGGGTCATGGTCATGGGAGTCTATTGGTGGGTCAATAAATACGTCCTTTCCGACAGCCGCTTCTACGATGCAAGCGAAGTGAAGAAAAGCAAAGAGAAGCCTAAAATGCCTCTCAAAGAAAGCTTTGCATATCTGCTCAAATCGAAATACCTTCTTTGCTTAGCGATCCTCGTGATCGGCTACGGCATCAGCATTCAGCTGGTTGAAGTGACCTGGAAAAACCAATTGAAACTCCAATACCCTAACCCAACTGAGTATGCAGGCTTCATGGGCATGTTCTCTCAATTTACAGCAGTCCTCACCGTATTGATGATGCTGTTCGTTGGTGGTAACGTTATCCGCAGATTCGGATGGGGCAAAGCCGCATTGGCAACGCCCGTTGTGCTCCTCATCACAGGGGTAGCCTTCTTCGCATTCGTTATCTTCAGAGACCAATTATCTGGAATGATTGCCACGCTCGGAACAACACCGCTGATGCTCGCGGTAGTATTCGGAACAGCGCAAAATATTGCTTCTAAATCGACCAAGTACTCCTTGTTCGATCCGACCAAAGAGATGGCCTATATTCCTCTTGACCAAGAATCAAAGGTCAAAGGGAAAGCGGCGATTGACGTCGTGGGAGCCCGCTTCGGAAAAGCTGGTGGAGCGCTAGTAAACCAAGGGATGATCTTGATCGCAGGATCAGTCGCCCTGATCGCTCCATACGTCGCTGTTGTGATGGTCTTCATCCTCGGCGGCTGGATCGTGGCAGCACGCTCGCTGAACAAGCAGTTTGTTGCACTCACTGCCCAACGCGAATCTGAAGTCAAAGCCCCAGCAGCCGCACAACCTGTGCCTGTTGAAGCTAAGTCCTAAGATTTCGCTCAAAGCGACTAAAGCAAAAGACCGGATGGCAACATCCGGTCTTTTTTTGTTCCCTAATTGGCCAATCATGGATTTTTAGCGGATCCGCCATTATCTCCTAGGGATTAATTCTGAATTATCAGAAAATTAGGAGGCGATGCTCCCTAAAGATCCCAACGGCTGTCCTTTTCTGATCTTGGCTCCCATGGAAGGGGTTGGGGATCGCTGTTTTCGCAAAGCGATGGCCTCTATTGGGGGGTTTGATGAAGCTGTTAGAGACTTTCTCCGCGTCCCATCCAATGCCCATATCAAAAGCTTAGGCAGCGAGTACCACTCAGATGAACTGGGCTCGATACCACTAGCAGCGCAGCTGATGGGATCGGATCCCTACTTGATGGCCGAGATGGCTAAAGAAATGGAAAATAGGGGAGCACATAGGATCGATTTAAATTGTGGCTGTCCCTCCAATAAAGTCACAGGCCGCGGGGCAGGGTCGAGCCTACTTAAAGAGCCAGATTTTCTTCATGAAATCGCCGCCTCAATGGTCAAGGCCGTTTCCATCCCAGTCACAATCAAAATGCGCTCAGGTTATGAGGACACGTCGCTCTTCAAAGAAAATTTACTTGCCGCACAGGAAAGTGGCGTGCGGTTTATCACTCTTCATCCAAGGACTAAGCTAGATGGATATGGCCCTCCAGCCAGGTGGGATTTAATCGCTGAGGCAAAATCGATCCTCAAGATCCCTCTAGTTGGAAATGGCGATATTCTCAATGTCAAGCATGCCCTCGATATGCTGAGAATAACTGGTTGTGATGCTTTAATGATTGGAAGGGGAAGTGTGATTAACCCTTTCATTTTCCATCAGATTAGGTCCCATTTTTCTAAACAGCCCTATCAGCCTAAATGGGAGGATCTCGTCCGTTACTTGGAAGTGTATCTTGCCGATGTAGAGGTAGTTATTTCTGAAAAGGTCAAGGTAAACAAGCTTAAGCAGCTGATGAGCTTTTTATTTAAAGGCAATGAAGCTTTGTTGGAAAAAAGATCGATTATTCTCACTTCCCAATATTCGACTCCCGCCTCTTTTATGGAGTTTGCTTTGCCACTATTGCGTCAAGGATGGGAAGGGTATAGATTCTAACTTTCATGATCGCGCCACCATCGTTTACGACTTCCTGATGGACTCTTTCTGTTTGGAGGCCATTTAAAACAGTCTATTGAATCGCAAGCGTCTTAACATAAATTAGTTATGTAAACTTATCACGCCAAATTGACATTTTCAGATCTGGCGTGCTAAAATGAAATAAAAAAATGCCCGCCAAATCGACATTTGCAGATCTGGCGTCGAGGAGAAAAAATTGCCTTTTTTTGGAAGAACCAAAGAACTACATGATTTAAAAGAACTACTTAACAAAAAGGCTTCCAGCCTTGTTGTCATCAGAGGTAGGCGGCGAGTTGGCAAGACCCGTTTGGTCGAAGAGTTCAGCAAATCTTTTCCTAAAAAATTCTTTTTTGCAGGCCTCGCTCCTGAAAATCCCGAAGAACTCAGGCCGGGAATCAATAATCCAACACTTGCTCAGAAACAACGAGATGCTTTTGCAGACCGCATGTATGCCTTGGGTATCCCTTGTTCTCGCAGAGATGAATGGAGCAGTCTCTTTACAGATGTAGCTAAGTACTGTCTAAAAGGGCGCCTCATTGTATTTTTTGATGAAATTACCTGGCTAGGCATGGGGGATCCCTCTTTTTTGGGTAAACTCAAAACGGCTTGGGACTTTGAGTTTTCTAAAAATGAACAACTGATCTTAGTATTAGCAGGCTCAAATAGTGCATGGATTGAAAAAAACATTCTCACGAGCAGTGGATTTGTAGGCCGCATTGCCTGGGGGATGGAGCTGAAAGAATTGCCTCTGCATGTTTGTGACCAATTTTGGGGTCCAAATGAATCGCAAATTGCGCCCTATGAGAAATTTAAAATTCTTTCGGTCACGGGTGGCATTCCTCGCTATTTAGAAGAAATTCAACCCCTATTGACTGCAGAACAGAATATCCAACGCCTTTGCTTTGATGCATCTGGGCTTCTTTTTAATGAATTCAATAATATTTTCTCCGATATATTTGGTAAACGATCAGAAAGATATGAATTTTTGGTTAAATTTTTAGTCGATGGACCTGCAAGCCTAGAAAAAATTGCACAGTTAAGCGGTCGAGATAGCGGTGGAGATCTCAGCGAAGCATTGGAGGAACTCACGGAATCGGGAATCATTTCCAGAGATTTCACCTGGCATCTTCGCGATGGCAAAGCGTCTCGCCTAAGCCAATATCGCCTCAGCGACAATTACCTCCGTTTCTATTTAAAATTCATTGAACCCCAACATCGAAAAATCAAATC
This sequence comes from Verrucomicrobiota bacterium, assembly GCA_018239985.1. GTDB lineage: Bacteria > Chlamydiota > Chlamydiia > Chlamydiales > Rhabdochlamydiaceae > Sacchariniichlamydia. The sequence continues at coordinate 81,426 of JAFEGK010000011.1, read as the reverse complement.
AGGGCACAAAATACGTTTACCATCCAATTGGTACGCGATCATGGGATTGCAGTTTGAAAATCTGGTTGTGAGTAGCAGGCAAGAACTCTACCGTTTGCTCGACATTCAAGAAGAAGAGATTGTCTGTGCAAACCCCTATTGGCATACCGCAAGCGCTCGTAGAAAAGCATGTCAAATCGATTTCCTAATCCAAACTAAGTTCAACGTCCTTTACGTATGCGAGGTGAAGTTTTACAAAAAACCGATCTCGACAGATGTGGTCTCAGAAACAAGAGAGAAAATTGCCCGATTGCAGGCGCCAAAGGGATTCTCCTATAGACCCGTTCTCATTCATGTGAATGGGGTCGAGGATGCTGTTATTGATAAAGAATACTTTGCGCACGTTCTGGATTTTGGTCAGTTATTAACCCGAGCCCCAAATTAGGGATCATTCAGAATTAAATTTTACAGTTTGCGAGGAAAAAATATATATACAAACAAGATCTAAGGAACGCCTGAACAAAAATGGTGGAAATTCGAAAATTAATTTAGTAACCCCACCCTGAAGGGCGGGGACTAGTTTTGGGAGGGGCTTCGTTCCCCTCCCAAAGCGGATTTAAACTACCCGGCCCTAAGAGACTGTCCACAAACTCAGTTTCAGCGAATTTTCGGGTTCTTTTGAGCCGATTTTCGATTCAAATTTTGGGGGTAATATCACTCTTCGAATATGACCCCCAAAATTTGAATCGAAAATCGGCCAAAATAATCCCGAAAATTGGCGAAACCTGGGTTTGTGGACAGTCTCTAAAGGGCCAGGTTTTCTTTACTTGGATAAAAAGTCAAACGATTATTTCACTTTATTTTTATTATTTAATTTTGTATTATGTTTATCTCACAACAGATAGGAGGAAAATAATGCTTTCAATTTTTCTTGCTACAATGATGACAATCATTCCAGTTGAAACCATAGCTCCTATTCTGTCTGATCATGCTCAACCAAAATATTCATATAACGAACAGTCGTTAGCCTATCTAGCCCCCGATAGGACCGGCACCTATAATCTTTATGTCGATGGCAAACGTTTGACTAGTGAGAGACGAGCGATCACGAACTTCTTTTGGGAACCCGATGATCAACACCTTTTGTATCTCTATGACGAAAAGGGCGACGAAAATTACCATCTTTATCGGGTTGATCTCGAAGGAGTATCCGAAGACCTGACCCCTTTCCCAGATGTTCATGTGGAATTTGTAGATGTCGACAGCAGCCACCCCCAAGAAGCTCTAATTAGAATGAATCTTCGTGATTCCCGCTATCTCGATAGTTATCAAATTAATTTAGAAACAAAAGAACTATCGCCAATTTTTCCACAAGTAAACCACAGGGAATCTGTCATCGCAGGAGAAGATCTGCAGCCTCAGGTATGTTTAAATTTTAAACCAAATGGCCAAAAATTCTTAGAAGTCTATGAAAATGGGGCTTGGCGTCCTATTTGGACTCTTGATCCAGATGATTGGAGTTCTATGATCGTCGGACTCAGTCCAGACAACCAAAGAGTGATGGTTTTATCTTCTACGGGCGTCCCTACCCGAAGCCTATTTTCCATCGATTTGCAGACTGGCAGTTCAGAACTTTTATTTTCCCATCCTCAGCTTGATTGTCTTAGAGTTTATTTTAATCCCGAAAATGGAAAACTCCAAGCAGCTTATGTGAGAGACAGTCTTCGCGAGTGGTATTTTTTTGACGACGAATTCCAAGAGGAAATAGAGTCTGCCGAAAAACAATTGGGCAAAGGGGAAATCACTTTGCTCTCGCGCCTTTCAGAAGATCAGACATGGTTTCTCGCACATCGACAAGATGATTCACCAACGGCTTATTATCTGTTAGACCGAGATACCAAACAGCTTAAACTTGTTCTTCAAGAAGCCCCTCATCTTCTCCAGTATACCTTCGGCAAAATGGAGCCCCTCCATTTTCAAGCTTCTGATGGACAAACCATCCAAGGTTATTTTCTAAGACCCCCTCATGGTGAGCCTCCATATCCGACAATTGTAGAGGTACATGGGGGACCACATCTAAGACATAATTGGGGGTTTATTCCTGAATCACAGTATTGGGCAAGTCAGGGATATGCAACTCTGTTCATCAATTACCGAGGGTCTTTTGGGTTTGGCAAACAATTTGCTATGGCAGATTCGGGGGAATGGGGGAGACAAGTTTTCCAAGACATAATCGATGGAAAACATTGGGCAGAAAAAAAGGGGTTAGTTGACCCTAATCGAACATTCATTAAAGGTGAAAGTTACGGAGGCTATTTAGCACTGTTAGGGGTTTCCTTAACACCAGAGGAGTTTGTAGGCGGGATCGCCGACTTTCCAATTGTTGAACCTTCGAGTTGGATGCCTGAGGGATATGTTTCGTGGGGTTTTACCTATGAAAAACTGTTTCGAGAAGCCGCGATTGGCGCAATAAGCCCCTTAAGCTATGCGCACCAAGTTCAAGCCCCCTTAATGATGCTGCATTCTGAAAATGATCTTCGAGTGCGCCTAGACCAAAGTCAGAAAATGGCTGAGGCCCTAAAATATTACCAGATCCCCTTTACCTATCATGTGCTCCCTGGAGATGGTCATGGCTATCTCGATCCCCAAAACCGGCTCTTCTATTTCAAAGAAGTCGAAGCGTTTCTTTCTGCTGAGCTTGAGACCGACTGACGCACCGAAAAACCGATTTTCATCTTTGCGTCAAAAATACTACTCCGCTTTGAGGACGTCCATGAAGGCCGACTGCGGGATATTCACCTTGCCGATCTCCTTCATCTTCTTCTTCCCCTTCTTCTGCTTTTCCCAGAGCTTACGCTTACGAGAAATGTCGCCGCCGTAACACTTGGCGGTGACGTTTTTGGAAAGGGCGGCGATCGTTTCACGCGCGATGACTTTGCCGCCGATCGCAGCTTGGACAGGAACTTTGAACTGTTGACGGGGAATCACCTCAACTAATTTCTTACAGAGTGCTCTTCCCTTGCCTTCGGCTTTGGTCCGGTGGACCAGGCAAGAGAAGGCATCGACGGGCTCTTCGTTGACGCGGATTTCGAGCTTCACGATATCGGAAATGTCGTATTTCTCAAACTCGTAATCAAATGATCCATACCCGCGGGTGGCCGATTTGAGCTTGTCGTTAAAATCGGTAATAATTTCATTGAGCGGGAACCGATAAGTTAACAGAAGCCGACGGGCATCCATTGTCTCTGTAGTGATCTGCTCGCCCCGTTTTTCCATCCCCAGGCTCATGATTGCACCCAAATATTCCGATGGGGCCATGATGCGACATTTCACCCAAGGCTCCTCGACGAAATCGATTAAAACGGGGTCGGGATACTGGGCCACGTTGTCTATCATTTTCTCTTCACCAGAGTTGAGAGTAAATTTGTAGACGACGCTCGGGGCAGTCGTAATGATATCGAGGTCAAATTCCCTTTGCAGCCGCTCAAAAACAATTTCTAAATGGAGCAGCCCCAAAAAGCCGCATCGGAACCCAAAGCCAAGAGCTAAGCTGCTCTCCTGCTCGACATAGAGGGCCGAGTCGTTAAGTTGTAGTTTGGCTAGGGCGTCTCGCACCGCCTCAAAATCGGAGCTATCTACAGGGTAGATCCCAGCAAATACGACCGGGGAAATGAGCCGGAAACCGGGTAGCGGCTCACTAGCAGGGTATTTTTTAAGAGTGACCGTCTCGCCCACTTTGACGTCGCTTGTATTTTTGATATTGCAGGCAATATAGCCCACTTCGCCGGGGCGGAGCTTATCGACAGGCTTCTCATTAGGCGAAAAAATCCCCACTTCGAGGACTTCAAAAGTTTTATCAGATGCCATGAAATAGACCTGACTCTTCTTGGTGATTTCACCGCTCATCACTCGGATATAGACCATCACCCCACGATAGGGGTCATAGTGGGAATCAAAAACCAATGCTCGTAAAACATCATCTTTCGGCTCCTGGGGTGCTGGCACCTCATGCAGAATATGCTCCAGTACCTCTTTAATCCCCTTCCCGGTTTTTGCCGAAGCGAGCACGCTATTGGTCGTATCGATGCCAATCACATCTTCAATTTGCTGCTTCACCCCTTCAGGATCTGCTGCGGGCAGATCGACTTTGTTGATGACCGGCACAATCGTCAGCCCTCTATCAAGTGCCAAATGGACGTTCGCCAAGCTCTGAGCCTGCACTCCTTGGACTGCATCGACGACCAAAAGGGCCCCCTCGCACGCAGCCAGAGATCTTGAAACCTCATAGGAAAAATCGACATGCCCGGGAGTATCGATAAAATTAATTTGATATGACTGCCCATCTTCAGCTTCGTACATCATCGTCACAGGGTGGGCCTTGATCGTGATGCCCCGTTCCCGCTCCAGATCCATATCATCGAGCACCTGCTCGACCATTTCCCTCGAGGAAAGGGTCTTAGTCAACTCGAGAAGCCGGTCGGCGATCGTCGACTTGCCATGGTCAATGTGAGCGATAATAGAAAAATTTCTGATGTTCTTAAGATTGTATTCATGCATAGGCTCTAAGAATACTTCATCAATGGCTTGATTTCAAGAACACAAAAAATCTTTTTTGTGATACAATTTCTTCAACGAAAAAGAGGTATGGCTATGGAAACAGGCCCAGTTACAGCCACTACTCCAATAACAACAGAGGTAATCCCTCAAGTCCAAGAGCTTTCCAGCACCGATTGGAAAGTGTATGCGAAAGTGGTGCTCAGCTATCTGCTCATTGGCATCGGCCTCGCCCTTGCCTGCTCTTCCTTCTACATCGCTTTTGCCATCAGTCCGATGATCGCTGCTGCCTCCCCTATCACCCCAATCGCGATGGGCGTCCTCCTTAGAAATTCGACCCAGCAACAACCTAAGGCCCCAATTCAAAAGAGCCTGAAAGCAAAAACTCTTGATGATATGCCACCAATTGGTATCAGAAATCTTCGAGCGAATTGTTGGTTAAATGCTTCACTTCAGCTTCTCTTTAACGTCATGGCTTTTGAAACAGTGGTTCACAAACTGGATAGACCAGAATTCGCCTTAATCAAGAAGGCCTACGAAACTTATAAACAGGGTGGACAAGTCGATTCACAGGAAATTAGGGTCTTGATCTCACAGCTTTTTCCAGAAATCAATCCAGATGCCCGAGTACCTGATGACCCAGTCCAATTCCTCGATCCGTTTTTAAGAATGTCGGGCTATAAACCGCTCGAAGAATATACGCATCAAATCTTCCGCAAAGAATCAGAGAGTGTTTCAGTTAGAAAGTTATCTGAAAATAAGCCCACTTATTTAGATCTCACTTATTACTTTTCCGGTGAAAAGGGAAGTTTGACTGACATCCTTAATGGTTATTTCAATAAATCGGAAGACAATCCCCTTTCAGAGGAATCGAAAGAAATCGTTATCCATTCTTTTAAAGAAACCCCTGAAGATTTGACTATTACAATTCAATCTTGCAATTGGGAAAACTACTCGCGGAAGAAAAAATTAGAAATTAAAGACTCAATGGAAATTTCGATTTTCCCTGAAAATATCGGGCAGGAAGCTAGATATCTCTGTGATGGCTTTATTTGTCATTCAGGCAATACCCCAAATGATGGCCACTATATTGCCTATGTAAATAAAAATGGTCAGTGGTGGGAATTGAATGATTCATTAGCTCATCCCCTTAGCGTGGAAAAAGCTCATCACCTATTGGAGACAGCTTTTTTAAGACATTATCAGCGAATTCCTACAGAGCTGCAGAGCTAATAGAGTGTCTTCAAATTCGGTTTCAGTCGATTTTAGGGTTCTTTTGAGCCGATTTTCGTTTCAAATTTTGGGGGTAATATCACTCTCCGAATATGACCCCCAAAATTTGAAACGAAAATTGGCCAAAATAATCCCGAAAATCGACTGAAACCGAATTTGAAGACACTCTCTAAAGCGTACTCACGTTTATTTCGATCAAAAGCACTTTTGCAGCTTCTTTGGCTTTCAGTTCGAGGATTTCTCCGCCGGTGATTTGAGCAGAGTCGCCGGCTTTTAATGTTTCGCCCCCCACCTCGATTTTCCCTTCGATCACAAAGAGATGATCTCCCTGTTTTTTACTGCGAGGGACATGCTTGATGGTGATCCCCTCTTCAAGGTGACCGAGAAAGAATTGCGCTTCCTGGTGGATAAAGAGCGCCGATGTTCCAAGTTTGTCCCCCACAATGGGGTAGAGGACATTTTTAAAATCTTCAGGGTTGAAGCTTTTTTGCTCGTAGCCAGGTTCGAGATTCCGTTGGTTTGGATAGACCCAGATTTGCAGCAGATGAAGCTTCTGGTCTTTCGAGGGGTTCACTTCGGAGTGTTTGATCCCCTTGCCATCTGTCATTCGCTGCACATCGTTTGCCTTGATGATGCCGTAATTGCCAACGCTATCTTTATGCTCGAGGATCCCTTCTAGCACGATCGTGACGATCTCCATATTGTCATGGGGATGCATCCCAAAGCCATGGCCTGGTTTAATGAAATCGTCATTAAAAACCCGAAGGGTGCCGAAATTGAGCCGCTCTAAATTATAGTATTGCCCAAAAGCAAAGGTATGACGACTGATCAACCAATCGTTTTGTGTGAGTCCTCTCTCGAGCGATGCAATTTTCTTCATATTCATACATTGTACGAACTGGAGGTGACTGAGCCTCCTGTCCCTGTCCAATTAGTATGGAAGAATTGTCCCCGAGGCTGATCGACCCGCTCATAGGTATGGGCGCCGAAAAAATCTCGTTGGGCTTGGAGCAGATTCGCTGGGAGCCGCTCTGTACGATAGCCGTCGAAGAAGGCAAGTGCGGTGCTAAAGCAGGGAACGGGAATCCCCTCTTCGATCGCGGTAGCAACTACGCGGCGCCAACTTTTTTCACCGTTTGTGATCTCGTTTTTGAAGAATTCATCAAAAAGCAAATTGTCCAGCTTAGGATCTTTGTCATAGGCTTTTTTGATGTCGTTGAGAAAGCGGCTTCGGATGATACATCCCGCTCGCCACATCAGCGCAATCGAACCATAATTCAGATTCCAGTTGAACTCTTTTGCCGCTGCCCTCATTAGCATAAAACCCTGAGCGTAGCTGATGATTTTAGAGGCGTAGAGCGCTTGGCGAACATCTTCGATGAATTTCTTTTTGTCTCCCGAAAATTTGATTTGTGGTCCCGCGTAGATCTTGGACATTTTCACTCGCTCTTCCTTAAGGGCAGAGAGGCAGCGGGCAAAAACCGCTTCACCGATGAGGGTAACAGGAAGGCCTAAGTCGAGGGCGCTGATGCCTGTCCATTTTCCGGTCCCTTTCTGTCCAGCGACATCTAGGATTTTATCGATGGTAAAAGCCCCATCTTTTTCTTTATGGGCTAAGATTGCTCCGGTGATTTCGATGAGGTAGCTGTGGAGCTGTCCTTTATTCCAATCGGCAAAAATTGTCTTGAGCTCTGGGTAGGTGCATTTGGTGACCGAGGTGAGTAGCTGAAATGCTTCGCAGATCAGTTGCATGTCCCCATATTCGATTCCGTTGTGGACCATTTTGACATAGTGCCCAGAGCCACCGCTACCGACCCAGTCGCAACAGGGTAGGCCATCTTCTTCGGCTTTAGCGCTGATCGCTTGGAAGATCGGCTTGATTAGGGGCCAAGCTTGTTCATTTCCTCCAGGCATGATCGAGGGCCCATTGCGAGCTCCCTCCTCGCCACCGGAAATCCCTGTTCCGACAAAAAGGATCCCTTTTTCGGCGAGGGCTTTGACCCGTCTTTCGGTATCGGGATAGTGACTATTGCCTCCATCGATGACGATGTCCCCTTTGGAGAGGAATGGAAGACATTCATCGATCAAATCATCGACAGGTTGACCGGCTTTGACCATGAACATCACTTTACATGGCCGTTTGAGTACCTTAAAAAAATCTTGTAGAGATTGGGCTCCTATCACCTCGGTATTTTTTGCAGGTCCTGCCAAAAATTCGTCTACCTTGGAAACGGTGCGGTTAAAGACGGCGACTTTGAAACCGTGGTCGTTCATATTTAAAACTAAATTTTGGCCCATTACCGCGAGTCCAATTAGGCCGATATCAGCCACCTGTTCTTTCATTTGACTTTCTCCTCTCAAGAGCTTTACAATTGCTGCCTTGCGTCCCCGTAGCTCAGTTGGATAGAGCGATAGCCTCCTAAGCTGTAGGTCGCGCGTTCAATTCGCGCCGGGGATGCCACTTTCTTACACTAATCAAGTTTTGGATTTTACATATTTGTCGACACCAAAAGCAATACCCTTTGCTAATTTATCCAAATAAGCATGGGTCCCTAGAAGAGCCCGCTCTTCTCTGTTGGTGATGAAACCTGCCTCGACTAAGATCGCAGGCATGACTGTTTCTCGGATCACTTGAAAATTCCCCGTTTTGGTCCCTCTTGACGCCCCCTTTGTCTCAGCCAGCACTTGCTCTAGCACACACGAAGCCAGTTCTCTGGAAAATGTCCGTCGAGACTGGAGCCCCTTGCCATAGTAGTAAACCTCGATTCCCTTCGCAGAGGGGCTCTCAGCGGAGTTATAGTGGACACTGACAAAAATCGAGTGGGTCCGTTTATTAGCCCTCATGACCCTTGTTCCTAGGGCTAAGTAGTGATCGCGAGCCCTGGTCATCACTACTTTGTATCCGAGTGCTTCAAGATGCTTTTTTGTGAGGTATGAAGTGCGCAGGGTGAGTTGCTTTTCCACGCAATTAAGGACTCTGGCCCCTTCATCTTTTCCTCCGTGGCCAGGGTCGAGGATGATGATCGGCTTTTCACTTGCAAAAGCAAGGATCGGTAGGAGAAGAAGAAAGAGTCTTAGCAACATTGCCTTGCTACCTCGACATCATCAAAGGGGATCACTTTATGGGCAAAAATCTGCTGTTTCTCGTGCCCTTTACCTGCAATTAGCAGAATGTCCTCTTTGCCCATCTGCCCAATAGCCTTTTGGATTGCTTTCTGCCTGTCGACTTCGGTCTCGACAGCGTAATCGGGATTAAATCCCTTGAGTACTTGTTGGATGATCGCTTCAGGATCCTCGCTACGCGGATTGTCGCTTGTCACAATGGCTCGATCAGAAAGCTGGCAAACCACCCTTCCCATCTTTTCCCGCTTCTGTTTGTCTCGATCTCCCCCGCAACCAAACACTGTGATGATCTTTCCCTTTTTGAGTGGTTGAAGTGTTTCAAGGACCCTTTTTAATGCATCATCGGTATGGGCGAAATCAACTAAAATGTTAAGGCCTAGCCGATTTTTGACCCGTTCCAACCTTCCTGGGACCCCCTTGAAGCTTTTTAAGGCCTCTACGCACTGTTGAAGCGATTGATCTGCACAGAGACCAACTCCAATTGCACCGAGAAGATTATAGACATTGAATTTGCCAATCAAAGGTGATTTGCATTGAGCCTCTTCCCCTTTGAAACAGGCAGTAAACTCGATTCCCTTATCGCTAAGCCGCAGATCTTTTGCCATCAAATCGGCAGGCTTTTCTATCCCATACGTGAGGACATTGGCAACGGTTTGAAAGGCAGTGGGATCGTCAGAATTGAAAATGGCCCACTTTTCTTTTGAAAGGCCCGAAAAAAGCTTCTCTTTCGCCAACCGATAGCTTTCCATGTCTCCGTGGTAATCGAGGTGATCCTGGGTCAAATTGGTGAAGAGGGCAATGTCAAAGTCTATTTCGCCGACCCGATTTTGGGATAGAGCATGGGAGGTGACCTCCATGACAGCCGCTTTGCATCCTGCACTCACCATCTCTCTGAGCAACTTATGATTGGTTAATACGTCGGGAGTGGTCATTGTCGCAGGGAAATGGCACTGCCCAATCACCCATTCGATGGTTCCAATCACACCGGTCATCATTCCTAGCTGATCGTAGAGATGTTTGATCAAATAACTGGATGTAGTTTTGCCGTTAGTTCCGGTAATGCCAACCATTTTCAGTGAGGAAGAGGGGTGTTGATAATAGGCGGCAGCTAGCTTGGCTTCAATTTGAGACACATCAGGATGGATCAGCTGGACGACTCCTAAATAAGGATCGTAAAAATCGGTCAAGATAGCGACCGCTCCTGCTGCAATCGCCTCAGGAATAAATTTTGCACCATCGACTTTCGTCCCTTTCTTGGCAATAAACAAGTTACCTGGCGCTACCAATTTCGAATTGGAACAAAGACCGTTGATTTCGGTCTCTCTTGAGCCCTTTACCTCAATATCGGCAATCTGTTGGATCAGCCTTTTTATTCTCATCTACCGATTCCACTGATCGTATAATGCTTTTAATGACTCTACTTCTGCCATCCACTTCATTTTTTTCACATCGCGCTTAGGATCACCAACGGGATAACCATAAGGATCATCAGGCTCGACCCCTAAATATTCAAGCGCCCGCTTTCCAATCCGCGCAAAGGCTGGGGCCGCGCAATTTCCCCCAAACTGGTTCGATCCGATGCCCGGGATGTACTTGTGGGGTGGCTCATCGATCACGATGAGGAGCACAAATCTAGGATTCTCAATTGGAGCAAAACCGAGGTAGGTCGAAATATGATCTTTCTTTGAATATATCCCGTCGATAATCTTTTCGGTAGTCCCTGTCTTTCCCGCTTCTGTATATCCGGGGATATTTCCCTTCGCCGCCGAACCTCCTGGCATACTGGTGTATCGCATCCCGCAGACCACTTTTTTTACGATTTCGGGATCTAAAAGCCTTTTTCTTGCCCCTAGAGAATGTTGGTAAAGAATTTTCTCACTACCGTCGGGCATCTTCCTGCTGATCTTGCGCACCAGTGTTGGCTTCACATCATAGCCACCATTGGCAAAAATGGCAAACACCCTGAGCATCTGGAAGCTATTGACGCAAATATTATGCCCCATCGCCATGGAATAGGGCGTCGGAGCCGACCACTCGAGTTTCCCATTTGGATGAAGCTTACCGGGGGTTGGCAGAGATGGGCAGCTCTCTCCTGGCAGCTCGATTCCAGTCTTCGTCCCAAAGCCAAACACATTGTGTAGGGTATCTCGATACCACTGATCACCCAGTTCTTGAATTACCCTCTGGACGATTTTTCCCACATAGACGTTAGAGGATTTTTGAAGAGCCATTTTCATATTCATGAAGTGGTGCGTGTTCACATCTTTGAGCACTTTCTTCCGTCCGGGTAAATGGGCGGGAAGAACGTTCATTTTCTCTTCAGGATCAAAAAGAGGGGGCTTTCCCCGCTTTTTCATCTCTTCGTTTGCCATTAATCCTATCGCGCAGGTGACCGCTTTCATGGTCGAGCCTGGCTCATAAGGGTCAGTGACCGCTTTGATCTGGGTCTCCTCCAGCAGCTTAGTCGAGTTGAAATAGTCCCGATAATCTTTAGGAGAGAAAAAGGGATATTGGGCCAAAGCAAGCACCTCGCCAGTGACGGGGTCCATCATCAGGGCCCAACCCCGCTTGGACTCGGTCATCTTGACCTGCCGCTCAATCTCCTCTTCCGCAATCGTTTGCAAATAGTGATTGATCGTCAGATAGACATCGGCCCCATCCTCTGGGGGGTCAACCACCTGCCCCATGTCCATCGCGTGTCGCGGCGAGCGATAAATGAGCCGTTTGCCAGGTTTGCCCTGCAAATACTCATTGAAAACATATTCGAGACCACCGGTTGGAATGAGCCGATCTGTCGCTTCATCCCGCAGCTCCCGAACCGTATGAATCACCTGCCCAAGCAACTTGCCATAAGGGTATGAGCGCTGATAATCCTTCACAAAAAAGATCGCATTGCGGGGGATTTTCCCCTTTTTTGCATAGGGACGCCACCAAGACTCAATCCCCTCTTTCAATTCCCCCGACAGCCACATCGCCACCTTCCGGCTATGAGATGGCTTTTCAAATTGGTCGCGCATTTTTTTTTGCTCTTCGGCATTCAATTTCAAAAAACTTTGAAAATGAGCAGCAATCTCCTCACGGTATTTTTCCGGGATGCTCTTGGGATCGATAAAGAGGTGGAATTTTGGGACATCGATCACTAAAGGCTGAGGCGGAGAAGGGTGGCCTGTTTTTACTGAAGTATTCGAATAGAACACTCCCCGCTTGAAAGACTCCTTTACCACCGTGGTGTGCTGACCATGGGCATGGGCGTCCCATTTTTCATGTTGCACAATCTGGATCCGAAAAAACTGAATCACCAGCAAAGTAAACAAAAAAAGGAGGAATAATGCGACGCCTAGTAGCCGTTTTTCAATGGAAAAAGTCGATTTATTGTAGGTTTTTAGCACCGGTTGCCAATGTGATCGTAGGTTTCAATCTTAAATCAGGTATTGTTCTCTCTACCACGTCTTGCAAGGGAGTCCCTTGTTTAAGAGTGAGGATATCGCTCCTGATTGGAAACCTCAGATGGGCAAACTCGGGCAGTTTTGCAACCTTGAGAAGATTCTCAGGACTCTCGAACGCCTCGATTTCAAAAAGAAGATGAGTATTCTCCTCTTGCACCTTTCTCACTTCGCTTGCTAAATGAGGGATCCTAATTCTAAGTTCTGTCAACCCATTTTGCAAGTCTAAATACGAGTACAAGCAGACCCCCAAGAAGAGGATGCAGATTGTACTTTTGATAAAAAATCCCTTGTTCATATTCCAATTCTCTCAGCAAATCGCAATTTCGCACTCCGTGCACGAGGATTTTCGCGCACTTCGGCATCGCTAGCAGTTTTCGGTTTCTTATCTAAAAGCCTCAAAAAAGGCTTCTGGATGAATTCCTTGTACTTATTTTGAGCAGGCACCATGGCCGCTTCCTTAAAAATCGTCTTCGCAATCCGGTCTTCTAAACGATGAAAGCTCATCACCCCAATTCTTCCGCCAAAACTTAAAACTTCTAAAGCCTTTGGAAGGGCCTTTTGGATCGACTCGAGTTCCCGGTTCACACAAATGCGCAGCGCTTGGAAAATGAGCGTCGCAGGATGGAGCTTCACCTTAAATCCCCTTCCTAAACTATTAGCGATTAAGTCCGCCAGTTGTTTTGTTGTATCGATCGCATTTTTCTCTCGCTCCTCAACAATCAACTTTGCTGCTTTGCGCCATCTTGGCTCTTCGCCAAATTCTCTGAAAATCTCTCCGAGTTTCTCCTCAGACCAGTTATTGACGATTTCTCGTGCCGTGAGCGATTCATGAGGATCCATGCGCATATCTAGAGGTCCTTCTTTGCTAAAACTAAAACCCTTTTCACCCTGATCTAATTGCATCGATGACACCCCCAAATCAAAAAAAAACCGTCGACTTCTTTAATCCCTCTTTCCTCAAGGTGTAAGCCAAGATCGGCAAAGTTCCCCTGAACAAACTCGACCTTATCCTTCCACTTCTCGAGCGTCTTTGCAGCGATTGCCAGCGCCTGTGGATCCTTATCGCACCCGATATAACGCTCAATCTCTGGATGGGCCTCCAATATCGCTGCCGCGTGACCGCCAGCGCCTAGAGTTCCCTCGTAAAACACCTTTAAATTGGCCCCTTCAAACCCTTGGAGCACCTCGCCGACCATAATCGACGTATGAGGACGTTTTTCATTCGAAGATTTCGATCTGTGCATCATCGCCCTCCTCAAGTAGAGCAAACGCCTCTTCGCTCATCTTCGCTAAATCGGAATTCTTGCTAAGCAGATCTTCCAATTGAGATTCATATGCCTCTTTCGGCCAAATCTCGATCTTATTCAATACCCCAGCAAGGACAATCTCATGCTTAATGCCAACTGCCTTCTTCAGCATCGGTGGCAAATTGACTCGACCGATCTTATCGCAGGTCAGGTGGTGCAAAGTGGAAAAGAACAGCGTGAAAAACTTCTGATACTTGCCCACATGCTGTTTTTCTTGGAACTTGGCGACAATTTTTTCCATGTCGCTCTTCCTGTAAATCGCAAGACATCCGCCGAGACCAAGGGCAATGCTGAATTCGAGCACACCATTTTCCACCAAACCAAAGCGCATATGCTGCGGCAGGACAAAACGGTTTTTGTCGTCGAGCTTTGCAATCTGTGATCCGCTGAAAAAGAAGCGATTCATACCCATTATTTCCACTATTTCCCACAATTTACCAACGGATCGCAAAGTTGGCAATCATTTTTTGGGAAAATGCGGCCATATTCTCTATGAAAAATAAAAGTGGGAAATGGTGGGAATAAAATATTTTCTTGATAAAAAACGGCACCAGATCTAAACGGAAGATAGACTGCTGATACTGGAAAGTTGGAGAATTTGCCAACGCCAGAGACGGCAGATTTGCAACCGATCCGACCCAGTCTTACTATTGAGAAACTAGGAGCTGGGCGGGTCGGATGCAAAGGTGCCTCTTTGGCTAAGGCAAAACTTCAACTTTCAAGTGGAAGCAGGATATATGGCAAGGACGATCGATAATTTGGGCATAGACATTTCCAACCGCTATGCTGAGGACCGCGAGCTCTTCGACGAGTCCTTCATTAGAGACGCCCGCTCGGTCACCTCACAGACAAGCGTGACGACTACCCTCCCTTCCCACCTGCCCGAGTTCGATCTGCTTTTTGAATTGGGTAGACGAAAAGCAAGCTGGGCCACCTTTTACGCCCCACCCCATTACTCTGCGTCCCGCCGACGCCTCTTCGCCGAGCAAGTGATTCCCCAGCTGGGCACGCCCGATAAGCAAGAGACCCAACTGCAGCGAGTAGAGGCCATTGGCGACCAAGAGAAAAAGAAAAGGCAAAACGCCCTTCCCACCGAAATCGAAGAAGTGGAGCAAGAGAAACAAATTCTTTTGAAACTGCTTGGCAACATTCATACTTTTGACCAGCTTCTCATTGATATAAATTCGAGAAGAGCTCAATATCAGAAGGGGTAGCCCTATGTCGGACATTAATTGGTTAGAAGTCTTAGATTGGAACAACGAAGAACTAGAAGATCTGCGCTTTGTTGGCTATTCCTATCTTAAGCAGGGCAAATACGACATCGCCCTCACCTTTTTCGAAGCCCTCGCGGTCCTCAATCCCGGCGAACCCTATGATCTGCAGACCCTCGGCGCCCTCCATCTGCAGCAGAATAACAACCTCATGGCCCTCAATTACATTGAGCGAGCCCTAAAGCTCGACCCCAACCACCTACCCACCCGCCTCAACCGAGCGAAAGCCCTCTACGCGCTCGGCTACAAAAAGCAAGCTGAAAAAGAGGCGCAGTCACTTACCGAATGCCCCGATAAAGAGATCGCCGACCAGGCTTCAGCTCTACTTCTGGCCTACGCCTGATTTAATCAATGACCCCAATTCCTCAACAAGATAGAGGGGGCAATTGAGAACCTCGCCATCTTTGCGAAGATTCATCGGGGAACACCTAATGAGCATTTGTGGTTGGTATGTCTCCCCGTAGACTTTGAGACTCTTCTTCTTCGTAGAATTGCCTGACTTGACTTCAACTGGATAAATTGAACCTTCTTGCTCCACGAGAAAATCGACCTCTGCCCTGCCTTCACTTGCCCAATAGTATAGCCGATAGCCACTGTGAACAAGCTCCTGAGCAATATAATTTTCTGTAAGCGACCCCTTGAACTCAGCGAAAAGCTCATTTTCATGTAAAATCGCCCGTGGATCTAAATTCGACATCGCTCCAAGTAATCCAACATCAGCTAAATAAATCTTAAAAATATTGAGGTCCGAATAAGCAGAGAGGGGAATTTTGGGTGTACTGATTAACGAGACCTTATGAATTAATCCCGCCTCAAGAAGCCATTGCAAAGCCCCTTCAAACTCTCTCGCTCGAGCCCCTTGCCTGATCACTGAATAGATAAATTTCTTATTTTCTTTGGCAAGTTGAGACGGGATAGAACTCCACACCTGATTGATTTTCATAATCTGATCTTTGGGTGCATGCTTGGCAAAATCCAGAGCATAGGCATTGAGAACCGCATTTTGAATTTCACGCACTCTGGATAAATTTTGTGTCTTAAGATATTCAGAAACTGCCTCAGGCATCCCTCCAATGAATAAATACTCTTTAAAGTGATTCAATAATTTATCATGAAGAGGAGTAGGCAGCGATTCAATTTTTCGATAGCCTTCTACATACCCCTTTAGCCTTGTCTGATCTAATGCTTCAAGAAATTCAAGAAAACTCATTGGATACAAAGTTAAGAATTCCACCTTTCCGACCGGAAAACCTTTCACATGCTTAAGCTTGACCCCCAAAAGCGATCCCGCCGCTACGATGTGAACCTCGGGCGCATCCTCGCAAAAATACTTAAGACTATTGAGAGCATTCGGACACTCTTGTACTTCATCAAAAATGAGTAATGTTTTCCCGGGCACAATCTCTGAGTTGCTTACAATCGATAGCACCTTCAGAAGAACTTTGGGCTCTAAACTTTCCTCAAACAATTTACAGAGTGGAATGTTATTTTCGAAATTGAGGTAAACGGTATTTGCGTACTCTTCTTGCCCAAATTTTTTAAGGATAAACGTTTTCCCTACTTGCCTTGCTCCCATGAGGAGAAGAGGCTTTCTAGAGGCTCCTTGTTTCCAAGCCCGCAGGCTCTCCATTACTTTCCGCTTCATACCCCTGATTTTAGCCAAAATTTACATTTATTCGTACGAAAAAATGGCAAATTTATACATTTTTTCGTACGAATAAGTGTTAAGCAGTTGATTATCAGATTAGTTTGATTGCAAAAAAAAGAGCACCCCCCCCCAAACGGCTGCTCTAAAATTTAACTACTTGATTTGGAATTTGTTAAAAATCAGTCTTGGACCACTTGATCTACTTTGACTGAAACTTTTCTAGCCACTTCCTGCTCATTCTCCTGCTCAGGTGCAACTGGAGCTGAGAGAAGCAAAGGGGCCGACTCTTTAGACTCTTCATTTTCATCGAGTACAACCACTCTAGGCTCTTCAACTTTTGGCTGAGTCCAATCTGCTACTTCTCTGTCTCTAAGACCTTCTTCTGTACTAACTAGGATCCAAGGACAGCTCATTAACATGAGAAAAACTAGATCCAACTTCCGATAAAGGGGCATTTGTGGGGGAAAACATTCAAAAGCCATCGGCCATAGATGACTTCGAGAATCAAAAGTTACCATCATCATAACAAACTCCTGTTGTTTCAAGAGCGAACCATTATAACACAATTGGTACCAGCCTTCAATATCAAGTCATTTTTTGTGTAAAAATATTTTTTCGCTCTCCGAAGAAGGATGATCTTGTGCAACACAACCGAATTCACAAATTGGCCATTTCCCCAAAGCGGGCGCTACAGATTTCTATCCGGCGAAGCAGGCCTTATCCGAAGGTAATAGGGTCGATGCAGTCGGATACAAAGATGGAGGTGCCGGCGAAGGAGAAATGGTCAATTTTTGAATGAACTTGTGTATAACATGGTCGTCGCGCTATCCTTACGAATAATTGAGGTAGCCGATGTTAACCAAGACTCCTAAAGAGTGCTGGGAAGATTTCATTCATTTTGTTGAAGAGTGTTGCAGCGCGACAGAGTTTCAAAATTGGATCGCGCCGATAAAAGTCGATTCAAGTACAGACAGCGAGCTTGTCCTTGAAGTGCCCAATATCTTTGTCCAGGAATATCTGTTGCAGAACTTTAAGAAGCATCTCGACAACTTCCTGCCGACTAAAGCAAACGGCCAGCTTGCCCTCTCTTTTGTCATCGCTGCCCCAAAAAAGCAAACACCTCTCAAAACAGAGCAGCCTGCACCACCACTAATGGTCACGGAAAAGCAAGAATGCTCGCTCAATCCACTCTACACATTCGAACACTTCATCGAAGGAACATCGAATCAGTTTGTCAAATCGGCAGCACTGGGCATTGCTCTGCGCCCCGGCAAATCATATAACCCTCTCTTTATTCACGGGGGCGTTGGGCTGGGGAAAACCCACCTCCTTCACGCCATTGGCCACTATGTGAAGCAACATCATAAACGGCTCAAGGTCCATTGTATTACCACTGAGTCGTTCATCAATGATCTTGTCGATGCTCTGCGGAATAAGACGACAGAAAAAATGAAGCGGTTTTACCGTACGCTCGATGTGCTGCTCGTTGACGATATCCAATTCCTGCAAAGTCGCCTCAATTTCGAAGAGGAGTTTTGCAATATGTTCGAAGCCCTCATCAACCAAAATAAGCAAATCGTGATTACAAGCGACAAGCCTCCAGGAGAACTGAAGCTCTCGGAGCGGATGATTGCCCGTATGGAGTGGGGCCTCGTGGCGAATGTGGGGATTCCCGATCTCGAAACACGAGTCGCTATTTTGCAACATAAGGCCGATCAGAAAGGGATCAAAATTTCTCACAAAGTCGCTTTCTTTATCGCTGAGAGGATCTTCAACAACGTCCGGCAGTTAGAGGGTGCACTCAATCGATTGGCCGCTTTTAGCCAAATGATGGGGCTCGATGTGACAGAAGAGATCGTTGAGAATACGCTGAGCGAGCTCTTTCAAAAAACGCAGAGTAAGCGGGTTTCGATGGACAACATCCTCAAGAGCGTCGCCATCATGTTTGGGGTCCGCGTGAGCGATTTGTGCGGCAGCTCCCGAGCAAAAAATATCGCTCTTCCCCGTCAGGTGGCAATGTATCTGGCAAAAGAGATGATCAACGATTCATTGATGAAACTGGCTGCATCATTCGGTGGAAAGACCCATTCTACTCTGTTGCATGCCTGGAAGAAGATCTCGAATCAGATCGGCAAAGATGAGATGCTCCGGCGACAGATCCAAATGGCCCGCCGCAATATTGAAAGTTAGAGCTTTTTTCGAGGCAAAGACTAAGCACCTCGACCCGAAATCAGCCCTCGTTGTACCTTATTGAAAAAATCAATGTAGACCTCCTCTTCAAGTACCTGCTCAACGTCGACGATCCTTCCCAGATTGTCGAATACTCTCAGCAATAGATTGATCCGCACTTTTGTATTCCCTTTTTCTTCGGTGATGTTTGAGGTGATTTCGACCAGGGAGTGCTTTTTCCAAGTTGCCTGCTTGCCTGAGAAGACATAGGCCCAGAATTTCGAGGCAAATTTCTCGATGTTGCTATCTCTTTCAGCTGTGATCAAACCGAGCTCGGCGTTGACATTTTTGACCATAAAGCCTTCATCTTGGAGAATGGCGAGCAATTCTTTTGCAACTGCTTTGGACGACGCCCCGACAAAGGTGCGCGTCTGCATCTTGCGCAGACGCATTTGAGCGACAAGTGGATCTTCGGTATTGCGAGCGCAACTGCAAAAAATCAAAAGTAAACAAATTATTAACCCGGCATTCAAATAGGTGACAAATAACTTGCTGCGGCTGCAACATATCGATTCTCTATCCTCATCCATAGTTTTACTATGGACTCCTCCTTCGAACCGCTTTGCTTCGATCTGTCTTTGCCTCGGTGTGTTCTTTGTCATCTATTTGAATGCCGGGTTAATATGTAGCGCAAAATGTCATCCCATAAATAGTTTCTGCCCCACTACGTTCAAGGGCCAATCCAGCAGAACGAATCGTTGTCCGAGTCTTCATACTGATATCGAGTAATAATACCTTTTGATTAATAATATTGCACTTTTTTCGCGGAGAAAAGGTTGGGTTGGGAGTCAGATGCCTTTTGAGTAAATGCTTAAAAGGGATGTTGAGCATAAGGGCAAGCTCTTTTGCCATGAATTGATGCCGATTGAAGAAGTATCCTGGGACAATCGTAAGCAAGTCAATTGGAGGGTATTTCAATCTCTCCATTTGTATCACAATGAAAGAGGCGATGTCTTTAGCAAAATGGAATTGATTCTGGCTTAAAAGAGCTCTGGCAATACTCCCAGCAGGTCCGTAGCCATCAAAACAGGCGGAGAGGCGAGCAAACGGATGAGCCATCTCACGGCATGGCTTGCAAATCCCTGAGACTGTCCCAATCTCGCCAAAACATTTGCTGCAATGCCCCTCTGCAGACAATAAGGTGAAGAGGTCTAGACAAACGCAGCACAGCAATTGATGCTTAGGCAAAGAAGCATCGCAGTGTAGGCATTTTGGAGGATAAAGGAGGTCGAGAATCACTTGATGATTGTGACTTGAGGATCATTCCAATTGCCACGCACTTGCAAAGTGAGGGGGAGGGTCATGCCGCGGGCAACGTGCTGTTTGACCATCATGTCAATCGCTAGATTGCCATCAAAATCGATATACCCAATTTCACCGTTGCGTGGGGCTTCAAATTCCGATTTTTTCTTTTCAGTAATGACCGATTTGACTCCTTTGAATAGGCATTTCCCATTCTCTAGCGTCAGTTGAACCGACCCAGAGTTGGGGACAAAAAGGGCCCCATCGAGTCCTAGTTTTTGCAAAATCTGGGTCGGAAGTTTAGGCAATTGCTTGTTGGAGAAGGTGAAGGATCCAGTTCCAGAGATGCTCTTGAGATCGTCGATTCTCCCTTTTAGATTCTCTAGGGTAGCTGATTTGATGATCAGTGGCTTTGAAGGCGGAACTTCGACCCCTACTCTGGTCAATATGCTCGGTTGGAAGTTGCGGATTTCGGCTTTGGGAACAGAAAAGACCCATACTTTATTCTTCAACCGCGTAAGATTTGCCTCTCCAATCCACACTTTTCCAGCATCATCGGAAAGATCGATGTTCTCGAGGGTCACTTTCCCCGGCTCAACATCGAGTTTAGCTTCGACAGAATCGATCTGGTAGCCATTCCACTCAAAGTCCTGCCCTTTTAGCTTCCCTTTGAAAAACCAGTTTGCGAGATTCTTTTGTGGGGTGAATACTCCGTCAAATTGGTAGCCACCACCGGCCTTCCAAATCGAGAGATACTTGTTCAGTGGCAGATCGATCAGCTCATTCAAAGAGGAAAAATTGACAGAGACTTGCCCTTTTAGATGCTCTTTTCCTTGGCTTTTCAAATCGGCCATCAAGCCTCCAAGATTTCCTTTGATCCCATCAATATGAAAACCCTCTGCGTCGCGGTGCAGTTGAAAGAGGATTTTTTCATTTTCTGTTCCAAAGGCAAATTCCCCAGCTTCATCTTTCCATTCCAGAGAAATGTGATGGGTAGAGATTATCCCTTCAACCAATGTTTTTCCTTTTTGATTGATGTAGTTAACCTGCCCTGAGAGGCTTTTGAAGAGCTTAAAATCGCGCAAAAATTGTGGCAGCGCACCTTCGGCACAAAAACGGGCAAGTACTTCATCTGACACTTTAAAAGTGCACTTGTTGGCAACTGTATGCTCTCCCGCTTTGGCATATTCGAGCTGTCCAATATTTAGCTGACAACCGACACCAGCTAGATCAAGATCAGATAAGATGAATCCCATTTCAGGGGAATAAGCAAGTTTGAATGCTCGTGTAGTCTGCAATTGAATGGGCAGCGGTGCAGCCATATCAACCTGCAAGTTTAGGTCGCTTCTGACCCCAAAGCCCTGATCGTCTTTAGGCAAATCGAGCGCAACTGTTCCAGCACCACGCAAGGTGACATTGGGCTTCATCACCTCAAAACTCGAAAGGGTAAATCCTTTTTCTGCTTTGGCAATCACCCCTTTTAAAGAGAGATCTTGCAGCTGGAGTTTCTCTACAACGTAATCAACCCCCTGTTTTTTGCAGAAAAGATGGATGGTTTCGCCAGCGACATCTAAGATAGCATTTTCAGTTCGCGTGTCATACGCGAACTTAATCTCGAAATCTTCTTTAAGCGGTTTCACGTTGAGAGTACCATTCCAGATTTCCCCTTTTGTCCCGACGAAATGGGCCAGCTCCTCTTTACCCTGAAGCAATCGGCAATCTGAGGATTTGCTGTCGAGTTTATCTACGGCGAGATAAAACTCCGCTGTGCTTGGGAGTGCAATTTTCGCCAAGAGCGAAGTGAGAGAGAAAGATTCACCGTATTTAAAGTCAAACTTTGCCTCATTTAAGAGTTCAAGTTGGTCATACAGGATCGTTGAATGAGTAACTTTTCCTTCGATGAGATTGGAGCTCAATGATAGGTCAGCGTATAAATCCTGGAAACGGATCCCACTCATCCGATCGTAGGCATCTCCGCTGCGGATTGGAAGAGTCCCGGTGATCTTTTTCAAGCCAAGGTCATAGCTGAATTTAGCTCTGCCTTGAGTTTTCCCTTTCTCTCCGATCGATGAGACTTTGAAATCGAGCAGGGGGTGTTTACAGAGAAACTCATCAATTTGGAGAGTACAGTCGACCTGTTTCCCATCGTAGCTTGCGGTCAAATCGATCGTTCCATAAAGATCGAGATCCTCATTGGCGAGCCTGACAAAGGGGCCATAGACCATGTGAGTGAGTCTATCGCTATGGAGCCACCCTTCTGAAATCTCTTGAATAGACGCAGGAAATGGGGTCTTGCTCTTATACCCAAATTGAACGGTTTGTTTTTGCTGGATAAAATCCACTTGAGCAGATGTCTCTACCTCTTTTTTACCAAATTTGATGTTCATCGAGAGATGGGCCATGTCATCATAGCGGTAATTGGCATAGGCTTCTTTGAATTCGGGCGAGATGAAGGCGAATAAATCGGGCGCTGAAAGAGCCAATTCCACATTGAATGTATCGAAAAGTCGCCCCTCACCCCGAATAGTTGAAAAACAGAGCGGCTCTTTTTTATTCGTTTGCGCCAGGACAATATTTTTTCCCACCAGATCTTGGACCTCGAAATGGGCAAGTTCCCCTTTTTCAAAAAGGGCAACCAGTTTGCCGCCTATCGCCCCTTCTTTCACTTCCCATTCTTTTACTCTAGGAATCGATTTGGCAAAATAGCCCTTGAGCATTTCGACTTGTCCAGCCAGGAGGTTATCTGCTTCTAACTGAACGACCAGGTCATTAGCTTGTGGGCGGCAAATTGAGAGAAACGCTCCACATTCTGTCCCTTGTCGATTATTGAGACTCAATCCAAATTCGAGCCAATAGGCTTGATCTTCGTGTACGGCCCCTTTCCCTTCGAGCTGCAGTTGCAAAGGTCGCCCTTCGTCTGCCAATTCTCCCTTTAAGAAGAGGGAGGGATCGAGATTAGGATCTAAGCTAAGATTTCCATTTAAATTCGAAAGGGCTAATTTTTCTCCCCAAATGAGACTCCCCTTTTCTAACAGGGCCTTGCATTCGGTTCTTTTCCAGAGGGGTAGATCCCGATTTCCTTTGGGATAATTGAAAGCACCAATCAACTTTTTCGTCTGCAGAGCTACTTCCATCTTAGGATAGAAGACCTGAAAATTCTCCAGTCCAAAACGGGTTGACAGCTCAGCTAATTCTCCGTTCTTTTTAATGACGGCGTGTGCTTTAAGTTCTATCTGCCCTTGCGGTTCCTGCAAATCTGCCAAATAGGTGGGAGCAACAAAAGAGGCCAGCCGCAGAAGCCGCTGGCTCGGCACATTCTGCACAGTCAGCTGAACACTGACCTGATCTTTTCTGACGTTGAAATAGGCCTCCAGGAACGGATGGTCTTTCAAGCTAGGGTCGTGGCTGATGGCCAAATTCCCATTTTCAAACTGGAAATAATAACGCTCCCCTTCGAGCTGTAAAACCCCGTTTTGAATCGACAACCCATTGCCATACCGCTTGAGAGCTATAAAGGCTTCATTCCAATTGGTGATCCCCTTGCGGCAAAGAGTGATAAAGCCTTTCGGATGAGCGAGCACCTTTCTAAAATTAAGGCCAAATTCCATCTCCTCTACAACGAGCAACATCTGTTTGTCGCGGACTTGGAGCCCCTCGACGACCACTTTGCCTTTGCGGGACGAGACATCTTTATAACCTACATGCTGCTCAAATGTTTTATTTAAGCAAACCTTCGTTCCTACCACGACAACTTGATGCCGCAGGAGAAACAGAGCTGCAAAGAAAATAATGGGAATAATAATTAACGATTTGCGCCGCATAGCACCTCTTAAGAAATCATCTGATGATATTGCTCTTCATCGAGCAAAGTGTCAAGCTCTGAAGGATCTGAAAGGGCAATTTCATAGAGCCACCCCTCTTGCTCGGGGGAATAATTGAGTAACTGGGTATTTTCTAAAAGTTTTGGGTTAACCGCGGTGACCCGCCCTGAGACCGGACTATAAATATCGGCGGCGGCCTTTGTCGACTCAAGGATCGCAACCTCTTCTTTCGCTTTGACTATCTGGCCCACTTTAGGAAGCTCAATATAGACGACGTCGCCTAGTTCCGTTTGCGCATAGGCTGAAATCCCCACTCTGCCAGAACTATTTTTAACAGTGATCCATTCGTGCGATTCAGTGTACTTCATAATCCGAGAAGTTTACATGAAATCGGCCGTTTATGCTATCATTTTTTCACTAAACCAGGAGGTTTAATATGGAAAGGCTTCAGGCTATCCCTTCACCCGACCCATATATTGGGTTTAGTTCAGCTCCAATGGAAATAGGTCGTGAAGATGAAACAGAAGTTCCATTGTCACCAAGAAGTTATACTGTAGGCCCTCTCACACCCCGCGATCTTTGGCATATCCCCCCGCTCAATTCTGGCCCCGCTTTTAGGCTTAATGCAGCCCGATTTCAAGCAGATGGAGAACACGGTCTTGTAAGGGACGATTCCATCATTAACACAAAAAAGCGTTTGCTTGACCCTTTTCGTGTCGAATCAACTGATTGCTCTCAGCAAGGGATTCGACCCTCGATGGAGGATCGCCACCTGGTCGAATCTGGAAAACTGGGAACCTTGATCCTAGTTTGTGATGGACACGGACTTATCGATAAAAAGAGACTGCGCAGTGGTGAGCCACAAGATGGTCTCAAAATGGCAACCCAAGTTGTCAATTCTGCAAAAGAACATCTCCTTGAGCGATTTCGCTCTAATAATTTTCATTTTCAATCTGCCTGTGAAAAGTGGGCAGAAATGACTCACAATAGCCTTCCGAAAAATGTCATTGCAGGGACAACTGCGGCGGTGGCTCTAATTGAACGGGTGAATGGGATTTTAAGCGTCGGGAATATAGGCGACTCTAAAATCGTCGTTTTCCGAGAACATAAAGGGGCTGTCTACGCGATTCCGATGTCCCCAATAAAGAATTGGGATACCCCGGAATGCGTCGAAAAGGTACGTCAAATTCTCACTCAGGAAGAATTTGGAAAATGGGTTCAGTTACAAGGCAAAGAGCGCCGTTTTGGCGGGCTTAACCTTTGCTGCTCCCTTGGAGATCATCAAGCTAAAGAACATGGTCAAAGTGCCCTAAGTCATTTACCGGTCTGCTCACAGTTACAACTCAGACCAGGGGATAGGATCCTTTGTGCTTGCGACGGGCTATTCGATTTTGCATCGATACAGGAACTTCAAGACCTCTTCGCCCAGCACTGGCGTGATGAAGCGGCCGATTTTGCGAAAATTGCTGTCGACTATGCTCTCAGAGTGAAAAAGAGCACAGACAATGTGACGGCTGTTGTGGCGACCATGATTGAAGGGAAGGAACCAGAAATCCAGCGGACCCAAACAGAGCCGATAGACTATGACTCATTTGAATAGAAGCGAGCTCCAGAGGCTCGGCTCTTTTTCAATTGCGAAGTAGTCAGAAGAGAGACTAAAGTGTTGCCGATTTCCTTCATCGCGGTTAATCCGGTAGGCAAATCCAAGCCGATCGAATGAAGTGGGGTCATACCCATGTAGGCACTCAGCCGGGATAAAAATGTGTAAGGAATAATTCTTCTTTGGAAAGTTGCCCTTCACCTCGATCAGGCTCGAATTGCAAAGCTCATGTTTGTCGTCGGTACGAAAGGTTGTGATCTCCTGAGCAGTCGTCCCTTCAATGAGAAAATGGTGGCAAAAACGGGTAACAAACCCTGCCGTTTTCAGGTCCCGTGTGTCGATGAATAGCTCGACACCATCTCCCTCAGCAAATGGATAATGCACCTCAATGGCAAAGTGGAGTCCTTTCTGCTCCCATCCCATCGACACATCGGCAAAATGGTCCTCGGCGAGGAGGTCGGAGAAATCGGGGAGAAGATGTTTTTTTTTCAATTCTCCCTTTTCCACCTCATGCAGATCGATCTGTGTATTGAAAAAATCGATCGGCAGAATCGGAGAAATGGGGTCGAGATTTTCTTCCATTACAATCTTTTAAGTAGTTTGCGCATCAGCTCTTGTTCGGCATCCCGCTTGAGGTGCTCCTTCACAGAGGCGATCTCTGCATCTGTAGCTTTGTTTTCAACATTCTCTAGCAATTTGAAGAATTGCCCTTCTTTCACCGTAGAGAAGTCGCCTACAGCCAAAGTTGGCTCATTGACTATCTCTTCTCTTGCAACTAGAGCCCACAAACCACTTTGCGCCTCTTCGAACGCAGCCGGATTTTCGATCGCCAATTTGCGCATCGCGCTCAAATAACGATCAAATCTATGTTTGGCATAATCGTCGAGCTGATTCGTCTTGATGTCGATCGACTTGAGCAGATCGGCATACATCTTTGCCGCCGATTGATCGCTGGTATCTTTATAGGCAGTGAGGAGAAATTTATCGAGAACCTGATCCATATCGGCCTCTTCAAAGGAAAAGAGATTCCATCCCTTTCCTTTGTCCAAAACTCTAATCGCATAGAAAGTTTCGCCGTCGACACTATACCGATTGAGAGCGGGATCCTCAACTTCCAAAAGCCCCAAGAAATGTTGCCCAGAAAATGGGCTGGCCACTTTGCCAAGCGCCACTTTTACCCTCTGCCTCTCTCCCCTAGCAGATGCTAACGCGGCGTCAATGCGGCTGCTATCTGCATCAACAATTGCCATACGAGCAAATTGATCGACTTTAAAACGGGTCGCCTCGTCTAATTTATCGAGCACATCCATTCTGTCTTCGAATTGGGCCGATTTGCAATTGACAATGCTTGGGAATTCCTTTCTGAGCTGATCGAAGTTTTCTCCTTCCCACTTCCAAGTCTCTTTCAAGCTCACTTGGGCGGCCGCATCTTCCTTAGTCGCAGTCGCCACTTCGATTTCGAACTCTTTATAGGCAAGCTCTGGATGCCGATTCATGACCTCTTCGGCCCTTTTCAAGCTCTTTGGCAGATCGACAAAATCTCCAGCTGCGACAATCTCCAAATAGCGCTGGAATTTGACCATTTCGCGGAAATTGGCAAACTGCAGGTGATGGGGCAATGAGTATCTGCAAATCCGCTGGGCAGGTTTTGCAAAACTCTTGAATTGATTATAGGCCAAGCTGTCGACAAAAACTGCATTGCCCACCTCATCGAACATCCGGCGGAAACAGAGAACCTCGCGCCAAAGATTTGTAGCCAGATTTTCATCCAAGCCCATCATCCGAATCTGCTGATTAAAGACTTTTTCCGCTTCTTCATTAGTGAGAGTTTTCCCCTGGCTATACGCCTTTAGCCCTCGATAGACATTCGAGTATAGATCGATTCTCGCTTCTTCTTTGCTAACCTTGTATCCCTCTTCCCTAGCAATACAGGCACAATTGAGAATTAGCTTTCCAATCTCCTCGACAAATTTTTCGCCAAACCAATCAGAGACCGTCTCAAATCCAAATAAAGCGACGTTGGCCTGCGGTAACCCCGGATCTGGCCGCGTCTGCTGCCCTTGGTTGTAATAGAGCATTTGATGCAGAAGCTGCGGTGGGAAATCGGCCTGAGCAGCATACAAAGCAAATAGAAGTGGCAACTGCTCCTTGGAGAACTCTTCAGGTGCCTTTTTGACCTCTTCGAGAAGTCCAATCATTTTGGGACAATATTGAGACCAGACATTTTTTGCGCTGATCGCAGAATTATAAGGATGCACATAGGGGCTATAATGCTTCGCCCGTTTCCATCGAGCAGCCATCTCCTCTTTAATTTCATCAAAATGGTGCTCAGCGAGCATTTCGCCTAAGCCAGAAAGGATAAGCTCCCGATGGACCAAACTATCAGAGAGCAAGTTGACATTGTGCCCCCCCTCTTCTGCACCATACTGCAATAAGCGAAGAAGCGCGTGGAGCTTTTGCTCTTTTAATACTGAACCATCTACAAGATGTCCAATCTCCCGATCGGGCATGCTTTCACTTTTGGTGAAAGCCCCATAGGTGCCGAAAAATACGAAAGAGACCACGATAAAAAACGTGACTACAATGAAAAACCCTTTTTGGTACTTGCGAAAGAAACCGAGCATGGAACCACCTTATTCTTAGTAGGTCCCATTGTAACGGTTCGGGCCGTTTTCAACAAATGCGAATTTCTTCAAGGAAAAGGGTACAAAAAGAGAACAGGATAGGCAGGATGGTCAGGATAAAAAAATAAATACTAACCCAACTTGCCCCCTACCTTGCCCGAGAGCTGGGCGAAAGAGATGAGATACAAGATTCTCGACGAAGCCAAGGTGGTCACCTTGGCGAGGAGAGAAACGCAGTAGATCATGGGTTGCAGCTAGCCTCTTCGGGCAAGGTAGGAGGTAAGTTGGGTTACTAAGCGCTTAGCCCCTGTTCTAGGCGCCAATCTTCCATTTGCGCCCCATTTTGAAACTCAGCCATTTGACTCGGGAGATTCTTTTTAGACCGCACATGTATTCCATGCGCTTCCCCTTGTTCATATTGCCCTTCATAAACAAAGCCATCAGGCAAAATCGCTTTACCCCACCCATGAGGGATCCCATCTTCAAATTGCCCTTTATAGATAAATCCATCGGCTTCAATCAATGTTCCCATCCCTTGAATCTGTCCGTATTCAAATTGTCCTTGATAGACTCCACCATCAGATTTAATTAATTTACCCTGCCCATGAGGGTTCCAATTTTTAAATTGTCCTTCATAGACCTCGCCTTTAGCTGTAATCAATTTACCTTGCCCATGACCTTGCCACTTTTCGAATTGCCCTATATAAAGTGTATTGTTTAGGCCTAAGTAGCGGTCTATAATAATACCTTCCGGAGTTCGTTGTTTCAAAAAAATGCCACCGATTTTACTAATAAAACACTCTAAAAGTTGATACTGATTGTTGGTGTCTACTGCTTCGAATTCGTTGTTAGAAGATAGTACCCTTATTGAATTATCTAGATCAAGTATGCGCACTAAAATCGTGCCATCGGGAGTTTGTTGTTTTAAATAAATGCGTCCGATCTCATCGACACGGCTTTCTAAAAGTTGATGCGAATTCTCATCAACGTCAACCGATTGATTTGAATTAATTCCTGGATTTTGATCGATTTTATTCATATCAAAATTATACTGCATTTTTTATTTTAATTCACGCATAACCATAGAAAAAAACGCCATTTTATCGCAAGACTCTCACTGTGAATGTGTTTGGGCCGATTTTCTTTTCAAATTTTTTTTTTTTTTTTGGGGGGGGGGGGGGGGGTTTTTTTAATTTTATNNGGGGTAATATCACTCTCCGAATATGACCCCCAAAATTTGAAAAGAAAATCGGCGAAAAATTTTATTAGGATAGGTTCATCGGGTTGTTTCGATATATCAGAATTTGATATACGAAAAATATAATGTCTAATGGATTGGAATTTAATTTACGTCATTTACACTCCTTTTTTTTGACCGTATTGATTTTATCTTCAATCGGTTTAGTTGCAACAGATGTCTATTTGCCCTCTTTGCCTTTCATCGAAGTCGATTTATCGACTACAGAAATACTCTCGCAACTTTCCCTGACATTTTATTTGGTAAGCTTTAGCCTTTCACAACTCTTTTATGGCCCCTTGTCAGAC
Organism: Verrucomicrobiota bacterium; assembly: GCA_018239985.1. Classification (GTDB taxonomy): domain Bacteria; phylum Chlamydiota; class Chlamydiia; order Chlamydiales; family Rhabdochlamydiaceae; genus Sacchariniichlamydia. The sequence continues at coordinate 51,804 of JAFEGK010000011.1, read as the reverse complement.
AAAATCGGAAGACGAAAAGTGGCTTTCGGAGGCCTTACGCTAAGTCTATTTGGTACCCTCCTTTGCATTTTTGCTCCTTCAATTTATTTGTTAATTTTAGGGCGCTTGATCCAAGGCTTTGGCTTAGGTGCTGGATCGACATTGGCAAGAGCGATTCGAAGAGATGTCCATTCTGGCAATGATCTCTCACATTTCGGATCTTATATCATCTTCGGCACATCGATCCTGTTTGCAATTGCTCCAGCAATTGGAGGATATATTCAACACTATATAGGCTGGCGGTTCAATTTTCTTTTTCTTCTTGTATTCACACTCTTTGGCCTGATCTCTGTCTGGTTTTGGTTACCAGAAACGAACAAAAATCTTAATCCGTTAGCTCTAAAATTCAAATTCATGGTGCACCATTATTTTGTTTTGCTCAAAAGCCCTGTTTTCATGGGCTATAGCCTGTGCTCTGGTTTGGCCTTTGGGGGATTTACCGCTTATATGACCTCTACTCCATTTCTCTTTCAAAATATCATCGGATTAGGCTCTATTGGCTATGGAAAGCTTGGACTTTTCATTGCAATAGGATTAGGAGCTGGCGGTATTTTTAATAAAATGTTCGTACGATCGCTGGGAAGAGATAGAATGCTCATCATTGGAATCACCGTAATGTTTTTCTCTGGCATTGTCATGTTGATCTCAGGCCTCTTCCTTTCCTTGCACGTCCTTGGGGTTATGATCCCAATGCTCACATATGCCTTTGGAGGTGGCATTACTTTTACCAATTCTTTTGCAGGGGCCCTTGATCCCTTTGCAAGGACTGCCGGATTTGCTGGGGCTTTATTTGGATGTATCCAAATTTTAGGAGGAGCTTTTGGATCAATGTCGACGGTACTACTAAATGAAAAAAATCAAATTCCCCTTAGCATCATTCTGATTATCATTGGGATAATCACATTTATAGCACAAAAGATCGCCTTTTTTTATAGCGCTGATAAAGATTGAGAACGGCTACTCAGTCAAAAGTTGTTCAGCCAATTCTTTGACCACTTTGCCTTCGAATGATTCAAATTATTAATTTCTCCTCTGAACCTATCCCGAGGTTATGGTTGAGGTGCGGCTCAACCTATTGGCGAAAGCGAGGGAATAGACTGATAGCGTACAATGGATAATTGACAAGCTTTCCATCAAGAGTAAAATTTCTTAAGGAAGCTCTGGACAATACTAAAGGAGCATTCTCTTCTTTTGAAAATTTTTCATCATACACTGTAAGGCTTTTCTTCTTTTTAGAAAAAACGGCCTTTACTTCAAGAGGAAAAATATGTTGTTCCGTGGAAATTACAAAATCTACTTCTGCGACTCCCTCGCTTGTCCAATAATAAAGTTCCTCAAAATGCTTATCATGAAGCTCTATTGCTACAAAATTTTCTACTAAAGCTCCTTTGAATTCCTGAAAAAGTTGATCACCTTCTAAAATAATTCTAGGATCAAGTTTACTCATTGTCCCAAGCAGGCCTACATCGAGTAAAAACACCTTAAAGGCTTGTTTATCCGCATAAGCATCTAAGGGTAGCTTGGGAGTAGAAATGTGATTAGACTTGATGATGAGTCCCGCACTCTTTAGCCATTGTAGAGATGTTTCAAATTCCCTGGCTCTAGCGCTTTTGCGAATTGCCGAAAAGATGAACTTTTTATTCTCTTTGGCCAATTGACTAGGGACAGATTCCCATATAGCCATAATTTTCATGACCTCATCTTTTGGCGCATGCTTTGCAAAATCTAATATATAAGCATCCAGAATTTCTTTTTGCACTTCCCTGACTTGGCTTAGATTTTCTGTTTTCAAATAGGTATCAACAGCTTCTGGCATACCCCCTATAATAAAGTAATATTTTAGAAGAGAGGTTAATTTATTATGAAATATTTCGGAGATCGGTTTCGGATGATCCATGTCTTCGAGCATACCAACTAATTCCCGCTCACCGCTTGCAGTCAAAAATTCAAAAAAGTTCAATGGGGCAAGATCGAGAAAATTCACCTTACCAACAGGAAATCCCTTCGTCAGCTTTACTCCAAGTAAAGAACCGGCTGTAGCCAAATGATACTCATTCCTTTTTTCACAAAAATATTTCAGACATGCTAAAGCTTGCGGACATTCCTGAATTTCATCTAATACGATTAGTGTTGAACCAGGAAGAATCTTCTTTTTGAAAAAGATGTTGAGTTCCTTGATAATTCTGTCGGGATCTAAATCTTCATTAAAAAAACTTGCAAAGTGAGGGTTTTCATCAAAATTGATATAGACATGATCCTCATACTCTCGCTTTGCAAATTCGGTCAAAATATATGTTTTACCTACCTGGCGAGCCCCCCTTAATACCAAGGGCTTGCGTAAATTTGAACCTTTCCACTTAAGTAATTTTTGATAAAACTCTCTTTCCATAAGCCTATGTTGCCTATTTATCCATTATTAGGCAATAAAACGTTAGAAAAACGTGATTTTTTCACAGAAATACGTTGATTTTTTTGTCATTTTTCACAAAAACCGAACGAATGCAAAGGGCAGATTCTCGCATTTTTGACATATCCCTTTGGATATAGGGGATTTAGGATAAAAACTCGAATCTGGCGGATGCGGACCCACTAGAGGTCTCAATTAAAGGCTTTTGGCTTTCTTCCTCAAGTCCTAATCGGAATTATTAACCCGAGCCTCAAATAGGCGTGAGAGGAGCGAGTGGGGGGCTTGTTCCAAGGCGCCGCATGCAAGTCTAGTGCCTTTAGTTCGGAAGGTTCGCTTATGAAATCCTTGAAGAGATAGAGAAGCCCAGGGCACTCCACTTTCATCTCATCATAAGCCTCGAGGATTTCCATCAAGGGATGTTTTGTGGGCATTTTAGGATTTTCGATAAGGCTTTCCAGATCTTTGAGTCTTCTAACGATCAGGGCAGCAACTTGAGTCGTTAACAGTCTCTTAGAAGCTGTACTAAAACCAGATGTCAGTCAAGATTAGGGTCCTTTTGAGCCAATTTTTAGTCATTGCGCTGAGGGCTGTATTTCATTCAATACAACCCTCAGCGCAATGACTAAAAATTGGCCAAAATGATCCCTAATCTTGACGACACATGGTTTTAGTACAGCTTCTTAGTAGGCCTTCGCAAATATGACCCTCTGAGGACTAGCCTTTCCGGTAAAAGGACAGATCCCCTTTTCCTTCTCCCCTTCCATGGGGATGCAGCGGATGGTGACGTTGAGGTCTTCTTTGACCCGCTCTTCGACTGCGGGGTCGCCACACCAATGGGTCAGGGCGAAGCCGCCGTGGATTTCGGGCTTCTCTTTATTTTTCGGTGTGAAGAAGGCATAAAAGGTCTCTTTATCATCGATTTTGACGATATTCTCGTCTCGATATTTGAGCGCTTTTTGATAAAGTGTCGCTTGGATGTCATCCAAAATATCGGCGATGCTCTCAAGCAGCTCGTCTCTTCGGACGAAGCTCTTCTCTTTGTGCGATTGATCTCTTCGGCAAAGCATCACTTTATCTTCTGCAATATCGCGAGGCCCAATTTCTAGCCGCAGTGGGATCCCTTTTTTGATCCAGCCCCATGTCTTCTCACCACCGCGGATGTCGCGCGTGTCGATAATCACTTCGAGTGGACGCCCATGATAGCTGATTTTTCTAAGTGCATCAGCGAGCTTATTGCAATAACTGAATACTTCATCGCCAGTTCCCTCTTTGTGGATGACAGGAAGAATGACGATATGCGATGAGGCGATTCGAGGAGGGAGAACGAGGCCGTCATCGTCGCTATGGGTCATCACCATGGCGCCGATCAATCGCGTTGTCACGCCCCAGGAGGTGGTCCAACCAAATTCTTCATTCCCTTCAGCTGTGCGGAATTTAATATTTGAGGCCTTTGAGAAATGTTGTCCGAGGAAGTGAGAAGTCCCCCCTTGGAGCGCTTTTCGGTCTTGCATCATCGCTTCGATCGTGTAGGTGGCATCAGCGCCGGGGAACCGCTCGCTTTCGGTCTTTTCGCCTATGATGAACGGTAGGGCGAGCACTTCGTGGCCGAACCGGTTGTAGATCGCATGGACGCTGAGAGCCTGTTCTTGCGCCTCTTCGCGGGTGGCATGGACGGTATGCCCCTCTTGCCAAAGGAATTCTGCGGTGCGGAGGAAAATGCGGGGACGCATTTCCCACCGGACTACGTTTGCCCATTGGTTGATTTTAAGCGGTAGATCGCGGTAGGAGGTGATCCATTTAGAGAACATCTCAGCGATGATCATTTCTGAGGTAGGGCGGACGATGAGCGGCTCTTCGAGTGGCGATGCGGGAACGAGCTTTCCTTCTTTGTTCATCTCAAGCCGGTGGTGGGTGACGACGGCGCACTCTTTGGCAAATCCTTCGACATGCTTGGCCTCTTTTTCAAGGTAGCTTAAGGGGATAAAGAGAGGGAAATAGGCATTTTCTACTCCGATCACCTTGAACTCTTGATTGAGCTGAAATTGGATGTTTTCCCACAGTTTATAGCCCCAAGGCTTGACAACCATGCATCCGCGGACGGGAGCATTTTCAGCAAGGTCAGCTGCCTTGATCACCTGTTGATACCATTCTGGATAATTTTCTTCTCTAGTTGGGGTTATTGCTGTTTTATTTGACATACAAATTGGTTCTCCAGTTCACTCTTAAGAATTCTCCGCTCTACTTGCAAAGGAAAGGTGCTCGCCATCATCCCCTCTAAAACATACGCAGATTTTACGATCGGCTTGAGATACTCTTCCGAGGGCATTTGCAAGGCGATCGTCCCCTGATGCAAAAACCCTTTTTTGGTTTTCCTCTGTGCTGCCCCTGCTATTTTCCTTCCATTTAAGACCACATCGTATTTTGTCGGCTGGGCCATGCAAAAGCGAGTGCAAGAAACATCAGAAGCTGGGGCATTTTCAGGAATGAGGGTAGCATTTTTCCCTATCCTATTTTTCACCGCAGCCAACACTCGAGTATTGACAAAGGCATAATTATCCAGGGTGTTTTCTGAAAAATAGGGATGGCCCGAAGGAATCAACACTGAAAAGGCTAAATCCCAAATGTGAAAGACGATTCCGCCACCCGTCGGCCGCTTGGCCAGGTTTAATCCCCGTTTTTTCGCCTCCTCTAAATGGAGGAAATCGGCCGGATTGACAAAATGGCCATAGGTGGCACAGTCCCCATCCCACTCATAAAAATGGAGGATAGGCAACGCGTGGGAATCGAGGGTCTCAAGCAGCTCTGCATCGAGCCTCATATTTTCCTCGGCGGACCCGACCCCAGTATCGAGGATATTCCATTCAATGTACGTGTTCAAAACGGGGGACCTCTTGTCCATTGATCGTGACTTTCTCTAAAAACATTTTCAGCGGACGGATCCATATCGGATGATCTCCATAAGCGTCCGTACGATAGAGAGCCTGGTAGACCACTTGCAACGAATGCTCTTCGGTGTGTCGACCAATTTGGATAATTTTGTATAGTTTTCCTTTATAATGACGAAAGGTGGCGCCAGGTGGCACTCTACCCATTAAATCTTTTTCTTCTTGATCAACCGCTTGCATAATGGGTTAATCATAATCAATTGTTTTTTCAGGGTCAATGATTTGCGTGCCGTTCTTTTGAAAAAATAAAAAGTTTTCTTGATAAACATTCTCTATTTTGAGAAAAAAGGGCTTTAGAAGATAATGTGCCGGAAGGGGTCCTACTAATATGATGTTTGATAAATTTACCAACAGAGCAAAGCAAGTCATCAAGCTAGCCAAGAAAGAGGCGCAGCGGCTCAACCATAACTATCTCGGTACAGAGCACGTCCTCCTTGGACTTTTGAAACTTGGCCAAGGGATCGCCGTTAACGTCCTGCGCAACCTCAACCTCGACTATGAAACTGTCCGAGCCGAGGTCGAGCGTCTTGTCGGCTTTGGCCCTGAAATTCAGGTCTATGGTGACCCAGCACTGACAGGCAAAGTGAAAAAAGTCTTCGAATTTGCCAATGAAGAGGCTGCAGCCCTCAACCACAACTATGTGGGCACAGAGCATCTTCTCCTCGCCCTCCTCCGCCAAACCGACGGAGTCGCGGCTCAAGTGCTCGAAAACCTCAATGTGAATCTCAAGGACATCCGCAAAGAGGTCTTGAAAGAACTTGAAACCTTTAACTTACAACTACCTCCTATGGGAAGCTCAGGGTCAATCACACCGGGAGCCAAACCGGGAGAAAAAGCGGCTCCAGGCGCCCCGATTGCTGACAAGCTCCCTGCTCTACGCGCTTATGGGCACGACCTGACTGAACTGTGCCGCGAAGGAAAACTCGATCCGGTGATCGGACGTAAAGAAGAGGTCGAAAGGCTGATCCTGATCCTCTGCCGCCGCAGGAAAAATAACCCTGTGCTCATTGGCGAAGCTGGCGTCGGAAAGACTGCTATCGTCGAAGGGCTTGCACAGGCGATTGTCCAAGGAGAAGTACCCGATAATCTCTCTAAGAAAAAGCTTATTTCTCTCGACCTGACTCTAATGATCGCCGGAACAAAATACCGGGGTCAATTTGAAGAGCGGATTAAAGCGGTGATGGACGAGGTGAAAAAACATGGAAACATCCTCCTTTTCATCGACGAAATCCACACGATTGTGGGCGCAGGAGCTGCGGAGGGGGCCATCGACGCTTCCAATATTTTAAAACCAGCCCTCTCTCGAGGCGAAATCCAAGTCATCGGCGCAACAACGCTCGATGAATACCGCAAACACATCGAAAAGGATGCAGCCTTAGAGCGCCGTTTCCAAAAAATCCTCGTGGCTCCTCCATCGCTCGAAGACACCGTCGCGATTTTGACAGGATTAAAGCCCAAATACGAAGAGCACCACAAATGCATCTACACAGATGATGCGATCCGCGGCGCCGTCTACATGTCTGACCGTTACCTTGTTGGCCGCTACCTCCCAGATAAGGCGATCGACCTGATCGACGAAGCTGGAGCCAAAGCCCGCGTTGGCTCTATGCTCCAACCTGAAGAGATCACTAAATACGAGAAAGAGATCGAAGATACACGCATCGCCAAAGAAGATGCGATCAATAAACAAGAGTACGAAAAAGCTGCAAAGCTACGGGATAATGAAAAGAAATTACGTCTTGAGCTCCAGCGGATCATTGAAGAGTGGGAAAACGCCAAAGAGCAGCAAAAAGTGATTGTCGATGAAGACGAAGTGGCCTTTATTGTCGGCAAACAGACCGGTATTCCAGTCACTCGCCTTACCCAAAACGAGACCCAACGAGTTCTCAAAATGGAAGAAGAGCTTAAAGGAACCGTCGTCGGGCAAGATGATGCTCTGCATACCGTCTGCCGCGCTATCCGTCGTAGCCGGGCCGATATTAAAGATCCAAGACGCCCTATCGGAGCTTTCCTATTCCTTGGCCCTACCGGCGTAGGAAAAACCCTTCTGGCCAAACAATTAGCAATCCAAATGTTTGGTGGAGAAGATGCGTTGATCCAAATCGACATGTCCGAGTACATGGAAAAATTTGCCATCAGCCGCATGACCGGATCCCCTCCGGGGTACGTCGGCCACGAAGAGGGTGGCCAGCTGACCGAGCAAGTGCGTCAGCGCCCCTACTGCGTCGTCCTGTTTGACGAAGTGGAAAAAGCCCACCCCGATGTGATGAACCTCCTGCTCCAAATTCTCGAAGAGGGACGCCTGACAGACGCCTTTGGTCGCAAGATCGACTTCCGTAATGCGATCATCATCATGACCTCCAACCTTGGAGCCGACCTGATTCGCAAATCGAGCGAAATGGGCTTTGGGGTAGCTGAAGGGATGATCGATTACAAGAGCATGCAAGAGAAGATCGATTCGGCAGTTAAGAAAGGGTTCAAGCCCGAGTTTCTCAACCGCTTAGACGGGATCGTGATCTTCAGACCTCTCGACAAGAGTCATCTGCTCAAAGTGATCGACCTCGAAATCGAGAAAGTGCAGAAGAGACTGCTCCGCAAAAATATCCACATCGCGCTCGACAACAAAGCCAAGGATTACCTGTGCTCCAAAGGGTTTGACCCCGCAATGGGCGCTAGGCCCCTGCGCCGCGTGATCGAGCAGGAGCTCGAAGATCCGATCGCAGAAAAAATCCTAACCAACCCCGATAAGGGTGGCAACTGGTTAATCTCAGTCGAAAACAACAAGTTTATCTTCCTCGACCAAGAGACACCGAAAGATGCTAAGGATAATTTCGCAGTAGCTAAGAGGGTGCCTTAATAGGCACCCGAAGAAAATTGCCGATTAGTTGTTACTGACTTTGAATAAGGTAACGCAAATAAGAGCCAGAACGGCTATCGAACCGGATATCTTTGCTAATGCCAAATTTTCTTCCCAACGGCGGTTTTTGCAAATCGCAGTAGAGCATGCTCCTGGCCAACAGCTTTGATGAAAAACATGTCCGATATCACATTTAATGACATTATCATAGCTTCTAAACGCCCTTTGGCAATCGATACAATTGTGATTATGGTCCTCGGTTATACGTTCATAGCGAATGACAGAACTCATTTTGATCCTTTAATTGGTTTATTTTCGACATAAATGATACCGATACAACATAATAAAAAGAAAGTAAAAAATAGTATTAATATCCCTTACCAAGACGGGAGGGATAAAAAACCTTCCCTCAAACAAGGAAAGAATCATGCAATTCTTTCCTTATTTGAAGGAAGGATTTGTAAAACGCTCAATCTTATTGGCTTAAAAACAGAAATACGGCCGGATGCTTATGAATATTAGGCAGAGGCCGCCTCTTCCAGTCCTTGACTGGATAGGTTTCGACTCCCTGCGTGGGCATCGTGAGATCCCAGGCCACCGAAAGTACGGTAGAATCCGAAAGAGTCGCTAGCAGAGTGGCGAGCATTTTTTCATTTCGATAGGGCGTTTCTATGAAAACCTGGGTCGCTTTTTCCTCTCTTGAGCGCTCTTCGAGTTTTTTGAGAGCCTTTTCCGGCTCATAGGGAAAATAGCCATGGAAGGAAAACCGCTGCGCTGGGAGGCCCGAAAGCATGAGAGCCAAAATGAGGGAGCTGGGGCCAATGAAGGCCTCAATCGCAATCCCCAGCATCCTAGCCCGTCTGACGAGCAAATAGCCCGGATCGGCCAGAACTGGTAGGCCGGCATCTGAGATCAGCCCCCACCGCTCACCGTTTTTCATTGGGGCCAATAGCTCTTCGATATCTTGCGAGTGTTCATTGAGGAGCTTGATCGGGAAACCTTGAACCGTCACCCCAAAGCGCTTTAAATAGGCCCTCCCCTCTTTTTCGTTCTCGGCAATAAGCCCAGTGATGGATTGGACCGCACGGTCTACCGAGATGGGGAAATAGAGCTGATGCTCTGCTTCTTTGTTGAGGAGATTGGGAAGTAGAAGGAGTTGTCCAGGCATGGATTAATGATACAGGAAATGGGATAATATCTCTAAGGCTTATTGATTGAGCTCGAAAGAGCACGTGCAGTTATTTTTTCAGAAAGAGGAAATGTGGATGATCCCGGATATATTACATAGAGATGATCCAATTTTAAATCCTCACAGGCAATCCGCATTGAAGAAGTGATTCTGGGTGCATCTACATACTTAAATTCATAACCAATTCTCTTTCCATTCTTCATAATGAGTAAATCTAATTCTGCATTTCCATGAGTTCCCCAAAAATAGCACTCTTCAGCAGAGGCCCCTGTTTGACGAATGATCTCTTCTAATGCAAATCCCTCCCAAAATGAGCCCATTTTGGGATAAATTTCCATCTCTTTCCGATTGCGAATGCCAACTAGAGCATGGAGAATCCCACTATCTCGGAAATAGATTTTGGGAGATTTGATTTGCCTTTTCCCCAAATTTTCATGCCAGGGAAGAAGGATACGAACCATAAAAGTCCCTGCCAAAATATCGAGGTACTTTCTGACCATATGATCGGAAATTCCGAGCGATTTTCCCAGTTCGTGAGTGTTGAATATTTGACCATGATAATGGACGAGCATGAGCCAAAATCGGCGCATTTGTTGAGGGGGGATTTGAAATCCTAAATTTGGTATATCCCTTTCTAAAAAAGTGGAAATATAGGACTGTCTCCAAAGAAGGCTCTCTTCATCATGGTTAGCTAAATAAGATAGAGGAAATCCCCCTCGAACCCAGAGCCTATCGATATCATGATCCACTTCATCTAGCGAAAAGGGCATGAGTTCCATGTAGCCAATTCTTCCTGCCAAACTTTCAGAAGACTGGCGGATTAACTCCCTGGAAGCACTGCCTAAGATGAGAAATTTTTGTTTTTTTTGTTTGTCATCAATTAGAACACGAATAATCGGAAATATCTCGGGAGCTCTTTGGATTTCATCTATAACAATTAATGTGCTGGTCAATTTAGATAATGCGAGCATCGGGTTTTCCAACCGAGCTAAGTCTTCTGGGTTTTCTAAATCGAAAAAATAAAAATTCCCTGGGCTATCTTTCTCTAAAAACATCTTTGCTAAGGTAGTTTTCCCCACCTGTCGCGGCCCTAAAATTGCACAGGCTGAATGAACGCGAAAGTGCATCTCGATGTCTTTTAAGTACTTAGGTCTTTTCATGGTGACGACTACCTTGAAATTTTGGTTCCTGATTTAGATTTTACAAGGTGTTTTTCAAAAATTCAAGAGATTTTCACCCTACTTAGTCCGGGATGGGCAGAAAGCGATTGCAAAGTCAGCCAAGGGACAGGATAGGCATGATC
>JAFEGK010000011.1:14896-41049 GCA_018239985.1 Verrucomicrobiota bacterium | reverse complement strand
GATCATGCCTATCCTGTCCCTTGGTTGATTTAGCATATGCCTTGCCCAAACATAGGCTTTCATTTCGTCGCAACCCAACCGATTGCAGTGCATATGCAGCAGACTATCGCCGATCCCAGGATTGCAAAATGGGTAGGGATCTACATCGATGGAACTCTTCAACAACCGGGTTTTATGTTCTCTAAAACCCTTTAAAAGGTGCTTATGCCCCACATCGGGAATTTCTATTCTTAAACTCTTCGCAAACCCAATCACGCTCAGCGCTTCCCATCCCCCCTCTCTTTTCGACTGCAGTTCTTTAATCACCCTTTTTGTATCCCAGCAGAAGATCTTTTCTGCCTCAACTATCCCCTCCATCCCACCGTAGCGCTCGATCTCTCTTTCATAGCAGCAGATTTCCATATTTTGGATCACTCCATCTTCCATCCAGGCTTTAGGCACGTTACAGCTTGAGACTTTGGCACGAAAACGGAGATGTCTTTCATAGCGGAGGAAATACCATTCTACACCAAGTGCTTGGGCAAAGGGGGCAAGATAATGAATAAGAAAATGGTCGATGTCTTCAGTATAGAATTTCACATAGAACCACTCATCACCGGGGAATTTCCACCTCTCTGCAAATGGGACGATCATATGGGGGCGGGCAACGATGCTCTTAGAAGGTTGCCGTCTTAGCATCGGGACGACAATTTCGCAGAAATGATGTCCACGCTCACTTTTAAGCCACGGCTTCCCCTCATGTGGCTGTTCAAATGCCATCGTCCGGTGGATTTCAAACATGAAGCGGATCGGTTCGGGGGCGTTGTCAGGATTGAGTCGATGACCTGCGCGCGGAATGATCTCGCATTTACCCTCCTTTGTTGTGAGGTAAAACCTCTCTTCCGTAGCTCCTACGTATAGGTCCGAAAAATTATCGAATACTCTCTTTCTCAAACAGGGAATCGCTGCAATTTCGGCTCCCTTTTCGGGCCAATAGGAGATTTCGACAAATTGTGCAGTAGGATCTAGAGCTTCTTCCTGCTCGAAAAATTGCTGGAGATCGTTTTTCGCATCGACTCCTAGAACGTTGAGGAAACGGCCCATCGAACTACCACCCATGCAATGAATTTGGGTGATCTGCACAGAATCGTCAAACACTTTACAGAAAACGTCCAGTGAATAGGGTGCCTCGGTCTCTTCTGATACTATCTCTTCTCTCTCCCACCGGATTTCCCGAAAGAGTTGCATCAGGGGAATGGTGCGATAGATTCCAAACCGCTCTAAAAACTTTCTTAAATACCCTTTGAGCGGCCTCTGGGTAGCAATTTTTCCCACCTGCTTTTCCACCTCTTCAGCAATTGATTTTGAAAGGTGGAAAATCGGTGAAGAATGCGTCGCATTGAATGACGTTAAAGGGGAATTTGCCGGAACAAGAAATCGGTGCTGCAATAGAGTTTGGACATTCCCCTTGTGCAGAGCGCTAGCACGGATCGATTTTCTTCCTAAAAAATAGCGCTCGCCTTTCAATTGCAAAAGAGAATTGGGAATGTAAGGGCCATTCAGAGGAAGCACTACAGGTTCAGGAAAGCAAAGCTTGGATAAATCCAGAAACTCATCGCTCTTATCTGCAAAGCGACCATGCATCACTCCTGCAAATTTTCCAAACGGTGTTGTCCTGGTCGCCATTCGCTTGGCGTAATTTAAAATCGTCTTCTCAAGTCTCTTTGGATTGCGACATCTTAGATTTGGTATCGCCTCTAGAAGTTGCCGATCGTTCAGGTTAATGTGGGATAAATCTTCGATCGCCCACGCTGGCGTGCGCAATGTAAAAAAAGGAGCTGCTTTGTAAATGTTCTGTGTCATAGAATCGATCGAAAAAGGAGCATTTTATGCAAGATGAGGATTTAGAAGAAGATCTCGATCTAAAAGAAGTCGAAGAAATGCAGTATGAGGCGCTCTCTGGATGCCCGAAAGGCTACTGCAAACTTCAGAAAAATTTGGAAAACCACTTCACCGCTAAGTGAGCAACTTGCGCAAGTGTCCCTGGCTCTTCGAATAGGTGCGATGCCCCTTCAATGATGGCCAGTTTTTTGTCGCCACCCAGTTCGTCATAAGCTTGGCTGTTGAGTTCGATTACGACGGTATCTTCACCGCCGACAATGAGGAGAGTGGGCGCTGTGACTCTTTGTAAACTGCTTCCAGCTAAATCGGGCCGGCCACCGCGCGATACCACGGCAGATACTTTGATCCCAAGCTCAGCTGCCGCTTTTAGTGCCGCTGCTGCACCGGTGCTTGCGCCGAAAAAGCCCAACTTCAATTTTTCTTTCTCAAAGTATTTAGCCACTTCGACCAGCCGCTCAGTCAGTAGGTCTATATTGAAGCGCATTTCATAATCAGAGTCTTCTTTCTCGGTCAAGAGGTCGAAGAGGAGGGTGGCATGGCCGGCCTTATTGAGGTCTTCGGCAACCATCCGATTGCGGGGGCTTAGGCGGCTGCTTCCGCTGCCATGGGCGAAGATGACCAGGCCAACAGCGTTCTTTGGGATGACCAAATCCCCTTCTAGGGTCACATTTTTTAACGGAATTTTCATAATCTTTTTTTTATACTCTTTTAGCATATGCCCTTTTAAAGTAAAATGGTGGCCATGAAAAGGGTCGTTGTTGGAATGTCGGGAGGAGTCGATTCCTCCGTGTCTGCCTATTTGCTCAAGAGCCAAGGCTATGAGGTGCTTGGCCTTTTCATGAAAAATTGGGAGGAGCAAGGGGCAGATGGGATCTGCAAGTCAACTGCCGACTACGAAGATGCAGCAAAGGTCTGCTCGATACTCAATATCCCACTCTACACCGTCAATTTTGTTCAGGAATATTGGGATCTGGTTTTCTCCCATTTTGTCGAGGAGCTGAAATTAGGCTACACCCCTAATCCCGATATCCTCTGCAATAGAGAAATCAAGTTTAATGTGTTCTTCGAGAAGGCCAAGAGTCTGGGAGCCGATTTTCTTGCTACTGGCCACTACTGCCAAACGGAAGGGGGAAAGCTGCTCAAAGGTGCCGATCCGAGCAAAGATCAAAGTTATTTCCTCCACGCGGTCAATCGAGAGGTGCTGCACAAGGTCCTTTTTCCAGTCGGGAATCTTCCTAAGAATGAAGTACGCAAAATAGCTGGGGCGCAAGGGCTCCCGGTCCACGACAAAAAAGACAGCACCGGGATCTGCTTCATCGGCAAAAGGAATTTCAAAGAGTTTATTAGCCAGTATATCCCCTATAAGCCGGGCAATTTCAAAAATTTGGCCGGAGAGATTGTCGGCCATCATGATGGGGCAGCCTATTATACCGTCGGACAACGGAAGGGACTAGGAATCGGTGGGCCGGGCGAAGCGTGGTTTGTCGTCAGCAAAGACATCGATAAAAATGAGGTGTATGTGGAGCAAGGGGCAGACCACCCCGCCCTTTATGCCCCGGGGCTGCTAGCCAAAGAATCGACGTTTATCCCTCCCTCTTTTCCCTTTCGTTGTACATCGAAAATACGGTACCGGCAAGAGGATCAGGAATGTGTCATCGAAGCCGTTGAAAATAACGTGCTTAAAGTCTCATTCCCCGAGCCTCAACGGGCAATCACCCCTCGCCAATCGATCGTCTTTTATGATGGACCCGTTTGTCTAGGTGGAGCTCTGATCGAAAAGGCATTGAAATAAAAATTTTTTTAACCTATTTGTGAGGAATGGATCGAAAGTCTATTGTCCTCTTCCTATGCCTGCTGCTCTCGACAAGTTGCATGAAAATTCCAACAGATGAAGCCTGTTGCAAAATGCTCGATGCCCCCTGCGTAGACACGACAGGTTTTGCAGCTGGAGATTTTCCCGATCCTTGCTGGTGGCAGATGTTTAATGATCCGCAATTAACCATGCTGGTTGAACGAGCACTTGAAGATAGCCCAACCATGAGTCGCGTCGCCGCTCAGGTTCGCTCTGCAGAGGCCGAGGCCTCCATCAAATATTCGAGCCTCTTTCCGACACTCGGAATAAATGCTGCTGCTGCCTATCAAAATCTGGGCAAATTTAACATATTGAGAGCTTTTGCACCGGAAATTTATCCTGCCCATGTCGACAATTATAGACTCGACCTTGAGATCAATTACGAGATCGATTTCTGGGGGAAAAACCGCAATATCTATCAGTCAGCTCTCGGAAAAGCGATGGCAGAAATGGCCGAGCAGCAAACAGCGATCTTAGTCCTGACCACCTCAGTGGCATCTGCCTATTTCAAACTCCAAGCTGAGATGCAACAGTTAGCCCTTTTGCAAGAGCAACAGAAGATTTATGCCAATCTCTTCAATCTATCACAAACACGCCAAGAAAATGCCGTTGATTCCTCAACTCAGGTGATCACCACAAATTCCCATCTGTTAGAAATCAACCAGAGCGTCCAATTTTCGATTCAGCGGGTTGAAATAGCCCGTCATATGCTCAACATGTTGATTGGGCAAGGGCCCAATTTATGTGAGGAGGTGGAAAAAATTGGGCTCAATACTGAAATTTCCATTCCCCTTCCTTGCAATCTTTCGTCTGAGCTAATCACACGCCGATCAGATTTGATGGCCCAGATTTGGAGAATCGAGGCCGCTGCACATATGGTTGGGGCGGCAAAGGCAGAATTCTATCCCCGGATCGATCTCTTAGCACTCTTAGGGCTGCATGGTGTTTTCTCCGACCGCTTTTTCTCTTGGGGAAGCCGCTTTAGACATGTGATGCCCGCTATCCACATCCCTATTTTCACTGCAGGAAGGCTGAGAGCAAATTTACGGAAGAAGAGGGCTGAATTCGAGGAGATGATTTATAGTTATAATGAGTCGGTGTTAAAAGCTGTCCAAGAAGTGGCCGATCAGATCGTCATCCTGAGAACCCTAAGCGAGAACCTGGAAACAGAAAAACTGCTAATAGATAATAAAATTCAAAATAAAAACTTAGCTGACATCCGTTATAGAAATTCTATCGAGAGCCTCACAAATTATTTAGTTTCAGAAAATGCCCTAATCGAAGAACAGCTCAATTATATCTCACTACAATATCAACAAAAAACCGCTATCGTACAACTCATCAAAGCCTTAGGCGGTGGCTACTGTGCTACGGAGGTTCCATTTGGATGTGAATGAAAAGAGAAAAAAAATTCTCATTGGATTAACCGTCGGACTGGTCATCATCGGACTCATTTTCCTTCTGCTTTGGTTATTCATTTTCCGTTTTCACATGAAAACTGAGGATGCGTATGTCAGCGGTAACCAGGTGGTCGTCACTGCACAAATTGCAGGAAATATCACCACAGTAACCGTCAATGACACACAATTAGTTGAAGAGGGGCAAGTCCTTGTTGAACTCGATACAATCGACAAGAAGATCGCATTAGAAAAAGCGAAAAATGCCCTGGCCGATACCGTCCGCAATGTTGCCCAGATGTTTGAAAACGTCTCCCGTTTAAAAGCCGATGTTGAGTCACAAAAAGCGCAAATGGCCAAGACAGGAAAAGATTATGAAAATCGGAAAAAAATGGTCAGCTCAGGGGCGATTTCCGTTGAAGATTTTCAACATTCGGAGGCTTTTTTCATTCAAGCATTCGCCAACCTACTAGCAGCTCAGCACCAGTTGCGTGGCGCAGAGGTACTTGTCGAGGGGACGACCATTCAAACCCATCCCCTAGTAGAAAAAGCTAAGGCCGCAACAAAAGAGGCTTTTGTCAACCTTCAACGCTGCACTATCTGCTCCCCAGTCAAAGGAATCGTCATTAATAAACGGGCCCAAGTAGGCGAAGCCATTACCCCCAATAGCTCCCTGATGACCATCGTCCCAATGAATCAAATGTGGGTTGATGCGAATTATAAAGAGACTCAACTGGGCAGAATCAGAATCGGCCAGCCAGCCAAACTCACCTCTGATATCTACGGATCGGGGGTTGTTTATCAGGGAGAGGTGATCGGCATCGGCGCTGCAACAGGAGGCGTCCTATCGGTCCTCCCTCCACAAAACGCGACAGGAAACTGGATTAAAATCGTCCAACGTTTGCCAGTTCGGATCCTCCTCAAACAAGAAGAAGTGCAAGCGCATCCTCTTCGCCTGGGCCTCTCGATGGAAGCGAACGTCGACGTTCGTGACACCAGTGGAGAATTCATTCCGGCAGTTGCCCCAGAGAAGGACCTCTTTACGACAAACGTCTTTGAAAATCTAGATCAAGGAGCGGAGGCGTTAATCAATAAAATCATCGCCGACAATATCAAGGGCGAAAATGAACGGCAGTAAACACCTGACAGGCATGCCCCTCTTTCTTGCGACGGTTGCGATTGCCCTCGCAACCTTTTTAATCGTCCTCGATTATACAATCGCAAACGTCTCAATCCCCTATATTGCAGGCGATCTGGGAATCAGCGTAAACGAAGGAACCTATGTCATCACCTCTTTTGCTGTAGGAAGTGCGATCATCTTGCCGATTACAGGGCGACTTACCCAACGGATCGGCTTGATCAAACTCACCATTATTTCGCTTCTCGGATTCATATTTTTCTCCTGGGCCTGTGGAGTCTCCCCCAATCTGATCTCACTAGTTGTTGCCCGTTTTTTCCAAGGAGTCACCGCCGGTCCATTAATTCCCCTGTCTCAAACCCTGATTGTCTCTATTTATCCCCCTGAAAAAAAGAACCAAGCGATTGCCTACTGGGGATCTGTGGTAATCGTTGCCCCCGTGCTTGGCCCCATTCTAGGAGGCTGGATTTCGTACGATTTTTACTGGCCTTGGATTTTCTATATCAATATTCCGTTTGGACTTTTCTCAGCATTTATCATCCATCTATTGCTCCGCCCCTATGAGACCCCAACCGAGCAACCCCGATCGGACATCGTCGGATTCATCCTGCTAACAATCGGCGTGAGTACCCTACAATTTTCCTTAGATAAAGGAGAACAATACGACTGGCTTCACTCTCCCCTCATCCTCAGTTGTTTAATTATTTCTCTTATCAGCTTTGTCTATTTAGTGATTTGGGAGCTCTTCCATCCATCCCCTCTACTTGATTTGCGCCTTTTGAAAATCCCCAGCTTCAATCTCTCTTGCATCTACATCAGCACAGTCTATGCAATCTATTTCGGTGGCGTCGTTCTGGTTCCCCTTTGGTTACAAAAAAATATGGGCTATACCGCCATCTGGGCAGGTATTGCTGTTGCTCCCTTAGGACTAGCTTCACTGGTGTTTTCTGGCTTCATGGGCAAACTAATCAACAGAATCGGCAGTATCATCCCCATCGGCATCAGCCTCATCTTTTTTGCTCTATCGAGCTTCTATGGAGCCTACTTCAATACCGAAGTCGATATCTACCGCGTCGCCTTTTCCCGCCTGCTATTTGGCTGCGGCCTTCTCTTCTTTACCGTTCCACTTTTCAGCCTCGCAGTACGAGATATCCCCCTTGAGAAACTCCCCTCTTCCACAGGCATGTTCCACTTTTTTCGCGCGATGATGGGGGGCGTCGGCACATCAATCTTTACCACACTATGGACACGTCGAAACGAATTCCACCACGCAAACCTTGTCGCCGAAGTCATACCAAGCAGAAACGTTGTCGCCCAGTATTACACAAAGCTAGAAAGCTTAGGGATAGTCGGTGAAAAAGCGCAAGCCTTCATTGACTACCAGGCCAACAACCAAGCAGCCATGCTCGGAATCAACGACTGCTTCTACCTGATGGGCTGGATTTTTCTCCTCCTAATGGGACTGCTACTTCTTGGCCGCAGCAAGAAAGGGAGCGTGCAACAAACCCAGGGAGCCCATTTCGCTGGAGAATAATTGCATTTTATCGTTGTAATTGCGATACTGCATCACAATGAAACGGCTAATATTATTACTTCTTTTTTCAACAACCGCACTTGCCGACCTTTCTCAAGAGTCGCTTCATGAAATTGGACTAAAAGTCTGGCAAAACGAGTGCCGTGGCACCCTCGATGGCCTCATCACCTGGAATGAGAATGAAGAGTTCCCATCTCTTGGCATCGGCCATTTCATCTGGTACCCCGAAAACGCCCAGAAAAAATTCACCGAAACCTTCCCAGCTCTGATCGAATTCCTCAGCGTAAAACTCAAGGACACAGACAAAGAGATCCCCTCCTGGGTCAAATCGAAGAAAGGCTTTCCATGGAAGACCCGGGATGAATTCCTCGCCGAAAAAAGAAGCAAAAAAATGCAGCAGCTACGGGATCTGCTCTCTGATACCTTAGATCTGCAAATCCTCTTCCTTCTCGACCGCTTTAAGCTCGCCGAAGCAGAACTTGCCCCGCACCTCACTGACAAACAGAAATCCTACATCGAGAAATTGAAAGCCACCCAGAAAGGGGCCTACGCCCTCATCGACTACTCCCATTTCAAAGGAACCGGCCTTTCCGAAACAGAAAAGTACCGCGGCGAAGGGTGGGGACTGCTCCAAGTGCTCCAAACCATGCCCGATGAAATCGCTGACGACCAGCTCATCCAAGAATTTGTTACCGCCGGCAAAAAAGTGCTCGCACGCCGGGTCAAAAACGCCCCCATCCACCGGAAAGAAGACCAGTGGCTAAAAGGGTGGAGCCAGCGGCTCGAAACCTATTTAAAATAAGATCTATATTTCGTTAAATTCTCTTAAAGACTATAATAGCTGCATTAACTTTAGGAGAAATAAGTGCCAATACATCCATTATGTCAATTTCCGCCGGATAATAATACCTTTGGCTTGGTCGACCCAGAAAGAATCCCCTGTCTGCCGGTTTCCTATGATACCGTGTTAAATTATCAATTCGATCAAATACGCTCACTCATGGAGAAAACAGCCTCTAAGATGGACAACATACACAGTGACTTGAAGGATTTCTCCTCTACAATGAGCAAAAAGTTCGCTGAAATGAGGGAAATGATCTCAAGCTTAAATAATTCTACCTTAAGGTTGATTAAACAATTAGATAAAAAATTAGACGGGTCGAATCACCCCCTTCAAAAAACCTATTCAGACAAGCCCTTATTTACAGAAGAGGATATCGATTCGATCTACGAGCACCAAGGAAATCAATTTTTAATCAACACAGCCCTCATTGCCGGTTTTGCAATTGTCACAATTGGGGCTGCCTATTTGATTAAAAGACAATTCTTTTCTAAGCCAGATCTCTCCTATCGGGCCATTGCCCTAACACCAGAGCAGGCGATGGAAAAAATGATCCGCAACAGTGAGAAGGCATTAAAAGAGCATCAAAGTTCCCATGCGGTTCCCTCTAAAGAAGCCCTCATGCAGATGGAAAGCACTCCCCTCACCTTGAATCCGACATTTGCCGATGATATTGGCCCCCGCCCCACAATGGAAGATGCCCACTTATTTATGGAAATTGAACAAGGAACACTTGCTGGTGTATTCGATGGTCATGGTGGCAAAGAGGTCTCCGCATATGCCAGTGAACAATTTCAAAACAGATTTTCAGCTGTCCTTAAAACCCATAATGGGGATGCGTTTCGCGCTTTTGAAGTCCTCATCCATGAAATCCAGTTAGAAGTGGCAAAAAAGCCGCAGTGGAACGGCATCGGTAGCACAGCGGTCGTCTCCTTCATCGATAAAGAGACCCACCAAATCATCACTGCCACCTTGGGCGATAGCGAAGCCAACCTCTACCGGTCGAAGGAATCGATTGCCCTCTCGGTCGTGCGGGACTGGACCTGCAAAAAAGAGGCTCTCCGACTGATTAATGCCTTTGGGACCATTGCCCAGCTCTGGATTAACAAATTCGGCAGCAATCCTAAAAATATCCGATCTCATTTACAATATGGTGTGAACGTGAGCCGTGCGATTGGCGATGTCAGTGAAACCGGCACAAAAGAGAAGCCACTGGTGATTCACAAACCTAAAATCACCATCAACAAACTCCAAAAAGGCGATATCCTCGTCCTGGCCTGCGATGGGCTTAAAGACTACGTTCCAGAACAAGAAATCACCGACATTGTCTTCAATGCCCAACCAATCCACAGCTACAGTAGAGCATTCTTTAACTGGATTGCATCTGCGTTTTGCTGCCCGGAAGAGCCTAAAACTCTGGCACAAAAACTCGTGCACCACGCCGTCCACACAAGATCTGCCAAAGACAACGTCACCGTGTTTGCCATCGAAGTCTCCTAAAGTTTTTTTCATACAGTAACATCTTAGATATCAAGCGCTTAAAAATATACCCCTCCCCCCCCCTTTTTTTTTATAAACAAATTCACCAAAATCTACCCGATTGACTAATTTGGGTATGTTTTGTAGAATTAAGTAATGAGAGGATTAAAATACTTAAAAAAATTAGAGGCATTTGTTACTTCACCTCTTTTTACCTCTGCAGAAGCAGAAAAACAGGGTGTCCCTAGGCATGCGCTGGCTTATTTAGTAAAAAAGGGTACCTTAGAAAGGATTTATCCAGGAGCTTATCGCTTCTCTCAATACGAACCCGAAGTGGACTTCCAGTGGGAAAACCTGGCATTGATTGCATCTAGTATTCCCGATGGAGTTATCTGTTTAATTTCTGCACTTTGTTATTATGAGTTAACAGATCAAATTATGCGAGAGGTATGGATTGCCGTTCCGCACGAGTCATATCCTCCTAAACGACCCAATACAAGAATCATCAGAATGCGCAATATTAAGCTTGGAAGAATCGAAGTTGCGCTTGGTGAATACACTGTCCATATTTTCGATAGAGAACGCACTATTGTTGATGCATTTCGTTACCTTAGCAAGGAAATTGCAATTAAAGCAATTCAGAGGTATTTTCAGAGCACGAAATATAAGCCAGAGCCTAAGAAATTAGGTGCATATGCGAAAGCATTACGCGTTAACATAACCCCATACATTTTATCATACACAACATGACATCTGATTTAGAAAAATCATTCAAAGCAAAACTGCGAACTATAGCAAAAGAAAAAAATCGAGATCCTGCTGACCTTTGGCAAAGTCTCACGATTGAGCGCTTTTTAGTGCGTTTGGCTAAATCGAAACACCGAGAGCATTTTGTTTTGAAAGGCGGTATACTTCTCTCTAAATATATAGAGATTGGCTGCACCAGGGCAATTTCAAGAAAAATTTATCGATAAATAATTATGTCTAAGTATGTTGTGAAAAATGGACAGATAGCTGTCGATCAATGGGATACTTTCCAATGAGTAATCATTCGCAAAAAGTCACCAAAATACAAAATCAATTCCGGGCATTGCTCGAGAAAAAAATTGGCTCACCACTTTCTCTCAACCATTCCACTAAGCATACCAATACCACCCGTTCACAATCTTATAAGAGCGGGTGCCCGCAACTTGACCTTAGCGATCTCAATTCCATCATCCAAATCGATCAGGAAAAGCAGATTGCCATTGTTGAGCCTCGCGTCAGCATGGACAAGCTTGTTAAAGCTACACTCGCATATGGACTTATCCCACCCGTTGTCCCCGAATTTAAAGAGATTACGGTCGGTGGGGCTATCATGGGAGGGGCTGGAGAGAGTGGCTCGCATCGCTGGGGAAGTTTTAACGATATTTGCCTTTCCTTAGAGATCTTATGTGGCGATGGAAACGTGATCCATGCGACACCTACCCAGCATGCTAGCGCCCTCTATGGAGTACCCTGCTCCTACGGATCGCTCGGGGTCCTACTATCTGCCACCATCCAACTTATCCCTGCAAAAGAATTGGTCAGATTGAGATATCATCCATGCACAGCAGAGCAGGCGATACAAAAGCTGCAGGAACTGATGCAGACCTCGGCCGATTTCCTCGACGGAATTATCTATTCTAAAGAAAAAGCCGTCATCATCGAAGGGCATCTTGTGAGCACTGCTGACCAGCTCCCCTATTTTGGTCTCAAGGCAAAGAGCGCAGAATGGTACTTTCAACATGTGGAAAAATTGAAACATCTTGAAGAAGTGATGACCCTAACCGATTATCTTTTTCGGTATGATCAAGGAGCTTTTTGGGTTGGGGCATTTCTACTGCGGCCGCAACTAGTGATCAGGTACCTTTTGCAAGGAATATTTCACTTGGAGAACAAGAAAAATTACAATTTAAGCCCCGAGCAAATTGCAAAATTGCGCTCACCGCTTCGCCCGAGCAGTTTCTGGCGGACACTACTACATCCGCTCTTAAGCACCAAAAACCTGTGGAAATTATTTCATTTTGCTGACAAATGGGCTCAAGTGCATTCGATATTGCAAGACTTTTGCATACCGCAAGAAAAAGCCCCTAAATTTCTTGAAGAAGTGATGGAGGATCCAGGAACCTTCCCCCTATGGCTTTGTCCGATTAAAAGCACCCAAAAGCCCCAAATTTTCGCTCCTCACAACACAGCCACAAGCCATGTGATCAATGTGGGCATTTATGGCCTCCCCTCCTACTACACCACCTCGACCGAAAATGTGACAAAGTTCCTAGAGCAAAAAGCCAGGTCATTCGATGGAAAGAAAGTGCTCTATAGCCGCTCCTTTTATACCGTAGAAGAGTTTTGGCAAATTTACTCACAGGATGCCTACCGCGCACTCCGAAAAGAATTGAGCGCAGAGGGTGCATTCCATGAGATCACGGACAAAGTCCTCTCCGAATAAGAATTTCGAAAGAAAGACTCAAAAAAAATTATGTTCGATGAGTTTTACGGATGACGCTATGGCGCACCCCGTAGCCAAAGTAGATCAGCAGCCCAATTCCAATCCAAATGAGTAGCTGCAGCCAAATAGTAGCTGGGAGGACAACCATTTGCAAAATGCAGACCATCATTCCGATTAGAGGTATCCAAGGGAAGAATGGGACTTTAAATGGACGATGTAAACTCGGCTGTTTGTAGCGCAAAACCAGCACGCCGAAGCAGACGATTGCAAAAGCGAGTAATGTGCCGATCACAACGAGAAGTCCTAAAGTTGTCGATGGGAATATCCCGCAGACAATAATCCCCACGATCGTGAGAAAGATAGTGGTGAAGAACGGGGTATGGAATTTCTTATGCACTTTTCCAAAAGCTTTTGGCAATAGCCCATCTTGAGAGACAGTATAGAAAATACGGGTCTGGGCCATGAGGCAAACCATCACAACAGAGGTTAGTCCAACCAAAATTCCAAATTTCGCCACATAGCGGAGCCAAATAAAACTAGAGCCGAATGCATCGATGGCATCGCTAAAAGGGGCTGGACCACCGAGGAGTTTGTAACTTACGGCCCCTGTTAGAACCATCGTCATCAGGATATAGATTATCGCTGCGATGCTCAGAGAACCGATCATTCCAATCGGGATATCCCGTTGAGGATTGCGCGATTCTTGCGCTAGAGTCGAGAGGGCATCGAATCCGAGATACCCGAAGAAGACGACACCTGCCCCACGTAGGATTCCACTCCACCCAAAATTGCCAAAAGTGCCTGTGTTTTCTGGGATAAAGGGGATCCAATTCTCAGTGTTGATGAAAGCGATACCGCATACAATAAAGAGGACAATCACAGTGAGCTTTATTGCCACCATGATATTGTTAAAGCGATTGGCCGCCTTTATCCCAACTGCGACGAGTAAACCCATCCCAGCCATGATAAGCGCTGCGGGAACATTGAAGAATGAACCTGTTTTAGCCCATCCAGTAGTAGCATCGTAGGCAAGGACTGGACCGCTAATTGTAGCAGGCAGAGTGAGACCAAAATCGTTTAACAAGCTGGAGAGATAACCAGACCATCCGACTGAAACAGTCGCTGCGGCAAACATGTATTCTAATGAAAGACACCAACCAATGATCCAAGCAGCAAATTCGCCCAAGGTGGCATAGGCATAAGAATAGGGACCACCAGCGATAGGGATGAGGGCCGCAAATTCAGCATAGCAAAGAGCAGCAAAAGCACTGACAATCGCAGCGAGTATGAAAGAGATGATCACAGCTGGTCCAGCAAACTGCTCAGCAGCCTGTCCACCGATGACGAAGACACCCGCACCGACAAGAATCCCAATGCCCAGAGTCGTTAAATTGAATGCAGACAAGGTCCGCTGAAGACCACCTTTCTTATCAGAGGCCTCTTCCCGCAGATCCTGGATGCTTTTTTTTAAGAACAGCTTCTTCACGTTAACCTTTCTTGCGTACATGGCTATGTTTGATTCCATAGGAGAAATAAACTACATAACCGATGAAAATCCAGATAACCAGTTGCATCCAAGTGACTGCTGGTAGCGCTATCATTTGAATGATACAGGCAAGTGTCCCAATTAGTGGAATCCAGGGGAAGAATGGCACTTTAAAGGGGCGGTGCAAATTAGGTTGTTTGTAGCGTAAGATCAATACGCCAAAGCATACAATCGCAAACGCCATTAGTGTCCCCATGGAGACTAATTGTCCCAATATCCCGACTGGGAAGAATCCGCAGATCAGCATACCGACCGCAGTGAGGAATAGGGTGTTGAAAACTGGAGTGTGTAATTTTTTATTCACTCTTCCAAAGGCTTTCGGCAGAAGGCCATCATGAGCCATCGTGTAAAAGACCCTTGTCTGACCTAGCAACATCACCATAATCACCGAAGTCAATCCGGCTAAAATCCCAAACTTAGCAAAGTAACGGAACCAGGTAAACTTCGGGCCAAGGCTATCAATCGCTATGCTAAATGGAGCTGGGCCACCTAAAGCTGTGTAGCTCACAATTCCTGTCAAAACCAGTGCCATGATGATGTAGATGGTCGCTGAAATTCCAAGAGATCCGACCATACCGATCGGCATATCTCGTTGAGGATTTCGCGCCTCTTGGGCAAGAGTCGAGAGAGCATCGAAGCCGATGTAAGCGAAGAAGACGACCCCCGCCCCCCTTAAAATTCCACTTAGGCCAAACTCACCAAATGTTCCAGTATTTTTTGGAATAAACGGAACCCAGTTGTCGGTATTGATATAAGCGATTCCAATTGCGATAAAGAGGACAATGACTGTCAGTTTAATTGCGACAATAATGTTGTTGTAGGTGGTGGCAGCTTTGATCCCTAAGGCAATCATCCCACCGATAAATCCAATAATGAGCGCAGCAGGCAAGTTGAAATAAGAACCCGACATGAACCACCCTGTATTGATATCGTACAAGAGTGGGGCGCTAGCGATCTTAGCAGGCAAGTAAATACCAAAATCGTTCAAAAAACTCGAGAGATAGCCTGACCAGCCTACGGAAACAGTAGCTGATGAAAACAGATATTCTAAAGTGAGGGACCAGCCGATTGTCCAGGCGGCAAATTCCCCAAGGGTCGCATAGGCGTAAGAATAGGGGCCGCCAGCGATCGGAATAAGCGAGGCAAATTCGGCATAACAAAGAGCAGCGAACACGCAGATGATCGCGGCAAAAATGAAGGAGAAAACTACCCCAGGTCCGGCGTTTTGGGTGGCGGCCTGTCCGAGTAGGACAAATACTCCAGCTCCAACAATTGCACCAATTCCCATCGTTGTCAGGTTAACTCCTGTTAGAGAACGCTCCAATCCACCCTTTTTCTCGGTGGCTTCTTGGCGCATGTCTTGAATACTTTTCTTAGCAAAGAGTCCTTTAGTCATTTTGGTGATTCTAGCAAAGTATTTGAATTTAGCGCAACGGTTGACTTTTAGGTTTCATACCGGTATTTTTGAGTGAAAAAAGGTTACCTTTGGATCAAAAAGTCATACCCTTTGAGACACACCAACTTCCTATTCAAAAGGTCGATGTCCACGCTCTCTATGTGACGGAAAAGCTCAAGCAAGCTGGATTCGTCGCCTATCTTGTTGGGGGAAGCGTCCGCGATTTGCTCCTCAATCAAACACCTAAAGATTTTGATATTTCCACCTCTGCTAAGCCCGAGGAAATAAAAAAAATATTTAATAACTGCATTTTGATCGGCCGTCGCTTCCGTCTTGCCCACGTCCGCTTTGGAAAAAAAATTCTTGAGGTTTCCACTTTTAGAGCTGGCGATACAGAAAAGGATGAGCTTATCTTAAGAGACAATGTCTGGGGCTATCCAGAGGAAGATGCTCTGAGGCGTGATTTTACTATCAATGGACTATTCTACGACCCGTCCAATCAGACGATCATCGATTATGTGGGCGGATATGCGGATATTAAGAAGAAGTATTTAAGAACGATTGGACAACCTTTTGTCCGCTTCAAACAGGATCCGGTTCGGATGCTTCGTCTGCTGAAATTCCAAGCCCGTTTCGGCTTTGAAGTCGACCCCGATGCCCATATTGCTCTAGTTGAATGCCGCGAAGAAATCACCAAGAGCTCACCTGCCAGAATCGTTGAGGAAATGCTCCGGATGCTAGAATCAGGCGCCGCGAAATCTTTCATCCAACTACTGACTCATCACGGTTTGATGTACCATCTTCTCCCCGGAATTGCGAATTTCATCGAGAGAGAGAAAGAGAGTGATTTTATCTACAACTTTTTGCAAGAGATCGATTCTATTTTCCTCGATCCTACAGTCGAAAATTTGGACCGCCCTGTCTTACTCAGCTCTCTCACTTATCCTCTTTTGGAAAAGAAGCTTAAAGTCCAATATTTGGATCGGAACCATATCCCCCATCTGGGCCAAGTACAAGAGCTAATTCGAGACACGATTGCAGAAATGTACGAGGGTTTTTTTATGGTTCCAAGACGGCTTCGCATCAGCGTAAACAATATTTTGATGGGACAATATCGATTCACTCCCCTTCATAAAAAGACAGGAGGGCGCAAACGGATCCCTCGAGATAGCGATTTCCCTATGGCGCTCAAGTTTTTGAATTTGCGAGCTTGCCTCGAACCTGGGCTCAAACAAATCTACGACGAGTGGAATGAAACCTACAAGAGCGTCCCCAGAGAAGAACCCTCTCCAGAGCGAAGGCCCCGCAGAAGAAGGCGGAGCCGTAAGGCATGATCGAAATCATCCAGCTGACAAATTCCATCGAAGTTGCCCATATCGGACCACCACTTTCTGAAGGGAGAAAAGCGGCTGCGTTTTATTTTTCAATTTCTGGAGAAGATAGTTTAGGATTAGATCCCTTTAATCAGCCGGCCGTTTTTCTATCTAACAAGGGTGTGAGGGTTTTTTCGATGAATTTACCAGCTCACGGACCGAATTTTAATGCATTAGAGGCGATTGAACTCTGGGCTCGCGATTTTTCTGAAGGTAAGGATCCACTGACCCCATTCATCGATCAGGTTGTGTTTGCACTCACCGCTTTGATTGATCGTGGACTTATCTATGCTGAAAAAGTGGGACTAATGGGGCTTTCACGTGGAGGCCTAATTGCCTGTCTTGTTGCCGAAAAATTTCCCGATGTCCGCGGTATTGTCAGTTTTGCCCCAATGATCACTCTGTCAGCAGCTAAAGAATTTAAAGATCTTACTACTGATGCAAAAGTTCAGCAGTTCAATCTTGAGAATCACATTCAGGCCTTATGCGAGCAAAAAATCCGCTTCTACATCGGCAATCGAGATATTCGGGTCGGGACAGACAGATGCTTCCGACTGATCGAACTTTTAACGGAAGCTGCGTTCCAAAATGGTCTGCGCTCTCCCCCAATTGAATTGATCATCTCCCCATCAATCGGTCATATGGGTCATGGGACACCTAAAGAGATCTTCCAAGATGGTGCTCTATGGCTCGCAAAACAACTCGGAGCCATCCGATGAAGATTTTCCTATTTGCTGGTGAGACAAGCGGCGATCTCCATGGTCACAAACTGGTTCGGGAATTAAAGGTGCGCTATCCTGAGGCCAAACTTTTTGGAGTCGGCGGCCCCAGAATGCGTGCAGAAGGGCTCGACTGCACTCTTCCAATGGAAAACTTTCAAGTGATGGGATTTATCGATGTTTTGTTTGCCCTCCCCAAACTCATGCGACACTTCTTTTTTCTGAGAAATATGCTCTTAAAGGAGGAGCCAGATATTGCTCTTTTCATCGACTATCCAGGCTTTAGCTTGGCCTTGGCAAAAAGTTTGCGCAGACGCTCTTTTAAAGGGAAAATCTGCCACTACATTTGCCCCTCAGTTTGGGCCTGGGGGAAAAAACGGATCGGCAAAATGGAAAAAATCCTCGATCATCTTTTTACCATTTTTCCCTTTGAACCACCCCTATTTGATCCGAAGAAATTGCATGTGGATTATGTGGGCCACCCCTTAGTTCAGAATGTCTATAAAGGTTCTGCGCTGGGTATGGACCAACAAAACAGACTGATTGCCCTGTTTCCTGGGAGTCGGCAAAAGGAGATTGAGCGAAATTTCCCAATCCAACTCCAAGTTGCTAAGAGACTATTAGAAACCCATCCAGACCTGCATTTCATTGTTTCTGTTTCAGAAGCTAAGTTTTCTCCACTATTAGAAAAAATGATGGTCAAAGAAGGGCTTAGCCTCCAGCTACTCGACAGCGCACAGAATGGCGCTCTAATGAAAAGTGCCACTTTAGCAATAGCGAAATCGGGCACCAATAACTTAGAGCTTGCTCTGCATCAAGTCCCAACAGTTGTGATCTATGGAGTCGGTTCTGTCGATCTCTTTATTGTCAGATATCTTTTACGGATCATCCTCCCATTCTATTGCATCGTCAATATTGTCGGTGGCAAAGAGGTCTATCCTGAGCTGATTGGCCCCAATCTCACTGTAGAAAACCTTTACCAGCAGGCAGCCAGCCTTCTCTCATCTCCAGAAGCTCGAGAAGAATGTAGAGGAAAATGTGGTGAAATTGGTAAAATTCTAGGAAACAAAGTTCCGGAAGCTGAGATAGCCAGAATATTAAAAAATTTAATCGATGAAAAACGGTCCGTTCAAAATCTACATTGATCGTCTCAAGAATGACGATACAGAAACAATCCATGAGATTGTCGATTCCGACTTTCTGCAAGAAGGGGAAAAAGAGCCCCTTTTTATCGGGAAAGTGACTGTAACGGGACAGGCCTACCTGGCCAATCATCACTTGATCCTAGAACTTAAAATTAAGGCAACCGCTACCCTCCCCTGCTCGATTTGCAATGAAATCGTTGAAATTCCGATCGAAATCGACGACTTTACTCAAACAGTTGAAATCTCAGAAATCCGCGCTTCGATCTACGACTTTGCTCAGGATGTGCGTGACTCGGTGCTTCTGAAGCTCCCTCAGTTCGTCGAATGTCACCATGGCCATTGCCCGCAGCGGAAAGATATAAACAAATATTTAAAGAAACCGTCTGAGGATACATACTCCCCATTTTCAGACTTGTCATTGTAAAAAATTGGGCAATCTATTACTATTTAACAGAAAATTAAAAGGAGTCCTTTAAATGGCCGTACCACGTAACCGTTCTTCGAACGCACGAAAGAATTCACGACGCGCTCACCATGCGAAAAAACCGACAACTGTCGGGAAATGTTCCAATTGTGGAGGCAGTCGGCTTCCGCATAAGCTCTGCATGCATTGTGGTCATTATTCTGGACGTGCAGTAATTAATGCAAAAGCAGAATGAAGACCTTAAGCGGCCTCGGATTGGAATCGACCTTCTAGGATGCGATACCCTTCCTGAGCAGCTCCTCAAATCTCTGATCAATCTGCCTTTGGAGGGCTCGCATCCTCCAAAGTTTACCCTTTTTGCCACCGAAGACGTTTTTTCTAAAGTCAACGTCCCGGAAGATTTTAACTGTCAGGTAGTTACTGAGGTGATCACAATGGATGAGGATCCCCTTTCAGCAGTTCGACGAAAAAAGGACTCTTCTATCCTCGTTGGGATGAAACAGCTCAAAAAATACGAAATCGATGCCTTTATCTCTGCTGGCAATACCGGAGCGCTACTGGCTTCTGCCACCCTTTCTCTTCCTCTTTTACCTGGGATCGATCGGCCAGCATTGGTGACTCTCATGCCAACCAAACTTGAGCCCGTAGCCGTTCTCGATGTGGGAGCAAACGTCAACGTCAAGGCAGAAAATTTGCTCCAATTCGCCAAAATGGGAATCGCTTATCAGAAAACCCGGGGTATCCAGCACCCGACTGTTGGCCTGCTCAACATTGGTGAAGAAAAGCAAAAAGGGACCGCTGAACTGAGAAAAGCCTATGAGATTTTGGAAACACTCAACCAGGATGCCCCTTTTGATGCCCCGATCTTCATTGGAAATATCGAGGGGAGAAACGTCTTTCATGGCAATATCGACGTCCTGATCACAGACGGGTTTACCGGTAATGTGTTTTTGAAAACCGCTGAGGGAATCGCCAGTTTTATTCTCGATCAACTAGAGAAAGTTAAATTGGTCGAAACGATCCCCCAGCTCAAGAGTATGATCAACCCCCTTCGCCATCGACTCCATTATGCTGAATACCCGGGGGCCATCCTTT
Source organism: Verrucomicrobiota bacterium (assembly GCA_018239985.1). GTDB lineage: Bacteria > Chlamydiota > Chlamydiia > Chlamydiales > Rhabdochlamydiaceae > Sacchariniichlamydia. Next base: position 20,759 of record JAFEGK010000011.1, on the reverse strand, counting down.
GCGGAGTTGAAGGGATCGTGATCAAGTGCCATGGGGAATCGACCCCAGAAGCCTTCGCTAATAGCATTCGAGGGGCGAGTCATCTCGTTCGCAACTTCTTTTTAGAAAAGATCAAGGCTGAGTTATTCCAAAATTGATTCATAAATCAGTTTTTGGTATCCTTAAAGAAAAAGAAATCCTATGAAAGAAATTCTTATCAATGTTGAATCCAAAGAGGTCCGTTGCGCCTTCCTTAAAGAAGGACTGTTGTATGACCTTATTGTCGAACGAAAAAAGACCCGTCAAATCACCGGTAATATCTATCGTGGACGGGTCACCAATATATTGCATAACATCCAGTCGGCCTTCATCGATATCGATGAATCTGAAAACGGCTTTATCCACATCTCTGACATCCTGGAAAACACCCAAAAGTTCCAAGAGATGTTTGAAATGGATTTTGAAATGGGCGATGAACCTTCAAAGAAGAAAAATTCAGAAACAGATATCACTAAGATCTTAAAGCCAGACCAATCAGTCCTCGTCCAGGTTGTGAAAGAACCCATTGGAACTAAAGGGGCTCGCCTCACATCTAACCTCTCGATCGCTGGTCGTTATCTTGTTCTACTTCCCAACACTCCACACCGAGGAGTATCTAGAAAAATTGAGGATTCTGGGTCTCGTGATCGGCTGAAAAAATTAATCCGCGCTTTTGAGATGCCCTCTGACATGGGACTGATCTGCCGCACCTCCAGCGTCAACGCAACTCCTGAAATGTTGATTGATGAAGCTCACGATCTTCTGAATACTTGGAAGCAGATCGTCGATGAATTCCAAAACACATCTAAACCGACCTGCCTTTATGAAGAATCTGATCTCATGAAGCGTTGCCTGATGACAGCGGTTGATAAAAAACACGATCGGATTCTCGTTGACGACTACAATACCGCGATGAATCTGAAAAAAATGTATCAAAAATACAGCGGAGAGCACCCCTTAAAGATCGAGTACTACCGCGATACCTCACCAATGTTTGAGCGTTTTAACGTCGAACGTGAGATCGATAAGTCACTACGGCGCAAAATTTGGCTATCCTCTGGAGGTTACCTCTTTTTTGATCGGACAGAAGCCATGTATACTATCGATGTCAACTCCGGCCGTAGTTCTGGACAAGGAGCTGGTGATTTAGAAGAATCGCTCGTCCGGATTAACTTAGAAGCAGCATCAGAAATCGGTAGACAACTGCGTATCCGCAACATCGGCGGCCTGGTCATTTGCGACTTTATCGACATGCGATCGAGAAAAAATCAGCGAAGAGTCCTCGACCACCTCAAAGAGGCGATGAAAGATGACCATGCCAAATGCACGATTTTAGGAATGAGTGAGTTTGGCCTCGTTGAAATGACTAGACAACGGAATCGAGAATCCCTTGCCCAGACAATGAACACCAGTTGCCCTTACTGCAACGGGACTGGACAAATCCGGACATTCGAAAGCACCTCTATTGACATCGAGCGTGCGCTGAAAAAACTGATCCATCAAAAGCAACAATTTGGCTTAAAATTGGTCTGCCACCCCAACCTCGACCACTACCTGCAAGATGGCGATAAAGATTTTCTAGTTAAGGTTGCCGAAGATCTTAATGCCCAGCTCTCTTTTGGAACAGAGGATTCCTTACATCTAAATGAATTCGAATTCTACTCGACAATCAATGGTCAAAAACTCGAAGCTTAATTTTTTAGAAACCCTTTCCCTCTATCAGGAACAACACCTTCTCACTCCAAAACAAATCGGGGGCATCAAAACCTTTTATGTGACTTATCTAGAATCTCTAGATAAAGAGCTCCATTCAAAAGAAGAGATCGATCAGATGTTTTTCTCCTTTTTGGATGAGGTCATCAAACAGGCAAAAGATCCATACCCTTTTCAACTCTACCATCAAAAAATCCGCGAGCCCTTTGATTATTACCAGTTTGGGATCCGCTTTTTTGATCCGATTGTCGACAAAAAAAGCTCCAGCATCTTAGGAAAAGAGCGACTAAAAGAAATCGTCAATCATATCAAACAAAAACATAATGTGATCTTTCTCGCAAACCACCAAACAGAAGCAGATCCTCAAGCAATCGGCATTCTCCTTAAAGATGAATTCCCTTCCTTGAGTCAGCAAATGATCTTTGTCGCAGGAGAACGGGTCGTCACTGACACATTGGCCATCCCTTTTAGCATGGGTTGCGATCTGATCTGCATTTATTCCAAAAGATATATCGACCATCCCCCCGAACTCAAAGAGCAGAAGCAGCTCCACAACAAAAAATCGATGATCTTGATGAGCGAGCTCCTCAGCGAAGGGGGTAAATGCATCTATGTTGCCCCAAGCGGCGGAAGAGACCGGCGTAATGCGCAAGGCGAAATCGAAATCGCCCCCTTCGATCCGAAAAGCATCGAGATGTTTTATCTCATGGCACAAAAATCCAAAACCCCCACTTTTTTCTATCCGATGGCCTTAGGTACCTATGAACTTCTCCCTCCTCCAGAAAAAATCCAAATCGAACTTGGAGAACACCGCACATTAAAAAGAGTGGGAATCCATATGGCAATTGGACCATCAATTGACATGGAACATTTTCCTGGATCCGATCACCCAAATAAGGATGTTCGCAGAAAATCGCGTGCTGATTATATTTGGAAATTAGTCCATGATGATTACAACAAGTTCCAAGGAGAAAAATAATGGCTCAGAAAATTTCGATACGAAGAAAACAACCTCTACTGTACATTTGCTCGATTGCTACCTTATTACTTTCTTTTGCTGATGCGCCTGCTTTATTTGAACCTGTCCCCGATCAATCAGGACTCGTTATTCATAGCCCGAGTCTTTCAGAGAGAAAAACTGCAAAAATTCGTCTGGCAAATGGACTTGAAGCGTATCTAATTTCTGACCCTGAAGTGGATCAATCTGCAGCAGCGCTTGCCGTGGAGGCGGGTTCGTGGAATGACCCCCTTGAATACCCAGGCATGGCCCATTTTCTCGAGCACATGCTCTTCATGGGCACTAAAGCCTATCCCCAAGAATTTGAATATATGCAGTACATCAACGATCATGGAGGAAAAGTCAACGCCTATACTGCCTCCGATCGTACTGTCTATATGTTTTCAATCAACAATGATGGTTTTGAAGGGGCCCTCAACCGTTTTGCCCACTTCTTCATCGACCCCTTATTCAATCCTCATTGCATCGAGCGGGAGCTTTTGGCAGTAGACCAAGAACATGCCAAAAATATCGAAAATGATGGCTGGCGCCAGTACATGATCTTGAAAGAGACAGGCAATCCCCAACATCCTAATGCCAAATTTTCCACCGGTAATGCCGACACCCTCCGTGGCATCCCTCAAAGCGCGATGAAAGCCTGGTATAAAGAGCATTATAGCGCTGACAAAATGAACCTCGTCGTCCTCTCCTCCCTGCCAATAGACGAGCTAATTGAAGCAACAGTCAAAGATTTTTCAGACATCACATCCAATGCGCAGACACAATCCCTTTCACTAGCCCCCTTGACCTCAGAAAAGCAACGGGGACATATGATCTATATTAAGCCGGTGAAAGGTCTCAAAGTGCTCTCCCTTACTTGGGAGCTTCCCCCCAGTTTATCAGAAGATAAAGAGGCGCAGGTGGGTGAACTTCTTAGCTACGTATTGAGCTCAGGTAACAAAAATGGCCTTTTGGCGCTCCTTAAAAAGGAACACTTGGCTGAGTCTATCAGAGTTTCTGAAGAGCCACTTAGCAAAATCAACAAACTCTTCAGCATCGACGTTGAGCTTTCCGACAAGGGACTAGAGCAGGTCAATACTGTCGTGACCTACTGCTTCGAAGCTTTGGCTCGTCTGAAAAAAACCGGCATCCCCCGCTATATCTTCAACGATGTCCAAAAAATTGCCGAAATCAATTATGAATACCAATCACGCCAAGATGCTTATCAGTGCGTTCTGGAAAAGGCCCACGCCCTAGTTGACGAAGATCTGGAAACCTTTCCAAGAAAGACCCTCATCCCCACCAAATACGAACCTGAGCTGATTTCTACCTATATCGACTACTTGACCCCCGAAAACTGCATATTCTTCTGTATCGCCGACCCTTCCAAAACACACGTGAGCCCAAACAGAGAAGAAAAATGGATGAAAGCAGAATATGCAATTGTCCCTGTTGCCCAAAAACAGCTGGTCGCTTGGAATGATTCTAACCTCAATCCCCTAATAGGGCTTCCAGCAGCGAACCAGTTTATTCCCAAAAACTTAAGCCTGGTCAACACCATCCCATCTGAAGAACAGATTATCCCCACCCTTTTACAAAATAATTCGCAAGGCAAGATCTATTTTGCCGATGATAAACAGTACCTGGCCCCCGAAATAGCCCATCTCTTCCGGATCAAATCCCCCCTTCTAGATGGAAGCGCAAAAGCTAAAACACTCTGTGATCTCTATATCAGAGCCCTCGACGATCAAATTTTCCCCATCACCTCCGCTGCGGAAACAGTCGGCTTTCAGATTGCCCTCAAGCAAGATTTTGGTGCCCTCTCCCTCGCTATCAATGGATTTAGCGATCAATCGAGCAAGCTAGCTGAAGAGATCTTTTCAGCCCTTCCAAAAGTAAGACCTAGCCGTGAGCAGTTTGAACTTTATAAACAGTCGGCCCTTTCTTCTTATGAAAATATGGCTAAAGAGCTCCCGTTGCTCCAATCGTTTGAATACCTCAATAGCATCATCTTCAATGACTGCCCCACCTCCTATGAGAAAGCCAAAGCACTTAAAGGAATCAGCTATGAAGAATTCCTAGAATTTTGTGCAGACCTCTTTAAAAAAGCCTACACTGAAGGACTTCTCTATGGCAATCTCACACGTAAAGAGGCAGATACCCTTTGGGCATCGCTTAAGCAGAAACTGAATGCTGATGGATATCCCGTTGACGATCAACATAAGCGAAGGATCCTTGTCCTCAAAGATGGGCAAGGCCCCTTCATGCTGACCCAATCGACACCAATGCTGGGCAATGCCGCCCTTCTCGTCGTAGAGCAAGGTTCCTATTCCTACGACAAACGGGCCGCCCAACAAATCCTCGGCAGCATCCTGAAAGACGGTTTTTTTGAAACTCTCCGCACCAAACAGCAGACCGCCTACATCGCTAAAGCTTGGGATAAAGAAGAAGAGAAACAATTGCTCCAATACTTTGCTGTACAATCAAGCACTCACCAACCAAATGACCTGATTGCCCGCTTTGAGTTATTCCTTGAAAACTTTATCAAGCAATTCACGACAGAGCTCCCCTTTGAGCGCTTTGAGAAAGTGCGCAAAATGGCGATTGCTTCCCTGGAAATGCCTCCTGAAAACATCGCCCTAATGGGGACCCGCCTCTTCATCCTTGGTTTTGACCACGATGGCGATTTCCAGCTAATTAACAAGCGGATTGGATCGCTTGAAAAGCTCACCTATGACCAGATCCGCAAAGAGGCCGAAGAGACGCTTTCCCGTCGCAATACCCGCCGTATCGCGATCCTCTGCGAAGGGATGACTCCAAAAGAAAAAGACTTCCGCTACGAGCTCACCACCAAAGAAGACCTCCAATCCCACGGCACATTCGTCGCTTGGCGGTGAAACCGAGACCTCGGATTGTGCGGATAGGCTGATGGGTCGAGCTTAGAGGGTGTTGTAAAACCAATTCTCTAGTCGGAATTAGAAACCCCACTCTTCGGTTTGCAATTTGGAGACAGGTCGGCAGACATTTTTTGTGCGGTTCTGCGAGTAGACGCGGAAGGGGTACCCGCCGAAAGAGGACTTCAGTCCCGGCGGGGAAGAGCGCATGAGCAGCCAGCCGTTCGACCCATATCGCAAA
>JAFEGK010000011.1:0-14879 GCA_018239985.1 Verrucomicrobiota bacterium | reverse complement strand
GGGTCGCAGGGGACACCGGACACGAAGTGCTGTGTCACCCGACATGTCTATGGTAAGCTATCTAGAGGATAGGTTTTACAACACCCTCTTAGAGGGTGTTGTAAAATGCTTACGCTGCACCGGCAGCTGTTTGGCCCCAAATTAACCGAGATAAAAAGTTAGATGAAAGAAGAGGGCTTGGCTTCGTAATTGGAGGTTCAGGGGCAGGCTTGTTAATCCCAAGAACCTCTTGTTCCTGTTTAACAAGTTCGCTGACTGTATCCCTAACCATCTGTTCTGTCAGCATATTGTCATTTGTGGCTGCACGCTTACCGGACATCGTATTGAGCATTTTAAAAATTGCACGCCCGGTGAATCCTTCAGTCTGCTCTGCAATACTAGCGATCATGCTTTCTGTAAACAATTCACTTCGCTCTATTGCAGTCATAAACGATGGCACATAAAGCTCAAGGATTTTTTTACGCTCCGGCAGTCCAGGTAATCCTATATAGAGTTTATGATCCATTCTATCCAAGACTGCAGGATCAAGATCCTCTTTTCTATTGGTCGTCAGGATGACCATCACTTTTTTGCTTGGTACACCCGTTTGGTTAAGGAAAGCATTAATTAGCTCTGTCAACTCACTTCTGTCATTCTTTCCACGATCGCCGCACAAAGATTCACATTCGTCGATGAATACAATGGTTGGAGTATAAGAGCTCTTGGCATCTGCAAAAAGCCTATTCAGTTCTGTCACATGCTCGCCCCGTTTGATATGTTGAGCAAGATCGCCCCCTGACATCATCACGTAATTCATTTTGGAATTATTGGCTATGTACTCGGCGATCATTGTTTTACCTGTACCTCCAGGGCCATACAATAATAAATTTTGCATGTAGCCTCCATTCTGATTGATGTTGTAGGTTGATCTGGTCAAATCATCGATTCGTTTTTGTAGTTCATCATTAAATACTGGCTGTACATCTACTTTCAGCGACTCTTTCACAAATCCATAGAAATCATGGGCAAGGCTAATGCTGCCGCGTAATGCCCCTGTGCCGAGTGTTGCAGCAATCAGCGGGAGTGCAGAATTGTAATTACAATAGTAATGGCCTCCTATAGCACAAGCGAGCCCGTCTATGACTTGAGCGCCAATTCCACCCCTCCCACCCATAAGAACAGAAGCGATCGCTCCGCCAAAGGATACGATAAGTCCTGTGGTTCCTACTAAGGCGCCCCACTTAATTCCTACTTTTGCAGCATCCCAGATACTTAAAACAGTGCGTGTGGCCCCATCTGTAGTCCGATCCCAGACGCCTACCTTACGGACCTTTTGGGCAAGAAGTGGCCGTCCGATGTTATGAACGGCTTTTTTATATAGATACAGTGTCAGAAGTGGTGTTCCGATAAAAATCGCTCCACCTAATGCTAGCCAAGGGAGAGTCTTAATGGTTGTATCCCGAGCCATATTAGTAAAAATCGACTGAATATCGCTTCTAAATAGATCCAATTCTTTAAAGAAATTCCCACGGAAAACACCCAGACCGGCATTAAACTCCCGACCGAGATGATCCATGTTTCCGGCCATATCGATTTTTGTAACCCCTTCCTTAAAAGCATCACTAATCTCTTTGATAAAATCTCCAGTGACAGTCTTCATATTAATATCTTGAACAAGACGACGGAGAAAATCATTGATTCCTGTTCCAACCCCAGATCCCATTTCACCACTATTCCAGCCACTTCCCTGAATCACTTTCTTGGCGAATTCTCCGAATTTAGCCCCCAGCTGTTCACCTAACTCACCATTAGATGCCACGTTGGCAGAAATATTATTAAATACCCCCATCGCAATTTGAGTGATGCTTGAGGCAATTTCATTGCCCATGTTTGAGTTACTAAATGAATTAGTTACAGCGCCCATAAAGCCCTGACCAAAAGCATTTCCTACTTGAACATAATCTAACATATTTTATCCTGCGTTTTTAAAATTATCGTAGATAAATATAATAACATATTATTGCTATTATAGCATTGTAAAAAAAACTCATTCGAAACAGAATAACAGTAAAGAGAAATTTTTATCAAGCCAATTCTTCAACTGAGATCGGGAGACTTTTTTTGCCAGGTCCTGAGAAGCTGTTAAGGCGAAAGTGGCACACGATATTTATATGGTGGCCAATCAAAAACTCTGATCAAAAAAAATAATATGATATAAGCAAGAAATGAACAGAAAACATCTCGTGCCGTTTGTTGTGCTGATATTACTCATGCTGATTGTGTATGTCACCGATCTGCATCAGGAACTTTCTCTGGGTCGAATAAGAGAATATCAACATAAACTCGTCGAATTTGTCCAAGTCCATCAGATCATCGCACCTGTTATTTTTATCCTGTTCTATGTTTTTTCAGTCTGCCTCATCCTTCCTGATTCTACGATCTTATCCCTCGTTGGGGGCCTTGTCTTCCCTCTGCCACTTGCCATCATCTATATCGTCGTAGCTGAAACTATTGGGGGAACGATCTTTTTTGCCATTTTGTATAATGTATTAGAGGGTGTAAAACCAAAAAAGCCATTTCTAAAAAAAATGCGCCAAAAATTTCAGCAACATCAGATCAGCTACCTACTCTTCTTGCGTTTTTCTCACGTCCTCCCCTTCTGGCTTACCAATGTCTGCGCTGCCTATTTTAAAGTCAGCCTCCGCACCTTTGTCTGGACTTGCTTTGTTGGTGTTATCCCCCTATCCCTGATCCTTGCTGATGCAGGCCATAGCCTCTCTGTCCTTTTTTCAGAAAACAAATTTTTGACCCTAACGGATATTTTTACAACTGAGATTAAAATCGCTCTCTTCGTCCTTGGTCTTTTAGCATTGGCCCCAATTGTGTATCAAAATTGGAGAAAAAAAAGAAAATGAAACTGACTTTCCGCTTGATCCCCATTTCGATGATCTGCGCGCTCATGTTCTTTGCCTATTGGACCGGCTTTTATCGAGCAGTTGACTTCCAAACCCTCCGATTCCTCCATGTAGAGATGATCGAATATGTCAACAATAACCCCTCATTGACCCCGCTGATGTTCATGGGATATTGCGCGGGCACTACAATCCTATCTATGCGGGGGGGATTGATGTTAAACCTCCTTGCAGGTTTTCTCTTTCCTCAACCCTGGTGTACCCTTTACTTTCTTATTGGAACGATTGTGGGGGCCTCGTTATTATTTTTGAGCATTAGAATCGCTATTGGAGAAAGATCTTGGTTTAATAAGCTTGACGCACATTTAGAAAAATCGATCGTAAGTTATCTACTTTTTTTAAGACTATGCCCTTTTATCCCTTTTTGGATCAGCAATTTAGTTCCAGCTTTCTTTAATGTACGGCTCAGAACATATATTTGGACTAGTGTAGTTGGAATGTTGCCTAAGGCGCTAATATTTTCCCATGGGGGGAAAGGGTTAAATACCGTGTTCGAATCAGCCGAGACTCTCGCGATTGATGCCGATATTCAGGTCATATTACTCTGTTTAAGCCTCTTTTCACTGCTGCCGATTCTGATTAGGAAACTGGCAAAAGAATAACTCAGAGGGTGTTGTAAAATTCTTGTTTCGTCGATTTTAGGGTTCCTTTGAGCCGATTTTCAAGACAACCTCTCAGATTTTTTCTTCGAAATATCTTCTGAGGAACTGGATGCCGAAGATCCGGACAAGGAATGATCCAATTTCATAGAACAGGCTCACAGCACGATGGATAACTTCGTGTCCAAACTCTTGCCGAATATCTTCTAGTGTAGGGTCTCTGCGATAGGTGTCTAGGATGGGATCACATTGAGTTGGCCCTTTATAGAGGTTATATTCATAGGGGTTGCTCGAATCTCTTGAGCAATCCATGGGTCGTGCACCATGCAGATGATGCCAGGGGTTAAATTGAGTTGGATCCCTTGGGTTTTTGGTAGGCATAGCAAAGTCATCGATTTTCCATTCATACACTCGCACGATGCTATTGGGATGTTTAATTCCCCAGCCAATGTGTCGTTTGCCTGATCCATTCACCCAATCACCAATATTTCTATGGATGGTAAACGAGGGCGGAACTTCATATTCTGGGAGGGAATTAATCTGCTGTGCAATCCTTTCGATAACCCGATTGTCTTGAGCTTTTTGATCTTCTGCTCGAGGATCATCGTTGCCGACAAAATTAAATCCAATAAACTCATCGATGATTCTCCAATACCCTTCTAGGATATCACTGAGGAAGAATCCAGCATGGCTTCCGCCCTGGCTGTAGGCGAGGACTTTCACTTTTTTTCCTCTTGTAAAATCGAGATCTTCCATCAGCCCAAGAAGTTCATCTTTGCAGGCTTCATAACCCGATTTTCCAATCTGTCTCTCGCCATTATTGAGTATCGAATCGAAAAAACCACTTTGTGAAGGAGCCTGTTTTGTACATCGGAAGGAAATAATCGGCTGTAAGTATGAGGCATCAGAAACTGGAACCAAGGCAACTGCTGTGAGACCTTTTTTTGAAATAATTTTGTGAACACGGTAATAATCAATTTCTCCATCGTTTACTCCCGGAGCGGGAATGACGAATTCCTGATTGACTTTAGAGGGATCTTCCAGGAGACAGGTGATAGTCATCGAAAGTCTCGAAAAATAACGATGCAGCCGAGGAATTTTCGGATCTTGAGATAACAAATCGCCTATTCCGAGATAAAGATTGCTCCGCTGCTGGTCGATTCTGAATTGATCTGTCGCAAAGTTTTCATGCAATTCACGCGGTGCGCCAGATAACTTTCGAGGATCCTGTTTATCAACGAGAAAGCTATTGACAGTAGCGCGTGCGTAGAGCTTTCTCACCTCATCGACCGAAGCACTACCAAAGCCTGTAAAAAATCGATAGACACTTCTCCACACCGATTGCACACCTTTAAGATCTTTCAGCCTGACAGAACCCGCGCCAACTCCAAAATACTCCACATGTCGCCGTTTAAGACGCCCGGCAGAGGCTTTGTCCCAGTTGAAATTATATCTCTTACAAATCCAATTGATCTTCTCTTTTGTAAAGGTGCTCTGAACCGCAGATTTAAAGGCGTTCCAGGTTTTACGATTTGTATATTTTGCGATGTGACAACTCGGAGAAACGGTCGAGACTACCCCTTCTTGGACAATGAGATCATCTTCGGGCTTGGCTTTATGGGCAGCTAAAATAAAGTTATCGAACGATGGTTGCGAAGATTGCAGAAGAGAGATCGGCATAGAGATCCCTACCCTTCCGACATGTTATGATAGACAGCATCAACATCATCGAGGTTCTCAAGCCATTCGATGAGTTCCATATTGGCTTTGGCAGATTCTGGTGAACAGGTCACATAGCTTTTGGGAATCATTTCAAAATCGGCCTCTTGACACTTAATCCCTTGCGCTTCGAGTTTACTCTTTACCTCATATAATGTTTCCGGCGTCGTCGTGATAAGATATCGGTCATCGACCGCCTCAAAATCTTCAGCACCAGCATCGGTGGCCATCAAGAACAAATCGTCTTCCGCCAGCCCTTCCTTGGCCACCTGAATGACCCCTTTCCTATCAAAATTAAAGGCAACTGAGCCTGGAGATGCGATGGTGCCTCCCTTTTTGTTGGTCGCAATGCGCATATCCGAGGCGGTACGATTCTTATTATCGGTCATGATCTCAGCAATGATCCCCACCCCATTGTGCCCATAGAACTCGTAGGTCATCTCAATATAATCGGATTGATCAGCGTTGCTTGCTTTTTTGATATTGCGCTCGACATTATCATTCGGCATATTTGCCGCACGAGCCTTTTCCATCACAAGCCTAAGCTTAGGGTTCGCCTTTGGATCAGGGCCCCCTTGCTTTACCGCGCTAATGATTTCCTTGGTGAGTCGTGTGAAGACCTTGCCCTTTGCGGCATCTGCACGCCCCTTTCTATGCTTAGTGTTTGCCCATTTACTATGTCCAGCCATACCCTAAAATGGTACCAAAATGGAGATAATTTTTAAAGAAAGCGTTCCATTAAAGTTTTTCCTATGTACTTTCCATTTTCTTTAATAAAGCGGTCCTGATTGCCAAATTCCTTAAACCCCATCCTCTTGTAGAGGTTTATAGCCGGATTAGTCTCATACACCTCCAAATGGAGCATTTCGAGATGAAAGGTTTCCTTGGCAAGCTTGAAAAGTTCTTTGAGCAAAGCGGTCCCTACCCCTCGATTGCGATACCCTTCATCGACAATGATTGTGATTAAGCATTGATGGGCAAATTTTTTATAAACCTGCAAATTGAGAAAGGCGATGCCACAATCGACTCCATTGACGACAGCCGTCAGACTCGCCCCTTTTTTGCAATAGATGTCCCATATCCGGGCAGAATCTTCAATTTCTCGGATGTCGTACATGGGGAAATAGCGGAGGACATCGGGGCTTTGCAAACTTCTTTTAAACAGTTCTGCATCTTCTGGAAGACTGAGCCGGATTTTAAGATCCATTATAAATTACACTCCATCAAAATTCTGGGGAAGTAGACTCCATTCTCTTTGACAAATTTCTCTTGCCTGGCGAATTCGGTGAATCCTTGCCCTTTAAGAAGGTCAATGAGTGGGCTTTCATCAAGGATCTCCACATGCATCAAGTCAAGACGAAACCGATTTTTGGCCAGGTGTTTGAGATTTCTAATGAGCGCTCGTCCAACTCCCTTTCGCTGATAATTTGGATCGACAATCAATTGGAACATACATTGATGAGCCACTTTCCGATAGGGCATCAATAATAATGTGCCGATTCCAACGGGATCATTGTTAAATTCGGCTGTAAGAGAGGCATTATATTTGGCAAAACTGAGCCAGATGCCTGCAAAGTTTTCTAACTCTTCCTCATTAGAGGGAGGATACCAATGAAGCATTCCCTTTGTCCTGAGCCATTTTTTTAAAACGGTAAGATCATGGATTGTAGAATACCGGATGTCGAAATCGGGCGAAGTGGTTATATCCATCAGCTGAATTCCTTAAGGAAGGCATGGACAAATCCATCGAGATCTCCGTCCATTACTGCCTCTACGTTCCCTACTTCATACTTTGTTCGAGTATCTTTGACAAGAGTATAAGGTTGGAACACATAGTTGCGTATTTGGCTTCCCCAAGCAATTTCCTTTTTTTGGCCGCCGATCTCTTTAATCTTGCTTTCCCGATCTAGGCACTCTTTTTCATAGAGCTTAGAGCGGAGAAGCTTCATACAGGTCTCTCGGTTTTGAATCTGACTTCTTTCGCTCTGACAGGAGACGACAATCCCGGTCGGAATGTGGGTAATCCGGACAGCCGAATCGGTTGTATTTACATGCTGCCCACCAGCCCCAGATGAACGGAAAGTATCGACCCTAATTTGATCAGGACGAATCTCAATTTTGATATCATCTTCTAACTCAGGTGTCACATCTACAGAGGCAAAACTGGTGTGCCTCTTGGCATTAGCATCAAAAGGAGAAATGCGAACAAGTCGATGGACCCCTTTTTCCGCTTTGCAATACCCGTATGCAAATGGACCTGAAATCCGATAAGTGACACTCTTAATTCCAGCGACATCCCCTTCGACCGAATCGACCGCCTCAACTTTCCATCCCCTTTTATAACACCACCTCTCGTACATTCGCGAGAGCATCTGAGCCCAATCGCAAGCCTCAGTTCCGCCAGCGCCTGCATTGATACTCAAGTAACAACTTTTAGGATCGAGCTCGCCTGAAAGCATCCGCTTAATTTCGAGCTCTTCAATCTTTGCCTCAATCATCTTTAGTTCTGCCAATAATTCATTGTAGAATTCAGCTTCGCTGCTTTCATCAACTTCAGGTAAGAGCGCTTTAACATTCTCGAATCTCTCTTTGATGTCTTTAAAGGGAAGAGTCCACTCTTTGAGTTGATTGGATTGGTCAATCACTTTTTGGGCTTTTGCAGGACACAGCCAAAAATCGGACTCCTGCATTCGCGCTTCTAGAAGGTCTACTTGTTTTTGCTTTTCAGCGAGGTCAAAGATACCTCCACATGTGAAGGAGGCTATTGTCGATGCTTTTTAACTGATCAGTAAGATGGTCATTCATAAGCGTGAGGATAGCACTGATAGGGGAAATTGTCAACTCGAGCTCAACAATAGCGAGGGTGAACCCATCCAACTAAAAAGTTTCAGTCGATTTTTGGGTTCTTTTGAGTCGAAAATCGGCGAAAAATTTTAGTTGGATAGGTTCGTCATCCCTAAAAAATTTTGACAAATGTTTAACGATGTCTTTACATTAATCCGGGCTTCGATATAATTGCTGTGATTTTGAAAAGAGGGAAAATTTCACCCTTCTTACAACACTTATAAACGTTCCTTAGGAGGTAACTAATGTCAGCTGCAATCAACCACCCAGTCGCAGATGCTACAACAGGTGCATTTGATCAAGTTAAAAGCGGAGTCATCGACGTTGCTAATTGGCTTGGCAGACAAGTCACATGGCTAGTCAGCTCACTCAAAACTATTGTTGAGAGAATCATTGAGGCTGTAAAGCCTGTTTTCGCTTCTCTAGTAGAATTCGTACGCGACCAAGCAGTAAAACTGAAAGACCTAATTGCTTCAAATCAATCTGTAGCGATTACTCTTGCTGTTGCAGTTCCAGCTGTAGCGCTCTTCACAATACTAGGTTCTTATCTCTTCTGTGGCAAAGAAGCTAAAAAAGAAGAAGTAAAACCTGCTGTATCAGCCCCAGCTCCTGCTGCGACTAAAGACGCGAAAAAAGTATAGTCACTTCTATTGGTGGATGAGGGAATCCCTCATCCACTTTTTTTTGCGTCGGTATTTGGCTACCGTCGCAACTCAATCCCATCCTGTTCGTTTATTTGATATTTCCAGCACCATGAAGGACAATCGAGGACTTCTTGAATGAATTCGACTCTGCCATCTTGCATGTAGGCGGTCATCTTAACGCCGCTAGGGACACGAATGAATATCTCGCCGCGAAAGTTGACATTCTCGGCATAGAATTCGCCCCCTTGCTCAATGAAGATTTCACATTTTTCTCTGTGGACGATTTCATCTTTCCAAAAAGAGCGGGAGGCTTCACGGTTAATCCCTGAATTGCGCACCCTGACATTTTTTAGAATGCATTTACCCGTTTGATCGCTGTATTGAATGACCCCCTCTTCATCCTGATGACCCATGATCGAATCTGTAACAATCTCCAAACTCCCGTCGACATCAAGATTTTCAACATACAGCTCAGCAATTTTCAGTTTGAGCTCACTTCCCACAGCCAGCCGCCCCTTTTTCAGTTTTTGCTGGATAATCTCATAGAGAGGCCCAAGGGCGGGATGATAGAGAAAAATAAAAGACGGTCCATCTTGAAAGAAGCTCATCGAGTCATTAAGATTAGGAACTTGAAAATGGCAATAATTGACAAGAAGGTCTCGTCCATTTTCCATCATATCCAGATAGCATTGCTCGGGTGTTTGAAGCATTGAGGAGCCGAACGCAAATTCTTTCTTGATGGTCGAAATCGTCTTTTTCCGTTTGTTCACAGTAATGTAGCTGCGGGTAATTTCAGAGGGTTCTACCAGAGCATCAGCAATGTTTTGCATCGTAGACTCTAGCCTAACCACCTCCTTCTCCTGAATAAGCCCGCTTGCGTCCCGATATTTCATTTTTTTCGCGTTGACAAGCATCCCAGGGATAGGACAAGTTTGAAGCAACTGCTTGATTGTCTCTATAGAGACGAAGAGTAAATTAGTATTCGCAAGCGTCGAAGGGACACTTTCTACCCCTTCACAATATTCAATATTGGTCAGGCACAATCCCTGATCTGTTTCGACAACAACATTAACCCCCTCGCTAACACCCTTAGCGCAAGGACAAGCTGCGAACCCCAAATCCTTTTTCTCATCAAACCCAATTCCCAAGAATGCCAAAAGGCCATAATCGACACTAGCAACAAGGTTATTGATTTGGCGGACAAGAGCTTTGGTTTTTCCCCTTTTTTCAAGCCAGTCAAAAGCACCCGATTCTTTGGCTAATTTCCAGACGACTCCATGCCCACCTGGCTTGAGCAGGAGCTTTCCTTTTCCGATCATACTCCAACGCCCCTCTTTATCCATCGTGGGGACGAGCGGCTGTGAGAAAAGAAAGATATCTTCCCTTCTCTTGCCATACCAGTTTTTTTCCTTAAAACTCTTATTGACTTGAGTTGTTCCCCCTTTCTCTTCTGAGGTCATTAAGACAATTGGGACTCTGACTTGCTTTTGGAAAATCTTGTAATAGAGAAATTCTCGCGCTTGCAAATCCTCAATTAAACGCTCTAGTAGCGCCTTCTCGCAGAACTCAAGTGTCGCCGCAATTTGAAAGATCCCTGGATCATCTTTGCTCAAGGAAAGCCGATCGGCAGCGCCTCCGAGGGGATAGATTTCAGCCATCTCATCAAGATGCTCAAGAGCAGAAATTACCGACTTGCGTGTGAGCGGACATTCGCATGAGATATCAATGGGTTCTGGAGGATAGTAGCTTCCCTTAATCTCATTTCCCTTCTTTGCCAAAAGCCACAGGCAGGTGAGATGATAACCGACAAGACCTCCTATCTCCTGATAAAATTGCTCTACAGGAAAAAGAGAATTGAGAACATCCAGCTCCTCTTGATCAACGCCAGTGAGCACATGCTCCTGCCCAAGGGCTAAAATAGAATAGAGAACCACTTTTTCTTGTTCAGAAAAATCGGGCTTTTCAGGGTATTTTATCCCTCTTTTGGAGATATATTCGCCCAATATCTCAACTTTTTTTTTGTTAGAGCCAGAATTTTTAAGATCGGCTGCCAATTGAGCCAAATTCTGCTCCACAACTATCTCTCGATCAATATTACAGCTCATTTTTTTGATTTTATATTTGTTCCCTCGGACTCGAAAGGTGCCCGAATCGGTTGAAAAAAGCAAGGTCTTGCTAAAAGTTTACTAGACGGAATGATTTTTTTTGACTATAATTCCTCTATACAGTTACAACTTGTCATTCGAGGAAAATAATCAACGCCTCGTTTGCGACCGCTCTAAAATAGCGCGGAGAAGGCCAAAATCATTTTATAAGGAGTTAAATATGGCTAAAAAGGCACCATCAAAATTCATGCAACCAATGAAGCTCTCTCCAGAGCTCCAAGCAGTAGTAGGGAAAGGCCCTATGCCACGTACTGAAGTGACAAAAAAGCTTTGGGCGTACATCAAAGAAAATAAAAGACAAGACCCCAAAAATAAGCGTCTGATCAACCCAGATGAAAAACTTTCGAAAGTTCTGGGCAAAAAGCCTATCAACATGTTTGATATGACAAAAGAAGTCAGTAAGCATCTTTCATAAAGGATTGGCGGCAGAAGGGAAACCTTCTGCCGCATTTTTTTCTTAACTATGGTCTCAGCAATTCTCTTATCAGGCGGTATCGGATCCAGAATGGGGATCACGACACCAAAGCAATATCTCCCTCTAGCAGGAAAAATCATCGCTCTACATAGCTATGAGCTATTGAAACAAATCGATCGAATCAAAGAAGTGATTGTCGTCTGCGATACAGAATACAAATCCCATTTCAAAAACGGTAAATTTGCAGAACCTGGAGAAAGGAGGCAAGACTCCCTTTTCAACGGCCTGCAGCACGTTAGTGAAGACTCCGAATTCGTCCTCGTCCACGATGCAGCCCGCCCCCTGATAAAAAAAGAGGACATTGAAGCTGTCATTGACGCGGGGCTCAAGTTTAACGCTGCTTGCCTAGCGACACCTGTGAAAATGACAATCAAACAAGCCGATCACAACTGCATGGTGATTCAAACCTTGCCGCGCGATACCCTCTTTGAGATCCAAACTCCCCAAGTTCTTAAAAAAGAATTCCTCATCCGCGGTTTTGAAAAAGCGGAGAAGCAAAATCTCACCGTCTCGGATGATGTCTCTTTAGCGGAAATCCTCGGACTCCCAGTGAAACTCGTGATGGGCTCTTATGAAAACATCAAAGTGACAACCCCAGAAGATCTCCTGTTTGCAGAAAACGTCCTAAGTGAATATGTCGATGGACTCCAGATATAAGCTCCTCATCGCATACGATGGGACACGCTATTGTGGCTGGCAAGTGCAACCAAATGGAACCTCCATCCAAACACTCGTCGAAAAAGCTATCAGTACCGCACTGCATCATCCCATCAAAGTGATTGGCTCAGGCCGCACCGACGCCGGCGTCCATGCGCTCGAGCAGGTCGCCCATTTTAGCTTTGAAGGGATAGTAGATTTAGAAAAATTGCACTATTCACTCAACGGTCTTCTGCCGCCCGATATCCGCATCATGGGACTGTCGATTGTATCGGAGGATTTTCATGCCCGCTACAGTGCCAAAGGGAAAATTTACCACTATTATCTCCACACCAGTCGGGTCCAAAACCCATTTAAACGGCTCTATACGACTCACATTCTCTACCCAATCGATCGAGATTTGCTCAAAAGAGCCGCTGCCCTCTTTATCGGCGAGCATGATTTTACAGCCTTCTCCAATGAAGCGCACCGGGGAAGTGCCTCACGCGATGCCGTCCGCACAATCACAAGAATCGATGTGATCGAAGATGGCAATGAGATCCGACTTGAATTTGAAGCCGATGGCTTCCTCTACAAAATGGTCCGCAATATTATGGGAACAATCCTCGACGTGTCCCGTGGGAAAATCGACATCAGCCAAATCCCCCTCATTTTTGAGGCCAAAGATCGGCGCAAAGGGGGCACTTGCGCTCCGCCTCAGGGATTATTCCTCATAAAGGTTATCTATTAATCTTAAAATTGCTTGGAATCTTTTCAAATGATGGGTAGTGGACAGCACCCGCCAATTCTTCCTTTTTGAGCTGTGGATGTTTTGGATCGCAGATCAGCACAGGCAGCGCCGCTGTGGCCTGCAAGGCCTGAAAACCCCGAAAACTGTCCTCAAATCCCACGATCCTATCTCCGGGGTCGGCGAGAATCTCGATCGCTTTTAAATAGGCATCGGGCGCAGGCTTGGGCGCCTCATAATCTTCGCGAGTGATCCAAACCGGAATTGTCTTCAAAATGGGAAGATGCTGCTTGATGGTCTCAACTTGCTCTTTGGTCGAGTGGGTTGCTACGCACCGCTTGAGCCTCGCGCCAGCCAATTCTTGAAGCAAATTTTCTACCCCAGGCATTAAAGAGAGTTTTCCCTTATTAAGGGATTCTTGGTAGATCTTCTTTTTCATCGCATAGATAGAGCTCCACTCTCCTCCTCGTGGAGCTAAGTGAGGATAAAGAGCCTCGCGCAGCCCCTCCGCACTCCCATGCGCCACCCTCAAGTACTCGGCAAAGTTCCAGGGCAACGTATATCCATAATGACTGCACAAAGACCGATAAGCCTCGAAATGAAGCATTTCTGTGTTGACGAGAAGCCCGTCTAAATCGAACAAAAAGAGATCAAATTTTTCTATCCAACGCATAGCTGCAAATTATAAATTCTCATAGAGAATTCGACAAGGCAAAATACGAGCCGTAAAATATGCTTTAAAAAACCCCTAGCGCAGAAAACCTCAGGCAGTTATAATGGTTGTATAATACAACTATCTGAGGGAAAATAATGGCAATTTCCACAAGTTCAATTAATTATTTGAGACAAAACGCCAGAAGTCTGGTTCGAGAGCTTGGGCTTCTCAATGAAGCCTATTTTGATATCGGGGTCACCTTAGCGGAAAGGCACCTCCTTATTGAACTATCTACAAATGACTCGCCTACGATGGGTGAAATTGCTGAGCGTCTTTTGCTAGACAAATCGACAATCAGCAGATTGATTTCAAAAGCAGTCAAGAAGGGGTATATTGAATGCACAACCGATACCAAAGATAAAAGAAAACGGTTCCTTCATCTCACTAACAAAGGCCGGAAAACCCTGGAGGCTTTTGAACCGATTGCCTTCAATCAAACCAAAAGCGCCCTTTTAACGTTAACTCCAAGTGAAATTAATACCGTTTACGATGGAATCGCCCTCTATGCAAACGGATTAAAAAATTGCCGACTGCAGCAGAAAATTGAGCGTGCTCCGACCCACCAGAAAATTGAAAACTTATGCGACTTACAAAAACGGCTAACCAACATGGGTTATACTTTAGAACCTTTTGAAGAAAAAGACAAAAGCCAACTCTATGAGATTTTTAAAGAGGTTGTCGATTCCGGTTTGCAATTTCCTTATGAGAGCAGTTCTGTTCAGGAGTTCAATCGTCAATTTTTCGCTCCAGGGACTCAGGTCTATGTTTGTCGCACTCTGGATGGGCAAGTCGTAGGGGGCTTTTACCTGCGATCCAATTACCCTGGCTGCAGATCAAGTCATATTGCCAATGCAGCCTATATGATTAAAGAGAGCTATCGAGGTAAAGGGATCGGCTCTTTGATCATTAAAGCCTCATTGCATTTTGCTAAAGATCTTGGATATCACACGATGCAATTCAATATGGTCCTGAGCAAAAATGTGCAGGCGATAAAACTCTATGAAAAACTTGGCTTTTCGATTGTCGGCACTTTACCCAATGCGATTCGCAATCTAGATGGAAGCTACCAAGATGGTTATGTGATGAGTCGCCCCCTTACAATTTAAAGGAAACAATGAACAGCTCGATCCGGTTCGGCTATGCCTCACTTCTCGTCCTAAAAACGCCAAGGAGGCAATTGCAAAAATCAGGGGCCTAGAAAAATCGATGATTTTGAGTCAGTTTGCCAGCTGCGAAGCAGCCAAAGCCCAGCCCCCGAACACATACTCAAGTTGAGTAGGGTTCGGGGGCTGGGTGGCAAAATGGCTCAAAAGGGCGATTTTGCTGGGCCTCGGAGTTTTGCAATCGCCTCCGAGCCTGTGGCGTTTTTTCATCTTCAAAAAA
>JAFEGK010000010.1:116895-134469 GCA_018239985.1 Verrucomicrobiota bacterium | reverse complement strand
ACCGAATTTGAAGACACCCTCTAAATTTGAATTGCACCACCGATTTTGTTCTTCAGAGACTTTTTCAACAAGATATTTGTTTTTGGATTTATTGCTAAAGCGGGGAGGGGTTAGAAACCCTTATACATAAGTAATACCCCATCCTTGCTCCAGTATGCTATCGAAACGATAAACAATCCTTCCCCCAGATTGGAAACCGGGAGGCACACATTGGCCCACAAACTCATCTCTTTGCCTTTGATCATATCGATCAATTTCATCAAGTCGACCTAAACTTAAGTTCTCCTTTTTACAAAGAGCAGCTAAAATATAGCATCGCTCTTCATTCTGCGTTCTAGGTGAAAAAAAACGATTCGCCACTGTAACAACTTTCTCTCTGTATATGGGCGAAATATTTGTGAGAATTTCAACCGTCCAGGCGATATCGTGCCCTTTTGCTTCTTGGGGCATGATAAAACGGACTTGCCGGCTGAGATCGGGCCACAACGAGACATCCCGACTGCCCATGAAAAACTGGACAATTTTTAGCCGATCAGCGTTAGAGACTCTGTCTGTAAATAAATTTTTACCATCTAGGTAAAAATCCTGCAAATTCTCTATCTCCATACCGTGCAAATAATCAAAAAGATTAATTTCTCCCATGCCCCCTTCATCAGGATGTACTAATTTCCTGATGTAGTCCTCTCTATATTTTTCATCTGGTCTTATTCTCTCTTCGACCGCTTTTTGCACTGCTGCTTCTGCATCTCTCTTACCCGCATTTGCATATACCTCTTGAGCCACTTGCTTTACTACTTGCATAATCATTACTCCTTATTGTTTATTATCATTTGTCCATACCGGTCCAAATCCTGAAGGAAGAGATCGATCTTTTCATTCATCTTTTTGCCATCTGTGCATCCGTTAACCAAAATCGCAAATGCGATATCGCCAGCATAGCCAGCATATCCTCTGATGAGCGACATTGATCCCGATTTCGCCCTCACTTGCTCATTTTTCTGTGGGAGCGAATCAAAAAAAAGGGGGAAATGCTCCGATTTTTTCATCTTGAGCAAAATCGAAACCAATTGCTTGGTCGTGATCAAATTCTTCCGTGAGAGGCCAGAGCCGTCGACCATGTTAAAGCCATTGAGATCGATCTTCTGCCCTTTCCAAAATTCGGTTACCGCCTTTGTTCCACACGTGGTCGATCCCTCTTTGAGCATCACCTCGCCCATCTTTTTAAGCAGATGCTCTGCATACAGGTTGACACTTTTTTGATTCGTCCGGTAGACAATCTCTTTCAATGTCGGCGAATAGGTAGTTTGCAAAATCGTCCGTTTGCTTCCCCCAATCAGCTGATTATTCACGACCACTCCCCGCTTCTGCAGCGCCTGAGCAAGCAAATTGGCGCAAAATGCGGCAGGGTCTGGAATGGCCCCTTTGATCGCAAATTCATTCACCCCGAGCGGAATTGTTCCACGTAAATGGTGCACTTGTGAAAACTCTGAGCCATAGATGCAAGCCCGATCTCCAGAACCGATGGGCCCCGTTTTGATCTCATTTTGGAAATTCACATTTAAAACGGCCGGCTCAGTTCTGATGACAGCTGCAGCCTCCCCCTCTTTCTTCCCAGGCTTAAAATAGAGGGCATAGCTATTCTCATGAAAAGTGAGCGCGCAGGCGCCTGCGCCATAGTAGTTGCCTAAATCTTCCCACTCCCAACTCGGAGCTGCCAGGGCCTTTTCCCATCGAGAGGCGTCGCCGATGACTCTCCCCTCAATTTTCTTAATTCCCTTCTCACAAACCGCCGCAGCCCACCCCTCGATCTGCTTTTCCCAATTCGAACCCATCGCGTCTGATCCCAGACAAGGATCGCCGCCCCCACGAATGATCAAATTGCCCTTGAGGACACCGCTTTCAATTGCACCATCGATCTCCAAATCGGTCTGGAACTTGCTTTCCGGTCCCAAAATCTCAAGTGCCGCCGCAGTCGTCACCACTTTCATGCACGATGAGGGAACCAAGCTTTTATCGCTATTCTCATCAATCAGCACCTCTCCCGTCCCCATATGCACCGCATAGGCACTGACACTGGCATGATCCCAGGCATCGCCAAAAAGAGCGGCGGTGCTAAGTACTAGTAGCAGGCAAAAGCGCATGACTGACTCCATTTATTGAAGCAGTATAATCCAAACGGAGATTTTCTTTAGAATAAATGATCGATTGTCAATTGTTGGTCAACAAGCCCAATATAGTGATCATTTTTTTTGACCCCATATGGGGTAATCATAGTGAGAAAAATGACCTTTCGAGTTTGTGTAACCTTTTGAAAAATCCTCTTTTTTCTTTCAAGCTTCTCAGCGTAGTCCCGATCTATGACATACTCATCATTACAGAATTTGATTTCAATTAGGTTGATACAGTCATCTGCTCGGTCAATGAGAAGATCTACCTCAGCGCCTTCTTCATGATTTGAATAATGCCAATGACTTTCTTCTGTAAGTACTCCTGAAATACCTAGAGCTATTTTGATATGATCAATATGTTTAAGGCAGATATTTTCAAAAGCATGGCCAGCCCATTCATGCCACTTAGGGCCTTTGCATATTTTGCTCCAATAGTCCATATCTCCTGTGCTACTTTTAAATATTGTAGGTCTCATTTTATCTATCCATGAGAGATAAAAAAATGTATATTCATCCATCAGTCGAATCTTCCGATCCCTTTTTTCTTTCCCAAATGCAGGAATTTGAAAAATGAACCCCGACTCTTCCAGTTCCTCTAAAATTTCTGTTACCCTTCCTCCATATGGAATTTTTGTAACTTTTAATAGCTCTTCCAAGGATAACCCCTTCCTTTTTTTAGCCAACGCCCGAACAATCGCAATATGTTTTTCGGACTCATCGAAGAGCGATTGATAAAGATCCGAAAATTCAGAAAATAAAAATCCATGCGGCGAAAAACAGAGTTCATTAATAACTTGCACAGATGATTTCCCAGGAGGAACATTGATGAGATATTTAGCAACACCTCCTATTGCCATATACAATTCGATCAGTTGCTTTCTTTTGAGATTAACTCCTTCACTTATAAGAAAACGCTCTGATTCTGATAGAGTAAAAGGCTGCAGTCGGATTTTAGCACTGAGTCTTCCATGCAGACCGCCTTTATCTTTCACAACTTTGCGGATAATCCATGCTGCAGCTGATCCACATACAATCAGAAACACATTAGGCATCCGCGAAAACTCATTATTCCATGCTTGATCTAATGCCGATAAAAAACCCGACTTCGGAGAAGCTAGCCAGGGTAACTCATCAAGAAACAGAATAAATTTAGTCGATGGATCTACCTTTTGCGCGACATTCACGATAAGGTCGAAGGCATCCCCCCAATCCTTGGGGTTTTCTATCCCATCGTCATAAAATCTAGCGCAAAATTTTTTATAAAATCGCTTCAACTGCTCTTTTTTAGAGGCTTTTCTATTTCCTGTGATTTCAAAGTAGATCCCTTTATCCTTGAAATACTCGTAAATCAAATATGTTTTTCCTATTCGCCTCCTCCCGTACATAGCAAGAAATTCAGCTCTTTTGGATTGAAACAGCCTTTCTAAAATTGCTTTTTCAGCCTCCCTACCAAATATCATTCCCCCCCCCTCTTCTGCCCTTTAATTCTAACCTAATCTAATTTTTTGAATCAAGGAGATTTGGCGGATTATCTATCGATATTTGGCCATAAGTCATAAAAAAATAAGGTTATGGCCAAGTATCTAAGGATAACTCGCCAAATCATCCATTTTTTAGGACTTTTGGCTGCATTGCTGAAATCTAAGCCAATCGTTTGATGACCCCGATCACACTATCGGGATTGAGGGAGATGGTGTTGATGCCGGCTTTGACCAAGAAGGCGGCAAAATCGGGATAATCGCTGGGGGCTTGGCCGCAGATGCCGATTTTCACCTTTTTTCGATTGGCCACTTGGATCACCTCGGTGATCATTTTTTTGACTGCAGCGTTGCGCTCATCAAACAGGGGCGCCAGCTCGGCTGAATCCCGATCGATGCCGAGGACAAGCTGGGTCAAGTCATTCGAGCCAATTGAAAAGCCGTCGAACCGATCGCCGAATTCTTCTGCGAGGATCACATTTGAGGGGATCTCGCACATCACATAAATTTGGATATCACCCCTTTTGAGCCCCACATCGGCCATCAATTGGATCACTTTGTCGGCCTCTTCTAGGGTCCGGCAAAAAGGGATCATCGCCAGGACATTGGTGAAGCCCCATTCGCGTGCCCTTTTGATTGCCGCGCATTCGAGGGCAAAGCCGTCGCGGTAGCGGGGGTTATAGTAGCGGGAGGCGCCACGAAAACCGAGCATCGGATTCTCTTCATGCGGCTCAAATTGGGCACCGCCGATCAAGTTGGCGTACTCGTTGGTTTTGAAGTCGCTCATCCGGACGATGACTGGGTGGGGGTAGACCGATGCGGCGATTTTGGAGATCCCTAGGGCCAGATTTTCGACGAAATGTTCTGTCCGGTCTTTGTAGAGGAAGGTGAGATTGTCGATTTGTCGGCGCACTTTAGCTGACTTGATTTTCCGATATTGCACCAGGGCCATCGGATGGATTTTGATGTGCTCGGTGATGATGAATTCCATCCGGGCAAGCCCTACCCCCTTGACGGGCAAATGCCACCACCGTAGCGCCTCTTCGGGGCTTGCTAAATTGAGCATGATGTCGGTTTTGATTTTGGGCAGTTTGCTCAGATCGATCTCTTTGGCTTCAAAAGCGACTTTCCCCTCGTAGACAAAGCCCCGCTCACCTTCTGCACAAGAAAGGGTGATCTCCTCTCCACTTTTTAGCTTCTTTGTCCCATCGCCTGTCCCCACAAGGGCTGGGAGCCCAAGCTCTCGGCTGACAATTGCTGCGTGAGAGGTGCGGCCGCCCTTGTCAGTAATGATGCCGCTGGCCTGTTTCATAATAGGGACCCAATCGGGAGAGGTCATTTCAGTAACCAGAATAGAGCCAGGTTTAAATTCTTTAATCTTGGAAACTGAGCTAATCACTTGCGCTTTTCCAGAGACAATCGCCTCTCCAATCGCCAGACCTTGCAGCAGGGTTTTTCCTTTCGATTTGATTGAGTAGGTTTTGAAGATCGACCCTTTTTTCTGCGACTGGACCGTTTCTGGTCTGGCCTGAACGATGAAAAGTTCTTTGCTTTTTCCGTCTAGGGCCCACTCGATATCCATCGGTTTGTTGTAGTGTTTTTCGATGGCAACAGCCCACTTGGCAAGCTGCAAAATCTGCTCATCGGTAAGCGAAAAACGGCGCCCCTGTTTCTGAGTGACTTTCACATTTTTAGTGCCGGATTTGCTGTAGATCAGCTTGTGCTCCTTCGCACCCAGTTTCTTTTCTATGATCGCCATGAGCGGCTTAAAGACCATGAATTCATCGGGCTCGATCGTTCCCTGGACAACATTTTCTCCAAGGCCATATGCGCTATTGATCACAACCACTTTGGGGAAACCGGTCTCTGTATCGATTGTGAACATGACTCCTGAACTACCCAGATCGGAGCGGACCATTTTTTGAACGCCTATCGACAAGGCTACCTTCTCGTGAACAAACCCTTTTTCATTACGGTACACAATGGCCCGGTCGGTGAAAAGAGAAGCGAAACACTTTTGGCACGCAACTAGAAGTGCTTTTTCCCCGACGACGTTGAGAAAAGTCTCCTGCTGCCCAGCAAAGCTCGCATCGGGCAAATCCTCGGCAGTGGCGCTACTGCGCACTGCCACATCGAGCCCCTTTTTACCCAGCGCCCGATAGGCCTCTAGGATCTCCTTCTTGAGCTCTTCAGGAAACCTCCCTTTCATCACCGCAGCGCGCGCAGCGCTCCCTTTCATCTTAAAAATTTTAGGGCGAAGGCGGTTGTGGTCTAGAAAGACCCAAAAAGCTTCAGCAGTCGTCGCAAATCCTCCAGGGACTCGAATCCCCTCTTTTGTGAGAGCCCGGGTCATCTCCCCCAGCGAAGCGTTTTTCCCCCCTACAACGGGTACGTCCTGAATGCCGATCTCTTTAAATTGCCGAATATATTTCATAACTTGCCTTATAGCCCCTTTCTCGAATAAAATAAACCGGTGGATTTAGAAAATTTAGTCTTCAAAGCAGGCGAAGCGACCGAGCAGCCTCCGCTGCCCAAAAATGGCATCCCCCCCCAAAAAGTCCCTGGCTGGATCCGTTGGCCCATTCGAGCATTTTTCCTCCCCTTCGTCCTCCTCGACTTGGCGATGCAACGATTGGCCCGCTGGTTCATCGCCCCTCCCTATAAGCAAGTGGGCAAATGCAAAAAACGGGGCAACTGCTGCCACTATATCATGATCCGCAAACCCAAAGGATTTTTCGGCTGGATCTTCAAATTTTGGAATACTGAGATCAATGGCTTCTATCTCCGGAGCGACGAAGAATACGAGTATGAAAATCACAAAGTGATGGTAATGGGCTGTCGTTATCTGCAAAAAGATGGTTCCTGCAAGGACCACAAGCTCCGGCCGATGGTCTGCCGCAAATGGCCCGTCATCGAAGCCTTCGGCATCCCCCGGATGCTCAAAGGATGTGGCTTTAAGGCCGTTCCCCGTAAAAAAGGGGACGTCCTGCCTATGAATGAAGATTAAAAAAAATTATACCTTTACTAAAACTAATGTTTGTAGTATAATTTTATGAAAAGGGAGTCTTATAATGTGTTCAATTACAAACAACCCAATTTTTAATATCGGTGCTCTAACGGTGATAGAGGCGGAGCAATCCTGGAAGGCGCACGCTCCCTTGAGGGCTCAATTGGCTATCCCCTTCCAAGCCAGCAAACAAATCTACTGACTATGGCAGCAGGAGCTCTGCTTATTATTGGAGTTGTTGCTAAAACTTGTCTGTATGGATCGAATAAACTCCCAGGTGCATCTGAAGTAGTAACAAGTGCCACACCTGCTGCTGTTAGACAATCAACTCTGAATGCAAAAGACCCGAATAAAATCACCCTTCTCGTTTGCGGTCTATCGAAAAGGGGGAAATCCCTTTGGATCAGTCAACTGATCAACGGGCTACGAACCTGTATAAACCCCGCTTTGTTCCGAGGAACTGTAGAACCTAAAAAATATGAAATTGCAATTGGAGGCAAATCGGTAACAATCATCGATACTCCCGGACTTTCTGAAAGAAGTAATTACGACCAACGCTCCAATACTGAGCTCTTAGGTAAAATTAGCACACTCATCGCCAACGAACATATCGATGCGGTTATTTATACTAGAGCCAATGGGACTAACTTGGCCGGTGACTTAGAAACTATTTTCGAATACGAAAAGATCATCCCAGAAGATGCTAAACGACTCTTCCTAATCACTCAATGTGAAAATCTATTATCAGAATCAATCGAAGATGAAGCTAAAGATTATCTTAGTTGTATGCTTAATGAGACAAGATTTGCAGACAAATCAGATTTAAAGAAGAGGTTTGAGAATAGTCCAGTTCTTCTTACTGGTGTTCTTAATCGTGACGAAGACATGCCTGGAAAGCAGTACCTGAGGAACGGCAAGGTAATTGAAACAAACGGCGACAAAAATGTACAAATTAGAAAAGTAACTATGATTTGTCGTTTAATGAGAGATGGAGTCCAAAAGTTTGCGGCCACCCTTTTCTCTGATCAGGCAGAGGCGCAACAATTTTACGAGAAAATAGTGAGCAAATTCCCTAGCACTCCTGCTGAAATTGAAGCCTTCGTCGATAAGGTAAGATCTGGAACAATCGAGTTCGATCTTAAACAAGATGACAATGAGGGTGTACAAGCTGCTAAGGCCGTCTCTCAATAACGGTTTCTTGATCAAATAATCCCCTCTGTCCTATACAGAGGGAGATGAGCCTTGCACATTACCGCAAACGGCGCCGCTTTGCCGAAACCCCAGAGCCTAAGGGCGCTAAGCCAAGGGCTGCGAATGCGCCTATCTTTGTTATTCAGAAACATCATGCTCGGTCGCTACACTACGATCTGCGCCTTGAGATGCGGGGCGTGCTCAAATCGTGGGCAGTGCCCAAGGGGCCTCCGAAGAGGATTGGAGAAAAGCATTTGGCCGTTCTCACTGAGAATCATCCCATCGAATATGCGAAATTCGAGGGGATTATCCCCGAGGGCAACTACGGGGCTGGCAAAGTGGAGATCTGGGACTCTGGGACTTTTGAGAATTTGAAGACCGATTCGCTCACTAAGTGTTTTAAGGATGGGATCATTGAATTTCGGGCCGATGGGAAGAGGTTTAAAGGGGCTTATGCTCTCGTCCACTTTAAAGAGAAAAACTGGCTCCTCATCAAGATAAGGCAAAAGCGATGAAGCCCCACTGGATTGCCCCAGAACTTGCTACGTTGGCAGATAAGCCCTTTTCCAATGACGAGTGGATCTTTGAAGAGAAATTCGATGGGATCCGGTGCATTGCCATAAATTCGGGTGGCAAAGTGACGTTGTTCTCCCGCAATCACAAATTATTAAACGACGATTTTCCCGAGATTGTGCAGGCTTTAGAGCAGAAGAAGAGCAAAGACTATGTGGTTGATGGAGAGGTGGTTGCCTTTACGGGGCGGGCGACAAGTTTTTCCAAGCTGCAGAATCGGGCCCAGAAAAAAATTGCCCTCCATTTTTATCTCTTTGACCTGCTTCTTTGGGATAAAAGAGACATCAGAAAATATCCGCTGCTCGAGAGGAAAAAATGGCTCAAGGCCCATTTCCCTTTTGGGGGGCCGATCCATTACACTCCACACGTGGAAGCTGCAGGCGAGGCGTTCTACAAAAAGATGTGCAAGAGGGGGCTTGAAGGGGCAATTGCGAAGAGGGCCGCATCTGTCTATCTGAGTAAGCGGACGCGCGACTGGCTAAAGTTTAAGTGCTCTAAGGGACAGGAACTGGTGATCGGCGGCTATACGGAGCCACAAGGCTCGAGGGTCAATTTTGGCGCCCTTTTGCTCGGTTATTACGAACGGGGAAAATTCCACTATGCTGGTAAAGTGGGGACAGGATTTGATACTGCTATGCTGGATAATCTGGGAGAGAAATTGAAGAGATTGGAAAAAAAGAGTAGTCCATTTGCTGAAAAAATCAAAGAGAAGGGGCTCCATTTTGTTAGGCCCACACTGGTCTGTGAGGTGGGGTTTACCGAATGGACAAACGAGGGAAAACTGCGACATCCCCGCTTTTTAGGACTGCGCAAAGACAAACCGGCCAAAAGTGTGGTCAGGGAGCGGGCATGAAAGCATCTCTTTCTCATCCAGACAAGCTCCTCTTTCCCAAGAGTAAAATCACCAAACAACAACTGTGGGACTATTATGAGAAGGTTGCTAAATTGATGTTGCCTCTTATTAAGAATCGCCCAATCTCGATGAAGCGCTACCCTGAAGGGATAAAAGGAGAAGGTTTTTTTCAAAAAAATGCCCCTCAAGGAACTCCCGATTGGGTCAAAACGGTCGAGGTCAAACGGGAGGAAAGGGATAAGATCGACATGATCCTCTGCAATGACAAATCGACTCTGCTTTGGCTGGCGAATCTCGATTGCATCACACCCCATATTTGGCTCTCTAAAATCGATAAACCCGATTTTCCAGACAGATTAGTCTTTGATCTTGATCCCCCACCAAAAAAGGGATTTGCGATTGTTGTCGAAGCTGCTCTACTACTTAAGGAGATCCTTGAAAAAAAATACAAATTGAAGACCTTTGTCACAACGACCGGCTCAAAAGGGCTTCACGTTGTAGTGCCGATTAAACGGACTAGGCATTTTGATGAAGCGCGAGCTTTTGCAAGGCAAATAGCAGAGCACCTGGTAGAATTAGAACCGCAAAAATATACGACTGAGTCGCGGCTTGCCAAACGGCGCGGAAGACTATATATCGACACAGTGCGCAATGCAAAAGGGCAAACGGTGATGGCCCCCTATGCGGTCCGTCCCATTGAAGGAGCTCCCGTTGCGGCGCCTCTTTTCTGGAAGGAACTGGAAGAAAAGGGATTGAAATCGACAAGTTTTAATATCCACAACATCGACAAACGGCTCAAAAAGAATCCGTGGGCCGGAATTGCCCGGGCTGCGAAGACTTTGCCAAAATTTTAAAGTCCTGAAATTTCCACAGGTGGTGTGGCAAATTCCTCTGGTGGCTGTATCCCCAAAATCTTGCAGTAGAAATAGTACTCGGAGTCAAGGGCCCGTTTGATATTGGGAGCTTGTCTAAAGCCATGCCCTTCTCCGTCGAAGACGATGATGCCGACAGGCACTCCTTTCTCTTTCAAGGCATCGTAGATTTTATACGATTGATTGGGCACTACAATTTTGTCGTCTGCTCCTTGAAGTAGAAGAACGGGAACGTGCATATTTTCAAGAGAATGGATCGGTGAGCGGGCCCGGACTGTCTCAAGGAATTCTGGGCATGGGCCGATGAGCATGTCGTTGTAGCGAGCTTCAAATTTGTGGGTATCGTCATTCATCATTTCGAGGTCACTGAGGCCAAAATAGCTTGTTCCGGCTGCAAAAATGTCTTTGAAGGCCAATGCGGCAAGGGTTGTATAACCGCCGGCACTCCCGCCGCGGATCACTAGCCTTTGGGGATCGGCGAGGCCAAGCTCTACCAGGACCAAAGCGGCGCTGACGCTGTCTTCAACGTCAACAATTCCCCAATTTTTCTCAAGTCGTTTGAAATATTCTCGCCCATATCCGGTACTGCCTCCGTAGTTGACATCGACCAATGCAAATCCTCGGCTTGTCCAAAACTGGGTTTCTAGATTGAGTTGATTATAAGACCGAGAGGTGGGCCCCCCGTGCACTTTGACGATGAGCGGCGGTCTTTCCCCCTCTGAGGCTCTGTAGTTTGGGTTTTTAGGAGCATAATAGAATGCGTAGCCTTTTTTTCCATCATGTGTCGTGTATTCGATGGTTTCGGCCTTCGCGATCCATTCTTCAGTAATCGGCGCTGAGGTGCTCGTTTTGATAATGTGAGAGTGATTTGTCTGTGGATCATAGCAAACAACAGCCGAAGGCTGGGTAGGGCTTGCTCCAAAGAAATAGATTTTCCCTCGGTACGTGACAATGTTGTGGAGTGCAGTAAAGGGTTGCTTGAGGTCGGTCAACAGTGCTGTTTGTGGATCTATGAGCCCGAGGTGGTCGACCCCTTTAATCGTATAGATACAGGCGATTTTTCCATCCGGGAGGAAAGAGTAAGTGGGGCGGCCGAAAACCCATGGGGGGACGCCAAACTCCGCATCCATTTCGCACAGATTTTTTGCAGTACCATTTTGGAACCGGTAAAGATTCCAGAAGCCTGTTTTGTCAGAAACAAAATGCAAGATCCCCTCAGGAGACCATTGCACTTGGCAAACCGATTCATTGGGACCGCCGCTAATGGGTGTGAGATTATACAACTGCCCATCTTTGTCGACATCGGCAAGCCACAAGGTGGAACTATCCCACTGCATATAGGGGAAATCCCAGGCGACAAAGGCTAACTTTTTCCCATCGGGGCTGAGGCGCGGGCTGCTGTAGAAATCGTGTCCTGAGGCAATCTCATGGATTCCGTTTTCATCGATACGTACAAGGAAATTCTTGACTTTCTCTCCATGCTCTTCGCAGACCCAAACAGATCCACTCCCATCTGCAAAGCGGCAGTTGGGGGCATCGGTGAGCTTTTGCACCGCACCGCCTAATTCATAGAGCTGCTTGTCGGCATCGTTTGAGAAAATCACTTTTCCGCCACTTAAGCAAAAAGCGCCTCCTCCATACTCGTGTACGCGGCTGCGGACGTTGATCTCTGGCAAGAGGGGTGTCTGCTTGCCGTCATAGCGGATCATCGCTGAGCGCCCTTTTTCCTTTGGATGGGTCTCTGTCCAGTAGAGTCCGTTGTCATCAGCCTGCATCTCATTGAAGGTCACAGAACCTGAAGAAATCAGATCGGTTGTAATGGGGGATTCCCAAGATCCAAATGGTGCGATTATTGCCATAGCTAAAATTAAAAACTTTTCCAAAAACATGGGAAAAAGTTTACTGGTATAAAAGATTTATTACAAGGAGGAAGTTTGCAAAACTTCTTCACCACACATCTCTTGGATTAGAGTTTCAATCCGATCTGCGAAATGATTTTCAGGAATTTGTGCATATCTCTGAGCCACTTCAGCACAGATTCCTTCGTCATAGAGGAATTTATTCACCAATGCAGGTAGCTCTCTGAATGATTTGACAACGCTGCCCACTTTGAGATTGGTCACCCAATCGATATTGACTTCTTCCCAAAAGAGGGGAGTCTTTGTACGATCGACAAGCAGGGGCACTTTTACAGAAAGGACTTCGTTGATGGTCCCTGGGCCTGGTTTGGTGATGATCAGATCGGCCATTGCAAACAGCTCATCCATCTTTTCTGTAAATGGCATGACTGTGAGATCACCGCCGAGTTTTTTGAGTTTTGCAAAAAGTTTCTTATTCCTGCCAGCGCAGACAATCAGATGTACATCTGGTGTGCTCTCAATAATGGTCTTGGCGTAACTGTAAGCACATCGCCCCCCTACTCCACCCATGACGATGAGAACCACTTTTTTATCTAAAGGGATCTTATATTGCTGTCTCAGCTGTTCTTTCGCTTTGCAGTGAAAAAAATTAGGTCTCAAGGGAAAACCTGTCGTCTCGATTGCCTTTTGGTCAACTTTATGCTTTAGAAGCAGCCCTTTGGAAGTGGGAAGATCGGCCCCAATCGTCACTCTGAAATTCTCATGCCGGCTTTTTTCTAATCCAAAGACCCAATTATAGAGATCATTATCCGTAGTAACGAGCAAAAACGGGACACCCGATTTTCGGGCAGCTTCAGATGCGGGGTAATTGACAAAAGGGAGGACTGAAATCACTATATCAGGCTTTTTTTCCTGAATATGTCTTTCTATCTGTCCAATTGCCTTCTGTTCCCTCTGCGCAAAGATCGGAAATGCAAGCACTTTGGCGTACCAATTGATAAACCTTGTCCAGTTTCTAGCTAAGGTATAATTGTAAAATTCTTCACCGGTCGGCATCCCGAAGATCCGAAGCTCTTTGATTGGATAAATCGTTTCGATTTCATACTCAGCTCCCAAAAGCTGTTTTAGAGTATTTGTCGCCGCGACGTGTCCATAACCACCAAGGCAGGAGAGAATCAAAATTTTTTTCATTAATTTCATTAATAAAGTTTTAACGGTTTTAAGGCAACCACTGTAGCATTTCGCCCTGTTTTTTTCTCTCTCCGATGCGAAAAAAATTCATTTTCCTCACAATAGGTACATATCCCCGAGACTTCAATGTGATGCTCAAGCACCCCTACTTCACGCAGTTGCTTCTGCGAAATCTCCCAAAAATCAAAATAATTTTCCCTCACCTGAAAGGGCAAAAATTCGGGAGGTAATTCGATCTGATGGTTGATAAACTCGGCTTTTTCTGGCCCAAGGCTTGGCCCGATCCCCACTAAAAGATCGGCAGGATTACAGCGATGCTTCTGCTTCAAATAGTCGACTGCGTTGGCGTAGATGTTTTTGACACTGCCTCTCCATCCACTATGGACATTTGCAATCACCTTCCGCACAGGATCAAAGAAAATGGCTATTTGACAATCGGCATGGCCAGAGACTAGGCCAATATTCTTTTCAGTAGTTACAAGCCCGTCACATTCCAAATCGGCCGCAGCTTCAGTGACCACATTGCCATGGGTGTGGTTGCCCCGAATGAGTTTCTCTAGCCCAAAGACCTCCTGAATGGTCTTTAGGCTCTCTGCGTCACGACAATTGAGATTGCGGAAAAATACCCCATGAATCACTTCCGGAAATTCCTGCAGCTGTTGATATTCCAGCCATTCAATCCCATTTTTTTCCTTCCGAATCATACTGTTTTTTATAACACAGTTCTGGTATATTCGCGTTATGGATTCTTACACGACCTCTGCACTGGCTTTTTTCGCTCTAGCGATGACTATCATCAGCGCTTGGGTAAAACGGTCGGCCTGGATATGGGGCGGATTTCTCATTTTTGCTTTCGCTCTTGGCTACTTCGCCAAGCTGATTGAACCGATCGCTATGGCCCCAATCGGCGGATTATTGATTCTTCATTCCCTTCTCAAAGGAGATATCAAAGGACTAGCCCGCTTTATTTTGGTGCTCCTCACGATCGCAGTTTCCCTTGGACTAACTCTGCACAAACTTCCGGGCTTTAACAACTGGCTCATCGTCGAAAAGGCTCAACTGACTGAAAACGCAACCCCTTTTTCCCTCTATTTAAATTTCGACAAGCCCTTTATCGGGATTTTCGTTCTCGTCCTGGGCTTTCCCCTGCTCCAAAATCTGCAGGAATTTAGGAAAATGTTAAAGGTGGCTATCCCCCTGATTCTCTGTGGCATCGCGATCATGATCGTCACTTCTCTTTATTCGGGACTCATCGCTTGGGCACCTAAATTTCCGAAAATAAGTTGGTTTTTTGCTCTAGAAAATCTCATCTTCGTCTCTATCATCGAAGAGGCTTTTTGGCGTGGCTTTGTTCAGAAAGAGTGTTTTCGGTTGTTTGGTGACAAAGGATTTCTCGCCGGCGCTGGAGCTATTTTCCTAACAGCCGCTCTGTTTGCCGCTCTCCACTATTTTTGGGTAGCCAGCATCCCTTTCTTAGGACTGGTGTTCATTGCAGGAATCATCTACGGCACAATCTATCAGTATACCCGCTCACTTGAAGCCAGTATCCTTTGCCACTGGGCCTTTAACCTGACCCACTTTATCTGCTTCACTTATCCTGTTCTTCAGACGGCTCTTTGATCCGCCCTTTAAAGGCCAGCGACATCCCCATATCTTCCATCACCTTTAGGACAGCCTCATCAGGGGTACAGCACTTATCCTGACCGACCCCACGGGCATATTTGACGGTTTCATCCCTTTGAGTCTGATTGAATTGACCGCAGAAGATGCGACGATGTCGAGCAGACAATCTTTCGGCAAATTCTTTATCCCTCGTAGAAAGGGCCTCGCTGCTGCGTCTTTTTTGGGGAGCAGCATAGCAGATAGAGCATAAAAGCAGTAAAATACAGATCACCCTCATAACCTCTGTATAGGACCGTTCATGATTTCGTTCAAGTTGATTTACTTTTATTATTGCTCTTTCTAGTATGCGATAAAAAGGGAATCATAAGATGAGTGAAAGGCCTGATGAATGCGGCCAATGCAAAAAACCTCCCAAGGTGATTTATAAAGAGATCGTAGGGAAAAAGATAACGGTCACGGAAATGTGCGCCGACTGCCCTATCTTATTTAAAAAGCTGCACGGAGATGCTGCGGAAGCCACCGCTGAAAACAAAGAGCAGATCGGTGCTGGTCTTTTCTGTGGGCATTGTCACACCCCCTTGGAAGCAGTCAAAATGGGCAATCCAATGGGCTGTAAAGAGTGTTATACTGTCTTTGGCGACCTCCTCATTCAGGAGCTGATCGCAGAAAATAAAATCCCTACCCAGCTGCAAAATGGGCGCCGCAATCAACCCCTACACATTGGAAAAACGCCCGATCAACCGGCGAATATCCCCGCTTCGAGCCGACTGACGGCCCTCAATGAAGCTCTCAATGATGCCTTGCAAAGAGAAAATTATGAAGAAGCTGCTTGGCTGCGCGATCAGATCAAAGAATTAATGGATAAAAAAGATGAGCAGCAACCCTGAAGTGACTTCCATCCTCCTCAAGTTCATCCCATGGAACCACGAAAATCAGGCGATCTGGATGGGAACTTCGCTGACTCTTCGCCGCAATCTCAATCGGTATAACTTCCCCAGCAAAATGCAGAAGATAGAAGTGGAGCAAGTCCTCCAAACCCTTAAGAAAAGCCTCCTCGAGGAGTCTGGCTTAGAACAGCCCCATTTTTTCGCAATGAATACCTTAAGCGCCACAGATCGGGAGCTGATGTTCGAGCATTTTCTTTTTCTTCGCGGTCTAACCGAGCCTCCCAACGGCTCAGGGGCGGTCATCGACGACAAAGGGACCTTTTTGGCCCTCCTCAACACCGGGAATCACTTGGAGCTACGGACGTTAAATACCAGCAATCAGATGGAAAGTGCTTGGAACAGTTTGGCTCAGATTGAAAATCGCATTAGCGCAAAAGAGGGGTTTGCCTTTACACCTAAATTTGGCTTTTTAACCTCCGATCCCTCTCAGTGCGGGACCGGCCTGACAGTCAACGCCTACTTGCATCTTCCTGCCCTTATCCACACCAATCAAATCGACAGTGCGATCGCTAATGCCGAAGATGATGAGATACAAGTCACCGGAATGTCGAGCGAAGATGAAGAATTCATCGGCGACTTAGTGATCCTCCAGAATAATTATTCGATTGGGATGACAGAAGAAGCCATCATCCATGCGATCCAAATTGCGGCAACGAAATTGATCGGCGCCGAAAAAACGATGCGACAGCACCTTCACCAAGAGCAGAACAACGAAATTAAAGACTTGGTTAGCAAAGCTTATGGCTTAATGCTTCACTCTTTTCAACTGGAGACCAAAGATGCGCTCGATCTACTCAGCCTGCTCAAACTCGGAGTTGCGTTGGGTTACATAAGTGGCGTGACCGATCAAACTCTAAGCGACCTGTTTTTCAAATGTAGAAGGGGTTATTTTTCTCACCTATTTCCCAATCTAACTGACCCCAAAGAGATCAATCAGAAGCGTGCCGATTTCTTGCAGCAAGAACTCAAGGGAATCACTTTACTTTAGCGTGAGTTGCGAACCTTTGAGCCGACTAAATTGAGAACTTATCACATTGTCTATTTTGTAATCGGTGTTATAATTCACTGCGGTAATACCCAAATGCTCTTCATCTACTTTTTCTGTGCAGATCATGCCCTGGGTAGTAAAAAGAATCTCTTTATCTCGAAGCAAACTTATGACAGCAAAGGCTGTCGCAGCCAGTAGATTCGGCTGTTGGAATTTAGCCAACGACTCCTCGGGACTCATTGAATGAAGCTGATTATTACTAGCGATTGCAATAACCGCTGTTTTAGGGAACCGATGATCTAAAAAATCTCTTGGGATGTCGGGTTTAATCAGAAATTCTAACTTTGAGCCTCTCTCATTCAAGAGCCAATCGATCCTCCTAAGGGTAATTCCCTTAGGAATTACGCCGTAGATAATATCATTCTTCCAATACTCTGCAAATGTTGTCAATTTTGCCAGATCAGTTCGCTCTAGCACAGGAATATCCTCGACCGCTGAAAAGCCAACAGCTTTCCAATCTTTTCCCCAGATAATCCTTAAAAGAGGGAATTCGGCCTTTAGTTGAGCAGAATTCCAAAACAAAATCTTAGAAGCTTCTCTCATCCATTTTTTGCAGACCAAAACTGTATTTCCGACATCTTTCGCCGGAAGGAAGCGGAGGATGTCGATTACAACATTTTTAGGTAAGTGTGGACACGGGGAGTCATCTAAATCAGCTCCGATGGATTGTGTAGGAAGGCTTGATATAGACATCAAAAAAACCTCGACTTTTTTATTTATTATAACAGAATAAGAGGCTATCCACAAACCCAGGTTTCGCCAAT
>JAFEGK010000010.1:0-116846 GCA_018239985.1 Verrucomicrobiota bacterium | reverse complement strand
CAAAATAATCCCGAAAATTGGCGAAACCTGGGTTTGTGGACAGTCTCTAATAATAAAAAATCATTCGATTTTTACCATTGCACCAGCATAATAATGGGGAACCTTTGCCTTGCCGCTATAAGCACTGATATTTGCCCCCTCTTCAGTGGTCCCACCAATGACAACATTTTCGCTTCCGGTTCGCAATTGGAGCTCATTACTGCAGCGAACATAAGTCAGGGGCTCGTCACCCAAAGACACTGCGCTATCGGGTGAGGCACAGAGGGCCATGAGGGGCACAAGCTCTGCCATCTGACAGCCGCGGCTCTCGACAAAAGCACGCTGCTCCTCAACAGTCATATCTCCAGTTCCTTCAAGAGCGGAGTTTGTAATTAGCCAGGTACCCGTTACTTTTTGATCGCCTATTCGCGAACTAACCGCCCTTTTGACATTAGAGAACTTTCCCGATTCTAGCAATTCGTTTGCAGAGGTATCCGTCACGCTCACGATAGTGGCGCCCGCGTTGTTCAGAACGGGTAATTGGGAGATCCTCTGAAAAACAGACTCCAACCGTATAAGCAAATTACCTAGGGATTCTCGAGTATTAATAGAGAAATTCTGCAGAACATCTATAGAAGGATATCGATAAAGAAGAGCTGCAAAAGACCATAAACTTCGGGTTGAGGCTATACTTCTCCAATTTTTACAAACAGCCCCGGCAGAGATTAAATCTTTAAACGGCAGAAACTTAAATATTTCATATAACACATCATCATCTAGAATGTTTATATCCAGCTCTCGCTCAGCATCTTCAACCGGTTTCTGTTTTTTAGTTTGAGGCTCCAACCCGTCATAAGAGTCCGTAGAAGAATCGGATTTAAAATATTTAAAATGTACAGTCATTATTTCACCAATTTTATTAAATTATTTAATAGTTATGTGAAATATTATAGCATAATTTTAATGCAAAATCAATACTAAGATTGTTTTTTACCTTCTTTAATCACGAAGGTAAGAGTATCCTCGCTCTTCATAGGAGGAATGGTCACTTGGACACCAGAATAGCCCTTACTACGGTAAAGAATCTCGATCCGGAGTTTGATTTCAGAGATGTTACTCTCTGAAAGAGAATGGTTTAGATAGGGATTTGTCAGCCGCTCGAGCTGAGTCGTTGTGATGCCGCTATTGCCCGAAAACTCGAATTTCCGCACCACAATCGTCTTTCCTCCCCTAAGAGAGAATGAATGCTCATTCACGGGAGGCCCTTGTGCAATCTCGGTGCAAAGCGCCGTATGAATGAAGATGATGGTCAGGGCAGTCAACATATTGATCTCTATCCTTAACTCGACTTTGCAACTTTTTTGGGCCACCAACCTTGGCTATTTGTCCTCGGACGTTTGACCTTAGGTCAAACTGGGAGATTATTTAAACCGGCAAGGGGTTACTTACCCCTCCCCGATTTAAATAACTCCCCCGAGAACAAATATCCTGAGGCTGGTGCCCCAAAAAAGTTGCAAAGTCAAGTTAACTTCTACATACTCGGAATCATGAAAGGGGTCAAGGGAATCCTTCTAATGGCTGGGCAGGGCAAGCGTTTCTCTGCTGCAGATCCGAAGCAATTTCACTTCTTAGCTGGGGAGAAAATCTACCTCCGCACCCTCGACCGTTTTGCCACGTCAGAGCTATTTGAAGAGATCATCCTCGTCTGCGATCCTGAGTTCATCACAGCGGTCCAAGCAGAGGTTAGTTTTGCCCATCGTGTGATCGGAGGCGGCGCCACACGTCAGGAGTCCTCCTATAAAGGGATTCTCGCTTGCGGCCCCAACACTCATATCGTCGTCATTCACGATGCGGTCCGTCCTTTCGTTAGCCACCGGATCCTTGAAGAAAATGTGCGCAAAGCCAAAGAATTTGGCGCCGTTGATACCTGCATCCCGACCCACGACACTCTCGTCCACACTCAAGATGGCAAAACGATCGCAGATATCCCTCCTCGCGCCTCATTTTTGCGCGGGCAAACTCCGCAGAGCTTCGCCTACCCACTCATCCTCAAGGCCCATGAGCAGAGCAAAAGGACAAATGCCACCGACGACTGCTGCCTTGTCCTGGATCAGGGGCACCCGGTCCACATCGTCCCCGGAGAAGATCTCAATATGAAGATCACGACACCCTTCGATCTACTAGTTGCAGAGAAGATTGCCCTGCAAGAGCTCTAATCCTCTGTACAATTTTTCCTATGACTTTTATGGGGGGGATTGCTGAATTTTTTTGCAGTTTTTGTTACACTCGGCTTATGCGTAAAAAAGTGCTGTTCTCGCTTCTCTTGTTTCCTATTTTTTTCCATCTCGGCTGTGTCATTTACTTCCACTTTGGAGAAACCTTTAAACCCCGTCAGTTTGAACATGGATTTAAAAAATCCTACTCGAAAGCCGTTTCAGGGCTCGACTATTCTCAGTTGGATTCTGCCCTTTCTCAACGCTTCACTTATCTCGGACGAGGTCTGCAGATGACTGCCTTCATTAGTGAGGATGGAAATTATGTCTTAAAATTTTTTCACCCTCGCATGCCTTTAAAATCAAATTGGTATTTAAATTGGAAAAATTGGAAAAGGACCTATTCCCTGAAATGGATATCGACGAATTGGTTTCAGACGGGAAGACGCCTCGAAAAGATGTTTAATCGGCTCCAGATAGCATACTCTGTCCTACGAGATGAAACCGGGCTCGTCTTTATTCACCTAGCTCCATCGGATCGAGTCAACCATTTTGTCCACGTGATTGATAAGCAGGGGAAAGCACATCTCATGAATTTAAATCAGACCCCTTTTGTTCTGCAAAAAAAAGCCATGATTGCTTCAGATTATCTCGATCAACTTGCAAATGAAAATAGGGTGGACGAGTTAAAAGAGGCCGTAACATTAATTGAGCAACTTTTTGCTAAGCGTCTAAAGCTAGGAATCACAGATCCCAATCAAAATATGGACATCAACTATGGCTTTGTCGATGGAAGGCCAATTCAAATCGATGTGGGTAGAATTCGCTCAGAGCCAATTTTATTAATTGAGCCAGAAGAAGAGCAAAAGCGGATATTAGATAATTTCCACAAGTGGCTATCCAATCGCTACCCTGCTATCCTATCATGAAACACTCTCTACTAGAGCATTTTAAAATCGTCGATCTTACCCACCCCCTCACTCCCCATATCCCGACATGGGGTGGTTCATGCGGCTTCTGCCTGGAAGTCAAAAAGGATTACGATCGCCTATTTCGCGTTCAGCAAATCAAGATGCATGCTGGGTGTGGAACACATATGGACGCCCCTTCGCACAGATTCGAGGGAGGGCTTTCGATTGCAGACATCCCTGTCGAGCAGCTCATCGTCCCCCTTTGCCTGATCGATGTCTCCAAAAAAGCAAACGCTGAGTACGAGATCTCTGCCCAGGATATTTTAGATGATGAAGCGGGACATGGGCCTATTGCTCAAAATGCTCTTGTCATCGGATTCACTGGATGGTGCCGGTTTTGGACTCATCCATCTGCTTATCGCAACGTCGATGCAAAGGGGCAAATGCACTTCCCAGCATTCTCAGCTAGATCAGCGGAGCTGCTGATGGAGAGAAAAATCGCTGGAGTTGGGATTGATACCCTTTCTCCAGATTGTTTGAATTTAGAATTCCCAGTGCATAAAACCCTGCTGAGCGCAGGGAAATACATCATTGAAAACATTGCCGACTGCTCTCAAATCCCCGCTCGCGGCAGTTATGCGATCGCTCTCCCTATCCGCGCAGAAGATGCCACCGAGGCTCCCATTCGGCTTATTGCCTTAGTCCCTCGAGGGCTATGATATCAGGAGCCATTCGTAGAGGGGGATCACCTCAATTGATCCAATCTGTTCTTTTTCATCGAGTGTTAAAATAAACCCTTTTTCAACCTTAAGTTCCTCCTCATGAGAGAATTGAAAAGCTACATGTTTGATGAGCCCAGTGTCGATTGCATAGACTTTTTTTGCAGCAGATGTTTGCTTGCCGACAGAAAATGAGAATTGATTCAGTGTAAAAATCAAATAGGCATTTTCCAAATA
The DNA here is from genome assembly GCA_018239985.1 of Verrucomicrobiota bacterium. Taxonomy (GTDB): domain Bacteria; phylum Chlamydiota; class Chlamydiia; order Chlamydiales; family Rhabdochlamydiaceae; genus Sacchariniichlamydia. The sequence goes on along the minus strand of JAFEGK010000010.1, from coordinate 112,787 downwards.
ATGGATATAGTTTTTAACAGTATTGAGGCTACCGAGTCCTAGGATGTCTTTGAGATTGGAATAAGAAATCTGCGTTCCCGCATTTGTTAGTAGAAAAAGAGCCAGTGATAGCTTTTTAGCCAAAACCTGTCAATGGCAATGACAGCTAAACCTTAAGCCCTGTATATAAAGAGGTTGGATTTCGCAACCCTTTTAGGGCAATATTAAGGAACGAGTATTTTTTTACGTTCGGTTGGGTTAAAATGAGATTGAAGGATATCAGGGTGAAATTTGAGACTTGATGGATTCGAACCATCGACCCCCTCATTAAAAGTGAGATGCTCTACCGACTGAGCTAAAGTCTCGAAAATGTGTTGACCCCAAGGGGATTCGAACCCCTGTTGACAGAATGAAAATCTGCTGTCCTAGGCCTGGCTAGACGATGGGGCCAGGAATTCATAAATTATAGCAACATTCTCCAATTTTGAGCAAGGGGCTACACCGTCATGATCTCTTTTTCTTTGGTAGCGAAGAGATCATCGATGATTTTGCAGTGCTCATCTGTCAGGTCCTGTATCGTCTTTTCGGCCTTCTTTAACTCGTCTTCAGCAATGATCCCCTCTGCTTTTTGCTTGCGCACATGGTCGTTGCCTTTGCGGCGGATCTCGCGGACGACGATTTTCGAATCCTCGGCCTTCTTTTTGCCCTGCTTGACTATCTCTTTGCGCATATTCTCATCGAGGGGAGGGATGTTGATCCGGATAAAGGTCCCTTCAGTAATGGGATTGACGTTCAAATTGGCTTTCTCGATGCTCTTTGCTATCGGACCGACCGTCTGAGGGTCAAACGGGTGGATGGCGATTTGGCGTGGCTCTGGAGTGGTAATGTTCGCCAGCTCGCGCAGGCGCATGGTTGTTCCATAGACTTCGATCGGGACGGTATCGAACATGGCCGGATTCGCACGCCCTGTCCGCAGCATACTCAACTCTTTTTTGAAGTGCTCTACTGCTTCTTTCATTTTATATTTTGTGTCGTTGACGACGCTCATAGTTTACTCTCCGGTTACCAGTGACCCGCCACTCTTTGATGTGACGGCTTTGCGCAGGGCTCCTTCTTCAAAGAGGTCGAAAACATAGACCGGGATGCCATTCTCACGGCAAAGGGCCAAGGCCGTCGCATCCATAAATTTGAGGTTTTTTGAAAGGGCTTCTGAGAAAGTCAACCGATCAAATTTTTTCGCATCGGGATAGTGGACGGGGTCTTTGTCGTAGATGCCGTCGACTTTGGTTGCTTTCAGCAGGATTTCTGCATTGGTTTCGCTGGCACGCAATGCTGCAGCGGTGTCGGTAGTAAAATAGGGGTTGCCTGTGCCGCCGACGAAGATGACGACCCGCCCTTTGTGGAGGGCATGCATGGCATGTGTCCATTGGTAGCTTTCGGCAATCAGGGTGCAGGTGATGGCACTCATCACTTGGCTTTCGATGCCGAGACGGGCGAGTGATTGCTGGAGGATGAGCCCGTTGATCATGGTGGCGAGCATGCCGATGTGATCCGCTGGGGTCTGCTCGAAGCCAAATTCCGCCGCTTGTCTGCCGCGGAATATATTGCCGCCTCCCACTACGATGCTCACTTCCAATCCCATTTCGCAAATTTCTTTGACTGATTTGGCAATATGTTCGCAAGCAAAATGGTCCATTCCAAAGTCTTGAGCACCCATGAGGGCTTCGCCCGAGAGCTTCAGAACAACGCGCTTATAGCGGGGGGCGGCCATGAACTATTCTCCTACTTGCCACCTCAAAAAGGCTTGAATCCCTAGGTGTTTCTTAGAGGCTTTCGACTCTTTTTCCAAAAGTTGAGTGATAGTGATTTCGTTATCTTTCACATACTTTTGGTTCAGGAGGCAGAACTGGTCATAGAAGGCTTTGAGTTTGCCTTCAACGATTTTCTCGACGATTTCAGCTGGCTTGCCTTTAATTTGGCTGCGGCCGATTTCTCTTTCCCGTTCTTTGATTTCTTCAGGAACTTCAGATGCTGTCAAATATTCGGGCGATTCCGCTGCTATATGCATGGCAATATCGCGAGCCAAGATTTCATTACCGCGGCCACCTGTCAATTCGACGGCCGTCGCGATCTTCCCCCCCATATGCGAGTAAACTCCTATGGAGATATCGGCACTTTTGGTGAGGATCTTGAGTCGCTTAATCTGAATATTTTCCCCAAGGCTTTGTACCATCAGAGCGCGATACTCATCAATGGTCAGAGAGGGATCGTTCTTGCTCTTGTGAGAAAGAAAGGCCTCAAGCGATTTGGGGTGCAATTCGGCCGCTTCATTGGCCAAATCACGCAAAAAGTGTCTGAATTTCTCATTCTGAGCAACGAAATCGGTCTCTGAGTTGATTTCGATAAAAGCAACTGCTTTATCACTCTCGCCGATGCCGATCAGTCCTTCTTTCGCTTCACGCCCCTCTTTTTTGACTGCAGAGGCGAGCCCTTGCTTGCGCAAGTTCTCAATCGCTTTGTCGAGATCTCCTCCCGCTTCATCGAGAGCAACTTTGCACTTGGCCATGCCGACGCCTGTACGCTCGCGCAATTCTTTTACTAGTTCGGCGCTGCTTTTAGTCATCATTACTCTCCTCTCAATTTTTCTTCGAGTTCAGGGGATTGCTCCTCTGTTTCCATGCCAGCTTCGCCAGCTTCCTCACCTATTTTGGCACGGCTGATATTCATCTCATTTTTCAAATCGATGATTTGCTGTGTTAAATATCCGAGGATCAGTTTGATGCTTTTTAAGGCATCGTCGTTACACGCGATGACGTAATCGATAGGATCGGGGTCGCAGTTAGTGTCGACGAGGCCAAGGACGGGAATCCCCAATTTTTTTGCCTCTTTCACGGCGATATGCTCGCGGGAGGGGTCGACCAAGATGACGAGTCCAGGAGGTTTGCGCATCGAGCGAATTCCTGACAAGTTACGGTCGAGTTTCCCTTGCTCTTTTCCCATTAGGGAAATCTCTTTCTTTGTCAGCCCTTCTCCGCCAGCGGCGAGGACTTTTTCGATTCTTTCGAGAGATTTGACTGAATTGCGGATCGTTGAGAGGTTGGTTAACATCCCTCCGAGCCAACGCTCACACACATAGAACTCGCCTGCTTCTTCTGCACATTCGCGCACGACGCTTTTGGCTTGTTTCTTTGTGCCGACAAAGAGGATAGATTTGCGATTTTTCACTGTCTCGCGCACAATTTCAGCAGCGTTGCGGATTTGCTGCATCGTCTTTGCGAGATCGATAATATAGATTCCGTTGCGCTCCTCAAAAATGAATCGTTTCATTTTAGGATTCCAACGGTGCTTCTGGTGCCCGAAGTGGGCTCCACTTTCAAGTAGGTCTTTAATGGTAACAGCTTTCGTAGCCAAGCCTTGTCCCTTTTGTTGTGACGACGGCATCCTTCCTTAGGAAGAATTTCGGTCTTGGTTTAAATTTATTATTCCGATGCAACACGTTTGTTGATGGATAGCGCCTGGTCAGAATCGAACTGACGCTTATAGCTTGGAAGGCTATAGTTCTACCATTGAACTACAGGCGCGCAATTGGTCTCTATTTTTACTCAATCCTTCCTTTTTTTCCAACAAAAATGGTAAAAATCTGGTAATGAATCCTTCAAATGTCTCCAGGCGAACGGGCCGCATCCTCAATTTTTTTCTTGTTGTCTTGCTGCTGATCCTTGTCCGCGTGTGGTATTTGAGCGTAATCCAGTACGATCTGCATTACCAAGAATCGCTCAAGCCTCAGAGGCGCAGCATCATTGAGCGGGTCGAAAGGGGAAGTATCCGGGATCGGTTCAATATCCCATTGGCGGTCAATAAGATGCAGTATAACGCGGCGATTTGCTATTGCGATATCCGGCAAATTCCCAGTGTGATTTGGGAGAAAGATGAGCGGGGTAAAAAAAAGCGAGTAATGGCCCGCCAGGACTATATTAAAAAAATTTCCAACCACTTGGCGAAGGTTCTCAATTTGGATCCCCAGTTCATTGAGGACACGATTCAGAGCAAGGCCTGCCTTTTCCCCCATACACCCTTCGTGCTGAAGGAGGATGTTTCTGAAAAATTATACCTCGAGCTGAAAATGAGGGAAAGAGACTGGCCTGGACTGAAAATGCAGCGAACTGCAAAACGGGTGTATCCTCATGGGAAACTGGCCTGCGATGTGATTGGCTATATGGGCGCTATCGGTGAGCAAGAGTTTTTGAAAATCGCCTCTGAAATCGAGCAGTTGAAAATATATCTGACCCAACATGAAGAGGGAAATGCCCCTTTCCTTCCAGAGGGATTTACCAGCCCTCAAGAGGTGAAAAGACGACTCCAAGATCTTCAGCAGCGGGCCTATACGATCAATGATCAAGTGGGCAAAAGTGGTGTGGAGGCATTTTTTGATGAGAGGCTTAGGGGGAGGGTCGGCAAAAAAATTTATGAAATCGACATCAAGGGCAATCCGCTTCGCGAGCTGGCTGGAGGTAAAGCCCCTTCCCCAGGGGAACGGCTGATTTTGAGTTTATCTGCCGAGCTGCAGCTCGAGGCTGAAAAATTGCTCGCAGAATATGAAATGCTGCAGGAGAAAAGGGATCAAGCAGATGGCAAACGCTCCCACCCCCCATGGCAAAGGGGCGGCGCAATCGTCGTTATGGATCCCAAAACCGGGGAGATCCTTGCATTGGCTTCTTATCCTCGTTTTAATCCCAACGATCTTGTCCCTGCACAGACGGCTGAAAAACGGAAAACCAAACGGTCTGCGATCATTCAATGGCTCGAAAGTGAAGCCTATGTTGGCGAGATCTGGGATGGGAAAAGGCCTTTGCAGCGTGAATACTTTAAAGAGGGGGAATTTTACCTAGAAGAAAAACCACTCACCTGGGAGCTGTATTTAAACACAATTTTACCAAAAGACACTCAGATTAGACGAAGTATTGATGCGGTTTCAAATCTTGCCACAGCAGTCCATTTGCAGGAGGGGGACCTGCATCTGCCCTATACCGACCCGATTGCCAATGAGCGGGACAAGCAACTTTTTATGGATTTGATCAAGATGGTCGTCAAAAAGGAGTGCTTTACTCCTTCGCTTCTTGAGCATGTGAAAGATCAATCTCTCGCAGAATTTCGTCTCTACTGCCAAACGATCGCTCGCTATCTGGAACCGCTAAAAGAACAGGCTCAAGAATCTTTTCACAATTGCCAGTTCAAGAAATGGCGCGAAGAAAACTTTCATCAATTCCTCAAAGAAAAGCGGAAAAAAGAAAAAGCACACAAAAGGTATGCAAGACCCTATACGGAATATCTAGACAAGCAAGAAACTGAGATGTTCAATAAATTCTGGGAGAAAAACCGCTGGGAGTTGCTCTACAGCTTTATTCTAGAAAATGCCAGCTCAGATCCGATGCTAGATTCTCTAAAAAATCTACTTGCTCCCTTAGAAAATGAGGACCGGATCCACTACTTGCAAGCGCTGCGCACTTTCGATGATCTCGATCGTCCTCTGATTGGGAAATATCCCCCTCTGCGCAAATCAAACGGGGTGCAATATGAAAAACATCTTGCTTCTGCGTTTTATCCCTACACAGGTTTTGGTTTCGGCCGATCCCTTGCCTTCCGTCAAGCAACGCCAATGGGATCTATTTTCAAGCTCGTCACCTCCTATGCTGCTCTCAGACAGCAATATATTCGGGGCGCTTCAGATCTAAACCCCTTTACGATTATCGACGACCTCCAATGGACTGCTCGTCCTGGGAGCAATGACCAAGTGCTTGGGTATTTTCAAGATGGGACGCCCATTAAGCGTTTTTACAGGGGGGGACGTCTGCCACGAGCAGCTTATCTCAAAGTGGGCGAAATCGATCTGGTCAAAGCGATCGAACGAACAAGTAACATGTATTTTTCCATTTTGGCAGGCGATTTTCTCAAAAGCCCAGAGACATTGCTCAATACGGCGATTGAATTTGGGATGGGGAGCAAAACAGGGATTGATCTTCCTGGGGAATATGCTGGCGTTTTGCCCGATGACATCATGCAAAATAAAACAGGGCTCTATTCGTTCGCCATAGGACAACACTCTCTTGTTGCCACTCCGTTGCAAACAGCAGTGATGATCTCGACGATCGCCAATGGGGGAAAAGTTCTCAAGCCCCAAATTCTCAAACTCGCCGCCGGGAAAAATCCCGATCACTCGCCTTTCTCTCTCGAGAGTTATCCGCACAAAGAAGCTCTCAGTCGGATCGGCATCCCGTTCCCTCTTTTTACCAAAAATTTAGGCGATGTCGATGAAGGCTTCATCGATTTTCAAGAGCCTGTCGTTACAAACACTATTTTTTTGCCAAGAGAAATCCAAGAAAAATTGCTTGAAGGGATGGATCTTGTCACCAATGGAGAAAAAGGGACGGCACGGGTCAGCCTCATGCGCTCAGACTATCACAACAAAGGAGCTCTGAGCGCGTTCAAGAAACTCCACCCCCAAATTCTTGGCAAAACGGGAACTGCCGAAATTCTTTATAAGCCGACAATCGATGCTGAGACCTCAGCGACAATGGAGAAACACACCCAATTCGCCGCAGTCTCATTCGAAGATGATGCTCGTCTTAATCCTGAGCTAGTCGTCGTCGTCTATTTCCGTTTCGGCTCATTTGGAAGACAGGGAGCGCCCGTCGTCGCACGGCTGATTGAAAAGTGGCGCGAAATTAAAGCGGCACATTAACATATAAAATATGGAGAATCGTTTTTATGATGTAGCCAATAGCCACATGGCTCAATCTTGGGAAAAATGGGAGCTTGGTGAACTCGGCGACGCCTGGAAGCTCTCCATCTCTGCCCGGCTGGCCTATCTCTGTGATACCATCATCAATTTAGTCGCCCTGCCATTTGCCATTATCGGTGTAACTTTTGGCAGTTTCCATGCCCTCTTTACCTGGGACTGGAATTCAACATCTTTTCAATCAACCAAATATTACATCACCGAAAGGACCAATCATCTTGTTTTGAGTTTATTTGGTTCTATTATCTCTCCAGCTCTAGCCCATAAATACCGTGATGTCAATCTAGTTCCTTATCTGATTGCACTTCGAATTACCGTCGTCGTTACAGCACTTGTTGTTTTTTACCTGAAAAAATCGTAGACTAGGATTTTCAGAGAAACTTTAAGGTAACTTGATGTCTAAAATCACAACATGCTTTCTATGCCTCACCCTCGCCTCCTCCCTTTTTGCGCATGATATCGGAGATTCTGAAAGCCTTTCCTCAGCGATCAAAGATGCCGAGAAGATTCTTCACTTCACTCACGACATAAAATTACAATCCCCTCAGATCTTTAGTGAGCAAACTATCACGATCGATGGTAATCATTTTAAATTGAACGGAAAAGGTCTTTTCCTTAAGAGCGGCAACATCACCCTAAAAGATCTCACTTTCGATAAAACTTCATCAATCGGCGGAAATGGACAAAGCAGCGGTGGCGGCGGACTCGGCGCTGGCGGAGGCATTTTTGTCGGCAAAAATAGCAAGGTTATTCTGCAAAACTGCTCCTTTAGCAGCTGCTCAGCATCTGGTGGTGCAGGAGCCCCAAATGACCCCACCCTGGGTTCTAGCAGCGGCGGCGGCGGCGGCATGGGCGGCAATGGCGGCACAGGCATTTTTAACGCTGGTGGCGGCGGCGGCGGTTTTGCCGAACACGGCGAAAATGCCACTGTTGGATATGAACCAGGCAAAGGGGGCGGAACAGGTGGCGATGGACAAACATCACTAGTAGGCAATAGCGGTGGTTATGGCGGCGGCGGCGGCGGATCACCGCTTGGCGGCGGCAACGGAGGCTTTGGCGGTGGTGGTGGTGGCGGCGCTAGCGATGGCAAGATCGGAGGCCCAGGCGGCAACGGCGGTTTTGGCGGTGGCGGAGGCGGCGCAAATGGGGAAGATGGAGGCCGAGGAGGCTTTGGCGCAAACCCAGGAACAAACAACGGCAGAGGCGGAAGCGGAGCAGGCCTTGGTGGGGCGATCTTCGTCGAAGCTGGCGGCGAATTGACCATTAAAGACTCCGTCATCTTCGAAAACAACCGCTGCTCCTCGGGGCAAGGCAACGATATCTTCATGATGTCCGAAGGGAAAATCACATTTGACCTAACCAAAGATCTAGTACTGGAAAACCCCGTGGGAGGTAATATAGGCAAAATCGCTTTTGGCATAGAAAACAGCGACACCACCATCGGAGGCCTCATCAAACGAGGGGCAGCCCGCCTTGAGCTCACGGGAGAAAACACCTATACAGGCCGCACCATCGTCGAAGAGGGAACTCTCCATCTCGATGGGAGCCTCTACAATACCGTTGAAGTCAAAGAAGGTGCAGAGCTTTGCGGCTCATTCAAAATCCAGTCACTTCCCTCAGACGATGGCGATCTGATCAACTACGGCAAAGTGAGACCAAACAACGCTGAAATCGCTGGCAGTTTCATCAACCACCCAACAGGAACCCTCGCCGTCACCATCCAACCCACTGGCACAAACAACAACGACACCTTAAAAATCCAAGGCAAAAACGCAATCCTCAACGGGGGAACCCTCGAACTCTCGTTACAACCCGGCAACTATATCGCAGGCACCCAATTCCTCATCATTGATGGCCCCACCACTGGAGCATTTGACCATATCCAAACGACCGGCCCCCTCGCAGGACTTCTCGATTTCGACACTACCTATGGGAGCGTCATCGCCACCGTCCTCAACAACCGATTGTTTCAAGACCAACTGATTTCAGCAAGCCCAGCAAGAGCCGTTTCCCGCTGCATAACCAACACCGGGATCACTCCAGGTTCCGATTTTGCCCGCATCGTCCAAGAGCTTGGCACACTTTCTAACTCCCAAGTGAATAAAGCCCTCACCAACCTCTCTCCCGCGCAGTACGGCGCTCTAGAATTGATCAACGCCCGCAATAACAGCTACGTCGTCAACCTCCTCTCCCAATATCAATTTGAACTCTGTTGCTCCCCCCGCGACTGCTGCAATTGCGAATGCCAAACCAACATTTGGATCAACGGATTTGGCAACTTCATCAACAACCACGGCCGCTTTGGTCACCTCCGCCCTTTCGAAGCAACTGGTGCTGGCATCCTGGCAGGAATCGACTATTGCTTCACCCCCTGCAGCTACATAGGAGCCAGCGTCGGCTACACACACACCGACCTCCACTGGAAGCACCATGGCGGCAAAGGGGAAATGGACAGCTATTATGGCGCACTCTACGCCATCTTCAAAACCTGCTATTTCAACATTGACCTCTCATTCATCGGTGGAGGCACCGAATACGACATAAATCGGCACATCCGATTCGGCACCATCGACCGACGAGCCAAAAGTGACTTTTGGGGCTATTTCCTCACCTCCCATCTTGGCCTCCGCGGCAATTGGGAGTGCTCCTGTGTTAACCTCGAGCCATTCGCCCTCGTCGACTACCATTACTGGCGCCGTGAAGGATTCCATGAACATCGGGCCCGAAGCCTTAATCTCGACGTCCGCTCCAAAACCCAAAACCTTCTGCGCGCCGAGGCCGGCCTCAAAGCCTATTACTCGATCATCTGCCCCTGCTCTTGCTTTGCCCCCTTCCTGGGCCTCTCCTACGTTGGAGAATTCCCCCTGCATAAATCCAAACAGAAGGCAAATTTTGTTGACCAGAGCTGCGTCTTCCAAGCCACCAGCTACGACGACATCATCAACCTCGGCTCACCCGAAGTTGGCCTGAAGTGGACCCATTGCAACGGCTTCTCCTTCGTCGTCGGCTACAAAGGACTCTTCAACACCAAAACCAGCATCAACGAAGTCGAAGGCCGCCTCGAGTGGGTATTCTAAAAAAATCTTGATGGCAAAGTAAATTTTACTTTATCATTGCCCCCATGCTGCGCAAGCTCCTTGCATTTCTTTGGACTGCACACCTGCTCATTGCCCAACCGTCAGGGCGCCTCCCCTCTGCTTTGATCGAAGACTCCGTCAACCTTATTACTGGCGAATGCACGATCCTCACTGAAGATATGGAGGTCCGTGGCGCCGAGCCCCTTAACATCAACCGACTCTATATCAATGGCACCAAAAAGAAAAAATATGCCGGCTGGATATTTATGCCGCATCTTCGTCTTTATCGAATAATCCCCTTCGATGGTTATAAGCAATACGTCGATATTTATGAGCCTGATGGGACTCCACTTCGATTCTATATGCCTGATGATTATGAAAGAGGGAAACCAACCTACCTTGAACCTGGTATTGAATCGACCTTTCAATTGCAAAGTCGAGCCAACAGAAATACCATCTCAGGAAAAAATAATATTAAGAATATTAAAGTGTACATGACAGGAAATAGGAATTACATCCATGTCAAAAGTGCAAACGGTTGTGAACGAGTTTATAAAGAATGTGAGGCACTAGAATATGAAGATACATCATGGTGGGACCAAGTTCTAAAGCATGAGCCTACAAACAAGATTCGCAAATATCTATTGCAATCAGAAGATCTTCCCTCTGGGAATCAAATAAAATACGAATATGACAACAAAACCTATAAAGTCAAAACAATCAGATTGGTAAATCCAAATAGATCCGATAAAGTTCTTTCAGAATGGAAATATACAAAAATCCCAAATAATAAGCATTCACGCGATTATCGGATCGAAACCAGCGATGGTCAAATAGCCGATTACATTCATGATCATCATGATGTAGACAAAGAGCGCTACGAATATACTTTAGCCAGTTTTTCTTCAATAGAAAAGCCAATTGAAGAGTACACCTATTCCTCTCCAAATAAAGAGAGAGGGCGATTAATCCAAGATCGGAAATTCGCAAGCAAAGCGACTTTGACCTATACCTATTATGAAATGGGTAAAAATCCAACCAAATATCACAACATAAAGATCACCGATAAAGCTGATTTTCGGATCGATCGCGTCAAAGAGATCAAGAGAAACTCTGAAGTGAGCTACACTTTTGAATATGGGGTCAATGCAGATGAAAGTGGCTGGACAAAAATCCATGATGCACTGGGCAACCATAGCTGCTATTACTACAATAAACTTCATCAGATCATTAAAATCGAGCGCTATGATAGCAAGAAGCAATTACAAAATATTGACATCTACGTATATGGGAAAGAAGACCGCAAAGCAGATCTTCTCGCCGCTATAACATTAGATAATACGGGCGCACCACTTATTGCACAAACGTACGTCTATGACGACTGGGGCAATATCATCGAAGAGACCGTCTGGGGAAATATCACAGGGCGATCTAAGGCAAAACTCACACTCGACAGCAATTCATTGCCCATTCATAACGGAGTAGACAAAAGCACAAAAACATTTCGCCACTCTCAAGATGGAAAAAACCTACTTCTCTACGAAAGGGATGAAAATGACCTAGAGACCATCTACGACTACTACGATAGTAGCTATCGGATCAAATCCAAATTCATCAAATTAAACGGAAAAATCCTTCGTCGCACCTTCTACGAATACAATCACGACCACCTTCTGGTCAAAGAGACACAAGATGATGGCTCATCCGAAGATCAAGATTCCTATGTCGACGTCACCGAGCAACATCTTTTCAAAACCCATCGATACAACGATGGGCTCTTCATTGGCATGCCGGAGTGGATAGAAGAAAGCTACATAGACCTAAAAACAGGCCACGAAATCCTCGCCATCAAAACACACGTTCTCTACTACCTCAACCGCAAAGTGCATGAAAAGCGAGTCTATGATAACCGACATCAGCTCGCCTACACCCAAATCTACGGATACGATGCACACAACAACCTCATCTCCGAAACCGATCCGAGCGGACGAAAAGCAACTGCGACCTATAACGATTTCCGAAAAAAAGAAACTTTTACCGATTTCGATGGCCTCGTCAAACACACTTTCGCATATGACGATCTCGGCAGGCTCAATAAAACCACACATAACGATAAAGTCGAGTCCTGCACCTACAATGCAAAAGACCAGGTCGACTCAAAAACAGACCGGTACGGCAATACAACCACCTTGACCTACGACTCACTTGGCAACCTCACAGAAACCAAACTTCCCGATGGCACTATCCTCAAAACCCACTTCAACGCACTTTCCTATCCCATCTCCCAAATTGATGGAGAAGGTCACACAACCACGATCCGCCCAAATATCTTCAATAAACCTCTAGAGATCCACCATCCTGACGGCACTACAGAAACCTACCGCTACCACCTAACCGGCAATCTTGCCGAAGCAATCCAACCGCACGGCACAGTCACCAGCTACGAATACGATCATTTTAACAGACTCACCACAACAACCATCTCTTACCGGAATCATGACCTCACAAAAGAGACCTGCACCTACAGCACCCTCCATCTCAAGAAAAAAACCGATCCCCTCGGACAGACCATCACCTACGACTATGATGGAGCTGGCCGCAAAATCCTCGAAACCGACGGCACTCTCACAACCCACTTCGGCTACGATCCCTTAGGACGCCTCTCCACCGTTAAAACCGGCAGCTGTACAAAAACCACCCATTACGATCTTCTCGACCTTCCCCGTCGAGAAACCATCCATGATTCCAAAAACACCCTCGTCTCTGACATCACTTACGACTACGACACCTTCAACAACAAAACTAGCACCCGCACATCTATTGAGGGCCGCATCTCCGAAGAGCAAATCAAATACGACAATTTCTCACGCCCTATCCTCCTCACCGACCCAATGGGCAACGTCACCACAATCTCCTATAACGACCGCTACCAAAATTCCCAAGGCAAGTGCGTACTGCGCAAAACTGAAACATCGCCCATCGGCAACCAAACCATCATCCTCTATGACATCCTTGGCCGCGTCGAAAGCGTCGAAGTCATCAGCCCTCTCGGAGACCTCCTTACCCGCTGCACTTATCAATACGATCACAACAACAATTGCCTAGCACAAACCGACACAGTCACCGAAGAGACACGCGCCTGGCACATCAAAACCAAGCGAGAATATACCCCAACCAACGAAATCAAAAAACTCATCGAAGCGGTAGATACCCAAGAGCAAAAAACCACCCTCTATCACTATGACACCTCAGGAAGACTCGATTACCAAACCGATCCCAACGGCACCGTCATCACCTACGCCTATAACCCACTCAATCAAATTGAAACACTCACCACCACCAACGTCGCCTACGAATATCACTATGACCTCCTTGGCCGAATCATTGAAGTCAAAGACCTCATCAACCACACATCCACCCTCCGCACCTACGATTCCCAAGGCAATCTTGAAGAAGAAACCCTTGGCAACGGCCTCACCCTCCACAGCGATTACGATCCCGAAGGCCGCCGCAAACTCCTCACCCTACCCGACCAAAGCACCATCCGGTACGATTATGACGATTACTACCTACGCGCCATCACCCGCACCAACCAACAAACCACCTATACCCACCAACTCCTTGAATACGACCTCTCCTCGAACCTCCTGGCCGAAACCAACACCACCCATCACTACAACCTCAATGGCGCCCAAGAAGAAATCCACACCCCAATCCTTACCCAAATCGTCACCAATCGCGATAAACTCGGCAACATCCTAACCCAAACCACCAACTCCACCCTCGAAACCTTCACCTATACCCCCCTCTCCCAACTCACCTCCGAACCCCACCACAAATACACCTACGACACCATCCACAACCGCACCTCCAAAGACACCCAACCCTACACCTACAACAACGCCAACCAACTCCGCCAAACCCCCACTGAAAAATTCGACTACGACACCGCCGGCTATCCCTACCGCAAAACCACCCCGACCGAAACCACCCACTACACCTACGACGGCCTTGGCCGTCTCATCGAGGCCCACACCCCCCACTGGCGCATCACCTTCACCTACGACAGCTTCCACCGCTGCCTCACCCGCACCCTCCACACCCCAGCCCACACTACCACCCAACATTTCCTCTATGACGACACCTGTGAAATCGGCTCCACCGACGAAAATCAGAACATCTTCCAGCTCCGCATCCTCAAAGACACCACCCAAGCTGAAATAGGCTCCGCCATCGCCCTCGAACTAAATAACATCGTCTACACCCCCATCCACGACCTCCGCGGCAACATCTGCGCCCTCCTCCAAGACGACACCCTCATCGAAACCACCCACTACACCGCTTATGGCGAAGCCTCCCATTCCACCCTCAACCCCTGGACCTACCGGTCGAAGCGATACGACCCCCAGCTCCAACTCATCAACTTCGGCCGCCGCTTCTACGACCCCACAACCGGCCGCTTCTTCACCCCCGACCCCAAAGGCTTCGTCGACGGCCTCAACCTCTACGCCTACTGCCACAACAACCCCCTCAACAAAATCGACCTCTACGGCCTAAATATCCACGTCGAATTTTCAATGAATCTTAGCACCGCACTATCGATCGCCTCCTTCGCAACTTCTATGGTCGGCAACATCATCTACCACACCTTCGACCACTGCATGCCCGTGCCTGGATTCCGCGAAGCGGGCATGGCAGTCGGCAACGTCCTCAGCAGGAATTGGACAAGACCCGTCGCCTCTGAAACATCCTCCCTCGACAGAGTCCGATCGCGTGAGCGCAAAGACTGCAGCTTCCTTGCAATTAATGGAGTATTGAATAAAAAAGCTGGTGCAGAAGAAACTGCAAATTATTTCTCCAGTTGCTTGGATGGCTACAAAGTCGATTACTTTCACAGCTCCACTCGAGGATTACTCTCAGATGTGCTTTCCTCATTTTGTGGAATATTAGGATTCCAAACCGCTGACTCAATAGAGATTGCGCTAATTATGCGACGACAGATCCAGATACTCAATGCACAGTCGCAAGACCCTAAACTTTTTGTCTTTGCCCATAGTCGCGGTGGTATTTATCTTGGGAATGCCTTAAGATTAATGTCACCTGAAGAACGAAGAGTAATCCATGTTTATACATTCGGCTCCGCCAGCCTATTTCAAGACAATGGTCTTGCACACCTCCGACATAATGTTGCAGCAGGAGATCCCATCCCCTTGTGTGACTCATTGAATTATGCTAGAGCGCGCCTTCTCAAATCCTCGAATGTCCACTTTCTCGCTGGTCAAGGAAATTTCTATTCCCGACATTTAGTCTTGGAAGAAACTTACTCACAGGAAATTAGACAGATTTCAAAAAGAATTTTATCGATGATTGGAGAATAAATGAAATTATTAGTATTTTTTTTCCTAGTAATTTTTATCACTTCCTGCACGAGGCTTCCCCCACATCAAAAGGCAGGTTATAGTACGATACGAGGTCATATTAAAAATATGGCAGAGGAGCATTGGCTAACGGAATCTATAGGAGGATCCTTCTATGAAGGGGACATAAAACAATTAGAGGTTAGTTTCAAGGTAATTTCTGATGAATTTAATATTGACCATCTTCGTTCTTTAATGGTAAAAGGTATAGAGACTTTTCTTACTTCAATAAATTCTGATAATCAGGTTTGTCCTTATCTCAATCATTATCCGTTCACAGACAAAGATATTGAATACGGAGTATCATTAACAAGCAGTGAAGGTAAATGGCTTGGGTTTGCTTTTTTGATGAAGGGGAATCTCATCTATTACAAAACTCATCCGTATATCTTGATCCGCAACGCCCAAATTGAAAAGGTCTTAGTTGAACCTTACCCTGAAGCCCTACAAAAGGTAAAAGCTGGTCTTGAGTCAATCCTACCCCAGCAGTAAGTTGACCTTGCCCCTTCTCTATAATCTAGCCAAAGTCAGAGGTAGAGGTTAATTTTCTCCCCCCCTTTTAATTTATCCTTTCACGGCAATCACAGCAGGAAAAATACGATAGCGATCAGGATAAACCGAAACAGTTGAAAACCCGGCATTTCGAAAATCATCCTCTATTTCATCTAGAGTCCTATAATTTTGATACTGCAAATCCAATATATCTCTAGTCAACAGTTGATCCATCTCAATATGATATTTGGGGATTGCAGTTAAATCCCAATCTGAATGAGCTCCATACCCTGGGGGATAAGTCAAAACCCCAGTAAAAAAAGTTCCACCTGGCTTTAATGATTGATAGATTTGACGATAAAGTTCTACCACCCTACCCCTATCTGGTTCATAACAATTAAGTCCAATACTTGTTATAAAGTCGAACTCTGAAAAAATTCCCAGATTCCAAGCATCCTTTTGTTCAAAGCTTACATTAGAAATGCCTTTTTCTTGTGCCAATTTTTTTGCAGCACTTAGAGATTCATTATCAATATCTATTCCAACAAATTGGACATTAGCTTTGGGATTTGCATCGAGCTCAAGTAAATCTCTCATTACTCCACATGGGAGAGATGCCAACGTATTATTCGCTTTTATATGCCTTTGTGCAATCTTTTGTGAATGCAAAAAGAGCTCCCTCTGAGCAAGAACACTTGGCATTTCAAAAATAATGAAATACTCAAGGCGATTCATTGAGAGCATTCTTCCGACAATGTTTTTCTGGACCCAAGGAAAAGAAATCATATAATCGGTCCAGATGCCATTAGCTCCACCAGTTTGAAGAATGTGTCTCCCTAAAGGAGAATTCATAAGATGGTCTAAGATCTGACAGACCTGGTCATATGAGCAATTAGGGATATCTCTCTGTGCTTTAATCCTTTTCTTTATGACCTCTGCCGCATCAGCATAATCAGAATATCTTATAGGATGAGATTTGTTTGCATCTTCTTTCATTTAGCCCTCCTGAACTATATAATATTCATATTCTCATATATCTTCTCAGAAGCATGAGAAAAAATACATCCCCAATGAAACATTAGAATTTCCAAATCCTAAAGCAACATTGGGTTGACATGCAGATGGCAAAATAAGTTTTAGAAAATCCAAAATGAGATCTATTATGTGAATATTTCTTCAGAAAGTTCATTCGATTAAGAAAAATGCTTCGCTACTAATCCTAATTTTTTACACCTAAAAATTGCGATAAGACTTATAATCCGAGAATAAAATAGAGATTTCACTTATTGACGTCTTTGAGAAGCAATTATAAAATTAATTCAATGGATAACGAAATAGAACCCGATGAGCTCCTGCAACGTATTACAGGTCAAATATTCATAGGGCAGAGCGTCTTGGTTGCTCATGAAGTTGGCCTCTTTAATCTCCTCGCTACTTCTCCACGTTCAATCAATGAGCTTTCTGCGATCTTGGGTCTTCACTGTAGAGCAATTCAGGCCATGATTTCGTCAGCCGGAGCAATGGGTTTAGTCGATCAAGAATTAGAAAAATATCAACTTTCAAAAATAGGCGCTTTTTACTTTAAAAACAAAACTAACTTAGATTACGGAAAAGTTTTAGATGCTTTAATAAAACAAGCCAATATCATGGATTATTCCTCAGTTAAAGAATCGATTGTAACCAATCGACCGCAAGTAGAGGGAGGAAAAGATATTTTTGCTAATGACCAGACCAATTTCGGTTCTGAGTCACTCTTCATTAGTGCTCTTCATCATAAAGCCCATGCGCCAGCGTTTTATTGGGCAAGAAAATATAAATTAGACCGCTCAAAACTCTTTATCGATATTGGAGGCGGTTCAGGCATACACTCGATCGCCGCCTGTTTCAATAACCCCGATCTGAAAGCTGTAGTATGTGATCGACCACCGGTACTGAATTTTACTAAGGAATATATCAAAGGCTATCAACTTTCTGAACAAATATCTATTCAGCCCATAGACTTTTGGAAAACTGATTTCCCTCAGGGGGATATATTATTTTTTGGAGACATCTTTCATGACTGGAATAGGGAAAAATGCTCCTATCTCGCCAGAAAAGCCTATGATCATTTGCCTAGAGGAGGACAAATCATTTTGCATGAAATGCTGTTTAATTCTTCCAAAACCGGTCCCTTTGTAACCGCCGGTTATAATATGAAGATGATGGCTTGGACAGAAGGGAATCAATTTTCATTTAATGAAATAGAAAGCATTTTGCTTAATGCAGGCTTTAAGGAAATAACTGCTATGGAGACTCTAGGCACTTGGTCACTTATAATTGGCAAAAAAAGCTAATTTTGCAGAGGATTTTTAACATGCTTTATTACTGAGGGTCTTAAAATCCACAAATATGTATTCGGCATATCATTAATCTTAACCTCTTTCTGTATCACATAATTCGATTTTTCGAACATTGCTATGGTTTCAGAATAAGTGCGAGTCTTTATACCCAATAAACCATGCACATAATCGAAGCCAGGCAAAATTTCATCGCTATCAGGGGAAGCTGCTACCGTATCAAGATAAAAGAAATATTTCAAATTTGGAAAATTTTTTAAATAAGAATTTAGTAATTTTACGCACTCATTATTGGAATAAAAATCATGAAACACATGAGTCTGCATTAAAATAACTACATCTTCCCAAACATCTTTTATTTGGGTAATGTCCATTTGCCTAATTTCAATATTCGTTCCCTTGTACATTTTTTTTGCACCAGCCACAACCTCCTTTTGACAGTCAAAACCCAATCCAGGATTTCCAGTTATACGACAAAGCAATGATAGTGTATGACCATATCCACACCCCAAATCACAGATCGTACCAGAAAATGTCAGTTTCGAAAATTCCTTACTCAAAATTGGGTCAAACTGACATTTTGCTAATTCAACCGCTGAATTTGAAACAATTGGGCCTCTTATAAGTAGTTCAGGGTCAAGGCTTTTTTTATTGATAATTTGACTTTGATTAGATATTAAAGATCCATATCCATCAAAAATCATGGTAATAAGACCTATGTATTTGGTGGCCAACTGAATACCTAGTTTTGTCAGTTTAAAATTATCTTTGACAAATTTTACAACCTTTGCATTTCTCAGAGTCATCAAGGCAGAATAAATAGCGCTTGAATTTTCAAATCCATTTATTTCTTTAATAGTTAATGATTTATGCTGGACAAGAGAATTTAATACCCCGGCCCGCTGTAGAGCAACAAGACAATTACATCCAACACCAATAGTAATAAAATCGATTGGTCTGATCTTGAAATCAGCTATCTTAGTTGTTGATTGTAAGTTTTTTAAATTTTTCATACGACCACACTGAAACTAAAAAAACCACCAAAGAAAAAATTGGCAATGTTATTGCAGGAACTTTAAAAACATTATATAATATAGTTATTATCGACGCAAGTAAAAAAGCTATTGTATCACTTGAGTCGATAATACCATAAATTTTACCCTGCTCTGTACTTTTTCTCTCCTTTGAAAGAATAGAAAATAAACTTGGAGCTAAAAAAGCTGCTGCAAAGCTGAACCCAAAATAACCAATAATAATCAAAACTTTTCCATCAAAAAAATTCCATAAAAAAGGAATTATTAAAAGAGACAAGATCGAAAAATTATATCCAATTTTTATGGTTTGAAAATCGGTTTTGTGGTCAAGAAATCTAAGAACTATTACCCCCAGAATATACCCTACCATCATTGATAAACTTAATCCATTGAACCCCGCGATATGCATATCTACGTCTATAATTAAGGCCGTATAGAATGAAATCTCCCAAAGCATAAATGTTAAAAGAGCTTTCCTTATACGATGATCTTTTAAAAAATCATTTATAATTGACCGCATCTCCGTCCACAGCGCTTTCCTTAAGCTAAAATGCTTTTCTCTTTCATTATTTTGATTTTCAGGGCCTTTATCTCGAATATCGTAAAATTTTTTCACTGCCAAATAAATTGAAATGCCAAGAAGCATAAAGATTATTAAAAAGATAATATAAACATCTAAATTAAACACCTTCTTCATGAGAATAATAAAGAAAAAGCCAAACGCCATCATAGCAGTGGACAATGCTAGGGAATATCTGAAATTTTTTTCCTGAGTATCTGAAATGGCCGCCCAAGTTAATGGAAGATTATTTCCCAATCCTCCTTTGGCTACTATTGCAAATAATAACAAGATCCATTGCGCAGAAATTTGCTTAGCAGCAACAAATGCAAAAACCAAGCCTATCAAAGATAAGGACAATGAAAATATTAAGCTTTTCCTTCGGCAATAAAAGTCTGAATAGCCTGATTGAAGGGGCGACGCAATAATTGAAA
The DNA here is from genome assembly GCA_018239985.1 of Verrucomicrobiota bacterium. Taxonomy (GTDB): domain Bacteria; phylum Chlamydiota; class Chlamydiia; order Chlamydiales; family Rhabdochlamydiaceae; genus Sacchariniichlamydia. The sequence continues at coordinate 92,663 of JAFEGK010000010.1, read as the reverse complement.
GCAAAAGGAAAAACGTGTAAAATACAAATTCATGAAAACTTGTCTGATTTGTGCTAAATACATTAAAAATAAAATTATCGCAAGTTTCATCAATAAGAATATATGATAATAGCAACGGTAGAAAACTAATTTGTCGTTTATTTTTGCTTAAAGGCTTTTGCATTATTGTCCCATTAGTATCTACTACTGCTTTTCTCTATAGAGATCCTATTTTTTAATGAGCATTCTTCCCTTCCTACCCCGATCTCTTATTTTATTAGTTAAGAAAAAGATAATCCACAAGAATTTTTAAGTAAAGATTTACCTTTTGCCAAACTTCACAGACACGAATAGATCTTCTATTCACATAACACTCAAATACAGGAGCTAACTCAATTTTCTAAGCTCTTCTTTAAAGTTTCCACCCTTTTCTCCAAATAAATTTTCACTCATGCTAATTTTTATTTTCAAATTGTGATAAATTGCAATATTTACTAATTTGAATTGGCAAGATACAAATCTATCAAAAAACCATGAAACCATTACTGCCTCTAATTTGTTTATCACTTTTTGCTACAGCAACTTATGCTAATGCCGAACTCCTGATGGAGCCTGAGCTCTTTCAGCAATCGCAATATCAAAGTGGGATCGATCTCGAACTTTCTCGGGCAGCTTTTACACCGAGGAAGAGCCCGGCGATTGCGGTTGGACTATCGACTTTGCTACCGGGGCTTGGGCATGTGTACTTAGGAGATTTCAAAACGGCGAGTGGGTTGATTGGCACGACGAGCTTATATGCAGGCCTTTGCTTTTTGAGGCCCCACAGCGAAGCGTTGGTTTTGACTAATGTGAACTTGATCAGCAACACTTGGTTCTATGGTATCTATGCCGCTTATCGCGATGTTAGGGCTTATAATGTTTGTGATGTTTACTCCTGTGCGATGCCGAGAGAGACTTTGGGCGAGTTGGCTTTGGCTCCATTTCAGTGGAGTGTAATGAAAAAGCGAGAGGTTTGGCTGGCGTTATTGGTTGACCTTTCTCTGGCGATTGGATTGCAGTATTTCCTTGGGCCCAAGGATTCTGAATTTCAGGTTCAGCATTCCAGAGACAAATCGTCTTTCCCTCTTGTCGCCTTCCCTGTGGGTATTGGTGAAGAATCTTTTTTCAGAGGGTTTTTGCAGTCTTATTTCTCTGAAAGGTTTACCCCTTGGGGCGGCATTGCAGTTTCATCTGCGGCTTTTGGCGCGGCTCATATCCCTAACGCAAGCGGGTTAAAGCGGAGTGAAAGAAGGCATTATTACTCCGTTATCCTTCCGTTTATTACTCTATCCGGTGTGTACTATGGGTGGGTCACCTATAAAAACTGCTCCCTCAAAGAGAGTGTAGCCCTACATTGTTGGTACGATTTTGCTATTTTCTTAGCTAGTTATTCACTCACGAAGTCTGTCACGATTGGCGAACCCTGCTTCGCATTTTCGATACCGTTTTAATGGTGTAAGATCAATCCTAGGGCGATAGGCTAATCCCAGGTCCATGATAATGAGACAGATGCTGTTGGGTTATGCTGATTTTCATTTTGGTCCTCAGGAGAGGTCTTTTTTTTCAATTTATCCCATTTTGTATGGTATTGCGATCTGAAATCGGTGTTTTGCACTTCACAACTCACTTCAATTGTTCGATTGCCTGTTTTCATGGCATAAGTTGCTTTGTCCTCTGATATTTGGACTTTTGGGTCATTTTCAAACTCAATGAAAGGCACTTGGTCTTTTTGTCGAGTGAGATGCTCTTCAGGGATGCTAGTAGTATTGATCGCGTCCTCTTCCTCTGAGGAAGAAGTCGCGCTAATGGTTAGAAACAAGGCGATCATTAAATGGGTCATAATGGCGCCTCCTAAATCGTTGAGAAATTGTAAGCTGCAGCTTATTTTTGTATCAAGAGTGGCTGTTGGAAAATATGTCGACTAACAAAACCTATCGGCTACGCCTTATCTGGAGATGGCCAAAGCCTATTTTCTTACTCTAGAAATTCTGAGATCTTGGCTGTGTCATGCTGCTTATTTAATATAGCTGGGATGATGGAATATTCTTGATCATCTTCCGGAGAAAATGCAAATTCATATATTTCATCTTCTCCATATAGGAGGTGACCGATATCTTCCTCCTGAGCAAGACAGTCTGCATTATATGGAACAACTCCCTGCCTTGCTAATGAAATGAGAAACTGATTAACTCTCCCAAGATCCTCAAGACTTGCTCTTTTTTCTAACCTCCCTGATTCCAATTCTTCTAATAGGTGAAGTATGTCATCATAAGAAACAATCTGAGAGTTTGTTGCATTTTTCCTATTTTTCTGCTTCGAATGTTTGACCTGCAAGATTTGAAAATTCTCCTTGGTGGAGCGATCGCCAGAATGCAGGAAAAACGTGGGGGTCGTAATTAGAAGAATGATGTTTATTAGGTTTTTAAAAGTGAACATAGGATTCCCCCACCTACTCATTGGTAAAATGGGTGATTCAATCAGGAGAAGGAATTATGGTCAATCAAATTGCTATTTTTGGATTTAAACTCTAGACATCCACAAAAGTTTAATCGATTAGCAGAATTTCTCGAAGCGTGGTCTTCATTGGTCTTTTCTTAAATGACCTGATCCCCAAAACTTAGTCCACCGAAGATTAGAGGTTCGTGATAAACTTTTAAAACCAAAAGGACCCTAATCTTGACTGACATCTGGTTTTAGTACAGCTTCTTAGAGGGTGTCTTCAAGTACAATTCTCTTTTTCTCCGCTGAGGTCCATTGTCGTCTTTTCATCGTAAATTCCTATTGATCACCTGAGCTCTATCTTATATAAAAAATTGGTATTTAGATAAATTTTGGCCCTGAGCGACAATGTATTCCTTTTTGTTAAATATGAGAGGATACATGAGTTATCAATTCGGGACGCAGGCTGCAGCTGCGACTGATCCATATACAAGTGGAGGAGGCTGGGTCTCTTGCCCTGATGTCCCGTGTCCTAGGGTGCGTTTTGTCCCGATCGGCCCTATTGGCAGATGCAACACTCCTTCACTAGAGTCTTGTCAATCATTTTTGGTTAATACTTTTAAGTGGACAGCAGTATTTATTACTCCGATTGTGCCAATTTTTTTTGCATCAGGAATGGATACTATTGCCAAGGATCAGAAATGCCACTTAAATAGGGCAGTAACGGTTGCGTATGCTGTGTGTACACTTTTCGCTGTTTTACAATGTGCCTACGCATTTAAGAATTGCTGTTGCCCTAAAGACGCCGATAATAGGCGGTGGGCAAGTATGAGAAGCGCTTATCCGATCGCTGCTGTCACAGGAGTATTGATTGTCGGAATAGGCCTATCTTGTTATGCAACAAGTTGCATATCTGCCCACCAGGCTACCTCGAATAGTTAAATTCAGGATACCAAGATGACAAACAAATTTGAGTGGTCGCAATATATTTAGGATCATCTAGTTATTGCATTTCTTACTCTAAAAAAGATCGTTAAGCATAATAAGCAGCTGATCAGTGTGAAAATAATAGTGGCCCAAAGGGGGCTAATGAGATCGAACGACATCAAGAATCCCAGGGATCCTAAGCAAAAGGCCCGGTCACTTTTTCCCATTGGGCCGTCATAGCGCCGCTCAGCATGGAAGGTATGCGCCAGTACTCCTGCCACTTCACTCATTAAACTGAGCAAGAGCATGATGGCCATGATCCACGGAAATTCGAACGCAAATGGCAAATAGAGAAAGAAATCGGAGATCATATCTCCCATTTCAGTCAGATAGGCCCCAAGAAGGCTTTGTATTTGATATTGTTTTGCCATCATCCCATCGATGGCATTCAGCGCTATCCGGACCAATAAGACTATGGGCATCATCCACCAGCTCTCTTTGCCTGCGTAGATAAAATAGAGGCCAAATGTGATGGAAAATAGAGTTGTAAAAATGGTCACCTGATTAGGTGTCACTTTGCTCTTATACAGGAAGCTTATAGTTGGCTGAAGCAATCTCTGAAATTTCGGGTTTATCAAATAGATGCTACTCATTTTTTCCCCTATAGGTTTCTATGCCTATCTTGTCCCATTTTGGGGATTTTCATAAAGCTCTTAGGTTGACTAAGCAAATAATTAAAATATTCATTATATAAAAGTGAATATTTGAAAGGTTGATTTCTTAAGGGGAAATGGGTTATAATCAATACTTCATTATGGAAATCATGTCGATTTTATCAGATGCTACTCGCCCCCGTTCTTCACTTGTGAAAGTGGGTATGGAGTGCACTGCTGGTGCGATGATCGGCGGCACGGTGGCGAAGGCTTGGAATTCAACGCTTACCGGGACGGTTTCGGGGGCGATTATGCCCATTTTCTGGAACTTGAGACATGGTCCCTACGAACATCTTGTTACTGCTCTGTCATTTACGGCAATCGTAAATATGATTGATTATTTTGCCCCTGTCCATCGTCTTGTTTCGTGTTCTATCGCGATTGGAGTCTCGAGCTATCTGGGTATGCGTGCAGCAAGAGATATTTTTCCTATCGCTCTTATCAGCGCTTCTTTTCCTTATCTATTAAATGGGTCTTCTTATGCAGTTGCGGCTATTTGGGAAGCGATGAAATCCAACATGACCTCCGTAAGCTATTTGCTAGCGGTGACCCCGGGAACTGTCAGCAGTTTCCTTGTTGGGGGGGTGTCCGGGATCACCATCGGTCTTTTGGGAAGCACTGGGCGGCGGTTCAGATATGAACATCTTCTTACCCCCAATACGCTCTCCAAGTGGCTGCTTGGCAATCTTAGTGTGGCAGCGGTCTCGATGGCGGCGATTTGTGCACTAAGGGGTGTGGAAGGGTTTAATCCCCATTTCAGAGCATTCGAGATTACCGCATTAACAGGTATGGTTGCGGGCATGACTTCGATTTACTGGTCTTCTATCCAAAAAATTCCGACTATTTTTAGACGCTAAAAATACAATACAATTTCTTGTTTTCGAAGGGTGTTAACTCTTCGGGTTTTGTCTCATTAAGTTTGATGATGAATTGATCGGCCATGCATGGCGCTATGGTGTCAAGGTTGTCAATTTCTAAGAGTATGTGGTCATAATCTCTCTTCCAGGTGCTCAATTTTGCAAGCTGTAGATCTCTGACGACGGCGAGATGGTGATCTTCGCTAGGATGCAGTTGCTCTTCGAGTCCGTACACGACACGGAGGATTCTTCTGCCTTGGTGGGCAAGATGGCTGGCGAGGGCTTTGCCGCTGCCCAGACCGATGAGGGCAATGGTGGTGTGAGGCTCGTAGTAGAGCCGCAAGAGATCGGTGACGATCGGAATTTTGTGGTCGCGGAGGTAATCGGGTGAAATGGGAAGGCCGCGGAGGACCGCTTGCAGAAAGCTAAAGAGGATGAAGAAGAAGGAGCTGAGGAGGCTGGCGATGGTGGAGTAAAGGAAGGGGTGGGTCGGCTGGGGGGTCGGGGGTGCGTCAGCTAGGTCAAGGGGTTTGGAGGCGATATGGAAGAGGTGGTGGTTGACGACTTTGGATTCTGAGAGTTTGGTCACTCCTTCGATGATTTGCATCATGAGCTCTTTTTTGAATTTGAGTTCATTTTCGAGGCGCCATTTTTGAGGTAGGGTTTCCATTTTGGTGTTGATTTCTCCAAGCTTCTCTTCGATGAGCGATTTTTCTTTTTTGATCAGGTCAAGGGCGACATGTTTCAGGTGATTCATCTTCTGTTGCGTTAGGGCGAGCTGTGTATGGAGCAGGTCGATTTTTTTGAGGATATGCTCCTGAAGAAATTTCTTTTGAGTGGAAAGGGCATCACGGAGGCGGTGGAGTTCTTTTTCGCTATAATTTGCCTCGTCAGCGAGTTGGAGAGAGAGCTGTGTGGCTTGCTGAATGATTTTTTGGCTCACTTCATCGGTGAGGATTTGGGAGAGGGTGCTGAGCTGGCACTGGTCAATCTTATCGCTGAAGGTCTGCAGGGAGGCGATTTGGGTGATTTGTTGTTCATGTTCTTGGGCGTAGTTTTGGTGAAGCCTCTCGGCAGTTTCCAGTGTGAGGCCAGTGAATTCTGTGAAGGTGGGTGGTAAATCCAGTGAGGCTGTTAGCTGGGGATCCTTCCATTTTTTCAGTTCAAGATCCAGTTGCTGTTGCTTGGCGGTATATTGCTCTTTAGGTTCTGTCAGGGTTTCGAGTGCTTGAGCTAGATTGAGTGCTCCCTCTTTTTGGAGGTAGGTAGTGTGCTCATCGAGTGCTTGATGGAAATCGGAGCCGAGTTGCTCTTTCCTTTTTTGAAGGTAGTCTAGTTGCTGCAGAGCCAGTTGCTCGTGCTCGCTTTCTAGATGATGTTGAAATTCTTCCATGAGGGTATTAAGGACGTTAATGGCGGTTTCTCGCTCTGGATGGCGATAGGTGAGTTGAAGGAGGTTGGGATCTAGTCGAGTCCCTTTGATTTTGAGTTTTTTGGTGAGTTGTTTAAGCGCTTTTCTCTTGGGTAGGAGTTTGATGGTGGTGGTTTTAGCGGGCATTTGTGTGACGGTCAAATGACAATAGTCCAGCAGAATGGGCTTGTTAAGGCTCCCACGAGCAAGCTTGTCTTGTTGTTGGTTGAGAATCTCAAAAGTTGTCGACGAGGTGGGCTCAAGGATGAGGGTTAAGGGAATTTCTCTTTCATAATGGACGTTTTTACAATGAGCATCCGAAATGATCTGCAGCGCTGTTTTGTCGATCACTCTGCCCAAGAGCCTGCGTGAGTGCATGATAGCCATCGCAGAGGTCTCTTCGGGGGCGAGTCGGATGTTGAGAAGAAGGGTTTGAAGTGAACCTGCTTCTTCGCTACTTGTCCGGGCTTGGCGAAAGGTGGCATCGGCCCGAAATTGGGGTTTTGCAAAAAGGAAGATGGCAAGAAAGGTGACAAGAAATGAGGCTGCCGCAACTTTGAAGATGAGCTTTTTCTTCTTCCTAAGGAAAATGAAAAGTTCGGAGAGGTAGATGGGCCGCTCAACTGTCATGGGAGGATCACCCCGACGTTTTTGGCCCCTCTGGTTACGAGGTCGAAGCCGACAAGGGTGGGTAGGATCTGGTTGACAAATCGGTCCCACTCGGCGATAGGAGTCGCAGCGACGTAGACGATATCGCCTGGGATGAGCAGAAGCGATTCGCTTGGGAGGCGGACCACATGCTCCCAATGGATCGTATAGATTTTCGGATGGACGATATTGCCGCGGATCACTTGGATGTACCGTTTGTCTCCGGTGATGGGGATGCCGCCAGCTTCGGCAAGTGCTTGGCGCAAGGTCATGAAGCCGTTTGGCAAGGCGACAACACGCTGTGTATTGACTTCACCAAGGACCATGAGTGATGAAGCACAAGGATCGGCGATGTAAATTTTATCGCCCCCGCGCATGACGATATTTTGCGACATGTCCCCTTCTTTAATGAGTCGATAGAGATCAACGGGGAGCATTTGGCAATCGCGGACGACGTAGCTTTTGAAGAAGTTGGCATTGACGGGCACTTTTGCAAGGGCGAGCACTTCGAAGAGACGGATCTGTCCATCGACCGGAATAACCGATTTTTCGACGAGTCCCATCAGTTCAACTTTGCGCATCGACCGCTCTTGGTAGGTGATATAGACTTCGATATCTTGAATTTCATCGCGGTAGATCGATTCAATTTTTTCTTTCGCTTCGCTAAGGGTCAGACCAGCGATGTCGATACAGGGAAGATCGGGCAGCTGTAATTGTCCGCAAGCGACGCGGTAGCCGATTGTTTGACCAATCGCTCCGACGTGGCTGCCGATATCGGTTCGAGTCGGGTGATAGATGGCGATTTTGAGTAAATCTCCCTCTTGAATCACATCATCGTAGGGCTCCAAAAGTGAGCAATCGAGACAGTCGTAACACTCTCCATCCATGCTGAGGATCGCAAATTTCCCTTCCCGTACTTGATAGGAGTCGATGACGAAATCATCGGCACCACAAACGCCGGCACCTCGATAGGGAGGGTTGGTGCAGGCTACGACTAAAAAAAGGAGGAGGTTCAAAAAGCGCATAATCCTTATACTATCGGCGATGGATAATTCGCGCAAACGGATCTTTATTACTGGGATAGCTGGATTCATCGGCTTTCATCTGGCACAGAAGCTACATCGTCGCGGCGATCAAGTTTTCGGCTGCGATAATTTCAATTCCTACTACGATCCCCTTTTGAAAAAGGAGAGGGCAGCGATTTTGGCCGAGCAAAAAATCGAAGTGATGGCCGCTGATTTGTGCAAATTGCCTAAAAGTATCGAGAAAAGCACCCATTTGGTCCATCTCGCAGCGCAAGCAGGCGTACGTTATAGCATCACTCATCCAGAAAAATATCAAGAGAGCAATCTCGATGGGTTTTTCCATGTCCTTGAAACGGTGCGCAGATACCCCCAAATCCCTTTGATCTTTGCTTCCTCCTCATCGGTCTATGGACTAAATAAGAAAATCCCGTTTTCAGAATCTGATCCTACAGATCATCCAGCGAATTTTTATGGAGCGACAAAGAAGAGTAACGAAGTGATGGCATTTGCCTATCATAACCTCTATGGTATTCGGGCGACGGGATTGCGTTTTTTTACGGTGTATGGTCCCTATGGTAGGCCCGATATGGCCTACTTTGCTTTTGCAAAAGCCATCCAGAAGGGGGAGCCGATCAAGCTTTATAATCAGGGGAAAATGGAGAGGGACTTCACTTACATCGATGACATTGTCGATGGAATCATTTCTGCTATTGACCTGGGAGCTCATTTTGAAATTTTTAATCTGGGAAATAATCGACCAGAAAAAGTGGAAAAATTAGTCCAGCTCATCGAAGAGCACTTAAAGAAAAAAGCGACGATAGAGCGGCTGCCGATGCCTCCGGGAGAGATCCCGACGACGTTTGCTGATATTGCAAAAGCACAGAAAATGCTCTGCTTTCAACCCAAAATTTCTTTGGAAACTGGGATGAAACACTTTTTAGACTGGTTGCAGAATTCCGATTATTTGGTATAGTTTTAGTATGTTAACTGCGATTTTAGAGAGAAATTCATGGATCATCTACAAATGCGGCCTACCCCTCGTTTATTTTTATCACCTGCTGATCAGCAGTGTCTTTTTCAATACCTCTGCTGAAGATGCCCATGGGCTTGAAAGAATCGGGAATATGCTTCTGATGCCAACGCAGTATTTTTTCGAAGGGAAAAAAGCCGTTCCCATTATCGATGCCCAAGGATCGATCCAGTATCAGCTGGAGCGCCACTTTGATTACGATCACCATTTCTACCTCAAAACCGCGATCGCCTCTACAATGCTTCCTGTTAGTCTTGCGATCGGCGCACCGCTTAAGGCTATCTCCTATCTCTCTGATGAAACCCGCGAGCGGGCAAGAAAAATTGAAGCAATCGCCCAGTCGAAAGAGGTCCACTCTAATTTGAAGTTATATCGGTCTATCGGTCTACAAGTGAATGACTACCGGAAAGCTCAGGCGATTGCCGCTCCAAAATGGAAAAGGAAAGAGATTGAAAATAGATTGAAGTGTGACGTTGAAGCACTCAAGGAAATTGTTTTGTTGTTGAATAAACATCAAATCCCCTTCTGGTTGGATTGTGGATCCTGCTTGGGCTGCTATCAATATGGGGGCTTTATCCCAAACGATTGGGATATTGACATCGGCGTCTTACTTCCTGATTTTCATAATGTGAAAAATGCGCTCCATGAACTTGATCCCGAAAAGTATATGGTCCAAGATTGGTCAAGCAGAGCTAGACCGGAATCGTATCTCAAGGTCTTTATTAAAGAAACTGGCGGAATGATCGATTTCTACCATTTTGCAATCGATGATGAAAAAAAACAGCTCAACACCTATTTTTCCAATGAGTTTAATATTTTCTCGCCTACAGATTGGAAAACCCGAGAAAAACGGTACAGCACGCCGATGCCATTTTCCAATATCTTTCCCTTAAAACGAGCATTCTATGAGGGGATCGAAGTGCCTGTTCCTGGCAATACGGAAAAATACCTTCAGGTATTCTACGGTGAAAATTTAAGCCCCGCCCGGATCTACAATGAAGTCACCGGTAATTATGAAAAAGATCCTACTCACCCCTACTGGCAGCTTCCTTGTGCGCATTAGAAAAAAAGCGATTTTTCTTTTTGTTTTAATTCTATTCCCCGGTTGTCTTTATCCCGGCCTCCTTTCCCTCGGAGTTGGCTCTTTTGATACCCTTCGGCCAAATGAGAGAATGATCCAATTTCAAGCAGAATACAAATGGGACGCATGCTGGCGAGGTGTGCAACCGTTTGCTGGAGCCATGCTGACTAAAAAAGGATCGCTCTATATTTGCTTTGGCGCCGCATACGACATCTACCTGGGAAGGCATTTGGTTTTAACACCTAGTTTTGCACCCGGCGTCTATTTCAAAAATGGAGGAAAAGAGCTCGGTCTGCCCTTAGAGTTCCGCTCATCCCTCGCTCTAGCAGTGGAGTTTGGCCAGTGCCATCGACTAGGGGTGCAGTTCTATCATATTTCGAATGGGAGCTTGGGGTTTAAAAATCCGGGAGAAGAATCGCTTGTGGTCTTCTACAGTATGGCTCTTTTCTGACCATGAGGGCAATCCTCTTCATCACAAGAACTAATCGGTGCCGATAGGCCAATGGCAATAACCCATAGAAAGAGAATCCATTTCATTTACTTGTCTCCTATAATTTTAAGAACTTGAATCGCATCTGGCAAATACCGAATGAGATCGGTCGCCACAACACAGTAGGAGGTCTCCTCTTCAGCAGCAATCTCTCCGGCTATGGCATGCAAAAGGGCCCCTAATGCGGCTGCATCGCGCATTTCTAATCCTTGCGCAACAAATGCGGCGATGATCCCTGTAAGGACATCGCCAGTGCCCGCTTTGGCCATGCCCGGATCTCCACGAGGAATAATGAGAGGGGCCTCACCCGGGTGAAAAATCACCGTCGGCCCTCCTTTGAGCAGTAGGGTGATTTGCTTGTCTTCGACAAAGTTTTGACATTTTGCAAAGTTGGGAGGGGTGCCCAGGATCCGCTCCATCTCCTGGTGATGTGGGGTGATGATAGCCTTTTCAGGCAGCTTCATCATTTTGTTTTTCGCCATGAAAAAAAGGGCGTCGGCATCGATCACACAAGGCAATTGCGTTGTCTGCAGAATGTTGGTGACCGCTTTCTCTGACTCCTCGCTTCGTCCCACTCCAGGACCTATCATCAGCACTTTGGCCCGCTTCGATTCTTCGATTAGACGATGGTCATCAACCAGATCCCATTCTTCTTTGATTAGCTCATAAGGCGCAGCGACAAGCTCCTCTTTCATCTGTTTTGGATAAAAAAGACGGACGATGCCCGCACCCGATTTCAGCGCGGCTTGAGAGCACATCAGAGCTGCGCCAGGCATGCCAGGTGATCCGGCCACTGCCAGAATGTATCCAGATTGGTATTTGTGCCGATCCCGTGCCATTTTAGGTAGCGCGGCAGCGGCTTTGCTCTCAGAAATCAGATAGGCCGAAATATTGGCCTCGTCGATCGCGCTTTGGGGCAAGCCAAAATCGACATGAACTAAATTGCCGATGTGATTCCACCCTTGGCCAATAAAAAATCCCAGTTTTGGAAGCCCCAAGGAAATGGTTGTGTGGGCCTGAATGGCCACGGTTCCTACTTCACCAGTAGAACCGTTGAGCCCTGAGGGGATGTCAATCGCGAAAATCGGCAGCTCGCTGTGATTGGCTCTTTCAATCGCCTCCGCTTCAATGCCACTTGCTGCACCGTGGAAGCCGGTTCCTAATATGCCGTCGATAATCACCCCTTTTTCAAAGGTGGCCTCTCGAGTAAAGGCAACGATGGGTCCCTTAAAGAGGCTGCCCATTTTTTGACATAAGGGAGAACACTCCCCGAGGGGATAGAGGTGGTAGGCTTTGACTGCAAACCCTTTCTTGAGCAAAATTGCGCCAGCGGTAAAGGCATCGCCCCCTTTGTTTCCTTTGCCAATTAAAAGGGTAATCTCTTCAGGGGCAAATGGCTCAACTACCCGCGCGATCCCAGCGCCGGCATTCTCCATGAAGCGCCGCTCATCTTCGCCAGCATCGATCGCCATCTTTTCGATCCGCTTCATTTCGTCTGCAGTGATGACAATTTTGCCCTGCATTATAAATGCTCTTCCTTAATCGCACGTTGCAAAAGAGATTTCACCGCATCAAGTGGGCTCAGAGCTTCATAAATGATCGAATAAATCGCTTGAGTGATCGGAACTTGGATGTCGAATTTTTTTCCCAGCTGCAGGGCTGAAACACTGGTGTAAATCCCCTCGACGACCATCCCAATCTTGTTTTTCGCCTCTTGGGGGGTCATCCCGGAGGCTAGGTGGCGGCCGAACATGTAATTGCGCGATAACGTAGAAAGGCAGGTGACGCAGAGATCCCCCATGCCGGCGAGACCATTCAGAGTCTCGGGCAAGCACCCCTTTGCTACCGATAGTTTGCGGATCTCATGCAATCCACGGGTCATCAGAGCAGCTTTGGTATTATCCCCAAATCCTAGGCCATCAGAAATTCCGCAGGCGATCGCGATGATATTTTTCACTGCACCCCCAAAGGAGACGCCATTGATGTCAGCATTAGGATAAACACGAAAATAGAGCGACGTGAAGAGATCTCGAATCTCAAACATCAGCTCTTTATCATAAGAGGAGGAGACGACCGAAGTGGGGAGATTTTTGATCACCTCTTCGGCGTGGCTAGGGCCACTGAGACATCCGACACGCTTCTGTTTTCCAAGAACCTCAAGGGCCACCTCGGGAAGCAGAAGACCTGTATTCTGCTCGATCCCCTTTGAGGTAACGATCAAAGGACAATCGATATTTCCAAGAGCTACAACTTTTTCTAAAACCGGCCGAAATCCGGTTGAAGTGACAGACTCAACAACATATTCAGCTCCATTGAGAGCCTCACCCATATCAGCAGTGAAATGTAGCCGATCCGAAAGAGTACATTTTGGTAATTTGGGATGTTGGCGTGTCTGTTTCAGCAACTCAACAAAATCTGGCTTAGAAGACCAAAGCCAAACCTCATGCCCGTTGTCTGCCAAAAGAGCAGCTAAGGCGAATCCCCAAGTTCCAGAGCCAAGATAACCTATTTTCATGGGCTCAGGTTATCAGATTGTGTGATTTTAAGCCCTTGCATATTTCTTTTTGACCAAATAGACTTTTTAGTAATGAGAAAAATCGCAAGTATTGCAGCTCTGGCAGGGCTTCTTTTTGGCTTTGATACCGGTATTATTTCTGGCGCTATAGTCTTCATTCAAGATTCTTTTTACTTAAATACCTGGATGACCGAGGTGGTCGTCAGCATCGTGCTCCTCGGGGCCCTCATCGGAGCGCTCTTTAGCAGCAAATTGGTCAATCAGATCGGACGGCGATCGGCGATCGGGATCAATGCTCTGATTTTTATGATGAGCACCCTCTGCTGCGCCTTTGCACCGACGCTAATGTTTTTGTTGATCGGCCGTTTTGCGGTAGGGCTCGCTATCGGCGTCGCCTGCTATGTCGTCCCCCTCTATATTTCAGAACTTTCTCCTGCCCGCTTTCGAGGAGGCCTTGTCGCAATCAACACCATAGCCGTCACAGGGGGAATCTTGATTTCCTATATTACCAGCTGCTTCCTTAGCCCAAGCGAGGATTGGCGCTGGATGCTAGGGATCGGATTCTTTCCCGCCGCCGCTCTTCTCATCGGTATCCGCTATTTGCCAGAAAGCCCCCGATGGCTGATCAAGAAGGGCGATTTTGCCAAAGCCTCTGCAGTCCTCAAGCAAATTCGGCAGAGCCCGAAAGAGGCTGAGCAAGAATTTCAGATGATTAAAGAGGCGATCAAAGAACCGCAGCACAACTGGCGCGAACTCTTTCAACCTAAACATAAAAAAGTCCTCATCATCGGCGTTGTTCTAGCCGCTATTCAACAAGTCACCGGCATCAACACCATCCTCTATTACGCCCCGCTGATTTTCCACCGATTTGGCTTTCAAAGCACTTCCGCACAGATGCTGCTGACCACAGCAGTGGGATTAATCAATTTTTTGCTGACGATTGTGGTGATGCTACGAGTTGACAAAGTTGGCAGACGGAATCTACTTCTTATTGGTTTAGCTGGGATGACCGTAAGTTTATTCTTACTTGGGATAGGCCACAATCCGATTTTAGTCCTCGCTAGCCTCTTTACTTTTGTTGCCTTCTATGCATCGAGCATCGGCTCTATTTTCTGGATCGTAATCGCAGAAATTTATCCACTGAATATCCGGGGACTTGCGATGGGTATTGCCAGTGGAGCAAACTGGGGATCAAACCTTTTGATGTCGCTGACATTTTTAAGCCTGCTCAATGCCATCGGCCCCAATTACACCTTTCTCTGCTATAGCTTCTTAAGCTTGCTGAGCTTTCTCTTCTGCTATAAATGGCTTCCTGAAACAGCCCGTTATTCTTTGGAAGATCTAGAGAGAGGATTGCATCGCCCTGATCTTGCGCAACAGACGCACCGTCTGCTCAGCGACACAGAGCTGTCTAAATAGATAACCCCCCAAACAGATGGGCACCACAAACCCAAGAGCTGCTGGCCAATAGACAAACTTCAATAAATAGGCATCATGCAGCACATTAGAGAGTGCTAGCCCCCAAGCAGAATAGTAGATAGGGAGCAAGAGCCCTTTTTTCCCTATTTCTGATTTGTGATTCATCTGCTGCTTCTTCCCATAAAAAATCAGGATCGATAAAGCGTAACTGATACCATCGTTGATGCCACATAGGACAAAAAGAAAATTTTTCGATAAAGCCGCGACATAGAAAGAGAGTAGGACTAGAGAAACCATGTCGATGATCAGATCGAATCTAGCACCAAAAAGAGAGGTCTGATTGAGTTTTCTCGCAATTTTCCCATCGAAGACATCGAGGACAAGATTGATCGACATGAGGATCACTTTTGAAAGTGGATCTTCGATAATAAAAAACAGGGCCAATAAGACAACCCGGATATAGCCAATGATATTGGGGATGTAAAACCACTCGTTTGTCAAAATTCTCTCCCTTTGGTATAGGTTAATTGAGGAACCCATGATCGATCAAGAAAAATTTAATTTATTGAAAGCCAACTATTTGTTCGAAAATTTGCCTGACGAGCAATTGGAACAGATCTTATCCATCACACAAGACATCACAATCCCCAAAGGGGAGCTTCTCCTACGAGAAGGTGAAGTGGGCGAGGATATTTACGTTCTCATCAGCGGTAAAGTCAGTGTCGTTAAACAAGAGCACCAGGTCGCAAGTTTACATCCTGGAGAAGTGATTGGAGAAATGTCTTTGATCGACAATTCCCCACGCTCTGCTTCTATTCTTGTTTTGGAAGAATCCAAATTTCTCAAAATCCCCCTTGCCAAATTACCTACCTTAACACAAATTACCCAAAATATTTCAAAGCAGCTGACAAAGCGGCTTAGAAATACAACTGAATCGACAGTTCAAGCCCTGCAAGCCGAACTTGAGGGGGCAAAATTGCGCGTCGAAATGGGAGGATTTTTATTTCGAATCTTGCTCGTTTTAGCAGGATGGATCTTTGCTTCGACAATGGTGATTAAGTACGAAAGAGTGATTAAAAATAGCTCTTTCATTTCTATTCCCGCAATTTTTCTGATTTTCCTTATCAGTATTTATCAAGTCAAAAGCAGCGCCTACCCCCGCAGCTACTATGGATTGACTTTGGACAAGTGGAAAAAAAATCTCTGGGAAGGAAGTTTTTTTACGTTGCCCCTTCTGATCGGAGGGACGCTACTGAAATGGGTGCTGGTTAACCAGGTGCCCCTTTTTAAAAATCAGCCCATCTTCAGCCTCAACTTCACATTGCAGTCTCTATTGCCCCCGATGATTTACGTCCTTTTTACTCCTCTTCAGGAATTTATCGCCCGCTCAGTCACTCAGACCTGTGTGAAATTTTCCCTATCTGGCAAACATACCGTGTTCTGGTCGATTATCCTATCGAACTTGATTTTTGCCGGCTTCCATGTTTTTCTCTCCCCCATATTTGCAATCGCCTCTTTTGTTGGAGGTCTATTCTGGGGATGGCTCTATGCAAGGCAAGGATCTTTAGTGGGATGCTCTGTTTCCCACGCGCTCATAGGGGGCTACTTTCTCTCGGCACTGGGATTTGGGGCCATTTTTAGGGGTCAGTAATTGTGACAAAATGGCTGCCGCTGCTTTTCATCGTCATTGTCCTTACTGCATTTTTTCTTTTAGAGATTAATCAATACTTCTCTTTTACGCTGATCAAAACATATCACCCACAAATCTTCGCATTCATCACTGAGCACCCGATCCTCTCTCCACTGCTCTTCATGACGCTCTATGCCCTAACGGTCATTTGCCTATTGCCAGTCGGTGGGTTTCTCTCGATTGCAGGTGGGTTTTTATTCGAAGAACCAATCAGCATTTTTTACATCCTGATCGGCTCAACACTAGGAGCCTGTACCCTCTTCACACTGGCCAGAGGCCCCCTACGGACCCTTTACCTCAATAATGCTAGGGAACAACTTAAGAAAATAGATAAAAAATTTAAGAAAAACTCAATCCAATTTTTGCTTTTCTTGCGCCTGATCCCCTTCTCCCCCTTTTGGCTCGTCAATTTAGCTTGCGCATTTTTTGGAGTGAAGTTTTGGAGATTTGCCTGGACAACCTTTGTAGGCAACATCATCCCCACGCTCATTTTCGTTCAGATCGGCGCCCAATTTGAGACACTCATAAAAGCGGGGCAAGAAATTTCGGTCCACTCCATTTTCAACTGGAGAATCATCTTACTACTACTAACACTGGCCCTGGTGCCACTGCTTTCCATTTTTTTCAAAAAGCGCTGAGACCAGTGGGAGATCCTCCCGATTTTTTAATGGTGCAAAGGTCATTTCTCTCGGATAGAGAATCACCTCTGTTTTCACAGAATAAGGGAGGAGATCGAATAGAAAATATTCCCTCTTAATCACCGGTTTTCCATCAAATGTTCGATTAACCAGATGAATCGGAAGCTCGACATCTTTGACTTTTTCGACAAAGTCCATACTAAAAGAGAAAAGGCCGATGCTCGCTAAATTCCACTCTGGTGGTGGTTTTTCGCTATACTCAATAACACAGATCCTTCCTCCTTTTCTCCCTACAACCCCAACTTTTTCTTCGGCGCTTGTACGACGGACCGTTTTGATGCACACCTCAGCTTGGGTCTTGGCATGAATGCCAATGAGATTGGGATCAAACGGGTTGGCGAGCAGATTATCGACTAAAATCACCTGGACAAATTCGACCCCGCTCTTACGCCACTGCTCAAATAGTCCGGAGCGATAAAAGCACTTTAACGCCTCCCCGTTGCCATTTGGACGGAGCTCATCAAGAGGCTGGCCCTCGCTGTCAAGAAGGGGGAGCATCTGTTGCGTGAAGAAATCGACCTTCGGTAAAAAAGCCTCCTTAGTCTTTGCATCGTTGATTGGCGAGGTCATAACAGCCAATTTGAGCTCTCGACCATAAAATGTAGAAGCCTTTGCAACTGTCTCTTGCAACATCTGGAACAGAGTTTTTCCGTTCCAAACAGGAAATGTCCCCTTAGGGCCATCCCAGCCAAGACGGCTCCCATCGCCACCCGCCAGCACGATACAGCCCACTTTTCCCTCTTTTATGAGAGAGTGGCCCAAAGCGATCTCTTCAGCATTGCCAATTTCACGATAGGTGACCATAGACCTCATCCACAGTAATGTTGGCAATATTTTTGTCCTTTCCAAGAAGGGGGATGTGCGTCAGCTTCGGATTGGGCGAGGCCACATTCTGCTTTAAGATCCCCATGTGTGGATCGG
Source organism: Verrucomicrobiota bacterium (assembly GCA_018239985.1). GTDB lineage: Bacteria > Chlamydiota > Chlamydiia > Chlamydiales > Rhabdochlamydiaceae > Sacchariniichlamydia. The sequence goes on along the minus strand of JAFEGK010000010.1, from coordinate 74,781 downwards.
CCCACAGCGAGATATGTTTGATTGGAAAAGTTTCTTTAAGAAAATAGACCATGCTGCTAACACCTGAATCAGGCACAACAAGAGCGCTACACCGATTTTTAATGATGGAAAGGAGCTCAAATAGAGGAGTCTTCCCGCGCAAGTCGATGACCCCAGGAATCTCAAATTTTGGCTCGTTTTCAAATCCAAACAGCAAAACCTTTTTCCCGCTGCATGTGATTTTCTCAAAAAGAGCAGCCCAGGATTCATTCGGCCAGTTGCGCCACGTCGCATAACTGGTCTCACACTGCACGTGAGCTCCCACATAAGTGGCATTTGGATCGAGATTGTATTTTTCACATAGGTTATCCCATTGCTTCTGCCAATGAAGAACCGGCGTTAGCTTCCCCAGTTGCCACTTGACCCAGTAGGTGGGATCGGGACTATCGATGATCAGATCAAATTGTGCAGGGTCTATGTCCATTGAATACAATAGCTTACGAACATCAATTTTATCTTTCCGCTTGAGATCTGGCGCAACCAAGATCTCAACATCTCCCAAGAGGACAAATCCATCGTGCAAATTGGGGCGAGTCAAAAAAGTGATCTGAGCATCGGGGATAAACTGCCGAATCCGATGGACAATAGCAAAAAGACCAAGGGCGATGTCACCGAGTCCCCGATTCCAAAACAATAGAATCTTCTTCTGATTTTGCTTTTGAGCTCTCTTCAGCAACTGATCAAGAGGATTAGGGCCAAATTTTCGATACAGTTTCTTAAACATAATTAAGCAGTGATATGCAATTTTGAGCTGCCCTGCTGAAGCCTCTCCATAATCGCCTGAAAGACCTCATCGACTTCTATCTGCTTCATACAACGAAAATCGATAGGACAAGTGCGCTGATAGCAAGGGGAACATTTCACATGTTTGTGGATCACAACCCCATTGCGGTAGGGCCCGGTGACCGTATCGTTGGTCGATCCAAATAGAGCGACAATCTTCGTTCCGAGCGCATCAGCGATATGCATCGGTCCACTATCATTGGTCAGAAGCACGTTGCATAAACTGATCAGCGCCGCAACTTCCCGCAGAGAAGTCAGCCCAGCTAAATTGATGACACGGGGGCCCAGCCCCATGCAAATTTCTTTGACAAGCCGCATCGAAGGCTGATCACCAAAAAAGACAAGGTACACATCTGGTTGGGCGAGGAGTTTTTGGGCAACAGCGCGAAACCGCTCAGGAAGCCAACATTTGGCCGAACCGTACGTCGCTCCGGGATTAATCCCAATAATCGTGCTCTGCTTCGACACCCCATGCTGCTGCAGCAAAACGCGGGCTTCCTGCACCTCTTTTTCAGCGAGAAACAGACGGGGTGCCGTATTCGACGGCGGGATGCCTAGCGGCTCGAGGAGTTTTTTATAGGTGGTGACCAGATGCTGCTTTTCGATATCAGGAGGCAAAGGGACCGGACAATTTAATAACAGATGCCGCCCATTGCAATCGTAGCCAAGACGGGTCTTCACTTTACCCTGCCAAAACCACCAAGCAGAAGAGAGAGAATGGGTCAGCAAGACCCCTAAATCGTATTTGCCATAACGCAATTTTTCGACGAGATTTTTTTTGTCGCTCCTCCTGGAAAAACTGCTAGATTTGCTAAAACAAAAAAGCTCATCAACCTCAGGATCCTCTTTGAGCAGATCGCAAATCGGAGCGCGGCACATCGCCGTAATCCTAGCGCCAGGGTAGGCTTTTCGTAGGTCAGAAATAATGGGAGTAGCCATCACCATATCCCCAATCCAATTGGGCATCCGGATGATGATATTACGAAACTCGACACCTTGAAGCGATTTCACTAAATAAGCTACCTTCAAAAGACTAAAATACCAAAAAATCGCCCATTTTGTACACTCTAATTATATGATTATACTCGGCATCGACCCCGGCACCCGGATCACAGGTTACGGCATTATCAACCATCACCCCCATCGAACCGTAGTCCTTGACTTCGGCTGCATCCGGCCACCTGCCTCGGCAAGCAGCTCAAAAAAATATTTAATTATCTTCGAAGGAATCAAAGCCCTCGTCGACCAATTTAAACCCGAAGCAGTCGCTGTTGAAGGACAGTTCGTCCACAAAAATGCCCTGAGCGCGATGAAACTCGGCATGGCACGGGGGATGGCCATCCTCGTCGCCGAGATGGCCGGCATCCCCATTTTCGAATACGCCCCCACCAAAGCCAAAAAAGCAGTCGTCGGCCACGGAGCGGCCAGCAAAGAGCAAGTACAACGAATGATCCAGACCCTCCTCAACCTCTCCGAGCCCCCCACTCCGGAAGATGCGGCCGATGCGTTGGCCCTTGCACTTTGTCATGCCCATTCGTTATCTTTGAATTATGTTTGAATATCTCTTTGGCACCTTAGTTGAGGCCTCGCCTCATAAAATCACCCTCGATCTCAGCGGCGTCGGCTACTGCATTCACATTTCGATCATGACCTATGAAAAACTGCCGCAACTGGGATCAAAGGTAAAAATTTATACCTCAGTTGTCTATCGGGAAGATTCTCAGAAAATCTATGGCTTTTTGAGCGTTGAAGAAAGGAATTTCTTTGAAAAGCTAAACGAGATTTCCGGGATTGGGCCAAAACTCTCCACAGCGATCTTAGGGCACATGTCGATTGGGGACCTCCATATGGCCGTCGATCATGGCAATACCAAAGCGATCTGTAACATCCCTGGGATTGGGAAAAAAATGGCCGATCGTCTTGTCCTTGAATTGCGAGACAAATTCCCCAAATTTGACAAAGAAAATTTTTCTTACACATCACCCCAATCTAGTGGTGTGGTCGCCGATGCCATCAGCGCATTGATTAATTTAGGCTACAACCCTCTAGAAGCCCAAAAAGTGGTCAAAAATGCCCTACCCACAGAAGGGAACGAACCCTCCCTTTCAGAGCTGATTTCCCTAGCTTTAAAAAGCAAAAAAGTGTAGCATATTTGTGGGTATGGCTACGCAAGTAACAAATTTATCACCTATTTTTTTTGAGGCGAAATGGCCTACAAAGCACAATCCAGCTTTAAAGAGCTTGGCTCATAAAGTGACCCGCTTTGTTTGGGACCTGATTTCGGTCATCATTTTCCCTATTGGCTTGATCCGAATAGGGCTAAAATGGCTTAAAAATAAAATTTTACGCGTCATCGTTCCTGGAAATATCGACAAAGACCTCCACTTGGTTCATTTCAAAACAACCTGGGATTGGGTCAAAGCGATCTGCCTGTTTCTAGCCAACTCCAACCATTTCAAAATCGATCGAGATGCAGACGGCAAGGAGCTACTAAACCGTTTTAATGGTCATCCTCTCACCCTAAAAACTCCTGATAATGTCGTGCTCGATGGAGCCTTCTTCCCAGGAAAAATTCAGGACAAGGCGATTATCTATGCCCCCGGGAATTCTGGTCAGTGGGAAAATTTGACGTCACGGCTGCAAGAACTACTCAGTTTGAATACCTCCCTCGTTGTTATCAACCCTCGAGGAGTTGGCAAAAATAAAGGACACCGCTCAGAAGAGGGATATGCCTTAGACACCTATGCTGCATTTGACTTCCTCATTAATGAACGGAAAATCGACCCCAATAAAATTGTCCAAGTTGGTTTCTCAATGGGAGGGGGATATGGAGCGTGTGGTGCAGCTCTTACTCAGGAGCAATATCCTGACAAAAAAATCAACGCAGTTAATATCAATTCCTACGCTGATTTGCAGAAAGAAGTTGAAGAGGTGCTAAAAGGACGTGGATTATTGAAACTCATCGGTCGCCTTGCAGCCCAAATTTTCCGGTTAAATCTGAATCCAAAAGCTGCTTGGGATAAACTCAAAGGGGAAAAAGTGATCCTCTATAACCCTGATGATGACGTAATCCCCAAAGTAGTCTCCCTCTACAAAGCAGTGAAATTGGATCCCGTAGGAACAACAAAAGCCCTTAAACTCCATCGAGGCGGCACGGACAGTGAGCACAACCGCCCCTTTGACCCAGAAGAATCCACTGCCCTACAAATCGTCCTACGTGATATCCTCAAACTGCCTCATAGACTACAACATCCACCTAGCATCAAAATTAAAACGTTACAAGCATGACACAGACCATCGCAGCCATCGCCACTCCCCCAGGAGAAGGGGGCATCGCCGTCATCCGGATCTCGGGTAAGGAAGCGATTGCCATCGCAGACTCCATTTTTTCCGGACCCGTCACCACCTATAAAAGCCATACATGCCATTTTGGAAAAATCCTCGACGGAGACGAAGTCGTCGATGAGGCACTCATCATCGTCATGCGCGCTCCCCGCTCTTATACCGGTGAAGATACCGTCGAACTCCAATGCCACGGGGGGAGCTTGATCTCCAAAAGAGTGCTAGAAGTTGTTTTAAAAGCAGGCGCCAAGGCAGCGGGGCCAGGGGCATTCACCCACCAAGCTTTCATGAATGGCAAACTCGATCTTGCTCAGGCAGAAGCCGTCCAAACATTCATTGGAGCGAAAAATGACCTCTCCCTTAAAGCGGCCCGCCAGCAGCTTTCAGGGAAACTCTCGAGTTACATTCTGAATTTACAAAACGAATTGCTCGACATCGCCGCCATCCTCGAAGCCTGGGTCGATTTCCCAGAAGAAGGGCTCGAATTTGCGACCAAAGATGAAGTGATTGACTCCCTCCAAAGCACCCTAGCAAAAATGGACCACCTAGAGGCCACCTTCCATGAAGGGAAGAAAATTCAAGAAGGGATCACCCTTTGCCTGGCAGGTTCTCCAAATGCTGGAAAGTCTTCCCTGATGAATGCGCTTCTTGGCCAAGAACGGGCAATTGTCACCCCTATCCCCGGCACCACTCGCGATACACTTGAAGCCGAAATGCGTCTTGGTGGCCTCCATTTTCACCTCCTCGACACAGCCGGCATCAGACATACTGAAGAAATCGTCGAACAGGAAGGAATCAGACGGAGCAAAATTGCAATGCAAAACGCCGATCTCATTCTACTGATGGTCGATGTCACCCAACCGGTTACAGATCTACTCGAGGCCTGTCCGCCAGAAAAAACCCTGGTGATCTGGAATAAAATCGACCTCCCACACACCCTTCCGGCCATCTCCTTTCCCCATCAGGCCCATATTTCGGCCAAACTAGGGACAGGACTAGAAGAGCTCAAAAAAACCATCGAAACACTCGTCTGGGAAGGGCACATAGCCCCGAATGACGAGATCGTCCTGACCCAAGCGCGGCATAAAGAATCACTCACAGATGCTGCAAAAGCCTTGTCTACACTAATCGATGGACTAAAAACAGACATTTCACCAGAATTTTTAGCAGCAGATATGCGCAATTGTTTGAAGCATCTCGGAGCCATCATTGGAATGGACATCACCGAAGATATTCTTAGCGCAATCTTCTCGAAATTCTGTGTGGGTAAGTGAACAAACAAGAAAAAGCCAAGTTCGTCCAAAAAGTCCTTAACAAATATTTCCCTCGCCCTCGCGTCCCCCTCGATTACACAGATGCCTACACCCTCCTGATCGCCGTCCTCCTCTCCGCACAATGCACCGACGCCCGCGTCAACGCCGTCACCCCCATCCTGTTTGCCAAAGCCAAAACCCCTGCAGCAATGATCAAATTGACCATCCCGCAAATCGAGAAAATCATCCACACCTGCGGCCTTTCCAAAGCCAAATCGAAAGCTATCTGGCATCTGTCGAAACAACTGCTTGAGGAGCATGACGGCAAAGTCCCAAGAACATTTGAAGAGCTCGAAGAATTGCCAGGCATCGGCCACAAAAGCGCATCGGTGGTGATGGCCCACGCCTTCCACAAACCTGCAATTCCGGTCGACACCCACATACACCGTTGCGCAAAACGGTGGGGACTGTCAAATGGTAAAAACGTCGTCCAGACCGAAAAAGATTTGAAAGCCCTGTTCCCCGAAAAATCTTGGTCGAAGCTCCATCTGCAAATCATCCACTTCGCCCGCACCTATTGCCGAGCAGTGAAACACGACAGTGATGAATGCCCAATCTGCGGCGGATTGAAATAGATTGATCATTTTCCATTAAATCGATATATTACTTCTAATTAACCAGATCTTGCTGGCGGTCTTTAAAAGAAATATTATAGACCAGTCATTAGAAGGGAACATTATGTTTGCATTATCATCACCAGAACGGAGCCCCTCACCTTCAGAATTCTCCTCAGAAGCTGAGGAAGAGCTACCAACATTACCTTTTCATGCAGGAAATTACAAAGTCGAGTTAGTTGGTGATCAAGTTGGATTAACCTATATGGGTCGGCAGAGAGAATTGTATAATATTTCATCAATTGTGCTGTCGGACGAACACAATAATTACTATGATCTTCAGGGCTATGGCGAGTGGAAAGGGATGGCCGTTGAGGAGGTCCTTCGAACTGTAAAGGATGTTGGATTTAATTGCACCGGTGACCCTAAAATAGCTCCAATTCCTATGTTATTTACTCATAAAGTTGAATGGGAGGAAATTGGTCATTAGGCCTTCTTTTGAGTCGCTGGGCGCCTCTTAGAAATGATCTAGCAATTTGTTGATTAGAGACTGTCCACAAACCCAGGTTTCGCCAATTTTCGGGATTATTTTGGCCGATTTTCAATTCAAATTTTGGGGGTCATATTCGAAGAGTGATATTACCCCCAAAATTTGAATCGAAAATCGGCTCAAAAGAACCCGAAAATTGGCTGAAACTGAGTTTGTGGACAGTCTCTTAGATGCTCAAAACCAAATCTCTTTAACTTTCCTGAGGGATCCTGCATTTCGAGTTTCAACCAATCTGCAGGAGATGAGTTTTCTATCCACGACCCTAAATTTTTCTGAAAGGTCTCGTACCACTTGAAGTTCTGTTTTGTAAGAAGCCGGAATTCTTCTACTGATTGTTCGGAAAATTCTCTGAGTTGTGAAGAAACATACCAGATTCCATAGAGATCCTTAAGGAGCTTGGAAGGATTCTTACGTCTTGTGAAAGTAAGACCTTTGTGAAAAATCCATGCACCTGGAGAAACCACTTTACCTACTTCATTTGAATATGTTTCAAACTGCATGGTTCTTTGTAAACTCAGCGATAAATAACTGAGGGGCTGAGCAACGACCCCCGCGATTAGCACATTTTTATTCTTTTCAGCTCTTGTAGCGGTATCTGTTAAAAACTCAATCTCTACCTCTACACCATTGATCTCTTTTACATAGCTCTCAATTGGAGGCTGATCCACATTCTTAAAAATATTTACAAAGCCAGCTTCAAGTAGGTGCGCAGAGATATTTTTCTGCGAAATCTCTGGGAGCTTTCGGGGAATCAGTGAATCGATATCTCGTGTTCCGATTGGAGTACTCTGTATCTTTGGATCTGCAAAATAGAGTTTATAAATAAAAGGGGCAAAACCACCGACAATCACAACAAATTGACGCCAAGGTCCAATCGAAACCAAAAATTCGGATATTATCTTATCTTCTTGGCTCATATTAATTCCCACGATAGATCTGCTTTAATTCTGGATTGCGCTCTGAAATAAACTCTGCTTGTTCTTGGCCACGCAAAGGAAAATGATAGAGATCGAGAAATGTCAACAAGATGGGCGATATCTTAATATTGCCTGACTCTGTGGCCTTGCTTAGCCAAGTTTTATAATAAGGCTCAATGAGAAGAACTTCATACCCCCTTTCTTGAGGGGTTAATTGGAGGATTTTTTCGAGCTCAAATCTATCAGATGGATCGAGCATATACAGCTCCAACGTATTCAAATTAGTATTCTTGTAGCCATGTAACTCAGCTGCGGAATGAAGCCCTAAAACCACCTTTTTATTGAATTTTGATCTCGATAATGCATCGATCAAATCGCTCTTCTCTTGAAAAGCAGAATAATAATTTCTAATTTTGCATTTCTTATTAAAACTGTAATTGTTTAGCCAACTCTCAAGAAGGGATTTTGATTTTTTAAAGGAAAATTTCTTGGCTGTTCTCACCCCTTTAGTCTGTAGAAGTCCCTTTAAAACTAGAGCCCCAATGACCTTTTGAACTAACCCAACGCTGACCCCAATTTCGCTGGCTATCTCTCTCAAAGAAAATTCTGCTCTCCTAACCCCCTCTCTCAAAAGCCAAACAAGAACAAGTGCCGACTTATCTGCATAAATATCGACTTCAACAGGGTGTTTATGAGAGCTGACGAAATATCGTTCATTCATAATTCCTCCAACTGTTCACTATAATACACTGTTCACTTTAAAATGAACAGCAGCGTATAGTGAACAGTCTGTAGCAACATATTAATTTTAAGGCTGTTAAAATTAAAAAATATATTTATTTGTGTGGAGAAGCGTTCGAAAGATTCCCAAGATTGTTTCCTCTACTTTGCAGATAGGCTCAAAGGGGAGAAATCGCTCGACCTAACGTCTGGCCTAATTTGCCGAGCGTCTCAAACCCCTGATGGGTATTGGCGATAAGATCTTGATCGAGTTGGATCCTAAAGGGCTCAAAGAGCAGAATAATTGAGGATCCACCAAAGGCAAAATAGCCCTTTTCATCCCCTTTGGCATAGTGTTTTTCCGGCTCATAAGTTTGATGAATGGAGCCCACATAGGTCGCCCCCACCTCAATGAAAAGCATCGTCCCAAAATGGGCCGTTTTCAACCGAGTGATCATCCGTTTATTCTCAGTGAGAATATCGATATTTTTCCGCAGAGCAATTGGATTGACCGAATAGAGCGGCCCTTTGATGAGCTTAGCTTCTGAAGGGACACAATTGCAGGGGAAATGAAACCGATGATAGTCAACCGGAGCGAGTCGAATGATCACCATTGAGCCTTGGGCGTACTTGTGGGCTAACTTTTTATCGCCGAGCAATTTCTCGAGTGAAAATTTCTTACCCTTAACAAAAATCCCTTCCTCATGATTGATGTCTTGAAAAGCGAGATATCGCCCATCTGCTGGGAGAATCGCAATATCATTTCCATCGTTAATGTAGCGGGCCGACGTTTTCAGTTTTCGGATGAAAAAGTCATTAAAACACTTATAAGACTCAATCGGATCCCGAAATTCGGTTGCATCGATTCCATACTTTTCGATGAATGGAGCGATGTGTTTGGCGCTGCGGGGGCACCGTTGCAAAGAGCCGAAGAATTTCGAAACAAAGGGAAGGTTGCAGATAAGAGGGCGCAAAAGCCAGGCAAACGGGTGATCGCCATAGAGAAAGAGAAGGGCATTTTTGTAGGGAACTTTCTCCTCAATTTTTTTTCCAGATTCGCGGTCAATGATGTAAAGATCTGTCATGCCACCCATCCTACCATTTCGAAAAAATATTTGTTAAGTATTTGTTCCTAAGGCCACTTAGCTATGGCGTTTTTCCATCCCATTTAATACCAAATAATTAGAATTTGACGATTGATTTTTACAAGGCAAACAGAGGTTTTTTGCGTTTTTCTCAAAGATCGAGTATAATAGAGAAGACAAATATCTTAACCTCTTGATGGATCATATGCTCGGTATTTTTAAAAAAATTTTTGGAACAGCTCAGGGACGCTTAATTAAAAAGTACACCAAGATCGTTCGTAAAATTAATGCGCACGAAGAAGCGTTGCAATCGCTTTCCGATGAGCAGGTTAAAGCAAAAACTCAAGAGTTTAAAGACCGATTAGCTAAGGGGGAAACCCTCGATGACTTGTTAGTTGAAGCCTACGCCGTCGTCAAGAACGCTTGCCGTCGACTCGTAGGAACCGAGGTACACGTTTCGGGATATAACCAAAAATGGGATATGATCCCCTATGATGTGCAGCTTCTAGGGGGGATCTTACTCCACCACGGATCGATTGCAGAAATGCAGACTGGCGAAGGAAAAACTCTCACCGCTTCGCTGCCTCTGTATTTAAACGCTTTAACAGGACAGCCCGTCCACCTCGTCACAGTCAACGACTACCTTGCCCAGCGCGACTGCGAGTGGATCGGAGCGATTTTCCGTTGGTTAGGACTGAAAGTCGAAGCGCTGGTCAATAGCATTCCCTCCCATATGCGCAAACCGGTCTATGAGGCCGATATTGTGTATGGAACTGCCTCAGAATTTGGCTTCGATTATTTGCGTGACAATTCAATGGCTCAGAGCGCCGAAGAGCAGTGCCAGCGGGGCTATTTTTTTGCGATCGTCGACGAAATTGACTCCATCCTGATCGATGAGGCCCGCACGCCGCTCATTATTTCGGGGCCAACCAACGAATCGACCCAGATGTATGGCGTTCTGAGCGAACCTGTCACTAATGTCGTGAAGCAGCAGCGCGATTTATGTAACAAATTGGCAACCGATGCCCGGAAAACCCTTGAAAAACTAGAGCTCTTTGAAGAATCCGAAGTCAAGAAAAAGCTCTCGAAAGAAGAAGATAAAGAGTTTCGTGAGGCGATACAAAATCTGTGGCTGGTGAGCAAGGGGAACCCCCAAAATAAGATTCTCAAAAGAGCCAAGGAAAATCCCGATCTGCGTTCTGAGATCGACAAGCTCGATATCTACTTCTATGGAGAGCCCAACAAAGACGAAAGGCTCAGCCTGCTGGCCCAGCTGTATTTGATTGTAGATGAGAAAGCAAACGAATACGAATTGACCGACAAAGGGATTCACTATTGGGTTGAGACTCAAGCAGGTTCTTCAGAATCTGATTTCACTATGCTCGACTTAGGCCACGAATATGCCGAAATTGATGCGATGCCTGGACTCGATGAGCAAGATCGACTCCAGCGAAAAGTCAACATCCGCGAAGTGGATGCCAAGCGTAAAGAACGCTCGCATAACTTACGCCAGATGCTACGGGCCCATCTGCTGATGGAAAAAGATGTCGACTACATCGTAGAAGATGGAAAAATCGTCATTATTGATGAGAATACGGGCCGTCCGCAACCGGGACGCCGTTTCTCCGATGGTCTCCATCAGGCCATCGAAGCAAAAGAAGGGGTGAAGATCCAAGGCGAGACGCAAACCTATGCGACGATTACGCTCCAGAACTACTTCCGACAATATAAAAAACTAGCCGGGATGACCGGTACTGCCATGACCGAGGCAAATGAGTTTAAAGAAATCTATAAACTTGAAGTAGTCGCCGTTCCTACGAATAAGAAATGTATCCGAGACGACGCTGATGATGTCATTTTCATGACTGAAAGGGAAAAATACAACGCTATCGTCGCCGATATTGCGAAAATCCATGCGACTGGCCGTCCAATCTTAATCGGAACAGAATCGGTCGAAGTGTCGGAGAAATTAGCGCGCATTTTGCGTCAGAATAAGCTCCCTCATACCGTTCTCAATGCGAAAAACCACGAAAGAGAAGCTGAAATTGTCGCCGAAGCTGGAAAAGAAGGGGCGATCACCGTCGCGACCAATATGGCTGGACGGGGAACAGATATTAAGCTAAAAGAGGGAGTGGCAGCGAAAGGAGGTCTCCATGTAATCGGAACGACCCGTCACCAATCGCGCCGTATCGACAGGCAGCTCCGGGGGCGGGGTGCGCGTCAAGGGGATCCAGGGACATCAAAATTCTACGTCTCCTTTGAAGATACTCTCATGCGTCTATTTACCTCACCTCGCATCACCATGTTCCTCCAACGTTTCCGCCCTCCTGAAGGAGAGCCAATCTCAGCACCGGTACTCAATTCCTCGATTGAAACAGCCCAGAAACGTATCGAGCAACGCAACTATGCGATGCGCAAACACACTCTGGAATATGACGATGTGATGAATAAACAGAGGGAAGAGATCTATGCCTTCCGCAATGATGTAATCCACACGAAAAACACCCTGCCGATTGCAGAGGAGATACTCGAACATGTCTGCATGGACATGTCAGCAGAGTTTTTCACCAGCCGCAATAACTGGAATCCTGAAGGATACAGACACCGACTCTCCACCCATTTCCCCATCACTTTTGAAGCGAAAGACTTCGAAAACGAGCACCTTTCTGCTGAGCAGATGGAAAAACTCGCTTCCGACAAAGTGCTAGAGGCCTTTAGACATAAAATTGAGCACCAGAAAATGGCCATTCAGACAATGCATAAGACGATGAATCCCCATTCTAAGAATGAAGTAGATGCTGGGGGTATTATTGGGGAAGTGATCCGCAATCTGCTGATCCGAACAATCGACGCTAGATGGCAAGAGCACCTGCTCCATATCGATCACCTCCGTGTTGAAGTCAACGTCCGCTCCATTGGGCAAAAAGATCCTCTACTTGAATTTAAACATGAGGCATTTGCCCTCTTCGATAGCCTAAGTCGGGAGATAAAGGTCGAAATTGCCCACGCTCTATTCAAGTTTGAAATGAGAATGCCAGAGCAACAGCAGCAGCCGACACAGACGATCGATCTTCCCCGCGCTAAGAAGAAACAAGATCAAATCAAATTGGAGCAGAAACCGCTGTCTCCTATGATCGATTTGTCTAAATTAGACTTCAATGACTGATGGTAAGAGAACAACACATGCTTTCATTTGGACAAGCCTCCTAAAAGCTCCCTTTTGGGGCATGTATGCCCTTTTGCTCTTTATTCTCAGCAAAGATCTCAAGGCCACCTATCTACAGATCACCTGCTTGATCGCACTGAAACCGGTCTTGTCTCTGTTTTCCCCCTACTGGAGCGCCCTAGTTCATAATCGGCCCGATCGGCTCCGCTCCAATATCATCATTGCGACCCTCCTTGGGCACCTGCCGTTCTTCTTCTTCCCATTTTTCGACAATCCCTGGTTTGTCGTTGCAGCCGGGGGTATTTTTTTAATGCTGAAACGGGGTGTTATTCCAGCTTGGATGGAGATCCTCAAAAGAAATCTCCCCGAGGAAAAAAGACACAAAACCTTCTCCTATGGGTCAATCCTCTCTAATGTAGGCGCTGCACTTCTACCGATACTCTTTGGGAAATGGATGGATTTAGAGCCCGGAGTCTGGCGGATTATATTCCCCCTCACTGCTCTACTCAGCTTCGTCGCCACCCTGTTTCTTTTGCTCATCCCAACAACAAAAGCACCTCAGGAAAAAAGCCGCTTCGACCTCAAAGCCTCTCTTTTGCGCCCCTGGAAAAATAGTTGGCACTTATTCAAAACACGCCCCGATTTTACCCGTTTTCAGATGGGCTTCATGCTAGGCGGTGGCGGGTTAATGCTGATGCAGCCGGCTTTGCCAGACTTTTTTACTAAGGAATTGACCTTATCCTACACTGCACTGGCCACCGCAATCGCCGCTTGCAAAGGCATTGGGCTGGCGATGACCAGCAATCTCTGGGCTCGTTTGATGAGCCGTTTCAACATCTACAACGTTAGTGCCTTAGTGACCCTTCTAGCCGCTTTTTTCCCAATTCTATTACTCCTGGCGAAGATACAAATCAGCTGGGTCTACGTCGCTTATCTCATCTACGGAGTGATGCAAGCAGGAAGCGAGCTTTCCTGGCACCTCTCGGGGCCAATTTTTGCCAAACAAGAAGATAGCTCAACCTATAGCTCTGTGAATGTGGTTACCGTAGGATTGCGAGGACTGTTTGTCCCTTTTTGCGGCACACTCCTGTGCACAACACTTAACTCGACAGCAGCTTTGGTGATGGGGGGAGTTCTCTGCGGACTTGCTTCGATCCAACTCTTATACAGCGGCCGGTCAAAATCACAGCTGCTTGAACTTTTTGTATCCAAAAAATAGGCAAGGGGCTGCAACGATGCAGTAGAGGAACCAATAATGGGCATCCCACTCGAGATGCAAGACCCCATTTTTAGAAAAAAAGAGCTGCATCAGCCCTAAGAAAAGGAAATTAGCTCCCGCAAAGAGCAAGACAGTGGGCCACAGACTACTTTTTGTTGGGGCTTCTTCTTGTGCATCAGCGGAAATGAGCGGATCCATAGTGGGATTCTCTGGTATTTCTTTATAAAGAGGTTGAGTATTGTGCAAGAGATCTTGTTGGCTCTCTTGGGGTTTTGTAAATTGAGGCCGTTTGCCTTGATAGGGCGGTGTATATAGGGACGCTAGACTGTCTTCTAAAGATTGATTTTGAAAAATAGGAGCCCGGTACGCATTCTTTTGCTCAGCGCCGCAATAGGAGCACTTATCAGCATTGAGAGGAATTCTCCCCTCGCAGCTAAGACACATCTTTTCTTTATCTGTCGTTTTCATGCCTTTATCTTGGCACAAGAGGGATAAAACTTTCACTATTTTTTCACACAAGGTAAACTAAGAGACAGATCGAGGTGTGAAATGGAAAAGAAAAAATTTGACATTATTGTGATTGGGTCTGGACCCGGCGGGTATGTTGCAGCGATAAAAGCAGCACAAAACGGAAGAACCGTCGCTATCGTCGAGAAAAATTTCCTCGGTGGAAGCTGCCTAAATGTCGGATGTATCCCAACTAAAACACTACTGGCCAACGCTCACATGATGGAAAAAATCAAAATGGCAGAAGAGTATGGGATCTCGGTCGGCTCTGTCTCCTTTGATTTCGCAAAGATGAAAACGCGCAAAGACCAAGTCGTCGAAAAAATCCGCAAAAGCCTTGGGGGCTTACTCCAATCCAATAAAATCACCATTTTTCAAGGCAAAGGAGAATTCGTATCGCCAACTGAAGTTAAAGTCATCGGCGCCGATAATCTCCTGCTCGAAGCAGAAAACATCATCATCGCCACCGGCTCTGAGCCACTTGATATCCCAGCGTTTCCTTGCGACCACACCCGGATCCTAAATTCCTCGTCGATTTTGGAACTCACAAAGCTTCCTAAATCGCTTGCGATCATCGGCGGCGGTTACATCGGATGTGAATTTGCCACCCTCTATCATGCTTTAGGGGTGAAAGTGACGATTCTCGAAGCACTCCCGACTATTTTAGCTCTTCAAGGGAAAGCCGTTGCCACAGTCATGACAAACGCCTTCACCAAGCAGGGAATTGACCTCAAAACAAACGTCTTTGTCGAGGGGATCGAACATTCAGGCAACGGAGTCAGCATCAAATTGCGCGGCGCAGATCCCTTCTACGCCGATTTAGCTCTTGTCTCTGTTGGGCGCAAAGTCAATTCGAGCAATCTGGGCCTCGAAAAAGCCGGAGTCAAATTGAGCGACAAAGGGATGATCGTCGTTAACAGCAAAATGCAGACCAGCGTCCCTGGCATCTATGCAATCGGCGACGTGACTGGACAAGTGCTTCTGGCCCACGTTGCAAGCCATCAGGGAATAGTCGCCGCATCCAACATCATCGGCCGCCCTTTAGACATGCACTATAACGCTGTCCCAGCCGTCATCTTCACCACTCCCGAGATCGCAACAGTCGGAATGACCCTCGAGCAAGCGAAAGAATCGGGATACGATGCTACCATAGGCCAATTCCCTTTCCAAGCCCTTGGCAAATCGATTGCGACAATCGAAACAGAAGGATTTACAGAAGTGGTCATCGACAAAAAAACAGGGCAAATTCTCGGAGCCCAAGCGGTAGGTCATGACGCCGCTACACTGATCGCTGAAATCACCCTTGCGATCAACAACGAATTAACAGCAGAATGTGTCGCCGATACGATCCACGCCCATCCTACAGTCGCAGAAGCGTGGTTAGAGGCAGCTCTTGTTGCTCTAGAAACACCGATCCATTTGCCCCCTAGAAAAAAACGATGAATAAACTCAACATCCTCCCCCCTAACCCAGAGGAAAACCTCGGCCGCTTCCCCTCCTGGCTCCATAGAAAACTACCAGCAGGAGGCTCCCTGCACAAAACGGGAGAGCTCCTCAAAAAATATGGGCTCAATACCGTCTGCGAAGAGGCCAAATGCCCCAACCGCTTTGAGTGCTACTCGAAAAAAACAGCCACATTCCTCGCGCTGGGGAAAGAATGCTCACGCAACTGCGGCTTTTGTGACATCGATTTTTCCAAAAATCCCAAAGGGCCCGAAGCAGATGAGCCCAATCGGATCGCGCTTTCGGTTAAAGAGCTAGGGCTCAAGCATGTCGTCATCACCATGGTAGCCCGCGACGATTTGCCCGACGGAGGAGCTGCTCACATCGCCGAGATTATTCGCCAAACCAGGCAAGTCAATCCCGAATGTACGATTGAGGTGCTTACCTCTGACTTTGAGGGAAAATTTAGCTCGATAGATGTTGTCTTAAACGAGCATCCTGAAATCTATAACTACAACGTGGAGACCGTCCGCAGGCTAAGCCCACGGGTGCGACATAAAGCCACCTACGAGCGCACACTAGAAATCCTCAGCTACATCGAGGCCTCTGGGAAATCACTCTTTGTCAAATCGGGAATTATGGTAGGGCTCGGCGAAACTCCAGATGAAATCTTCAAGACAATCGACGACCTCCATCGAGCCGGCTGCTCCATCATCACGATCGGCCAATATTTGCAGGCCAACCGACGCAAGTTATTGGTTAAAGAATTTGTCCATCCTGATACATTTAAGAAATTTGAGGAGTATGGGCTGAAAATAGGTGTCAAATATATGCATTGTGGCCCCTTTATCCGCTCGAGCTATAACGCCGCAGAACTCTTTGAAAAGGTGTCTGTATAACCAAAATCATCGTCATCGTCCTGAATTGGAACAATGCCCCAGATACCTTAGAGTGTCTTGCCTCCCTCGAAAAAATCGATTATCCCGATTATGAAATCCTCCTAGTTGACAACGGCTCGACCGACAACTCCCTTACACAAATCCGGAGCCGCTACCCCCAGCTTCCCATTTTGGAAAATGGAGAAAATCTTGGATATGCTGAAGGGAACAATCGAGGATTGCTCGAAGGACTCAAGCGTGGAGCTGAGCTGCTCCTTTTGCTGAATAATGACACCATCGTCTCCCCCCATCTTCTCTCAGAGCTGGCCAAAGCTGCCCAAAAACACCCCTCGGCAGGCGTCTTTGGCCCCAAAATCTACTTCTATGATGACCCTGCCACCATTTGGTATGCCGGTGGCAGCGTAGATCTCAAAACGGGCCGCTGCTACCACATTGGATGGGGCGCACCAGAAGGTTATAATGAAATAAAAGAGACCGATTATATTTGCGGCTGTGCACTAGCCGTCCGAGCTCAAGTAGTCGAAAAAGTGGGCTTGCTATCCCCAGAATACTTTTTGATTTGGGAAGAGATCGACTGGTGCTACCGGATCCGCCGAGCAGGATACAAATGCCTCTATGTGCCCAAAGCACGCATCTGGCATAAAGTCTCAGCCTCGTTTCCAGAAGGCAACAGGGGCCCCACCTGGCAGTATTACTACTACAGAAACAAACTCCTTTTCCATCGCCGTCACACCAACAGACGTTGGCAAAAGGACGATTTTCTTGAGTTGGCGCGCCTTGTCCAGCTCACTTTTTCTGCAAAGGCCGACCTCAGACGCAAATCCCGAGCTGCCTTAGCAGGCATCCGCGACTATTTCTTTGGTCGATTTGGGCCAAATCGCTCATAATTAATCATAAAAAAATTACTTAGATTGATAATAGCTTTCTATGTTACTAATAAATTAAAGATGAATGCACGCGATTTAATCAGCCAAAAACAGGGAGACGACTTTTATAAGACAGTCGCCACCATCATTTTAGCTGGAGGGCAGGGGACCCGCCTCCACCCCCTCACAGCTACCCGCTGCAAACCCGCCGTTTCCTTTGGCGGTCGCTATCGGCTGATCGATGTTCCCCTTTCTAACTCCCTCAATTCTAACATCAACCAGATCTTCGTCATCTCCCAATACTTTGCCTCCGAGCTCCACCAGCATATCTTAAGCACCTATCAGCTCGATATGTTCCGCACGGGCGGGCTCGAGCTCCTTACCCCCCAAGAGACCGCAAAAGGGAAAGCCTGGTTCAAAGGAACCGCAGACGCTATCCGACAATCGCTAGATTATATTCTCCGATCAAATGCAGAATGGTTTTTGATTCTATCAGGGGATCAGCTCTACAACATGGACTTGATCGCCATGCTCAATTTTGCAACCACCAAAGATGCAGACATGGTGATTGCCGCCCTCCCCGTTCTGGAGCCTGAAGCCAAACGGATGGGACTCCTAAAGATCAATGCCCTCAGCACCATCACCGAATTCTATGAGAAACCACAAGATCCCGCAATCTTACAGCAATATGAGCTCTCAAAAGCCTTTTTGAAAGAAAATGGGAAAGCGACAGACAAAACCCAATATCTTGCCTCGATGGGCATCTACGTATTCAAACGGAAAGCGCTGGTAGAGATACTAAATCAACCCGGAGATGATTTTGGGCGCGACCTGATCCCGAAATTCATCCACCAAGCCAAATGCTGTGCCTATCTCTATGAAGGCTATTGGGAGGATATCGGAACCGTCGCCTCTTACTACCAAGCCAATCTTCTGCTCACTGAAGGCAAAGGTCTAAACACCTATATCGAAGACAACCAGATCTACGCCGCGCCGCAACACGTCCCCAATGCGATGATCATGGGAACCCGCATCAAAGGATCACTGATTGGCCAAGGATCGATTATTGAAGCCGAATCGATCGAGCATAGCATCGTCGGCGTCCGCGCGCTGATCAAAAAAGGGACCGTCATCCGCGATTCCATCATCGCCGGTAACCGGACCTACCACCCCTTCCTCAATCAATCCATGCCCGCGAATCAGTACTATTCGATTGGGGAAAATTGCCACATCTCCAAAACGATCATTGATGAAGAGTGCCGCATCGGCAACAACGTCCAACTGATCAACAAAGACAACCTCGACAAATACGACGGCGAAGGGATCTTCATCCGCGATGGGATCATCATCGTCACCTCTGGGACCGAAATCCCCGACAATTTTATCCTTTGAAAAGCCCATTCTGTTAACATTAACCTATGACCATTTGGGCACTATCAGATTTACACCTAGCATTTGGAGCGCCGAGCAAGACGATGGAGGTCTTCGGGCCGGCCTGGCACAATTACGCTGCGAGAATCAAAGACAATTGGGAGAGGGTTGTCAAACCAGGCGACCTGGTCCTTGTTCCCGGAGATATTTCCTGGGCAATGCAGCTTGAAGATGCTCTTAAAGATCTCGACTGGATCGATCAGCTGCCGGGAGATAAATTGATCATCAGAGGCAACCACGACTATTGGTGGCCATCGGCTGCGAAATTGAGCGGGATTTTGCCTCCGAGCATCCACTTCATCCAAAATAGTGCATTTAACTGGAATGGGGTCACCTTTGGCGGGGCAAGACTTTGGGACACAGAGGAGTATGGATTTGGAGATGTCACCGAGTATGTAGAAAATCCTCGGGCCAAAAAACGGACAGAAGATGAGATCAAAGCACAGAAAGAAGAGGCCGAGCGAATCTTTGTCAGGGATTTAGAGCGGCTTAAGTTGAGTTTGAGCCAATTAGATCCTGCAGCTAAGGTAAGAATAGCCCTCACCCACTATCCTCCGATTGGAAAAGATTTAAAACCTAGCAGAGCATCGGCTATTTTAGAGCATTTCAAAATTGACATTTGTGTTTTTGGTCACTTGCATAACCTTCGGGAAAATAGCTTAAATTTTGGGACAGCGCGCGGTGTCAAATATATCTTCGCTTCAGCCGATTATTTAGGCTTCACTCCGATCGAGGTTTCCATTATCCCTTAAACTCGACTTTCCAACTTTTTTGGCCCATTTTCTTGTACATTCTCAATATTGCGACCACTCCTATGCCATTTCTTTAGTTCTCTGTTCTAAGAGAGCTTCCAAAGTCACCATATTTCGGGAGACTAAGCCTTGGTTGCCCTGATAATTCCGAATCTCATCCTGGACTCCATCTGGCCCATCCCCAACAGCAAACAAATCTTTTTCCTCTTTAATAATACCCTCGAATATCAGCGACTCTCGCACACCTGCAATAGCCCTGAAATGGTGTTCAACAGCCTTTTTCAGAACAATACCAAAACAATTTACTGCAGCTGGCGTACGGACCGATTCAACAGGCAGATAATACGATTGCATCAGCTCGATCTCTTTTCTGAAGTCTGCACGAGCAATTGTTGGACCTAACTGAGATAAATATCTGGCAATTGGCTCGAGTAAATCGGCAGCTTTGGCCAAATGATCTTTCGCCTCGCTACTTAGCTCCGAGCCTTGCAACTTAATCGTTTCAATTAACTGCCTTGTGTCATATTCAAAATCGGACAAATCTCGTTCCCGCTCAGTTAAGAGAATCAATGGTTTTATTTGGTCGGTAAACTTACTAAAAAATGGATAAGGGTACTTAACATTAACTTTCTCATCCAGGAAGAGTTTATATAACTCATTGAGAGTAGTTACACATGTTTTGGCTTCTTGTAATTCAGAGGCAGCCCACTGTTTGTTCTTTTCAATCCAACGCGCATGTAGCGATGAGGCAGTTTCGTAGATTTTTCGAAATACATCGCGCTGGGATCCTTGAGTCGAGAGTTTTACTGCGGCAAGCAAGTGGAGCTTTGCTAAAGAGAAATTTCTAAATTCTTGAAGCTCATTGACACCTTCTTCATAAAGATCTCGATACCACCGCATATCATCAGTAGGGGTTATCAAAGCTCTAAGGATTTCTACTTCAGAACCGTTAGGGATAACTCTTTGCAAGGCTTGAAGTTTCTTTGAAGTATCATTGAAAGATGGGATAACAGCCTCTTTCGGATCTGGGTGGACGACAACCGAATAGCGCCCTAACACTTGGACCGGTCCAATCACTACTCTGGAGGGATCTAAAATAGCATCGAGTTGTACCTTTTCCGCTTCAGTGCGAGGAGATACTTGCGCCATATTCAATGCATTTAAGACCTTCTGACGCGATTTGGCATCTGCCCAATTTAATTCGCAGCCCTGAAAAGTTTCCCAATTCCTAACATCAAATTTCCGACTAACCTGCATATTTTACTCCTTACCAAATTTTCTTTAATTGAATCCCGAGGGCTTTTGCATCGGTCCAAATCAACGTTTCATCCCGACTACAGAATAAGAGGGGGGCTTCAGAGACTGTCCACAAACCCAGGTTTCGCCAATTTTCGGGATTATTTTGGCCGATTTTCGATTCAAAAGAACCCGCAAATTGGCTGAAACTGAGTTTGTGGACAGCCTCTCAAAGGGCAGCAATATACTGAACTAGACTTTTTGCAGGAAGCTAAAAAAAAACGTTGGCTGGCTTTCAAACGGAAGCACTATATTTAGGCTTCACTCCGATCGAGATCCTCAAATAGCTTGAAGTACTCTTTGAAATGCTTGTCATTAGAAGCAATTTCCTTTTCTAGTGGAATCCCCTGCCTTTGCTTCAAGATGTCAAATACTGCCTGAGACTGCTCCTCTTGATCGAGAAGACGGTAGAACTCACTGGTGATTGCAAGCAATTCCTGGAAATCTTGCTCTGTCTCGATCAAATTGCGCGCCTGTTTGACCACTCTTAGGAAATGGCTTACATCTCCTTGATTCACTAGATAGCGGGCAATTTCTAAGAGCAGTTCAAAATCTGGAGCATCCTCTAGGATTCGGTCGAGCATGATTTCCCCCTCTTCAGGATCAGAAGCCGCAAGAAGACGCATCTGCAAAAATGCGAACCATTGAGAATCGGTGGTGTAGGGAGAAAAACCGTCGATCAATTCTGAAGCATAAACCCCTCGGTCATGATCGATCTGATCTGAAGCATAGTCATAGATGAAACTCTGGAGATCATGTGCGCAATAAAGAGAAATCTCCTGGAAGAGCGCTTGGGGATCCTCCCCCTGGTCGACATTTTCATCCAGAATCCTCTCAAGCTCTGTGAGGGCATTATTTAAGTCCTCTTCATTCTCGAGCTGATCTTGGTCGTAGAGATGGATTAGATAATCGAGCTGATCACAAAAAATCGAGAGGGATTCCTTCTCTGGTGCAAGGCGCCGCCATAGTTCAAAGACGATCAGATAAGCCTCATCAAAACGGTCCAACTCCTCATCGACAACGAGCGCATCGGTCAATTCCTCTGGGGAATCGCTCGCCTCAGCGTAGTTATGGAACCGCTCCTCATCGAGTGGAATCCCAAGAGCCTTTAATTTTTTAAAAAGCTCTTTTGACGAGAGACTTCGGTAGTCCTCAATTTGCCACTGCTCGACAGGAAGCGTAGGATCCTCCTGCCAGTTCATCAAAATAAGGTTATAAAGAGCTCTTCCTCTTGTTTCCATACTTTTTAAGTAAAATAAATAGGCTTTTTATGGTAGACTTATTTGTAAAAAAAGTCAATGAAACGTCGCCACTTCGTCCTTCTAGAGATTTTAATTGCCTTTGCTTTAGTGAGCATTTCGATATTTCCTTTCCTCCATTATCCGTTCCAGGATATGCGTAGAGAGATGAATCTACTCTATGAGATGGAGTTAGAAAAGCTAGCGCAACAGGAATTAACCGATCTGCAAGTCCGGCTCTATAAAAAAGAAATTCATCCAAGCTGGATCTTTGGTGAAAAGGAGACCAGAACGGTGATAGCAAATGAAGTCGTCAAGGTTAAACCCTGCCCTGAATGGTCGAAAAGCTATATCAAAAATGTGACGATTAATAATAACGTTCAAAAAATTGGCGACGACAACACCACAACCGTTTTACTGCATCTGGAAATAAATTTTACTGATAAGAAAGTTAAAGAGTTCTCTTTCATTGCTGCAAGCGACATCGTGGTCCAAAAAAAGGGGATAAATGATGCAAAAAAATAACTCTTTTTTCTTTGCGTCGTTGCACCTTGGAGTCAAAAGAACTCTAAGCCTTATAGAGGTGATGCTGGGCCTTTTACTGGCCACCATTTTGATCACCACGCTCTTCTCAAGTTTTCGAGAGTTGATGCTTACCCACACAAAACTGGCCAAAATGCATCAGGAGAAACATTGGGAATATGTGCTCAACGTAAGGCTCAACCAGATTTTTGAAGCGATTCGCTCCGATGCCCTTTTCACAACAGAGCCCTATCGGGATATTACCCCAAGCGCCCTCCACTTCTTTTTCAATAACGGTATCGATTCTGAGCCCAAATTCTGTCAAGAATTGGAAGGATATCTTTTCCAAAACAAAGAAAAAGAGCTTTGCCTCGTGCTGCAATCCAAAGATGGAAGCGAGCGCAAAGAGGTGTTTGTAAAGAACGGAAAAGACTATAAGCTCGAATTCTTCGATCCTCTCACCAAAAAATGGACAACCGATTGGTCTCAGACGCTCCTGCCGCCAATTGTCCAGCTCAACATCTGCGGCAAAACCTTTCGATTTGTCCTTCCCCACGGCAACAGGATGGTGCAATACTGATGAACATCCTTCCCCTGGTCTCTGCATTTATCATCCTCTTTGCCATCGGCTCGTATGCCTTTGTCCACTCGCTTCGTACAACTGCCCAAGAAAGCTTCCACTACAAGGGTGCACTTGCAGTCGAGCGGAGATTTGCCAATCAAATACAAAAAGAGATTTACGAAGCCCAAAAAGCGAAAAAAGAGGAAGAAAAAGAAAAGACAGAATCGGAACAAAATCAAAATAAGAAATTCGTATCCCACCGCGATAAATTCAGCACTCAGAACAACCGAAAGATACTAATTAAAAAGCTGGGATCTGATCCGCAATTAGAGAAAGTGGTGCTGCGGCTATTGAAAGATATCTATGATCAGACTCCAATTTATACAACAAATATGGAACATGAGGTAGTGAGCGTCCTAATTACCGCCATCAAACAAAACCCCTCTGCCATAACATTTGAGGAGCTATTGCCAAAACTTCCCGACAGCCAGATCCCTCTATTTTACAAGTTGATTAAAGGGACGCAAAACTATGAGTTAAGAAAAAGCAATAGCGGTTATCCCGCTCTGGGAGATTTTTTAACCCTAGAAGGGAAATCAATTAAGCCGATCAATTTTTATTATGCTTCCCGCACTGTTCTCAAAGCTCTCTTCGGGGAGAAACTCTGCGAGCAGATCATTATTGCAGAGAAGCTCAAATGGGAAAGCGACCATAAAGCAGCTAAACATTTAATGCAAAAAGAGCTCGATGCGTTTTTCACAAAAATTAATGTGAATTATAGCGAATACGAGCCGCTGCTGCATTTCAGTAGTGGAGCTTCTAAAGCCTCTCAAGAGATCGTCCAAGACGAGAGCACTAAATTAAAAGTGAGGATCAATCCTTGAGCCTAGTCTTTACAAATTTTTCTTGTCCTGAGATAATTCAAGAAAAATTTTACTCTAGCTGTTAGCATCTATTTGCTATGCAAAAGGGAAAAGGAACTTAACCACAGGTTTTTTATGAAAAAATTTACCCTTACCCTCTCGTTGCTGGGGATTGTCTTTCAACAGACAACTATCCATGCTCACGAGAATAATGTTTTTGATTTCGTCGTCGTCGGCGCAGGAAATGCCGGTTGCGTGATTGCAAATAGACTGAGTGAAAATGGGAAATATAGTGTCTGTCTCGTTGAATATGGCAGAGATGACGCCAGGGCATTCCCACCCGCCACCCAAATTCTTCCAGTCCGCTCTACGGCAAACGTTCCTCAGCCAGGAGATTACAATTGGGGATTGTATACAAGGGGATCACCAGCGATCTTTGAATTCCCAGCAGTGCTTATTGCTAGAGGATTTGGCCATTTTGCTTGGTTTCAAAAAGAAGACGCAAGCGGCCCGTCCCCATTTAGATCAACTGTACAAGAAAGACATAGCGGCTGGGGCGGTTGCACATCCCATAATTTTACATTCAGCATCAGAAATGCCCCCTATAACTGGGCTCAGTGGGTAGCATTGGGATTGACCGACTGGGATGCCAGTACACCGACCAGTAACATGATACAATTTTATGAGAAAGTTGAAAATCGATCGCAATTAATCGCACCGGGTGCTCCTTTTTATGATTCTACTCTTCCAGAGCCAGACCAAGGATCTTTTCCTAATCCCCAAGAATGGTATGGATATAACGGGAAAGTGCCGTTAATCAATTTTGGTCCCGCATTTTTAGGCGTCAACCCTTATACCGCTGTATTACTTGCAGCAATTCAGGCTGTATTGCCAGGACAGTATCCCAATCAACTCATCGACTTGGATTGGCCCCCGACAGCTTTAGTAGGAGGTCTAAGCAATAATAACTTCTCTCAAACATACCAAAATGGTTTTATCGTACCCCCAGGACAATCTGCGCATGTTCCCTTTGCAGATTATAATAGGCCTTTGTATGGGGATAACGGATTTGTCTACCCACCCGAAATGGCACGACTTGGGTTAGTTGGTTCAACCACCCTTCAAAGAGCCAGTTCAGCAAATACTTATCTTTACGAAGCGTTAAATAGGAATCAGGGCAATCTGAAAGTGCTTTCGGAATCGCTTGTCACAGGCATCATTATCGAAAAAGGAAGAGCCAAAGGGGTCAAATATTTACAAGGCTATAATATTTACCAGACTGGAAGAAATGTCAATGCAGAATCAGCCGGTTACGGGGGATCGGCCGGGGATGCCAAAGCGAATGCAATTAAAGCTGAGGAAGAGGGAGAAAAATTTGTTTTTGCAAGAAAAGAGGTGATTATTTGTGCTGGGGCTTTTAATAGCCCACAAATATTGCAACTTTCAGGGGTCGGAAATAAAAACTTTTTGAAATCCTTCGGTATTAGAGTTGTCTCAGATGTTCCCGGCGTTGGGCAACATTTGATCGATAACCATGAATTGTTCCTTTTTTGGCATGGGACAAACCCAGGGAACGTGTGGACGCATGCTGCAAGATCCAGTCCTTCCCAACCCTTTCCGAATTTCGATATCATTTGGGGCACCATCAATAATATGCCGAATGAATCTCGCGATGCCTTTGTTCAGAAAAGATGGTCAGGGCTGAAAAATCTTCCTGCAATTTATCAACCCTTTGCGAGAAATGATTTTGAGAATATTCTGCTCGATTCATCCATTGCCGAAGCAAACCTTCCTTCAATTGTTCCAACAGCAGCAGCAGTAGCCCCTGTAACAGGTTCGAACTTATTTTCTGTGACCTTCACAATCCCAGTCCAAGGGACAGCTCCACCAGCTGGCGCATATGTGATTGCAGATAGTGTCAATCCCACCTTCAATGGGACCTTTTATAGTTCAGCTACAACAACTACTTCGATTACTTTGACCTACCAATCAGATCCCGGAACTTTTGTTTTCTCACCAACGACGACGATCGATCCTCCAGCATTTTTTAGTCCGGTTATCGTTGACAATGCATTTTTGAATAGCGTGCTTATTGAGCAGGAAGAGAATAACTTTACAGAAGGGCATGTCAATATTGTTTCCAAAGACCCAACAGTCCCCCCTGAAATTATCATGAACTATCTTCAAGATCCAAGGGATCTGGCTGTTTGGTTAGAGACCTTGAACAACATCATTTTACCGATGATGTTGGAACTGAAGGCCACGCCCTACTTCACTGAACTGGCAGATCCAGCTCCACATGACTTCTTACAACCTGGTGTCACTTACGCCACCTGGAACAGCGTCGCTCAAGTTGATCAGGATAGATTGACTCAATTTCTGTATAACAGAGTAGGCGGACACCATGCGGGTGGAACTTGCAAAATGGGCGTCACCGACAAGCACAACCCCCTTTACGATCCAATGGCAGTCGTTGATCAGAAAGGGCGTGTAAAAGGGGTCAAAGGGCTTCGCGTTTGCGATGCCAGCATCTTCCCCGTCTCAATACGTTGGCCAAACATTACCCTTTATGTCATCGCAGAGAAAATCGCTGCAGACATTCTGGCTGAAAATCAATAACATAAATAACCCTGGCTAAGGCCAGGGTTATTTTTTTTCTTAGAAATGCCACTTTAGATCGAATAAAAGAGCGTGGTTGTGAACATAACTATCCAAAGCATGAAGATACTTGTATCCGATGCCTATATCCAGATCGCACCATATATTATAATCTAGCCCTACGAGGAACTGATAGGCGAATTTATGGAAATTTTTATCAGTAGGTAAATCAAATGGGGTCAATCGACCATGTTGACTTGAATAGCCGATCCCTGCGCCGAGAAACGGTTTCCAACACCAGCAAGGAAGTTCATAAACCAGATTAAATAAATAGGACATGCTCCAAACATGACGTCCGGTAAACAGTTTTACTCCCCGATTATTAATGTGATTTACTGAATTATTGCGATAGGCTGCTTCGAACTCAAGGGCGAAGCCATTCCAAACTTCATAGCCTAAGATACCCCCGACGGCATACCCCACCTTAGTATGAACCTTGCATCCCTGTTCACTGCCACAAAGTGCCCAGTTAGGGCCTACTTCAAAACCCAGATAAAGCCTGTCGCAAGACAACCAACTCTCGCAGCAATCCTCGAAACATGAGGGATCACAAGGAGACTTACATACTCCATTATCACAGAACCCATCACTTTCTGTAACAGATGGTTGCTCATCGGCAATTGCAGACTCTGAGTAGAGGGGGGTGAATAGAAATTGCAATAAGAACATTGAACTGAATGCACAGACACTTTTTTTCATAGATTGTCTCCCATCCTTACTCTCTATTTCAAATATTTTTTTTAGTCAATTCAAAGTTTGCCGAGACGACATCGATTTTCTGAGATGGGCCTTAGGCTCTGAGGGGTTAAAGAGATCTAACGCGATCAATAGGATGAAGTTACACTTATACTGCGCCCACCCAAGTTGTGTGAATTTTGACCGCGCCAAAGCCTCGGGGTTAAACTGTTTTTCCGAGGGTTGTATGTATTCGATACTACCCTCGGAAAAACAGGTTAACCGCGAGAGCTTTCGCGTGGCTCAAAATTCACACAACTTGGGTGGGCGCAGTATACATTAAGACTACTGATAAATTCTCTCTGTGCAGCAGACACTACGCTCTTGAGTGAGCCGGTATCTTGAAATGTGCGCAATTGTCTTTGGGCACCGTTGCCTTTTTGAATTATCTTTTCAATAAAGATCAATTCCTCAAAGCAGTTCAGCTTCTTCGAGAGGGGAATAAGTTTTTTGACTAGTTCTACTGTCAAATCAGAAATTTTTTCTCTGTTTCCTTGGAGATCTGTGATAATCATCCCATCTAATCCGTCTCTGGCGGCGATCCAAATATTTTCTGGAGCTATCCATTGCTCTTCTCGGGAAAATACCTGCTCGCTTTCGGCTTCCAGATCAGCATTGATTTGAGCCACTAAACACTGGATCAATGCGACCAGTGCCATCGTCTCATCAAGGGTGGTCATCGCATCACAAATCCGCACTTCAACGGTGCCGTAAACGATATTAGGGCGCACATACCAATAAAGATCTTTAAAAGATTTAATCGCTCCCACCTGCAGCAAAGTATCATGATAATGCTCAAATTCTGCCCAATTCGCACTGGCTACAGGAAGGCCTTTATAGGGAAAAGAGTCGAGGATATTGATCCGACTCGACTGCATCCCCGTATTGATTCCATGCCAGAAGGGAGAATTAGCCGATAACGCTAGTAAATGGGGCAGAAACCGAGTCATACTGTTGCAAATAGCAAGTGCCCTCTCTCCCGAATTAACTCCGATATGGACATGCATCCCATAAATGTTCATTCGGCGCACTAACCACTGAAATTTATCATGAAGATTATGGTATCGATCAGCATTTGAAATCAGCCTATCTCCCCAATGTTGAAAGGGATGCGTACCAGTTACTGCAATTTGTAACCCATTATTTTCCACAATGTTAGAAAGCCGCAACATACGATCATTCAAAAATTGACGACATTCTTTGACATCTTTGGAGATTTCCGAGTCCACTTCCACCATCGATTGGTGGATCTCTTTCTTCACCCTGTGCTCATCATGCAATTGGCAGATCTGAAGAATTTGATCCGATTGAGGCGTTAGATCAAGTGTTTCTGGATCAATTAGTTGCAGCTCAATTTCAACCCCAATAGTAGCTTCTGCAGAGCCATGGAATATTAAACCCATTTTTCCTCCTAGAAAATTTCAAACCAATCTGTCTACTTATACCCAATTTTGTAGAAAAATTCTAGGGGCTCATTTTAAATTTTAAGAAATTTTTGTTATTATAACAATCCTTTGAGAGAACATTCATATTCAATGAAAAAGACAGTCATTCGCATCCTGTCTCTTTGCGAGGGCGAATGATTATTCATCATGCTCATGATCGCGAGATGGTGCTATACAGACAGCAATCTTTCGCTTGTTTTTTGGATCGCTTTATTGAGGAAATGGTCAAGAGCCATTCCACCGATATAAAGAGCGCCGAAAGTGGCAATATCTTTATAATTCTGATTTAGGTGCATTCCGAGAACTAGCCCCAAAAATAGTAATCTCTTAGGGACATACCTCAAAGGTATTCCACCAACATTAAGATTGACTACTATTGTTTCCTCACTGAATCGATTAGCCATCATTCCAGCAGTCATTGAGAATATTAAATTATAAATGGAATAAGATGCCTCTCGAACCCATTCCCCGTTCTGATGTGTAAAAATAGTTGGCTGATTTTCTATCTGAATGAGACTCGCCATGGCGGCAATAATGCCAATAACTGCCAGGGTTTTTGATCCATTAAGGTAAAGGAATTCCCCCACTCTATCTTTTAAGGTTGCAGGAGGGAGGACTGTTTTATTGATGGGATTTGTGCAAATACAATTAATGTTATCGGATGTTCCCCAAATCCTGAGACACTTAGCATGAATATGATCAATCAGCTCGCCATTTTTAGTAGGGTCTGGATGCGGGTGCGCCCACCATGTCCTTCCTTTGACTTGGTCGCTCTCCTTTCTCTCTTCCCGGCATAACATACACGTCGCCCCTGCTTGAACATCATTTAATTCCACTGGTTGAAAAGTTACTGAAGCCATTGTTATTATCCTAATTAATTTTCATTCGTTTATTGTAACAATAATCTTTATTTCTAGTCAACCACAAACTTATCTCTCATAAAATATTTACCATCAGCAATTTAGAGGGCGCCTTCAAATTCTTGTTTCGTCGATTTTCGGGATTATTTTGGCCGATTTTCGTTTCAAATTTTGGGGGTCATATTCTGAGAGTGATATTAACCCCAAAATAATCCCGAAAATCGACTGAAACCGAATTTGAAGACTCCCTCATAATCCCAATAGCTTGCCAATTAAAGCCTGCTATTCTATAATGAGACTAGTCAGACTAGATTAGGTCATTATGTCAAAAATGGGAAAAAGACGCCCAAAAACTCCAACAAAAAAAGTCCATCGGCTTCGGCCACGAAGAGTATGGCAATTGCAACAAGCAAAAGCCCGTTTTTCCCAACTTGTCAAGGAAGTGGAAGAAGATGGTTATCATTTAATTACTAAAAATGGACATCCAGTAGCGATGGTGATTTCTACAAAAGAATTCGAAAAACTCACCAAGCCCAAGAACACTTTATTAGAATTCTTCCGTGCAGCTCCCCTTCCAGATATCGACATTGATATAGAGCGGGATAAAGACACCGGGAGAGACGTTGACCTATGAGTTATTTACTCGATACTTGCATTCTCTCAAAAATGAGAAAGATTAAAACTCATCCCTTTAAGAAGCTGGAGTCTTGGTGCCAGAGCCATGCAGAATCCTCCTACTTTGTTAGCGTGCTCAGTATTGGAGAAATCCAAAAGGGAATCACAAAACTGGGTGCCTCAGAGAACAAGTACAAGATGGTTCTTGAAAATTGGCTCATAGGGGAACTCATTCCTCGCTTTGAAGACCGCATTCTGCCAGTTGATGCTGAAACCGCCTCCATTTGGGGCGAACTTTGTGGGAATGCGCAGAAGAAAGGGGTTCTTTTACCCGTCATCGATTCTTTAATTGCCGCATCCGCCATCCAACATCATCTCATCTTGGTTACCGAAAATCTCAAAGATTTTGCAGCAACCGGAGTACGTTTATTTAACCCCTGTGATTAAAACCGATTATGATGTCTAAGCGGGAGGACGATCCGGAAGGTGGCTCCTTTGCCCAGCTCTGAGGTGGCGGTGATGGTGCCGTCGTGCTTGGAGATGATGGTTTTGACGATGGAGAGGCCCAGCCCGGCGCCCCCTAATCGGCGTGAATGGGTTTTGTCCACCCGGTAAAATCTTTCAAAGATATAGGGGAGGTCATCTGCTGGGATGCCGCGCCCCTTGTCGGCGATCTCAATAATCGCATCTTCGTCTTCAATTGCGACTGAGATTCGAATTTTGGCTGGTGGGTCGGAATATTTGACCGCATTTTCGAGGATGTTGGTGATGGCCAGCTCTAGAAGGCCGCTGTCGGCTTTGAGTTGAATTTGATCAATACTCCGATCGAATTCGATGAGAGCTTCCGAGTGGACCGATTTCACCATGTGGATGCTGTTTTCGATCAGTGGAATGAGGTTGCAGTCTAGGAAGCGGCTATCTGTGATGTTTTCAATGTCGGCAAGGCGGAGGAGGTTATTGACTAAAGCCTCCATTCTGACGCAGCTGCGGCCTATTTTTTCGGTGATTTCCGCAACTTGGTGGGGTTTCAGCTCTGGCATGTCGTGGAGGGTTTCGGCGTAGCCTTTGATGATGGTGATGGGGGTGCGCAGTTCGTGAGAGGCGTTGGCGACGAAATCTTTGCCCATCTCGAGCACCCGGTAATGGCTCGTTTTGTCTTGTAGGACGATGATCGCTCCCATTCCGTGCGCTTTGGGCGCGGCGATGAGGTCGATGTAGGTTTTTCTCTCTTTGCCAAAGGCGAGGGAATCGGTCAGGATATTGCCCTGCTGCTGGCTTCGGGTGAGGAGGGTTTGGCATTTTTGGAGCAGTTCGTGGTGGATTTTATCCCCGTCCCCTTTGAGCGTGTGGCCGATGACATTGCGCCGAGTGAGGCCAAGCATTTTGCAGGCGATGAAGTTGATGTAGAGCACTTCCATTTTCTCGTTGACGGCGATTACTCCTTCGCCGAGCGATTCGAGGATCGCCTCTTTTTCATTCCGCTCGGTGCGGAGATCGTTGATCTGTTTTTGGATCCTGGCTGATAGAGAATTGAATGCGCTGGCAAGTCTTTGGAACTCGTCTTTGGGGCCGGTCGTTTTGGGGAGGATGATTTCAGGCAGTTCTGCCTGCTCCCCTTGCTGGTAGGGCGTGATGGCGCTGATAATCGAGCGAATGGGCTGGGTAAAACGACTGATAATGAGCCAAATCAAAATATTGAAGAAGAGTAAAACTACGAAAGAATAGATCAAAACGCCCAACTTAAAATGGCCGGTTAAATCGAGCACTTCTTCATAGGGAAATGCGGTGCGGAGGACGTAGGTTTTGCCCTGGAATGGAAAAGTTTCGGCCACATAGGCAAATTTGCCGCCAAAGGTGTCTGATTTGGAAATGACGTAGCCCACCCCTGTTCTGAGTGCCTCTTTCACTTCGTTATGCTCGACGTGGTAATAGGGTTGAAACTGGGGCCCTAAGAGCCGCCCCATGTGGGTATCATAGATAACAAGTCCCTTATCGTTGATCAAGCTCATCCGGAAAAAGGAATAATATTCTTGTCGCTTCAGAGATTGGATCAATTCTTCTTCAGTCCCAGCTTTTTGCAAACGATCTTTTAGATCGCTCGTACTCTCAATCAGCGAGTCCCGAACAAGACGCGCAGCGAATCTCTCGATCAGGGGAAATAGAATGGCAATCAAGATGATAAAGGAGATGATTTGACCCAGGATAATCTTTTTTCTAAAGCTTAGTCCGCTAAACATGCTTTTTCTCTCCTAATACACGATAAAGGTTAAAGGTCCCTTCAAATCCTTTCAACTCCATCGGTTCAAGAAGTTCAACTTCGATATTTTCACTCACATGTGGCTCGGCTAAGGTCTCCTTTGAAATAAGGATTTCAAGCCCGGAGGCCGCTGAGCAAAGGCGAGAAGCAAAGTTGACGTTGCTGCCTATGACGGTATAATTGAGCCGATTTTCTGCTCCCATGTTACCTATGACGACAACCCCTGTATGAATCCCAATCCCCATCTCAACTGCTACTTTGCCTTCTGCTTTCCGCTCCAGATTCCATTCTTTAAGTCTTTCGACAATTTTTAACGCACATTGGATCGATTTGAGGGCACTATCTTCCTTTTCAATGGGAGCGCCAAATAGGGCCATGACCTCATCTCCCACATATTTGTCGATCACTCCACCAAAATCATCGATAACATGGGAAACTTTGGTCATGCATGTATTGAGCATTTCAATGACCCGCTGAGGATCCCGGTGGGAAGATAGTGTTGTAAAATTCCGGATGTCAGCAAAAAAGACAGTCACTTTTCTCTCCTCACCGCCAAGTTGAACGCCCCCTCTTAGAATTTCTTGGGCTATTTCTGGAGAGACCACTTTATTGAGCACCCCTTTTACTTTCTCTTTTTCCTTTAGTCCAGTGACCATTTGCTCAAACGAATTGCACAATGCCGTCACTTCATCTCTTCTGCCATCTGGAGGGCGAGGCATCTCTAAATCTTCGAGTTTTCCAGCAGCCACTTGTTTTGTTACATTAGCCAACGCTGTGATCGGGCGAGTAATTCTGCGAGCGATGTTATGGAGCAGCAGCAGCACGGCGACAAATGCAATAACCCCGATGATTCTCATGTCATAGGAGACCTCCGAAATCAGTGCCCTTCCCCCGTTTTTGACCGCATTGACTAGGGCAAAGGCCTCTGCTTCCAATTCAAAAACGAAAAAATGAAGGTCGATTCCCTTAAAAGGGGTCATCTGCTGATAAAAATAGTTCGTTCCCTTGTAACCAATAATACCGCTTGTCGATTGCAACATCTTCTGATCAAAGGGGATGTCTTCCTTAGAAATCTTTATCCCCTGAGGCGAATAGGCGTTGATCACCTTCTCCCCATGAACTAAAAAAATACCCATCCTGGAAGAAAGAACAAGGTCCTGGCAGATTTGCTCCATGTCGATCCCAATAGTGAGATAGCCACTACCATTTTTGTCCTGGAGCAAAATGGCGTTACCGATAAAGACCCGATCCATGTTTTCTGGAGCTATGATCGCAATCGATGCTCCCATCTTTTTGCACTCTTGGGATCCGGGGTGCTTTTCGAAATAGCCGATGTCATTAAACACCTTTTTTTGAAAAAAAGTCTGAGTAGTCAAGATCGCATGCCCAGCGGTGGCATCGGGAGTAAATCGTGCTATTCCTTTGGGAGCCCCCACAGCAAACAGATCGGTCCCAAACTCACCACCTTGGAATAAACTTGTGAGAATCGAGAGGAGGATTGCCTGGTCGGCACGCTGCATGAGTTGAATAACCCGTGCATCAATGATTTCCCCTTTCCAATCGGCACATTTTATTCCTCTTTCTACTGGCTTTCCAACAAATAGGATCCCTTTCCCTTTTTCACTGACATCTTTTACGTAGGAACCAATTGTTTTCAGATAGTCGGCAGCATGTTTCACCTGCTGCAGAAATGCTCCACCATCGATCCCAGATCCAGGTGCCAATTGTGCCCCTTCTTTTGGAACGAAATGGACAAGGGCATCGGGATTAAAAAGAATTGTCAGCGTCCATTCTGCTTCGACCTCATCATCAATGAGGGTCGAAAGACTCTTCCGATGGATCGGATTAATCGGGAGTTTAACGCCAATATAGGGGTGCTGCAGATCCCGATCTTGATCAAAAACAACCCATGAAATCTCTTGATCAATCGGCACATGGTGGGCAGTGTCCATCGGATAGGAGATGGGGATGAGCAGAGACGTCAGTTGTTTATCTTTGGTCGTCTGAATAAAATCGGTCCACTTATCGTTCTTAAAAATAAAGGCAGCGTGATACGGAGCTGTTAGCTTGAGATTAGCCGGATCTAGAAAAAGGGTTGCCCCAAATTGGGGATCACGGGCGATTTGAAGCAAAAGCGAATCAATTTGCGCCTGATCTTCACTCAGCGAGACATGTAAAAACTCCTCAATTCGTTGCCGCCTCTGCTCACTTACCGTGAGAATTTGCTTTTGCAATCTGCTCTCAGCATCTTTGAGCTTCCTATCGGTTGTATAGATCTCAATAAATTGGGAGATCCCAAAGGCGACGAAGAAAATGAGTCCTACCCAGAGGAATAATCGGGTTCTTAATCTCATAGCTATTCAGGATACAGGTTTGTATATCCCCGTGGGGTAATGATAATCGTATCCTCATACCGGACACCCCCTTTTCCAGGCAAATAGAGCCCCGGTTCGATCGTGATCGCCATCCCTGGTTCAAGTTCTACATCCTTGTTAATTCCCACTTTGTTGATCCGAGGAAATTCGTGCACCTGCAATCCGATCCCATGCCCCAGATTGTGGACAAAATACTCTTCAAGACCCGCTTTTGCCATCACTTTGCGCGCGGCCAGGTCGAGCTCTTTCAATTTCACGCCAGGCTTACAAACAGCCAGAGCAGCTCTTTGCGCTTCCAAATTGACATCGTAGAGCTTCTTTAGCTGAGGATCGGGTTTACCGACAAATTCGACACGGGTCATGTCTGAGCAGTACTTATCGAGCACCACACCCAGATCAAAAAGGGCGATGTCATTGGCTTTTAATTTAGTATCTCCAGAACGATGATGGGGAAGAGAGCTGTTTTTTCCAAAGGCGATAATCGGCTCAAAAGACATCTTCTCTGCCCCATTTTTTAGACAGTAGATTTCGAGCTCACGGGCAAGCTCAATTTCCGTTATGCCTGGCTTCAGCAGCCCTTTTAGCATCAGGTAAGCCATGTAACCAAATTCAGCGCTCCGCTTCATTTTCCCGATTTCACCCACATCTTTGATCAGTCGAAGATCGCGGATCAGCTCAGGTTTAGACACCAGCTGCACTTTCAATTTTTTTAACTGCAAAAATTGGTTATAGGAAACATGATCTCCATCAAAGGCGAGAGTTTTCACCCCTTTGAGGAATGCCTTTTTATTCTCGTCGCTCAATTTTTCTACAGCAATAGGGCTCGTCTTTTGGGCCACTTCGAAATAGCGTCCATCGACAAACAGGCAACATTTGCGCTGGAGCACAAAAAGGGCTCCCAAAGAAAGCTGCAGACCGGTTAAATAGAGCAAGTCGACCGAATGATCAACTAGACACCCGTCTAACTTTTCAGCCCTTAGGGCTTTTTGCAGTTTTTTGATCCGCTCTAAAAAGATATTCAATTGCGTCATGATCTAAATGCACCATTGTTGGATTGCCTTTTGGACAGTGAAGAGGACTTCCCGTCTTCTGCAGCCTTTCATACAGCTGTCTAGCCTCTTCATTTGAAACATGGCTTTTGCGACGCGCAAAACGGGCTGCGCATTGTGCCAATTTTTTCTGCCTTTCCTCCGCATAATGATGCTTCCCAATGAATTCTTGCAAGTGAAGAGCCATTTCGGCAATCACTTGCTTCACATCATTTTCGTCTACAAAGGGAGGGATTGCCTCGATCATGAAAGAGCTCTTTCCAATCGAGCGCAATTCAAACCCCAGATTTTCGATTGCATCGAGATGGGTAAGGACCATTGCCGCCTCTACCGAGGTCAAATCGATCGTAAAAGGGACAAGCAAGAGCTGTTTTTGAGCTTTAGAATTTTCTTTTTGGATTAAATTTTCAAAGATGACCCGAAAACGGGCTGCCTCAGTATCAAGAAAAACCCACTTTTCACCTTCGCGCAAGCAGATAAATCTCCCCACCTGCCCGAGCACCTCAACAGAAGATTTCTCCTCCAGAAGAAGTCCCTGCTCCAATTCCGGGGGTTCTTCCCGAAGCAGGGGCGCCTCATACCGAACCTCGATCGGATGAAAAGAGGGCAGCGGCCTTGGAGAAGCCGTTTTAGCTAGAGCGCGGGTAATCGCTTCAGAGACCTTGTTTCTAAATAACTCTTCTTTCCTAAGACGCACGTGTAGCTTTTGGGGATGGACATTGACATCGATCAGATCGGTTGGGACATTGAGATTTAACAAAAAAATCGGATGGCGCCTCTCTTCAAGACGTGTCGCGTACCCTTCCCTAACTGCCTCGCTAATTTGTGATGAAACCACCGCCCGTCGATTCATATACAGATACTGGCCCATCTTATTGGCCCTGGTATTGGTCGGCGAGCCTATTAATCCAGAAAAAAGTAAGGGCCCCTCTTGAAATTCAATCAAATGGCTTCCTGAAACAAACTCATCACCCAAAAGCTCTTTCGCCCTTTCTTGCACTCCCTGAGTCATCGTCTTGAGCACCTTGCGGCCATTGGAAATCAGCTCAAATTGCACATTGGGATGGCCCAAACTCATCACCGTCATCACCCGAAAAATGTCAGCAGAAATGGCTACGGCCGATTTTTGAAATTTTTTTCTGGCCGGTACATTGTAAAAAAGCGACCTCACCTCAATCGTCGTTCCGCGCGTGCGGGCAAAAGAAGATTCTTTGATCACTTCCCCTTTTTCGATCTCAAGTTCGGTTCCCACTTGCCCTTCTTGAGCTGTCATCAACGTCATTTTTGAAATCGACGCAATCGAAGCGAGCGCCTCTCCCCGAAATCCCATCGTCGCAATGTGAAACAGATCTTGAGCGTGCCTGATTTTCGAAGTGGCATGTCGGACAATACTCAAGTGAGCATCCTCGCGGTTCATCCCCTTCCCATCATCACTCACCCGAATCAGCTTGAGCCCACCGCCTGTCACTTCTACACAAATTTTCGTTGCCCCCGCATCAAGCCCATTTTCGATGAGCTCCTTGATGACCGAAGCAGGATTTTCAATCACCTCACCAGCGGCAATTTGATTGATCGTCTCTTCAGATAGTAGATGAATCGTACACGACATGCTAATCAGATTACTCGAGTAGCAGATTTTCTACCAAACGAGTAATATGATCTCATGCCGCATAAACTAAAAGCTGCCACTCATGTCGTCAAACAACTGCAAGATGCAGGATTCATCGCCTATTTTGCCGGCGGCTGGGTACGCGACTATCTGATGAACCACCCCTCCGATGACATCGATATCGCCACCGATGCATCTGTTGCCGAAATTCAACGCCTGTTTCCGAAGACAGTTCCCGTCGGCGTCGCCTTTGGAATCGTGATCGTCATCCACAACGGCGATCAATTCGAAGTGGCCACCTTTCGCAAAGATCGGGGATATGTCGACGGAAGGCGTCCCACTGGCGTCGACCCAGCAACCCCAGAAGAAGATGCCAATCGGCGCGACTTTACCATCAATGGCATGTTCTATGATCCGATCGGTGAAAAACTGTATGATTTCATCGGCGGCGAAAAAGACATCCAAAAAAAAGTCATCCGCGCTATCGGCAATCCCCATGAGCGGTTCTTCGAAGACCGGCTGCGGATGATGCGCGCCGTCCGTTATTCAACCCGCTTTGATTTCCCTATCGAACTGGCGACTCTAAATGCGATCCGAGCCCACGCCGCCGATCTTCTTCCTGCCGTTGCGATGGAGCGAATTTGGCAAGAATTCAAAAAAATGTCCCACTTTGCCCATTTCGACACCGGCCTGATCTTGCTCCATGATTTGGGATTATTGCCCGTGATCTTTCCCTCATTAAAAGAGGTCTCCCTTAATGAATTGAAACGGCGTGTCCAATTCATCGAAAAATTCCCTAAAGACTCCCCTACCTTTGCAGAGCTGCTTGAACTTTTCCCCACCCACGACCTAGAACAAATCTTCCAACTCGCTGACTACCTTAAACTCTCCAATAAAGAGACCGCTTTTGCCAAATTCTACCACCATGCCCAAACCCTCTTTAACATGCCGAAAGAATGGCTAGAAAAACTAGAGAAAATTGAATGGGCTGAGTTCTATGCCGATCCCTATAGCGATATTGGCCTTTCCATGCTGACAGTAAAACAACCAGACCCTGAAGCATTTAAAAGGGAGCAGCAACAGCGACAGCAATCGCTAGCCCCACATATCGATCGGATCCGTTCAAAAAATCCATATCTACGAGCCGAGCACTTGATTGCCATCGGAGTTCCCCCTGGAGAAAAAATGGGGGATCTGCTCGAAGAGGGGATGAGGATCGCTGTCAATCAAGGAATTATAGACCCTCAAGAAATCATTACCATCTTAAAACAAAAAAGTCTTTTATAATTGTTAATTTCTCCTAAATACGCTATAATCTAGCTAATTAATAGGAGAAAAATAATGTCCGCAGAAATTAAAAACAATTTATATACAATTGATCCACAAACTCAGTTCTATTCTGTGAACATAGATAACGTTACCGATCAACAAACTGGCAATCAAGTGATCAAACAAGTGAGCTACGATGCCCGGATCGAAGTACTGAAGTCAATCGCCCACTACCTTATTGCTGGTGCAGTCACACTTGCGATTGCAGCCATTACAATCGTAGCCTTCAAAGTCTCTGCAGTCTTTATCGGAATCTTCACCTTCCCCCTAGCAGTCATCCCTCCCCTTTATTCTCTGGCCACTTCTTTTGGCGGCCTTATTGTGGGTGGAGTCGTTGGTTATGTCATCTTTAAAAAATACGCCACCGGCTTTATCGATCAAGCTAAACTCCACTGGAACCACGCCCAACACCTCTATGCTCAGAGAGATCAAGTAGCCGATCGCATTAAGCAATTACCTAACGACTAGTTAGTTATGTAATTCATCTTTCCCAGAAAGAGATATTTTGATAAAACGCTTTTCACTCATCAAATAAATTGGATATTTCGTCTCAATCTGGAAGAATCTCCCTCCCCCTTTACAAGTAAAAAATTCCTTACCAAAAATCGTGTTCGGCGCTAAAATCTTTTCACGTGCAAAAACCCATCAAGGAGCATTACATGATACAAATTGAAGATTACAGAAAAGAGGGAACAGACAGTTTTTTCGTCGCGTATGACTTTGAAAAAGTCCATAACGGTGCAATTTGCGATGAGATCGCTTCAGATTGCCAAATCATGATCACAGCAACTAAAATTCTAGCTGTCGCCCTAGTCACCCTCTCTCTAACTACCCTCGCCTTTACTACTGTTGGAGTCCTTTCTTTTACAACAGGCATTTCTCTCTGGTCTCTTGCGCAAATCGCCACCCTTTCTTTGCTTGCCGATTTTGCACCTGTTTGTTTCTTAGCCCATGGGTTGCAAACACTGCTTGAGACACAAAACCATTATTATGGACAAATTTCCCTAGCTGAAAGTAGAAGAGTTGAGCTGCTCACAAAGTAAATTTTCTTTTACCTCAAGCCGATTCCGCGCGCCCCCTCTTTACTTTTAGAGAGATCTGGATTATCATTTTAGTATGACTAGGAGAACTGAATGTCATCTGTAAAAAAGAAACGTCGAAAAAAAATTGCCAAGCACAAGCGTAAAAAGAGACGACGTCTCGATCGGCATAAACCAAAATAATGTGGATTTACCCAGAATCTTTTGATGTCATCGTAGTCGGGGCCGGACATGCCGGCTGTGAGGCAGCTCATGCTGCCGCTAAAATGGGCGCTAAGACCCTCCTGCTGACCATGACACTCGATACAATCGGGAAAATGAGCTGCAATCCTGCTGTTGGCGGGACTGCCAAGGGCCATCTAGTCCGCGAAATCGACGCCCTCGGCGGAATTCAAGGAAAGATTGCCGATCGAAGCGCCATCCAATTTCGGATGCTAAACGCCTCGAAAGGCCCCGCTGTCTGGTCCCCCCGAGCACAAACCGATAAATTTGCCTTCCAGACCTTCATGAAGCAACACCTTGAAGGGATCGACAACCTTTACATCAAGCAGGGGACCACCGAGGGATTGATTGTCGAAAACAATCAGATCGTTGGCGTACGGACAAAAGAGGGGATTGCCTATCTTGGTAAAGCTGTCGTTCTCTCTGCTGGAACCTTCATGCAAGGACTGATTCATATCGGCGAAGTTTCCTATCCTGGAGGCCGCTCAGGCGATCAGCCAGCTGTTGGCCTTTCAAAAAACCTTCTCGACCTAGGCTTTAGACTCGGACGACTAAAAACAGGGACACCGCCCCGCATTCACCGCCGAAGCGTCGATTTTACCCAGATGGACGAGCAGCCTGGTGACGAAGGACTCGCGTTCTCCTATGACGATCCGGAGCCACGACTTCCGCAAGTGAGCTGCTGGATCACCCACTCCTCCGAAGCGACAAAAAAAATCGTCCAAGAAAATATCCATCGCTCTCCCATGTATTCAGGAGCGATCAAAGGAATTGGCGTCCGCTACTGCCCCTCTTTCGAAGAAAAAGTGCGCCGTTTCCCAGATAAAGACCGGCACCAACTATTCCTTGAGCCGGAAGGGCTCGACACAGATGAGATCTACGTCAACGGCATCTCCTCATCTCTTCCCTTCGATGTGCAACTCAAAATGCTCCACAGCGTCCCTGGCCTCGAAAAAGCTGAGGTGATGCGCCCCGCCTATGCGATCGAGTACGACTACATCATGAGCGGCCAATTGAACCTCACCCTCGAGACAAAAACCATCTCCGGACTCTTTCTCGCAGGACAAATCAATGGAACCACCGGCTACGAAGAAGCAGCCGCCCAAGGGCTGATCGCTGGAATCAATGCCGCCTGCAAAATCCTAGGTAGGCCTGAATTCATCCTTAAACGCTCTGAAGCCTATATCGGCGTCATGATCGACGAGTTGATCTCGAAAGATCATACCGAGCCCTATCGGATGTTCACCAGCCGCGCCGAGCACCGGCTACTTTTGCGCCAAGACAACGCCGATCTTCGCCTCCGTCCCTACGGCTACGAACTTGGCCTCATCGACGAAGCCCTGTACCAAAAATTGCTCGTTAAAAAACAGACCATCGAAGAGATGATCGTCACTCTGCGCAAAACCCATAAAGAAGTTGAAGGAAAACGGACCAACCTCGCCCAAATGCTCTGTCGCCCAGAAGTTGGTTATGAACATCTCGTTGAGCTTGGAATCCCCGATCATGGAGGAGAAATCAACCGGCAAATCGAGCTAAACCTCAAATATGAAGGGTACATAGAAAGACAAACAATCGAAATTGCCAAGCTCGACCAAATTGAAAACATCAAAGTCCCCGCAGAACTTGATTTTAGCTCCGTGATCGGCCTGCGCAATGAAGCGAAGGAAGTACTCAAGAAAATTAAACCGGTCAATTTGGGACAAGCCTCACGCCTTTCAGGAGTCAATCCGGCAGACATTTCTATCCTGATGGTCGCAATCAGAAAGCAGCGCAATGAAAATTCTACACCTAAAGAATTATCCAATCTTTAAGCAACTGCAGCTCGAAGAGGCCCTTTTGCGCCTCGATACGAGCAACTATTGCATCATCAACGAAGGCTCACCACCTGCGATCGTGATGGGGATTTCAGGAAATCGGCAAGAACTGATCGACGACTCTAAACTCTCCGCCACCCCCATCCCTGTCATCAAACGTTTTAGCGGCGGCGGGACTGTCGTCGTCGATCAGGATACTCTCTTTGTTACCTTTCTTTGCCAAACAGAATCACACGATTTCCTCCCCTACCCAGAGCCCATCATGAAGTGGACCGAAGAGATCTATAAAGCCGCCTTTAAAATTGAAGCCTTCCACCTCAGAGAAAATGATTATGCAATCGGCGAGCGGAAATGTGGCGGCAATGCCCAATACCTGCGCAAAGGGCGCTGGCTCCACCATACTACCTTCCTTTGGAACTATCAAAAAGAGCTGATGGATCTTCTACTCCATCCGAAAAAGACCCCTAGCTATCGGGCCGACCGCAATCATGATGACTTTTTGACCTGCCTCTCTGAGCACCTACCCGATAAAACCAGCAGTATCGAGGCTCTCAAAAAAGTTCTCTCCTCTCATTTTACAACGCAACCTATTCATCTCGAAGAAGTTACTGATTTAATTAACAAATCGCATCGACAAAGCACAATTTTATTATGATTTCTGTTATAATATCACTATTATGAACAGAATAAATAACTTTATAAATCAAGAAACAATTTTAACCCCAGCAAAAACTGCAGTTCTTTTGGGAGGGGTAGCCATGAGCATGCTTTCTCCCATTTCTATTTACAATACGTGGGGCGCCTATAACCAAAACGTCTTTAGAGCGGTCTTTCTGGCCAATGTAATCAAATCACAAAAGCCCGACTCTGCCTTTAGCAAACTCATCGCAAAATCCAACGTCCTTACAATTCCCTATTTCTTTGGACTGACAGCCTATTCCATCTATTCCTCAGCTCAAATCCCCAAAGTGATCACAGCTATCGGGTCACTTCGGGAAAAACTCCCTTCGCCTGCCCAGATGATGGAAGCCCTTCAAACCATCCGAGAAAAACTCCCTACGCAAGAGCATGTGGCAGAAACACTTGGGACTATGGGTGAAAAAGTTAGAACTTTTGGAACTGTAATCTCTTCGCAAGTCGTCGAAACTCTTGGAAGCGTTCGGGAAAAACTCCCCTCAGAAGCGCAAGTGGCACAAACACTTGGGACTATGGGTGAAAAAGTTAGAACTTTTGGAACTGTAATCTCTTCGCAAGTCGTCGAAACTCTTGGAAGCATCCGGGAAAAACTCCCTTCAAATATGACAGAAAAAGCGTATGAGCTACGAGAGAGAATTTACTCTCAGTTCAATAAGGACTCCCTCAACCAAATTTATCAACAGGCAGCCGAAAATAAAAGCTATCTTTTGGTTGGAGCAATCGCTTCTGTTGCTGTTGTTTCAATCATCAGCTATTGCGCCTGCCGCCCTCGCAAAAAGGGCTGATGGAGTGACATTTCACTTCTTAGAAATTGCTCTATTTGTGCAGCCAAATGCCAGCAAGCTCATAATCCCTGCTAGCCCAACAAGAACATAAACTATTCTGCTCGCGATAGCAGTATTTCCATTGAAGATCCAAGCAACAATGTCGAATTGGAAGAGACCCCAAAGTCCCCAGTTAACCGCTCCAACGACCACCAATAGCAAGATAAAAAATCTGATAATGGGGTTCAAGGACCTTCCCCTGCACTGATCCGATTCACAGGCAAGGCATTTCTTACATCTATCTGACTCTGATTTGCCATACCAAAGAGGAATCATTCTGAAAACCTTAGGAAGATTAGTTGCGATTAAGACGCCTGCAACCCCGATGATTACATAGATTATTCGGCTTGTCATGCTCGTATTTCCATTAAAAATCCAAGCGACGAGGTCAAATTTGGCAAATCCCCAAAAACCCCAGTTAATAGCTCCAACAATCACCAATA
The DNA here is from genome assembly GCA_018239985.1 of Verrucomicrobiota bacterium. GTDB lineage: Bacteria > Chlamydiota > Chlamydiia > Chlamydiales > Rhabdochlamydiaceae > Sacchariniichlamydia. The sequence continues at coordinate 30,743 of JAFEGK010000010.1, read as the reverse complement.
AATAGGCTAACAGCTTTAGAAAACGTTGCATTTTGCCCCCCCATAAAGGACTCTGTATAGTTATTTGAGACTTAACCCACTTTTTAAATTATGTCAAATTTAATGTTATACTGCGACCACTCAAAAAGTGTGAATCTGCCTGTGTCGGATAGCCACTGAATTTAAAACCCGCCTCCATCGCTAAGCTTTTTAAGCTTAGCTGCTTCGGCGCCGGCTTCGCCTGGCTTAAATTCAGGGCACCTCCTTGGCATTTTTCACACTTTTTGAGTGGTCGCAGTATATATATACCTGAATAATCAGTATATTATGCATCTTCTGTCTTAAGAGCGTTGCGCAACGCTTGACTAACCGTTTTGCGGCTCATTAGGGCGATCGATTCAGTCAGAGGAATATCTTTGGGACACGCTTGCACGCAGTTTTGTGCGTCGCCGCAATCGGATATGCCCCCCTCTTCCATAAGGGGCTGGATCCGCTCTTTTGCTGTCAATTCGCCCACTGGATGGGCGTTGAAGAGGCGCACTTGTGAAATCGCTGCAGGTCCGATGAATTTTGAGCGGGGATTCATCTGCGGACAGGCTTCGGTGCAGCAGCCACAGGTGATGCAGGTAGAGAGAACATACCTCTCTTCTTGCACTTTTGGATCGATTTTAGGGCCAAATCCTTTGTCGAGAGCATTGTCCACTTCAATCCATGCTGAGATTTTCTTTAGATTATCAAACATCGAGTCCCGATTGACCACCAAATCTTTAATTAGTGGGAATGTGGTGAAAGGGGCAAGGGTAATAGTGTTACTGCCAGTGGCCTGCAGCACCTTTTCGATCAGAATGACACAGGCTTGTACTGGACGCCCATTGACCAACATCGAGCATGATCCACAAACCACTTCCAAACATCCTTGTTCCCAAGCAACTGGGGTGACTCGCTCCCCCTTTTTGTTGATCGGGTTTTTCTGGATGTCCATCAGCGCCGATGTGATATTGTAAAAAGGCTTTAGCTCAAGCTCAAATTCTTCCCAATATTGATTACCTGGAGTTCCACGATAAATTTTTAGCGTAAATTTTTTTGTCATACTTATCTCATAGCGGAAGAACAATATTTTCTGGAATATTTTTCAATGTCGGTTTGATCCGCTTTGCATGCACATAATCGCGCAGAATCGGATCGAGATGGCGCAGATCGACAGGTTTATATGTGATGATCGGCTCATCTTCTGAATACGTAGCGATGGTGTGTTTTAGCCAATTGGCATCATCTCGTTTGGGAAATTCTGGTTTATAGTGCGAGCCACGAAACTCGTTGCGTAACAGCGCCCCTTTGGTGATCACTAGGGCAAGTTCAAGCATATAGCGGAACTGGTTAGCAAAGACATAGGTTTGATTCATCAAATTCCCTTTGTCATCTAAAGAGATATTTTTGTAACGCTCTCGGAGCTCTTTGAGCTTATCAATCGTCTTTTGTAGATTCTTGTTATCTCGCTTTACGGTCACATAACGGATCATATAATCGGCCATTTCGTCGTGAAGTTGATGGATATTTTCTTTTCCATTTCTACTCATTAAATCTTGCTTAAAGGCCTCTTCTTGAGAGACCGCTTTCTTGTAGACCGATTCAGGTATATCTTTTTCCTTTAAGGACTCGATGTAGCGGGGCACTTCGACTCCGGCAACCAGACCTGAAAAGATGCAGGCTAGCAGGGCGTTGGCTCCAAGACGATTCGCCCCGTGGTATTGGAATTCGCATTCTCCGATGGCAAAACATCCTGGAAGATTGGTCATATGGCGGAAGCGAGTTAAACGATCGGGATCATCTACCGCTGGCCAGTCGCACCATGCACCACCCATCGAATAGTGGACAGCAGGGAAAATCTTCATCGGCACCTTGCGAGGGTCGTCCCCAGTGAATTTTTGGTAGATATCGAGAACAGATTCCAGTTTTTTCCATACCTCAGGCTTAAGATGGGTCACATCCAGATATACCTGATTTTTTCCCTCGGCTCCCATCCCCATCTCACACACATGTAGCACCTCCCTGGCACCGATATCTCGAGGCACTAGATTACCGAAAGAAGGGTAAAGTTCTTCGAGGAAATACCACGGCTTGCCAGTCTCTCCACATGGGATTTCTCTCCCTTCAGGAGTTTTGATTGTTTTCGAAGAATCTCCGTAGACCCAAACGCGCCCGCCTTCTCCACGGACAGATTCAGAAATCAGCCGCAATTTATCCTGCCCAGGAATAGCTGTGGGATGAATTTGGATGAACTCGCCATTGCCGTATTGCATCCCTTGCATATAGAGCCTACCCATTGCAGCCCCTGTGCAAAATGTCGAATTGGTCGAGTATTTGAAAATAAGCCCTGGGCCTCCAGTTGCAAAAACAACCGCATCGCCCCTCATCTCTTTCAATTCCATCGTAACAAGATCCATGTAGACAATGCCCCGCGCAATTGCCTCATCGTCCAAGATCAGCCGCATGAATTCATGCGATTCAAATTTCTCAACAAGCCCTTTCACCTCGTAGCGACGCACCTGTTCATCGAGCGCATAGAGCAGCTGCTGGCCTGTTGAAGCGCCACAAAACGCTGTCCGGTTATAGAGGGTTCCGCCAAAACGACGGACATCGAGATTTCCCTCTTTGGTCCGATTAAACGGGCAGCCAAATCGATCCATCATCCGAATAATCTTCGGAGCCGCGAGCGCCATTTCCAAAATAGGAGGCTGATCGGCAAGAAAATCTCCCCCTTTAATCGTATCGTAAGCGTGAATGATCGGTGAATCATCTTCGTTTTTCATGTTGAGAGCAGCATTGATCCCCCCTTGCGCACAGACCGAATGAGACCTCTTGACTTTCGTCACCGAAAAGAGTTTGACAGAGCATCCCCCTTCAGCAAGCTTCATCGCCGCAGCAAGCCCCGCCAACCCACCGCCCACTACAATCACTTCTTTTATCTTCTTCGCCATCGCCAACTCTAATACTTTAAATTAAAAAAATAGGTCCCCCAGACAGCTATGAGCCCTAAAAGACCAATGATCGCCATCAGCACATACGCTACTTTGCGAGCCCCCGTCTGCGCTGCAGCGCGGATCACCCAACCCCAGGAGACAATCGAGGTCCACAAACCATTAAAAGCATGAAAACAGGCGCTGATGACAAACAATGTGTAGACTGCAACCCAGACTGGACTCTTAAAAGTATCGCGCACTCCAAGAAGAGAAATGGTCCCAAACGTCGGTGCTACAGCAACCACTTGATTAGGCTTTAGATGCATACCTGCTAGCGCCTGAACGGTTGCCTTCTGCTCTTCATAATGTTGCGCAGCTTGCAAAATTGTCTGATCAGTCTGGCTGAATGTCTGCTGATCTTTTTCGCGGATCTCTCTAGCAGCTTCAAGCAAGGCCCCCTTAGAGCTATGCTCGTGCACCATTTTTTTTATCATAACCTCATCAAATAATTGCACATTGAGCCGATCTGCTACCGTATACAGCCCCGGATCAACACTGACTACGTGCATAAAACTCGGTACAGATCCTGTATTGACTTCCACGGGATAATCTAGAAAACGGAATTTGACGATGTGCATCGCAAGAAGGGGAATCAGTAACCACGCCGTGATCCTTTGCCACGTGTAAGCGCGGTTGCGGCTATATTTCATTTGCGGCCGGCTTCCGTCGCTGTGTCCGGAATTAGGTGCCGAAGTGAGCGCATATTTGACCCCCCAAAGCACGTGAATGAGAATCGGAACACCAAGCAGCCCCACTTCAATCACAGTCAAATAGGGCAAATTGTGGATGAAATTGACCGCCCGTACAAAGCCCTGCCCGCTCTCTCCGAGAAGAAGAGCCGCCTGAGAATTCGTAATCAAATGCTCGATTAAAAAGAGGACAAACCAAAGGCCCGTGAGTGAATGGAGCCTCCGCCAAATGAATGCCTTCGGAATAGGATCAATTTTTACTGTCATATGCACCTCACGGTGCAATGTACACTAAATTTTTGTTTGATTCAATAGCTATGCTGCTGACAGTTGGTGAATTTGACAAGATGGCTCCCTTTTGAGCGGGCCGTATAAAAAAACTAGACTTTGTTTAGAGAGAAAAATCCTGAAATATTCTCACTTGTCACTTTTTCGACAACTTCAAGCGAGGTCCCTTTTAATTCAGCAACTTTCGCTGCGGTTTCGATAACGAAAGCCGGCTCATTTTGCTCGCCGCGCTTCGAATGCGGCGCAAGATAGGGTGTATCGGTTTCGACAAATAGCCGATCAAGTGGCACAAATTTGACCACTTCGCGCAAGGCATCCGACTTTTTAAAAGTGATGATCCCAGAGAAAGAGATGAACCACCCCCGATCCAAGCAACGGCGCGCTTCGTCGATTGTCCCCGTGAAACAATGGAGGAGGGCCGGGCGGTCACGAAATTGCTCATCGGCCATCGCAAAAAGATCGTCGAAGGCATCGCGACAGTGAAAGACCACCGGCAAATCGACTTTTCGGGCGAGCTCAAAATAGCGGCTCAGATAGTGCTGCTGCTGCTTTTTTGGTGAGTGCTCATAGAAGTAATCGAGACCTGTTTCCCCAATTGCCACAAGTTCACTCACCGCTGCTTCCACCAGGGGAAAAAAAAGGGCTCCTTCAGTTTCAACATCGTGGGGCGTCGTCGCAGCAGTATTGTAAACTCCTTTGTGCTTCTTCGCTACAAGCAACCCTTCCTTAAGAGATTTCTCGTCGGTGCAAATGTTGACGATCTTCTCAACGCCAACGAGATTGGCACGCTGGATGACCGCATCGACGATGGGCAAAACGGCGTCGCTGGTTAAATGCGCATGCGAATCGATCATGTTTTCGCCCTCTTTACCCCATCGGTCATCATCTTCACACCAAAATTGCTTGCCGGCACCCAGGTGACTTGCGATAGTAGGGCTCCAAAATAGATTTCCACCGCTTCTATGCGGAAAGGAGGGATCTCCTTCTTTTTCTTCTTCTTAAAGAGATTTTTGCTCTTCTGCCAAAGCGACTCAGGATCTTCTGCGAGATATTCGATGATGTCGCTAAGCTCTTCCTTGTTCTGGGCAGTGAGCTCGCCCCGTCCAATTTCAACAAGCGCTCTCTCATAGGCCACGTCACGGGAAATATCTTGCCGAAACTTCCATTCTATTGCAGTGACAAGACCGCGTGTTGCTGTTCTGAAATAGGGAAGAGGCTCGATTTTTGGCTTCATCTTCTCTAAAAATTCCATCACCTTATCCAGATCTCCACGATCGACAGAATCAAAGAAACCTGTAAAAGGGTTCGCAGACAAGGAAATAGTGCAAAAAAGAAGAAAAAAGAATAGTCGTTTCATCGCTTGGTGAAGAATTTTAGCTCAAGATCGATTTTGTGGATATCGAGAGTTTTTAAATAGCGGACATTCGACCCCTTTTTTGGCCCGAGCGGGTAGTGATGTGGCTTAAAGAGAGGTTCCACTTCTTTGAATGAATACCCATGAACAAAATCGATCCCCGAAAACTCGTTCGCAAATTCAGCTTCGACCAAATCTCGCCAATTGCGCTCATCCCGGTGACCCCAGCAACTGACTTTACGCAAAAGGGCCTCTTTGCTCCGTACCCAGCTGTAATGATGGATCATGGGTATCTCTTCATCCGAAAGGACGTTTCGCAATTTTTTCCCTTCGGCAAGGTGAAAAGTGCCGGCGCGCTCATTCGGATGCATGAGCGCATCGTAATGTAAAGCAGCTTTACTTATGAGCAATGGAGTATCTTCCCACTGGAGCGCTTGATATTTCGCCTCCCGAAAATACCAATAGCAGGCGAGCCGCATTGCTACATAATCTGCGAAAGGAAACTGTTTGAGCCACTTTGCAAACGCTTGCCCTTCGACAATTTCATCGACATCGAGAAAAAGGACCCTGTCGATTTGCGGATTGAGAAAATAGGTGCCAATCAAACGGCTTAAGTTATGCCAAAAATGGGTGGGATGATCGGCATAGAAGTTCTCCTTAGACCAAGCATATTCGATGAACTGTACCTCCTCATGCGCGGCATAAATAGTGTCTAAGAGCTCCCGATTTTCCGGGGTTCCATCGAAAAAATGATCGCAAACCGGTACGAGGATTTGATCGGAGAAGAGAAGCGCTTGTTCTAGGCAAGCCTTAAGAAAAAGCGCTTCATTGGAGGAAAAATTGATAATTGTCGCTAGCACATTTTGTATGTGCCAGAATTATTGAGCTGGTGCAAGCTCTACTTTTTTTACGTAGTTCTCTTTCGTTTTGTGCAGCAGTGCTCTGACCCCTTGATCATCGAGATGCTTGGCCGCTTCCCAGTGATTTTGAACCGATTCATAGGTAGCATTCCAAAGCATTTGGATTAAGGTCGCAGTCCCACTGATCACTGCCAAATGAGTCACAACACGGATGAGAAAGTAGGTAAGCGAGCTAAAAGTTGTCGCTGAGTGGATGGCAATTGCTGCGAAAAAAGTGACAAAGAATAGGCTCGCGAGTTTAGCGACCAAAACACCTGTGCCGATCATTCCCAATCCGAGTAATGTGGCTCCAACAGCTTCCGCAATTGCCCAATTTCTTTCAAAAGAGGCTTCTGTGCGACATTCGGTATTCACAACATCACATTGCTCAATCGACAACATCTCAATGTTGTAACAAGGCCATCCTTTTTCATTTCGAAAATAGGGATCGGTTTTCACTTCTACCGGTTGTTTCTGAGGGGCGGGAACCGGCTTTTCAACCTGTGGTGTACGCCAAAGTTTGGACCCAATTGCACTAAGAATTCCGCTCATAAATTAATCTCCCAAATATTACATTCAGTAGTATTATATCAAATTGTAAAATATGTGAAAATTAGTCAATATATTTTATTATTAAGTTATAAAATATTTAATCTCCATTCGAAAAATATCGTTTGGGTTTACCTTAGTCACATTATTAGGAATTCCTTTAATTTCGGGGTAACTGATCTCTTGTCTCAACGGATCCCAATCGACCTCTACTTCCCTATAGTCATATTTTCGGACGAAGTCCCCCTCGCTTTTCATCAATTTTTCCCAGTCGCGCTCCCAGTGGTGGCCCCAGGTGCGCACTTTATTGAGCATCTCTTCATGGGTCCGGACCCAGCTATAATGGTTAACGATTGGCTTGCCATCGACACAAAATTCCCTCTCCTTTTTTCCTTGGACTTGCTCAAACATCCCCATCCGCTCATGGGGATTGAGCAAGAGCTCTGTTGAGAGCAGTTTTTTTTGAATGAGCAAGGGCCCATCGGGGGTTACTGTGGCGCATTGACTTGCGCTCCTAAAGTACCAATAGGTGGCAAATCGGAGGGCGTGATAGTCGTGCTGAGGGATATCGGCAGTGAAAATCTCATCGGTATCGACAAATAAAACGGCATCGATCTCAGGTCTAAGAAAATAACTGCCCACGAGGCGGGCGCTGTTATGCCAGTGCTGGGCCCAATCAGGGCTGCCGCGGACGAGTTTTGCCGGCGTGCCATACACCTCTTCTTCGCTATAGGCAAATTCGACGAAATCGACATCTGGGTAGTTTTGATAAACTTTCTGCAGCAGTTCCAAATCCTCTTTTTTCCCATTATAAAAATGGTCGCAGACAGGAATTACAATTTGAGAGGAGAAACGGCGTACGGCTTTAATATTGCGATCTAAAAATCGGATATCATGGGTGCAGAAACTAATGACTGTGCCGATTTTAGAGGCTGTTAACACTCTCTTAGTCATAGAGCAAATATCTCTTCCGCTTCTCGATGAAAGCCTCTCTGGCTTCTTTTTCATAGCCGATCAGCTTCCAGGCAAAGAAGCTCTCTTTGAGAATGATATTGAGCATCTCAGAGTTGCCATTGACTTTGCAAAACGAGCTTTTGTCTGCATCGGTGATCTGGTTTAACTTGGCTTGAAACTGGATAGGATAGAGCGATTTGAGCATGCCAATCAACATATATTGGACAGAAAGGGGGCGGTAAATTTCTGGATCGGTGATGACGATTTTAACCCCTTCGCATTGCTCTTTTGCAAATTTGCCATAGAAAGGCTGGTAATAAAAGGGGACAAATTTAACGCCGGGAAGTTGCTGGGAATTCAGTTTTTCAGCCAAATGGTAACCATCGATCCAGGGCGCTCCAATTACTTTAAAGGGCAGGGTATAGCCGATGCCAATGTTGACAACGCCAAGGGCGCCAAGAATGCCGGTCGACGCATAGAAAAACGGGGTGTCCGACTCAGGAATATAGGGGCTCGTGGGGATCCAGGCTAGGCCTGTCTCTTTGTAGGTCATTTTTCGCTTCCACCCTTCCATTGGAACTAGGTGTAATTTGCAGCCGATTTTGTACTCGGCGTTAAAAAAACGGGCCAGTTCAGCGACGGTCATCCCGTGGCAATACGGGATGTTGATGTAGCCCATGAATGACCGCCATTTGTCTTGCAACATAGGCCCATCGACGACTTTGCCTCCCATCGGATTGGGTCGATCAAGGACGACGACAGGAATTCCTTTTTTTGCAGCCTCTTCCATCGCATAAAAGAGGGTAGAAATGTAAGTGTAGGAACGGCAGCCTATCTCTTGAATATCATAGACAAGAACGTCGATATCTTTGAGCATCTGTTCGGTCGGACGGCGGGTCTCTCCATGGAGGCTGTAGATATGGATCCCATCCCGATCCTTGCTGTGATCTATTTTTTCATCGGCCCGTGCGGCCCCATCGATCCCATGCTCTGGGCAAAAAATTGCGACCAAATGCGCTTTAGTTTTGAAAATTTTAATATTCGAGCAGAGATTGCTATCGACGCCGGTGTGGTTGGTAATGAGGCCCACCCGTTTATTTTTGATAAAGTGAGCATATTGCTCATCAAAGAGCCTATCGAGCCCAATGCGGATGGGCTGTGCGTAAATCGAAACAGAAAAAAATAGCAAAAAAATAATTCTCATCGGTATCGGCGCGACGCTTGCCTTTGTTCGATGACCACCTGATCATCATTAATGAAAAAGGAGTCGATATCATAGATCTTACAATAGCTGACGGGTAAAGGCAAGATCTTGGCGTTTTGATTTTCTTGGAGCACTTGATATAGAGAGATTTGATCAGCATACGGAATATCCCCCAGTTCTGCGCACCTGCGAACCCAGGCCTCGACTAAATTGTGCGCCGCGGGGGTTTGGTTGATGAAGAGGGTGGCGGCATTGAGGGAAAATTCGGGCCGGTCTTGAAAAATTTCCATGAAGCGGACAGCGAAATCGCCCTTTAGAAATTGAGAAAAGTCTGGTTTTTGGAGGAATACAGCGTCGGCATCGACCCATAAAAGGGGCGAGATGGAAGTTTTGAGTTTTTCTAAAATGAAGCTAGGCTTCATCGCTACATTTTTTTCCCAGCTTCCTTTCGACTCGATAGGCTCTATTTCGATAGGGATGCCCAGCGCTTGGCAAGACGCCTGCAAATGAATCACCTCTTGTTGATAAGGGGTGTTTGGGGTATAAAAGCAGATAACCTTAACTAAAGAGGTAATTGCAGAACTCCGGTGCGCAGCAAAATCGCCCTTTTGAGCCATTTTGCTACCCTGCCCCCGAGCCCTACTCACCTCGAGTATGTGCTCGGGGGCAGGGCCTTGGCCGCTTCGGGGCTGGCAAACTGGCTCAAAATCATCGATTTTTCTGGGCACCGGGAGTTTTGCAATTTCCTCTAAAGACATCTATGATCCTACTTGCTACAAGCCACGCGCTCTTTTCAGCTTATTTTCAATCCGATTTTTTCGGAAAATGTATTTTCATGGCCCTGTTTGCCCTATCCATCACCTGTTGGGTAGTCTTGATATTTAAAATCAAACAGGTGAAAAGAGCCAAGCAACTGTGCGAGGCATTTGATCGAGCTCTCCAAAAAAATAAGGAACAGCTGCTCAATCTCAATGTCGATCAGAAAGGAGCCTCTCACCCTTTTTCTCAGGTCTTTCAGATGGTCAAACAAAAGACGGTTGAGATCTTGAATAAGAATCATTTTTTCGCCGAAGACAAAGAGCACGTGTATCTGACGCGAACCGACATGGAGCTCATTGAATCGTATGTGCTGACAACCATTTCGTCAGAAATGAAGAGAATCGAAAAAAATCTCTACATTCTGCCAATGATTGTCACGCTGGCTCCATTTTTGGGGCTGCTAGGAACTGTCTGGGGGATTTTGGTTGCGTTTTCGGGTATGGAAGCTGGAGCGAGTGTCACATCAAACACAGAGATCCTTGGGGGGCTTTCAACCGCCCTTGTGACCACGGTTGTTGGCCTTTTGATTGCTATACCAGCGCTAGTCTCTTCAAGTTGGCTCCGAAATTCTTGTAGAGTGCTCGCGTCTGACACTGAGGACTTTCTCTACAAAATTTTAACTGCGATCGAACTCCAATATAGAAAACCTTAAAGTATGCGCCGACGAAACCGTATTGATGATGCTATTGAAGAGGGAAGAATCGAACTGACTCCCCTGATCGATGTGGTCTTTGTCGTGCTGATCATGTTCATTTTGATTGCCCCGATGCTAGAGGTCGACAATGTCAAACTGGCTCGAGCTGGCCACCGAGAACAGGTTGAGGCGACAAACATGAGCTCTTTGACTATCCATGTCCATGAAAACAACACGATTTGGATCAACAAAAAGCAGGTGACTCCAGAAAATCTTTTTCCTGTGCTAAAAGCATTGAAGACAAAAAACTCGAAATTAACCCCGCAACTTTTCCAAGATCGAAAAGCCCATTTCGGCACGTATCAGATGGTGAAAAATGCGCTAGAAGAGGCCGGCTATGATGAGCTCGATGTTGTGCTGGAACCCTCGCAATGAAACGGATTGCTTATTATGTCATCGGTATGCACATGCTCTTCGTCCTCTGGTCTGCCCTCTGGATGCCGAGCAAGAAAGTCGATAAAAAACCACTCCAAGTGCGAACAGTCGTCCATGCCCCGCCGCCGATGCAGATCGCCCAGCCCGTTGCTATTGTGAAGGCCGATGTGAAGAAAATGGGACCTGCTCCAGCAGTGCAGAGGCCAACACCAACACCCGCTATGCAAAAACCGACACCAATACCAGCAGCGCAAAAGCCGGCGCCGGTCAAACCCACACCAAAACCATCACCAGTCAAGCCGACTGCGAAACCCTCACCTGCGCCGGCAAAAAAAAGTGCACCAGTAGCTAAGAGCGGCCCAGTCGTCCCGGCCAATTTAGTACGAGAGTTGCAAGAAAGCATTGCGAAAATTGATCAAACAAGCCATAAAGATAGTCCCAAAGCATTAGCGCCGAACTCTAAATTGCCAAATCCAAAGATGGTTCCTCAACTGAAAATCGATGAGGAATCTGCTGGAGAAGAGAGTATATTTGTTGCCTCATTGGTTCAGTGTCTACAAGAGACACTCGACTTGCCCGAATTTGGGGAGGTCAAGGTGGAAATCGTGCTGAAGTGCGATGGGTCATTTGTTAAAATGAAGGTGCTGCAAAGCCAAAGCGACAGAAATAGGAAGTTTTTAGAACAAGAATTGAAAACAATGAGTTTCCCTCCCTTTACTGGTGAGTTAAAAAATGAGAAAGAACATACATTTGTTATTACTTTTTGTAATCATTAATCTCCTGGTAGGGGCCAATGAAATACGGGTCGAGTTGGCGACGCAAGCAAAACTTGCTGATCTGCAGATTCAAAAGGGTGATTCCCCTTATTTAAATCGATTAATCGCAGTTCTAGAGTTTGATTTAGGCCATAGTGGATATTTTAAATTTTCCGAATCCGCAAATGGATATGTTTTGAAGCTGACTCAAAATGAAAATAAGCTGAACGTTCAAGTGCTTCACAAAGACAATTTAGTTAAAAAACTCGATGGCATCGCAATTACAGATGATTTTCACACCGATCGACGTCAAATGCATAAGCTCTCAGATGCGATTCTCCATACCCTTTTTGGTGCCAAAGGAATCAACGATACCCGCATCCTCTATTCTCTCAAGCCCAGCAATGAGTATAAAGCCGAAATCTGGGAGTGCGACTGGGATGGAGCTAATGCCAAGCAGGTGACTCAAGAAAATAACTACTCCATCCACCCTGTATTCACCACCGCTCACAATTATCTCTACGTCAACTATAAAAATGGCCAGCCCAAGATTTACGCATCCAATCTGAAACATTCTACGGGCAAACCACTGATCGAACTGCGAGGCAATCAACTACTACCAGCAATTTCCAAGCAGCGGGATAAGCTCGCCTTTATTTCTGACGCAACCGGACGGGCCGATCTTTTCATTCAAAAACTTGATGCCAGTGGGATGCTCGTCGACAAGCCACAGCAACTCTTTTCTTATCCGGGCGCGACTCAAGCCTCTCCCACTTTTAGCCCTGATGGGTCAAAAATTGCGTTTGTCTCGGATAAAGATGGAACACCGCGTATCTACATAATCCCCTCAGAACTGACACATAATAAACGGGCTAAGCCGATTCTTTTGACAAAGCTAAATAGAGAAAACACATGTCCTTGTTGGTCTGCTGATGGAAAAAAAATAGCCTATAGTGCTAAAACAAATGGTGTGCGCCAAATTTGGATATATGATTTCGAAACAGAACAAGAGCTGCAACTGACTACCGGCCCCGGCAACAAAGAAAATCCGTGCTGGGCCCCCGATAGTTTACACCTTGTTTTTAACTCGACAGATCCCGATTCGACTGAGCTTTATCTGGTCAATCTCAATCAACCCGAAGCGGTGCAAATTACGAAAGGACCTGGAAAAAAACATTACCCAACTTGGGGGATTAAATGAAATCAACACTCACATTTCTCGTTCTGCTGGCACTGATCGCTGGATGCGCGCCCAATTCTTCTACTGTCGTCCGCTCTCAAAGCCACAAATTACGGGGCATCTACGATGACACTGCCGATGATTCGCTCGCTGACTCTGGCTTTGATAGTGAATTTATGTCTCTTGAAGATCAAGACCTGCATATGCGCTTTGCAGATGCCGCGATCCCACAGCCTAGTGAAATTCCCGGAGCGCCTGGCAGCGGTATCCCCAGCCTCGACCAGTTCAAAAAAGCAATGGCCGGCCTTGCCCAAATCTTCCAAAACGTCCACTTCGAAACCGACGAGTATGTCCTGCGCAATCCTCAAGACATGCAAATTATCGACCGAGCAGCCGCCTACCTCAAAAATAACCACAATACCTATGTCGCCGTCGGCGGCCACTGCGATGAGAGGGGCTCAGAAGCTTACAACCTCGCCTTAGGGACCAGACGAGCAAACTACGTACGCAACCTCCTTGTGCAAAGAGGTGTAAACCCAAACCAAATCCACTCTATTTCCTATGGAAAAGAACAGCCAGAAGCTTTCGGACACAATCCAGATGCCTGGGCCATTAATAGACGTGCGGAGTTTAAAATTTTCGAAAAATGAAACATTGGATTTACCTCATCCTCTTAGCTGGCTGTGCTCCCCAAATGTCGACCCAGACGGCGGCAACACAAGATACCCTTGACGAGATCCGGGTAGCGCTCCTAGATGTGCGACAAGCCTATAGCTCAACAAAAATCGACATCGAAAATCTCGAAGAGAAAGTCGCAGATCTCAAGCCCAATACTCTGATGAAAGTCAGCAGCATCGAAGCCCGGATCAATCAACTCGAAAAACAGCTCACCAATATCCAAACCGATCTGCACAATTTGAGCACCCATCTGAACCAAACCACAGAAACGCTCCAGCAATACCGCAATCAGATTGCAGCGCTCGATTCCCAGCTCAAAACCCACACCGGTCGCCTCGACGAAGTTTCAAACCTTAAAACGACCTTAAACTCGATTTCTCAGGCCATCAACGCGCAGCCAGCTCCGACAGTGCAAATCCATAAAGTGGTCTCGGGAGAATCGCTAGATAAAATTGCCCGTCAGTATAGCGTGACTGTCGACTCCCTGAAAAGAACCAACGGCTTGTCTAGCAATACGATCATGATCGGCCAAGAACTCAAAATCCCAGAATGACACAGCAACCAATCGCTTTATTTGATTCGGGAGTGGGGGGATTAAGCGTCCTCAAAGCCCTCGAGCACCTCCTCCCCCATCAATCCTTCATCTATTTTAGCGACTCTGCCCACTTCCCCTATGGCAAAAAAAGCCTCCCCGAGCTTCTCCGCTATACCTCGCAAATCACCGCTTTTCTCATCAGCCTCGGCGCCAAAATGATCGTCGTCCCCTGCCACACCGCCAGCACCCTTGTCGTGCCAACCCTAAGGGAAAATTTTCCTATCCCGATGATTGGGATGATCGAACCCACGATCAAAGCGCTCAAAAAAATGACGCTAAACCGGCGTATTGCAATCATGGGAACTGAAGGGACGATTGGATCGGGGATTTACCAGAGAGCGATTGAAAAGGAGCTTCCCGGAAGTACCCTATTTCCGCTTACATGCCCTCAATTAGAGCAAAAAATCGAGCGCGGGCAGTCGGATGTCCAAGATCTGATCAGGCACTGTGTAAAGCCAATTCTAGGCCAAGAAATCGATACACTCATTCTAGCATGCACCCACTACCCCCACATTCGAAATGAAATCGAAGAAGAGCTCGACCCCCAGACTCGAGCCCTCGACCCCTCACTGAGCATCGCCGAAGAGGTGAAAATGAGGGCGAAATGCGAGGAGCTAGAACCAGTAAAGCACCTGTTTTACACCTCGGGAGATGTGGAAAGTTTTAAATCATTCTTAAAAATGCACCCCGTGAAGGGGGCATTCGAGATGCAAAAGGTCGATTTGGGTGTCCCCAGACCTTAAGAAGCTGTTAACGGATTTGGTTTCAAGACCCCAACAAATGAAGGGGAAATTTGCCAAAAATCTTCAAAAAAGCGACGAAACCAAAATCCGTTAACTGTATCTAAGGCCAGGGATTGTGGCGGATGGGCCGAGCTTCGAACTCGGCCCAACTTATTTTATACTTTATTTACACGATCGCGTATTTCGATCGCCTGCATCTTCCTCTTTTCAGAGAGTGGATGGGTAGAAAAGAACTCGGCGACTTTGTCGAAGAAGCCCATATGATAGCAGTGATCCTTTTTGACAAACATGTCCATTAAACGGACAGCGCCGTTGAGATCGTAGCCAGCTTCGTGCATATAGACCTGCATGCCCATCGCATCGGCTTCATATTCGTCGCTGCGGCTTTGAGCTAGCGAATAAAGCTGAAAACCAATCTGCAGAAGCTGATCGTGGATCCCATGCATAAGATTTATTAGGGGGCGATTGCGATTCTTTTCGTCTTCCCGTTCTGCTTTCTGAGAAAAGAAATAGGTTAAGACAAATGCAATGAAAAGGATGACATAGAGAAGTACAACCCTTTGGATTGCCGCACGGCTATGGCCAATGTCAGCATGGGCAATTTCATGCCCCATGACCGCCGCAAGCATCGATTCTAATTCTCGTCCCAGCACTTCTGCCTGCTCTGCTTTGCTCCGATGGCTTAAGCCCGCCTGGATCTCATCGATATTCATTCGCAAATAGTCGATCATGTGATCGATAAGCCCTTCGCAAATGATGATTTTACCCCCAGGTAGTGCAAAGGCATTCATCTGATTGCTGCTTACTAGCTGCACATCCCAATCAAATTCACGCCGAATATGGGGAAGTAATTGATTTTTGACTTTTTCTACCAGCAGCTTCTTCTCCCGATTGAAACTTAGCCCCCCGTTGCTGGTGATTAATGAGCGGTAGGAAAATTCCCCGAGGATTTTTTCGAGAGCTTGTGGGATAAAGACGATATTCCGATTGCCCGTCACTTCGTTGTGCGGGACTATAGTGCTAAGTAGTGTATCCCAAATGGCTTGGACTTTAGGAGGAGGACTAATAATCGCTTCGCGTTGCAAAAAATGATTATTAGTTAAGGATTGATTTATAATTCTACTACTTTTAGCAACATTCATCATAATGCCGTTTATTATATACTATATTACCCATATTTTTATATTAAATTAATTTATTACCCCGTCCTGACCTCAATTTTTGAATTCATTTGTGTATAACAGACATTTGTTTTATACTTATGACGAATTTAGAGCGATTCATTAAATTTGCAAACGTTCTAAACAAAAAAAAGGACGTGAATATAGTGCAAAATTTTAGCGATTTTAATTTAGACCCCAAGCTCTTAAAGGCCTTAAAAGAATTAGGTTATGAAGAGCCAACCCCTGTTCAGGCTCAAGCCATTCCTAAGGTGCTCGAAGGGGCCGATCTGATCTGTTCGGCTCAGACCGGGACAGGCAAGACGGCAGCTTTTATGCTCCCTGCTCTCCAGACATTACTGACTACACCCAGAAGCAAATCGGCCCGTGTGCTCATTTTAGCCCCCACAAGGGAGCTTGCGATGCAGATCACTGCGGTCACTGAAAAATATTCCAAATATCTCCAATTAAAAACAGTTTGTATCTACGGAGGGGTCCCTTACCCTATCCAGACTAGAGCCCTTTCTAAACCTCATGATATTCTCGTTGCAACTCCTGGCCGTCTACTCGATCACATGCAACAAGGGCGGATTGATCTTTCAAATCTCAAATTCTTTGTGCTAGATGAAGCTGACAGGATGCTCGACATGGGCTTTATCGAGGATGTAGAGAAAATTGCAGAAGAGGCCCCTGAAGATCGTCAGACGCTACTGTTTTCTGCGACACTTGAAACCAAGATTTTGCGCCTCTCGAAAAAACTGCAGAGAAATCCTGAGGAAATCCTCCTTGAACCAGCTAAAAGAGAGAACGTCAACATCGAGCAGAGGCTCTATTATGTCGATGGGATGGGCCATAAAATGCGCCTCCTCGATCATATCCTTGCTAATACCGACTACAAGCAAGCAATTATTTTTATCGCAACTCGTAATGCAGCCGAGACTTTGGCTGATGAATTACAGGAAAAGGGCTATGTGACTGATGCACTCCATGGCAATATGAGTCAGCGGCAACGGACTAGAACAATCGGCAGACTACGCCGCGGAGATATCAATATCTTGGTGGCAACCGATGTGGCGGCGCGCGGGATCGACGTAAGGACTTTGACTCACGTAATCAATATCGATTTGCCTTTCCAAGCTGAAGATTACATCCACCGGATCGGCCGCACAGGTCGAGCAGGTGAAAAAGGGGTCGCGATCACCTTCGCAACCTATAAAGAAGAACAGCTAGTTAACAAAATCAATCAAATGATGGGCGCGCCAATGGCGACTCTTACCATTGAGGGGCTGGAGCCTTCTGCTAAGACAAAAGGGGCTGGACCCAAACAAAACCAAAAATTTGGAAGGAAGCAAAGGCGTCCTTTTGGCAACAAGGGAGAATCTTCCGATAAAAAGAAAGGGCCCCGATTTGGCAAACCATTTGGGGAGAAAAAGAAAGACTTTGCTTTCTTTTCTAAACGGAAGAAGAAAAAGGGAGCTCCAGGGGCTGCATAGACCTCTCTAAAGACTCTAAAATTTTCGAGTGCATTTTTTTCAAACTCTTGCTTTACTGAGATTAAGATGTAAAGGAGAGATTTTATGGCTCATAAGAAGAGAATTCTTTTGATTGAAGATGAGGAGGACATCGCTTCTCTTATCAAGCTTCAGGCTGAGGTGTCGGGGTATAAATTGCATGTGGAAGTCGATGGGATCAATGGGTATCGTGCTGTAGAGCGTGAAAAACCCGATTTGGTTATCCTCGATTTGATGCTTCCTGGGCAAAATGGATTGGATGTATGCCGAAAAATTAAAGCCAATCCTGATTTGCGCGACATTCCGGTGATCATGCTCACAGCACGTTCAGAGGAGATCGACGTCGTGCTCGGCTTAGAGCTTGGTGCTGATGACTATGTAGCAAAGCCATTTTCGCCCAAAATTCTCTTTTCGAGAATCAAGGCTGTTATGCGCAGGCATCGAGAGATGGAAAAGAACCCTAATGTGGTCCGCTTTGGAGAATTTACTCTCGATATCGATCGTTATCTTTTGAAGAAAGGGGAGTTCGTTCAGCCGATTACCCTCTCAGAGTTTGGGATCTTGAAGCGGCTTCTTAATAACCGTGGCAAAGTCCTCACACGGAATCAGCTCCTCGACGATATTCACAATGATGATGCCTTTATCGTCGATCGGAATATCGATGTCCATATCGCCGCTTTGCGAAAGAAATTAGGCCCTAATTTCCATTGGATCGAGACTGTACGGGGTGTTGGATATCGCTTTAAAGAAGAAGAAGGATCGTTGGCTCGAGAAGAATGATCTTTCAAAAGTCGATCTGGCGTTTCTCTTTCTTTCCTATTTTATTCACCTATTTTATCGATAGCTTCGGTCAAGCCGTGATTTTCCCTATTTTTACATCCCTGCTATTGAAGCCTCAGTTTCAGTTGCTTGGATCTGAATTGGAATTCATCCATAAAACTGCCCTTTTGATCGGGCTGACTGCAGCCTTCCCGCTTGCACGCATGCTAGGCGCCCCCATCATCGGGGAGTTGTCCGATTCGATCGGAAGGAAAAAAGCGTTCATGATGACCATCTCGGGAGGGATTGTTGGCTATTTCCTTTCTGGATGGGCAATCCATAGTGAAGAACTGGTTTTCCTGTGGCTTGGACGAATCATTTCTGGTTTTTTTGCCGGAAACCTCACACTTTGTCTAGCTGCTATTTCTGATATCACCTCTTCGAAAGAGGAGCGAATTCGCAACTTCGGAATCGTAGGAACAATTGGAAGCCTAGGGCTTGTATTTGCTATTTTGTCAGGGACGCTCTTAACGACTATCGATTTGAATGGCAGTTATCACCCTGAGCTCCCTTTACTGATCGCCGGATTTCTATCGTGCGTGAACTTTCTTTTGATTTTCTTCTTCTTTAAAGAAAGTCGCACAATCATGCCTTGGGATAAATTTGACATCTTGAGGGGCTTTAAAAATATCTACGAAGCCGTGAAGTCGACGAAAATCGGGAACATTTTCTTTGTCTATTTTTTCTTTACTCTAAGCTGGAGCACTTCCATACAATTTCTCTCTACTTATTTAGTCGATACCTATCAACTTTCAGCAGTTGAAATTCCTTATGTCTTCATTTATTCTGGCCTACTTTGGGCTTTTGCCAACTTTGTGATTATCCCCTTTTGCGCTAAATATTTTTCCCCAGTAAAAACGTTGTTTTTCGGCTTGCTCGCTCTGACAATTTTTCTCCTGCTGACCCTTCTGCCCAAGCATTCGTTCACACTATTTTTGATCTATTTTTCAATTGCGGCACTATGTGCAGCTCTATGTTGGACATCTGGTCTTGTGACCCTTTCCCTTCAATCCCCTCGATCAATGCTAGGAACTCTCTTCGGTGTCAACCAATCGATCGTCGCCTTAGCCTTTATTCTTGGCCCTCTGGCCGGGGAGATCATCACCCATTTCGACTTTCACCTACTCTACCTCCTTACAGCCATATTTAGTTTGATTGCAGCGCTATCCCTCAAGAGAAAGCAATATGAATAAACAGATCTCATGGCCCCTTTTGCTCCTGCTACTTAGCTGTCAATCCCGCCCGATAGAGGAGCCACTCGCACACAATCAGCTCATCGCCTCTACAGATGATAAAATTCTCGTCGCCCAAATTGTAACGCCTCTGACAAAGGATGATGTCCATCGACTCGATCGCCACTACCCAAAAACCCTTCAGAAGATTTACAAAAACCGGCCTCTTACCGCTCATGATATCATCAACATGACACGCGCAGGAGTCTCCGATGGGGTCATCATCGAAATTATCGGAAAGAGCCAAAGTCTATTTTTTTTAACTCCCTCTGACACTTTGGAGCTATCCCAAGCCGGCGTTTCCAAACGGGTCATCACCGTGATGCAGAACACTGCTGACACGCGCTATTGATCGTGAATTAGCAATTTGATACAGTGTCCCCTATGACAATATCCACCCAAAAGCAAGAATCTATCTCTATCAATGTTGATCCTTTTGTGAAAAGCTTTGCTGCGATTAACCGGGGACATGTTCTGTTTCATACCTTTTTTATTTTTGCCCTCTCTATCGGGCTGATCGTTTTCGGGCTCCTGTTTTCTCGCTTTCTCCAATCGATGGCGATGGCTCTGTGGTTAGCTGGAATTTTCCTCACCGTTTTTACCTATTTGGTCCTGCTCTTCTATCTTCAAGGAAGACGCCCAGAGAGGCTCATGCAACTTCGAGATGAATTTATCGAAGCAGCACAATCCTCGATCCCCTATGATCCAGGGACTCTAGAGTATCATTGCTGTATTACAGAATCGATCGTCCATCTGATGGGAAGACTACGCATCCCCAACGTCAAAAACCGACTCATCCTCGCCTCGGAAACCCTCACCTATCTCGTCGATAAATTTTTGATCTGGACCCGCTGGAAGGACTTGCTGAAATTCAAAGAAATGCTCCTGCTCACCTCGATCCGCGAGCATATACGGCTGATCAAAAAAGAGCCCGCTGATCTCGAAGCCCACTGCTCGCTTGCGAATAATTACATCTCACTGGCCACTCTCTATCAAGATCCAAAGAAACTTGCACAAAATCAACAGCTATTATGGACCCCACCCGAATATGAATCTGAAGAGATGCGTAAAAAGTTTGAAATGGCGCTCGAGAGGGCTTTAGAAGAATATCACATCATCGCCGCGTACGCCCCAGATGATCCTTGGGTCCACGCCCAGCGTGCTGCCTTATATAAAGAACTCTCTCGCCACGATGCTGAGCAGAAAGAATATGAGCAAATCCTCAAACTCGATCCCCAAAACGGCGAGATTTTATTCCGGCTAGGCAAGCTCTATTTCCGCAAAGGTGAAAACGCTTGCGCACTAAAAATCTACGACCAGCTCAGAAATATTCATGAAGAGAAAGCGCAGGAATTGATCGCCTACTACGATGCTTATTGCGTCGAAGCTCTCTATTAACCCAACTTATGAGAAGAGGGCTTTCCACTCTACAGTCCCAATCAAGATGCCGCCGATGCAAAGGGCGTTAGCTTTCCAGTTGACAGCCTCAGAATAGAGGAGGCGACCCCAGATATTGCAGCCAAGAATGAGCGAGACAGAGAAGATCGGGAACAGCATGGCGGTCTCGATCGGAGTCGCAATTTCTGTCCCCTTAATCATCAGAAATGCTCCAAGCCCATTAGCGATACTCCCAAAAAGGCCGTAAATGGCTTCAGATCGGTTGGGCATTCTCTTTTCCTTAGAGAAGAATATATAAGTCTGAATGGCAGCTGCTGAAAGGAACACCATCGGCATGAACCATTGTGTATTCAAGGTTTCGGGCTCAAAGGAGAGACCAAGCCCCTCTTGGCCGGGGAAATTGAGGAAAAGGGCGCGCCAATTCAAAAATACAAGATAAGCAACGTGTGCAAAGAAGGCGAGGGCAACAAAGACAAGCCATTTTTTGCGGCTCTCTAGCTGGCCCCCATCCCAGCCAGCCCAACAAATTCCGAGGATGACGAGGATTGAGCCGACAGCATTCCATAGGGTATAAGAGAATCCATATTGTGATCCGAAAAGGATAACGAGCATCAAAATGGGCATCACAGAAGAGCAATTGAGGATCGCAACAGAGAGTCCAGGCGGCCCATTCTCAAGGGCTTTACCTAAGAAAGTCATGACTGCAGCGAGTAATACGCCGCCGGCAAGACCAAAGAGAGCCATCGGCGTACTCCACGAATAGTCGCCAGTCCGAACGGGATTGAGGAGGACCATCACCACAAAGGAAAGGACTAGCTGCATCATTAAATAGGCTTTGCTAGTTCCTCCTGCATCGATGCTGCGACGAAGACATAAGTTTGAAATGGCGATGAGCAGTGCTGCGATAACCATTAACTGAATACCCATGCTGTACCTTCCTTTTTGAGGCAATTGCCTCTTTTACGTAAAAATATAATCCCCTATTTAAAACTTGTAAACCAGATCCTGTCATCTCTGATCAAATTGCAAAAAATTTATTTTACATTGTGCTAGCTTTAAAAATTGAGCTTTGTATAATGACGAAAAAGGATTTCTCTAGGAGGATAGAGATGGGTGAGCGCTTCTTCGACCCTCGCGCATTGGCTATTTGTACGATTCTGCTGTTGTCCAACGTCGCCTATTCGGAAACTGCCACACCACAGGAAGCTCTTTTGCTACGCCGAATTACCGAATATTGGAAAGATGGCGATTATGCAACAGTCAAGAGACAGGTGATCGATTTTCTAACAAAAAATCCGAACACCTCACTGCGCGATCCTCTCAATTCGATGCTCGGCGATCTCTATTTTCAAGAGCATAACTTTCAACAGGCACTTGCTACCTACCTGTCGATTGAAAATCCTGAAATCAGAGAAAAGATCTATTTCAATCATTTGCAAGCGCATTTCGAAATGCGCGATTATCTTCCCGTTATAGAAAAAGGGGAAGATTTTCTTAAAGATAAAAATAAATCGGCTGCAATCGATCCTCTTAAAGTCCGTTACTTGGTTGCCGAATCCTATTTCCGCTACGCCCTCTCTTGCGATGATATGGAGAAAAAAGTCTTCTATTTAAAGCTGGCCAAGCCTCATTACAAGCTTCTCAGCCAATCTACTTTCAGCGATAGAGCCCTTTTCCCCCTAGCCGAGGTCCACCGCCTGCTTCGTGAAGACGAAAGAGCAGCCGCCATCTATATCAGTCTGGCAGAAAAATTTCCGGAACATCAAGAGCGCTTTTTATTTCAGGCTGCCATTTTGCAAATTAAGGACAATAAATTTGAAGCGATCAATAATTTTTTCAAAGTCCATGAGCTAAAAGGCAAACGGTCCCGGTTAGCCGCTTATAATGCCCTGATCTTGATGTATCAGGCTGAGCAATACGAGGATTATCTTCGCCTCTATAATGAGACCGTTTCCCTGATGCCCAACCAAAAAATCCCTCTACTCACTTTCTATGAAGGACGATCCCACTATGCTTTAGGCAAGTATGATCAGGCGGTTCTTTCTCTAGAAAATTTCATCAAAATCAATAAAGAGAAGTCTAAAGAACTGAAAACGGCCTTTTTGCTACTGGCTAACTGCTCTCGCTATCTAAAGGATGTCCCTCTGCTCGAGCGGACTTATTACTCCTTCCAGACAATATTCCCTAAAGACTCCGAAGCAGCGAAAGTCCTGATGATCCATGCCCAAATGAACAGGGATAGCGGCAATATTGAACAAGCGTTAACTGATCTTAAGACTCTGATCGCCACCTACCCTGATGAATCTGAAGGGGCTCTCTATGACTGTGCCGTCCTCCTTGCCCAAACCGATCAGTGGAAAGGGGCTCGAGAAATGTTTTCTCAATTCATCGAGCAATATCCGTCGAGCCAGCGAGCGACAGCGGCCTGGCGCCATCTGCTCAATTGTAGCATCGAAGAGTTAAAAAATGGAGGCGAGAAGCAATCGTTCGTCTCAATTGTCGAAGGGGCGCTTAAGCACAATGCTCTGAGCCAGAAAGAGAAAGAGCAGTACGAATTAGCGATGCTCAAATGCCAATGTGAACTGGGACAATTTGAGATTGCAGCACCGATGATTGCGGGCTACATCAGCTCCGTGGCAGATCGGAGCCTTCTGGCTGATGCCCATCTTTTGATGGCCATCTGTCAAAAGAAACTATCAACAGATGCGGGCCTATTCATCCACCACGGCGAGATGGCACTCAAACACAACCCTAAACTCCCAGAAAGCGGCCTTCTACATCTAGAGCTCTTTAATGTCTATCTTGCAAAAGGGGAAACAGAAGTCACAGAAAAGGATTATTTCTATGGCCGCTCCGCTGAACATCTGTTTGCATCAGGGGCTTGGAAAGACAAAACGATCAAATTTGAAAATTATGTCTGGCTGACAAATTACTACTACAACCAGGCGCTTGCCGGACGGGACTATGATAAAGCTAAGCTGCTCTATTGCAACCTGTTGGATACGGTTACCCCTCAATTGGAAGTCGAAGCACTTAAATTCGCCCATCTTCTCGGCCTCCACGATGAGAAAAGAGATCAGATCGCCCTTCTGCAGCAATTGTCCCATGCTCAAGCGACTCAATCTGAGCTTCCTTGGAAACTCAAACGGCGCACGACCCTAGAACTGGCCCAAGCGTATGAATCCGATGGGGAATATGCTCAAGCAATCAAGCTCTACTGCGAGCTTGCAAAACCTGGCGAAAGAAGCACCTCGATTGTCACAAATACTGCACAATTACATCTAGCGAAACTGAAGTATCGGCAGATCAATCCGGTCAATCGAACAGCTGAAAATCCTGAGATCATCACCATCTTACACGATCTAAAGGATCTGCAGATTCAGAAAAAATTGCTCGCTGAGCCTCTGCATCTGGAAGCTGCCCTTCAATATGCTGAAATCCGTTGCAATATGACCGCTGGTGAAGAGCAAGCTAAAAATAGCCACTTTTTCTACAAACGCATGGTAGAAGATTTCAACAACCTGGAAGATCCCATTACCCAAGAATATACGATCTTGCGCCAGCAGCATCCTGAAAAAAATGGCATCTTCAACGCCTATATGCAGTACGCACAGGCGCAGATGTTAAAATGTGAAGCTGAAATCTTGAAGGCAAAAAATAGAACATCAAAAGCTGCCGAATGCCAGCAAAAAGCATTAGAAACCGTCAATCTACTTTTACAAAATAAAGAACATTTGCAACCTTACTTATTAGATCGTGTAAAAAAGATTAAGGTGGAATTAGTAAAAGAATGATAAAGTTTGGAGAAATCCGTAAACCCTTACTTATCTTTTGCCTCTCGGCCTCCGTCGCGATGCACTGCGGCGCTGTGTGGATCATCCATTCTCATCCCTTGACTTTGAAGCGAACAGATTCGGCGATTTTAATGAAATCGGCACCCGATCCAAAGATGATTTCAAAAGATGGCTCAGAGCTCCTCGTTGCAAAAATGGAAAAGGCGCTCGAAGAATCGCTCAATCAAGTGATTGCCGCTTCCCATTTTTCAAAGCCCCTACAAGATCTAGCAAAAGAAGCTCCCCAAAAAAAGGAAGCTCCTCCTTTAGCACGCGAAGAAGCGTTGACCCCACCTGAGCCACCTGCCCTCGAATATGCTGCCTCTATGCCACCTCTCTTCGACCCCCTGATGGAAGCTGATTTAGCCGATTTTGCCCTTGATAGCTTTTTAGACAAAACCCCCGAAACATCGGTCTCTGAGCCCGTTGCCATCCTCGCATTACCAACTCTGCCAATTGAAATCGCGCCGATTGCACAAACGACCGAAGATGACTACACGATGAGTGCTGAACAGTTTTGCCCAGATGCACTGCCCTCCTCGCAAATCGAAGAGCTGACACCTCAGCTGGTCAATACCCTGAAAAATCTTCACATCGCCCCGAAAGATGAATCGTCATCTCAAGAAAACATCTTCACAGATCTACAAGAGAGCACCACACCACATCTGATCACACCCAATGCGGTCGATTTTTTGCGCACACAATGGATCAAAAGGAGCATGGCTGAAATCACCCTTCCCGATCTTGACTACTATGGACTAGATAAAGTGGCAAGCAACCTGACCTGGCAAGAGGATCTCGAAGTCGACGTCACCTTTATGCACGACCCTGTGAATAACAAATATATTTTCTCGCTGACACTCCAACCCGAGATGGAAGAAAACTATCCAAGCATGAAGCAAAATTTCTATTTTGTGATTGACCGCTCTAGTACCATTGAAAAGCATAAGCTCACCCGCTTCAAAATGGCTGTTCAACGCTCACTTGCAGCTTTGTGCGAAGGAGATAGTTTTAATATCTATTTCATCGATAAACAGATCACAAAACTTTCCGAAAATAATCTCGCCGTCTCCCCCAAAACCATCCAAATGGCCGAAGAGTTCCTCGAACTCCAACAAAGCGGAAAAGAACCCTTCCGAACGCTTGAATGCCTCTTGCCGACTAAGAGCCAGCCTGACGAGCTCCATTCCTTTATCTTCATTACCGATGGCAATAGCCTCCAAAATCCGCAAAGACAAAAAAAATTGATGAATCAGTTGGCCCAAGCTGGTGAACGGAATATTCAATTTTACACAGCTGCTGCGGGCAAAGGAAACAACCTTGTACTCCTCGATCTACTCAGCTATGCATCTGCCGGCAAATTCCTCTACTCCGATACCAATGCCGGCTTCCCAAGAAAATTAGTCCAGTTGGTAAAAAATTTGCACAATCCGATTATCAAAAATCCGACGATCGAAATCTCCGCATCAGCCTCTAATGCACGCGTCGAATTACACCCACATGACAACTTCCTACCACCGCTGTTTGCTGGCCAGCCCTACGTCATCACTGGGACAGTTGACGAGCTGTGCGATCTCACCCTCTTCATCCAGGGCAAAAACCGGGATAAAATGGTCAACATCCGCAAACGGATTGCCCTTAAAGAGGCCCCTGCCGGCGGTCGCCCGCTAGAAAAACTGTGGGCCGAATCGCTCTCGAAAATCTGCTATGAGCATTTCCTTGAAAACGGCAAAGCCTTATACTTGAGGGAAGCAGAACAGATTGTCGCCCCATTTCATGGGGACATTGCAACAGCTCAATGAGAATTATTTCAGGCCTTTATAAAAACCGGGTGCTCAAAATCCCCAAGGGAGATACGACGCGCCCCACCTCAGCCAAACTACGTGGCTCAATTTTCGATATTCTCCAAAACCAGATTGAGGGGAAAAGCTTTCTCGACCTATTTGCCGGAAGTGGGAGCATGGGGATTGAAGCCCTCTCCCGCGGGGCTTCCCTTGCATTTTTCGTCGAGAAAGATCGGGCCGCCATCCATTGCATCAAAGAGAATCTAACGAGCCTCCAAATCGAAGCAACCGTCCTTCAGATGGACGCTGCAAGCGCAGTTAAACGACTGATCCGCGAGGGCAAGCAGTTCGATCTGATCTATATCGACCCACCCTACAGCCTATCGATCGCCCCCCTTCTGGGGGAACTGCCTCCGCTGCTAGCTCCAGAGGGGATAATCATCTTAGAGCAAAGCAAGAGGGCAATTATTTCGGCTTCCGGATTTAACATATTGGATGTCAGGAACTTCGGCGATACAGCCGTCTATTTCATTGGCGCTTAAAACTTTATAGTTCTTAATTTAATTTTAAACACTTGTTTATTAATTCTATTTAATGTATAATGTATAATAAATAATTGAAGGAATTAAACAATTGTCAGTTAGACCAACCCCCGCTGTTTTACAGGATAGGACAAACCTCCAGACTGCCGAGTCGAAGAAAAAAGCCGACCTCTTCTCTCCAATGAAGGGCCGTGAATTCGTCCCTGTGTGTAAAACGCCAACACGCATTCGATCCCACCCTGCGGTTTTAAGGGTGAAAACAAAACTCCAGACTGCCGAGTCGAAGAAAAAGGCCGAACTCCTCTCTCCAATGAAGGGCCGTGTAGTTCTCCCTTTGGATAAAACGGCAACTCGTATTCGCGCTGAAGGGCACGATTGCAAAATGGTCGACACAGCGATCACCACGCAAAAAGTATTCGCCCGAATGGTCCACTCTCTGAGTCATTTTGCCCTAGCGTTTGCTTTCGGCTGCAAAACTATCAGAGGAAAAACCCATCAAAATGGGGCCCATTCTAATTGTGGCGGTTGCCAAGCTGCCCATGCTGCACTGAACTGCAAGATCAAAGATGACATTTTGCAAAGAGCAGAACGATTCTTAAGCGAAAAACGATTCTCTGAATTAGAACCAAACTATCAAAATTATTTAAAATCTCGATTTAAATTTAAAGATGAAGAATTAACATCACTGGACTCTCCCGAAAGTGAAATTCGCATGAAAATTCTAAAAGAAAAAACTTTTGACCTAAAAGCTGATGCAAAGAAATTGTCTTTTATTGGCACTTCAGTAGAGTTTGAAAGGGCTGCCACGTATGAAAATCCCACTTCATCTAATCGTTTTGATATCTACATCGAAAATCGCCTGCGGGCAAAAGAAGCAGAATATGCCGAGAAGTGCAGCACAGGAGAATTGACCCTTGTTGAAGCTCTTGAAAAACTCCAGGCTGACTATCGCTCTCTAGTCATCAGTGCAATCGATAATCTCAATATAAGACATAATAACCTCGATAACCTGCGCTGTGCCTTTAACGATATGATCGCTAAGCAGCAGGGAGAGGATTTTGAAAGTTATCTGCAAGCGGTCGATGCTTATCTAAAAGCCTTTGAAACCTTTTTCACAAATCCGCCAGATGGAACTCCCAAAAAAATCAAGCACTTTAAACCTTTCCTGAATGGGACACAATCTAACTATAACTTAACTCAACTTCAAAAGAACCGCTCGAAAGAATTTTTCGAAGAGATTGAGTATAGTTTGAAAATACCTGTCAATGCAGACCAGGAATTTGACAAAGTGGAAACAGAAATTGAGCGTCGCTTAGTTGAAGCCTGCTATCAGCTAGATGGCTTAAATCATACCGCCGCCGACTTCCAAAAGATGATCAATTATGCTTACGGCAAGCCAAATGAAAAAGGTGAGTTACAACCCCCTGACAAAGAGCGAATCGGCAACGTCTTCTGCGTCGCGTTCTTATCAAGAAAAAATTAAACTCTGAAAAATTCATATTTTATCTATGAATTAATGATTATTTTTCTTTAAATATACGTCATATGAAACTGCTCACCCCTTTAGGCACCGAATATGACAATCGAACCAGGACCATTCACACCAAGAAAATCAGACCATTTTGAACTTCCAGAAACTCCCTTTACACCCGAAAAGCCATCTTTATGGAAACGGGCTTTACGGGATTCAACAAATGAGCAAACCAAAGCCTCTCAAGAAAAGCCAACGCCACGCAAACCAAGAAAAGTGGCTAAAATCGAAGATACTGCCACGCTTATTAGAGACGATCACGATTGTAAATCGATTGATACTGCCCTTGTAGTTGAAAAAGTTCGCGCGAGGCTCTTTTTTTCTCTCTCTCGATTTGCTGAAAGTTATGCCTTTAATTGCCTAACGACAAGAGGCAAAACGCATATTAATGGCGCTCATGCACACTGTGGAGGATGCCACGCGGCCCATGCTGCCTTCTCATGCAAACTCTACGACGATATCTTTGACATCGTTAGGACTGCACTCTTTACGAATTGCTTTAGTCAATTAATGCCCGCCTATCAGGGTTATTTAACTAGAAGATTTGGTCTATCGACAAAAGAGATCAAAAGACTCAATTCTGAAAACCAAAATGATAGACTCAAGACCTTCGATCGGCTTGCTTCGACTCTGACGGCTCGTGAGAAAAGGATGACTTTTTCTGGAACAGCTTTTGAACTTCAGAGAGGCTCTACCTTTCAAGGGCCCATCTTCAGTAATCACTTAGACTCTTCCATTGAAGCCCATATGCGCAAAATAGAAGATGAGTTGGACCTCGAGTGCGCTCGAGAAAATAAAACCCCTGTAGATGCCACCATTGAACTGCAAGAGAGCTATCGAGCGTTTGTCCTTAATGCAATCAAAAACATGCATGTCGACTTAGCCAATTTGGATAACCTCAAAGAAGCTTGGGACGCCATGATCGCCTGTCAAAAAGCATTGAGTGCCGACTCCTCTGATGAAGCTTTTGAAAGCTATTTAAACGCGATAGACGACTATCTCTTAGCCCATCAAATTCGCTTTAAAAAGGTCAAAGAGCCAGGGACAGCATCTCTAGAGAATCTAGAATGGTATTTAAGAAACACCCAATCTCCCTATGTGTTGAGAGAGCTTCAGGGTAACAGAGATCGACTATACTTTGAATTGAGTGATCACCATCTCAAAATCGACTCAGATTCTGAAGAGCAATTTACCGAAGCGATTACCGAAGTCGAAGGCCGGCTTACAGAAGCTCATGCCCAATTAGATAGCCTCAATCATACTGAGAAAGACTTCAAGCTCATGCTGAAATATGGTTTTGGGAAATTAAACGACGCGGGGGTTGTCATCACCCCCGATAAAGCAAGGCTAGGCCAGGCGTTCGTCGATTTAATCCCCGAAGGGACTAACACTACTCGTACTGTTTGAGGAATTCATCTCGGATTCCATCAATGGGCAGCCTTTGTCTAATGACAGCAGCAGCTCTTTGTCCTAGCTCTTTTTTCTCCTCATTAGAGAGCCGATTTTGGCTGTGCTCAAGAACAGCAAAAACTAGGCTAACTGCAGCGCCTGCTCCAAGAGGGTCATTCTCCTGATCACACCCATCAATCCAGGTAACGAATTTTTGATGTAGCTCAACAAACTGTTCTTTTGTTGAAACTGATGACGTCCTTAGGTCTTTGAGCTTTCCCATTAGCGGATAGACGGTAGATTCTTTCAGATCGGTGATGTTCTGGTGTCGGTGTTGCAAAGCTGTTGTCATTCAATTTTTTCCTTTGTTAAAGGGTGACATCTTAAATCTTTATTCGAATATTAGTAAAGATTTATCTACATTCCCTGCCCTGCCCCCGTGCCCGTGGGTAGTGTGTTGCATATTAACCCGGCATCCAAATAGGTGACAAATAACTTGCTGCGGCTGCGACATATCGATTCTCTATCGTCGTCCATAGTTCTACTATGGACTCCTCCTTCGAACCCCTTTGCTTCGATCTGTCGTTGCCTTAGAGGGTGCCTTCAAATTCGGTTTCAGTCGATTTTAGGGTTCTTTTGGCCAATTTTCGTTTCAAATTTTGGGGGTAATATCACTCTCCGAATATGACCCCCAAAATTTGAAACGAAAATTGGCCAAAATAATCCCGAAAATCGACGAAACAAGAATTTGAAGACACCCTCTTAGGAT